>JADKFY010000017.1 GCA_016717305.1 Flavobacteriales bacterium
TTCCGAGCGCTGTATCCTTCAATCCTTCGATCCTGCCATTTTGGAAGCCGGTGCATGCAAACGGGATGACCTCCTCGTTGCACTTCCGGTGAGAATGACCGGGGATGAAGGAAATCTCGCCCGCTGCTTCAAGCCCAACATCTACAGCCCACATTATTCCATGGCGAACGAGGCTATGTTGAAGAACCTGCGCGAAAGGGATATTGAACTGGTGGTCGGACGGTGAACGAAGTGCCTGATATCACGCGCATGCTGGACCTGGGCGTGGATGCGATCATCAGCGATTACCCGGATCGGGTGATAAGTTGGTCAGACCGTTAGTCTCTAATTCTCGAAGTGTTCGTTCGACTTGGACCTGAAATTCATCAACGTCCGATCGAATTTGGCTTGGTCAACTGCGAGCTTCTGCAGAAGTGATCGCGGTACACAAGGGGTGTGTAGCGCCCGGCATCGATCGCCACCAATTGTGGTTTCAACGAATGGACCACACGAACGACTTTATCACTATCTCCACATCCCGTGCGGCTTTCAGCGTTTCCAATCGCTCGGAGCTTGCCTACGGAACATGCCAGATCATCGGGTCGATCCGGTCAGCTACCTCCTTTCACTGCTGAAGGAATCTCTTTGACAACTGGCAGAGGCAAGGACTCTTCTTTCGGCACGCGTTGAACGTTCACAGGTCGCTGCTCCAAGGCACGGACTTTCACTTGCAATTCTTCAATTGCCTTGATGCTGCGACGCTGTAGCCGGCCCGTTCTGTACAACAGAAGTGCCATGGAAACCAACCACAACAAGGCTATACCGAGCGTTGCCCATTGCCAGGTCCTTAACAGTTCGGACGATCTCTTGATGCTCGCTTCATGGACTGCACTTTCTTGCGCGTTCACTTTTGAGAGGCTGTCATTCAAGGCCATTGAAGCGTGCAACAGCCGTTACGCTGTCCATTCCAGCACGTTCACCGAAATCCCGCTCGCGTGCCTCTATCAAGCTGCGCACTTGGAGCAATTCGGAATAGGCTTGGCGCCTTTCCCGCTTCACGCAGCGCTTCCGCCAACTCGGACCGGACGGCGATCTCGGTATTTCGCGGACCGACCGATGAAGCGTATCCACTGCTTGCTGCAAGAGCTTGATCGCTTCCGGCGACTTCACTTCGCGCGAAAGCGACACCCGCAGTTCTGCTCCCAATGCCGCGGAACCAGTGCTGTCGGCGACCAACATACGATGGCGTAGTTCCTTCACCACCAACTCAGACTGTCTTTGGCGGATGTGCGGCTCTGGGGAAAACCCAAGTGCGAACAGGTGATGAGGAGCACGACGACCAGTGACCTTGGATCGAGAAGGAAGTTCCTAGTGTGCCGCATTTTCATCTGGCTCATTTCACAACGAACCGTGCCGTGGTCCGTGAGCGTTGTTCGATCGAGTACTTCCTTATGCTTCAGCAGTTCCTCTAGTGTGACCTCATCGTAGTGACGTACGGTGATCAATTCGCAACCATCGTTGCACAGCACTTCACAATCCTTTCGCAACTCTTCCGTTAGCGAGCGCGCTCTTGACGAATCGTCAACAACAACGCTGAACGCCACCGCGCTGTTCTGCATCAGTTCGATCCGCACGTTCATTGTTGCAAAGCGCTTGAAGATGTCGCTCAAATTATCCTCTACAATAAAGCTCAGGTCGCGCGGTGTGATACTGATCAGCAATTGTTTCGGCTTTACAATGAAAGACGGGATCAACGAATCATTCTCGCTTCGGTCATCAATGGTGCTGCCCGGTGCGTTCAGATCGACAAAAGAGCGCACATAGAGCGGAATGTTCTTCTTCTGCAACGGCTGCAATGTGCGTGGATGGATCACGCTGGCTCCGAAATAACTCAACTCGATCGCCTCGCGGTAGCTGATGTGCGAGAGCAACTTCGTGTCCGGAAAAACATTCGGGTCCGCGTTGAACATCCCGGGGACGTCCTTCCAGATCGTTACGCTTTCCGCATCGAGCAAGTAAGCGAAGATGGCTGCGCTGAAGTCGGAACCTTCGCGCCCCAATGTTGTGCTGGTGCCCTCGGAACTAAAGCCAATGAAACCTTGTGTAACAATGCGCTTAGGACTTCCATCGACCTCGCTCAACAATGTCGAAGCCCGTAATTCCGAGGTTGCCCAATCGATACGCGCAGCGCGGTACAGTTCGTCGGTTCGCACAATGGTCCTTGCATCCACCCATGTGTTCGCCAGTTGTACACTTTTCAAATGTGCACTTATGATCAACGTGCTCCACAATTCGCCATACGAAACAACGTGATCATAATCTCGATCCCTGTTGCTTGATGGCGTGCCATTCAAATAGGTATTGAGCCGATCGAAGTGCAGGATCAGTTCCGCTGCTGCCGCTACATCCTGCGGTGCTACTTCAGCGAGTATTGCCAAGTGGCCTCGGCGCAACGTTTCTAAACCAGATCCACTCCATTCCCATTGGCAAGTGCTCACGACCTTCTCCAACGCATTGGTGGTCTTCCCATGGCGCTGACAACGATGACGAGATCATCATCTTGGAAGTGCGTCAACACCTTGGAAAGTTTGCGAACACCCTGCGCGTCCTTCACACTAGCCCCTCCGAATTTGAACACTTTCATTTCGGAATGCGTCGTGAGTCGTTAGTCGAATGCGTCATGAGTCTCTGGTACATCATGTAGCCCATGTTGTTACAGGAATTTCTTAGGATTCGCTGCCATGTAGTGGAGCAACCCACCAACTTCTTCGGATAAAGTGAAATATTCTTCATATTCATTCTGTGCAATGTACTCGCAAGCAAACGCAAACTCCAGCCATACCTGCGTTTCGCAAGTTCGGTTTCACAGTCGTTCAGTTTGGCCTCGAAATATTTTTGTGTTCTCCTATGTCGATAAGCCTCCGCCAAATTCACCACTACAGATCGTGAACTTCGACGGATCTGGTCGGTCATACTGTACTTCTCTTCAGCCGGGAATTTCTTCGTTCGCCGGAAGATCATCATCGAAAGTTTGAACCCCTTCTGATAAGCATATAGTTGTTGCACTTACCCATTTCACGGCGTTCAACGTGACCAAACTACTTCTAGCTCAAGACTAATGACTCCCTGACCAAGGCTTCCGACTCAAGACTATTAGACTTCCGACACAAGACTTCTTAAACTAACTTCCTCAACTCATCCAATTCCAAAGAACCGTTAACCCATTGCGGATCAAGTACCGAACCGAAACGTTCATAGAATCGGATCGCATCCGTGTTCCAGTCAAGGACCTGCCAAAGCATGCCCGCATAGTTCTTTTCCACAGCATATTTGGCACATTGCCGAAATAGCTCTTCGCCTATTCGTTTACCACGCGCTTCCTCGGTTACCACAATGTCCTCAAATACAATCGTCTCCCCTTCCACGTGGAATATCGCTCATAGCACACCGCGATCCCCACGATCAACCCTTCAACCTCTGCTACCCAACCGACCCACACGGGATCAGGACCAAATCCGGCTTCGCGCATGTGCTCCAACGTGACGGTTACCGCTTCAGGCTCCTTTTCGAAAACCGCCAGTTCCCGCACCAGCTCCAGCATTCGGGGCACATCGCGGACTTCTGCCTTGCGTATCGTGAACTTCATGGTGCGCAAAGATCGCGTACAGCCGATATTTGCAGTCGAACCCTTCTACGTATTTCTTTTCGATCAACATGGCCAACATCAAGACCCTCGCCGAATTCATCACCGAACGGCAGCACGAATTCACCTATGCGACCGGCGAATTAACGCAGCTGCTTACCAGCTTCCGCCTAGCGGGTAAGATGGTGAACCGCGAGGTGAACAAGGCCGGTTTGGCTGAGGACATTCTCGGTGCGCAAGGCAGTGAGAACGTGCAGGGCGAACAGCAGCAGAAGCTGGACGTGTATGCCAACGACCTGTTCATCCGCCTACTCCGTAGCCAAGGTGAAGTATGCGCTGTGGCCAGTGAAGAGAACGAGGAGATCGTACACTTCAACAATGGCGGCAAGTACGTGGTGACCATGGATCCACTCGATGGCAGCAGCAACATCGATGTGAATGTGAGCATCGGGACGATCTTCAGCATCTATCGCCGGATAAGTGAAGGCGAAACGGCAACGATGGAAGATTTCATGCAATCGGGTACAGCGCAAGTGGCTGCGGGCTACATCATTTATGGAAGCAGCACCATGCTCGTTTATACCACGGGCCACGGGGTGAACGGCTTCACACTGGACCCCAGCATCGGCACCTTCTGCCTGAGCCACGCGAACATGACCACTCCAGAAGAAGGGGAACATATACTCTGTGAACGAAGGCAATTATTTCGACTTCAGCGAGGGCGTGCGCAACTACATCGACGATTGCAAGAGGCAGAATATGAGTGGCCGATACATCGGGAGCCTTGTCGCGGACTTCCACCGGAATTTACTGAAGGGCGGGATCTACATTTACCCTGCCACGAAGAAATCGCCGAATGGGAAATTGCGACTGCTCTATGAGGCCAACACGCTCGCCATGATCGTGGAGCAGGCCGGGGGTATGGCCACCGATGGCACCACCCGCATCTTGGACCTTAAGCCAACTGAACTGCACCAGCGTTGCCCATTGTACATCGGTAGTAAGGGTATGGTGGAGAAGGCGATGAAGAGCTAACAGCGTCAATTGAACCAATTCCTGGTCAAGGTGTACCTCGTCCTAACACGATCAAAAACCCCATGCGCTACTTCACTTTATTGTTCTTTATCGTTGCGTTCGTGGCCAACGCCCAATGGGAACTCGTAACCCCCATAAAGAACACAAGCGAGTTCAAGGATCTGGTGATGGTGAACGATCTCGTGGGCTATGCTACCGACTGGGTGAATGGCGCGATCCTTAGCACTGCGGATGGTGGAATTACCTGGCAACGACGACAGCACTTGCTCCAAAACACCCCATTGGCGATCCACATGTGGGATGAAGAGCGCGGCGTTTGTGTTGGCAACAGCGGCATCGTGTATCGCACCACGGACGGGTTCCGCACGGCGACCTCATCGTTCAATCCTACATACGGCCATTTGAATTGTGTGTTCTTCCTGAACGATACGCTTGGCTGGGTGGGCACGCAGAGCGGAAAGATCTACCGAAGCACGGATGCTGGCGTTACGTGGACGCTGATGCAGAGCAACCAACCCACGAGCAACTACATGACCGATATCCAATTCGTGGACGAGAACATCGGGTACGCCAGTTGCTACGCCGGGGAAATGTTGAAGAGCACCGATGGAGGTCTCACTTGGCAGAACGTGGGGCCTTTCGATCAACTGGTATTGATGCGCGACCTGCACTTCTTCACCACACAAGAAGGCGTTGCCGTGGGCAGCGCAGGCGAAGTGATCCGCACCACGGACGGCGGTGTGACGTGGGATTCGATACCATCCAATACCACTTACAGTATGAATGCGATGGCTGTGCAAGGTGATGTGATCGTGGCTTGCGGCTGGTGGGGCCGGACCATCCGCAGCACGGATCGCGGTCTCACGTGGACGGAGCTCCAAGTGGGAAGCAGCGAACACCAAAGCGTTGCCTTAACGCCAAGTGGACACGGAATGCTGGGCACCAATGGACGGATACAAGGCACCAATAACATGGGCCTGAGCTGGGCCGTTCTCAAAGAAGGAACCTCATCTTCCGCCGTAAACAAAATGAGCTTCGCCAACAACAACATCGGCGTGGCCGGAAATGGACTGCGCACTACAGATGGAGGTCGTTCATGGGTGACTGCGCCGAGCGGAGGCCTGGGCGTTCATTTGCGATCAGACGGCATAGGGTGTCGTGGTGGAGGTAGCGGATCCTTCGGTCGTACCACGGATTTCTTTGCAACGGGAATCAACGGCACGGGTCCGAATGTGGCCATACGTTGTACTTGGAGTTTGAATGCCACCACACACATCGTTGGTGGCGGCGCGGTGTACGGCGGGATCTACCGCACCACCAACAACGGCAGCTCTTGGACGCATGTGCTCGATGTTGGCAACATCACCATCAGCGATCTCTGGTTCGTGGATGACCTGCAAGGCTACGCGGTGGGTGAGTACGGTGACAACTACCGCACCTCCGATGGCGGCGTGACGTGGCAACCATTGCCCCCGATGGGCGGTTCCCCTACCGTGTTCTTCAACGATGCATTGCATGGCTGGACCAAGTACTGGCGCACCACGGATGGCGGCGACAATTGGACCCAAATGTTCGGCACGCCGCAATCAGGCGTGAGCATCTTCTTCACCGATAACGACACAGGCTATGTAGTTGCCAGCACCGGACAAACGGAAAAGTCCACGGACGGTGGTGTTACCTGGGCAAACGTATTGCCGCAGATATTCAACGCCGGGATCAGCGACGCTGCTTATGTGGATGGATACATTGTGATCGGAGGCGCATACGGTGACATCTATCGTGCGCAAGTAGGTTGCTCCAGCGTGCTACAAGTGCCTACAGTTACTATTGATGGCACCACATTGTGCAGCTTGCTCGATGGCGCGATCCAATGGTACCGCAACGCAGAGCCTGTTCCCGATGGAACCACGCAATGCATCGATGCCACTACAGGTGGGTCATACGCTGTTGTGGTTGTTGATGGGTTCGGTTGTACCTCGGCAGCTTCGGAACCGGTACAAGTGGTGATCACGGGTGTGGATGAACTGCGCAAAAAAGTGCTGACCCTTTCACCGAACCCTGCGAATTCTATTGTGCAAATTGAACGGACCGACGACCTGCCTGCAACTGTTTTCATCATCGATGCCCAAGGGCGATCAGTGATCCAACAACGCATCGCTGGAACGCGTGTCTCGGTTGATGTTTCCATGTTGAATGCGGGAGCATACATGGTTCGCGTAGTTGACAACGGCGGCGTTTCCACAACGCGGATGGTGAAGAACTAGTGCCTCTGATCATGGCCGTAATGACCACGTACCTGTTGCTCTTCCGCGGTGTTGGGGGTGCTACGCAACTGCCCGTTGCACAGTTACGCGAAGCGCTTACGAAGGCTGGATTCAAGCACGCAACCACTTACATCAACAGTGGAAATGCACTAGTGCGTAGTGCTCTTTCGCGTGAAGAGACAATTACCAAAGTGGCCGCTATCTGCAAGAAGAAATTCGGTTTCGACAAACCCATTTTCGCACCAACATTGGCAGAATGGGAAGCCGTGATCAAGAACCACCCGTTCCCGAACAAGGCCGAAGGAAAGCATGTGCATGCCTTGCTGCTCGCCGAAACGCCGAAACCAGATGCGATCGAACGGATCCAAGCACTAGCGGTTGGCGCTGAAGAATTGAAGATGGTCAAGGGCGTTTGCTACATCCACACTCCGAATGGTTTCGGCACCAGCAAGATGGCTGAGAAGTTCGATAAGTGGATCGGCGTGGTGAACACCGGACGCAACTGGAACACGGTTTTGAAGATGCATGAATTGGAAATTGCAATAGAGGCGAAGTAGGCGAATTCGTAATTTGTGATGAGCACCAATTCTAGCGTATCGCTTTTGGTTCGATGGCCCATACCGCAGATGCCCGGATAAAATGACCGACGAACAAACACTCCGATCCTTGATCGATGCTTGGTTCCGGAAGGAAGGCTTCAAGCAGATGCGCTTTCAAGGTCCCACGGAACGCATAACATCGCACAACATGGACCACACGCTGGTGTACAAGCTGCACAACCGACCGGACCATTTGACGTTCTACAAAGAGTCCACAGGAGGTTCATTGATCGTGTTCGAGGTCTCCACGCAAGATGGAAAAGTGAGCTATGACGGATACTGCCCGCTGTTGCTTTTCGGGATCTGGGAACGAAAGTTGTCCTTCAAAGCAAATGCAGGAAAGTTGGCGGCGTACCGAAAGGAGGGATCTGAAGTAGAGCAGCGGCTCCTGAAGATGTTGGAAGGGCGAGGTTAAAGACAGAGTTGAGAAGCACTCTATTTCTTGATCCGTAGCGTCCTTCGATCCGATCGGGTGCTCACTCCCGTACCTCTCTATTCAAACCCAGAACCCATGAACAAGTACGCCATCCTAGCCCGCCTCGAAGCTAAAGCCGAAAAGAAGCCGAGCTCGAAGCCTTTCTCAAAAGCGCGCTGCCATTAGCACAAGCCAGAAACAGGCACCAACCTATGGTTCGCCCTGAAGATCGGCCCCAGCACCTTTGGCATCTTCGACACCTTCAGCGATGAAGCCGGTCGCAAGGCCCACTTGGACGGCCCCATTGCCGCAGCACTGATGGCGAAAGCCGACGAATTGCTCTCCACGCCACCCACTTTGGAAATGGTGGATGTGCTGGCCGAGAAGTGAGTTGCACCACCGCGTACTAATTTCGCACCCGTTCCCGAACCCGATGCCCGGAATCCCCGGCACCGGGTTTCGGGCATTTTGGCGTCCATGAAAACGAATATTCGGGCTACCTACAAACGCAGACTGATGCATCTGCGAGAACTGGTCAACGATCATGATCCAATTGGACTGATCGCTGGTGGTGCTCCTCTTGATGAGTACGACATGGAATCAAGCTCTATGCTGCCACGCATTTCTCCTGGTCAAAGCGTTGATGAGATCCATGACTTGGTCTACGATGTCTTCACCAAGTATTTCGGTACAGATGGAGTGTCCGGAACTCGAATTGCATACACGCTGATCGCTCAAGACATCCACGATTGGATCAACTCCACAGAATTCTAGCTGTACAGCATGTCCTTGACCTCCCTACCTGACCTTCTATCCCTCTACCGTAAAGACACCCGCGTTGCGCAGATCGCCGATGCACTGAAGCCGGATTCCGCACGCGTGCAGATCGCTGGTATTATCGGTTCCTCGCAAGCGCTCATCGCGGCATCGGTGATCGACCGCATGAAGGGCGTGCATGTCTTCGTCCTCACCGACAAGGAAGAGGCGGCCTACTTCATCAACGACTTGGAAGCATTGCGCGGTACCGACAAGGATGCGCGCAACGCGAAAAAGGCTGAGGACATGCTCTTCTATCCGGCACCGTCGCGATCACCATACGATCCGGATGGCCATCATGACGGAGAGCGCGTGAGCCGGACCGAGGTGCTGGAAGTGCTGATGAAGAAGCCGGAGCACTTGGTAATCGTCACATACCCTGATGCGCTGGTCCCGCTCGTTGTCAGTAAAGAGGCGATGCAGAAGAACACGCTTTCGATCAAGCGCAACGAAGAACTGCCGATAGATACGCTGGAGGAATGGTTGCACGAGACCGGTTTCACGCGCGTTGAATTCGTGTACGAACCGGGGCAGTTCAGTGTGCGCGGCGGCATTGTGGACATCTTCAGTTATGGTAGCGACAAGCCCTACCGCATCGAACTTTATGGCGACACTGTTGAAAGCGTTCGTCGTTTCGATCCACAGGACCAACTTACCGTGGAGCGCCTTGCGGAAGCCGTGATCGTACCCGATCTGCAGGATGAGGATGCTGCACGCCAGCAACTCTTCTTCGCGCAATTACCCGAGAATGCGACGATCTGGATGCGCGACATGCAAGCGATCGGTGATGCCGCCGCGAAGCAATTGAAGTTGCTCAATGAGACTTATGATCGCCTTCCCGAAAAGGAGAAGCATGCACTCCCGAGTGAATTGCTCGCAACGGACACTGCGTTGATCAAAGGATTGCTTGGGTTCCGGAAAGTGTTCTGGGCGAATGCGGTTCAACACAAAGGCACGGGGGACAACGAGAATTTTTCAACCGCAACGGCGCAACGACGCGACGATAACGCGACGCAAGAAAAGCACGTGCAGGTTATGGTGGATCTCCAACTGCGTCCGCAGCCAACATTCGCGAAGGAATTCAAAGTGCTGAGCGGTGATCTTCACAACAAACAGAACGCGGGCTACACCAATTTGATCGCGTGCAGCAACGCCAAGCAGAGCGAACGGCTGTACACGATCTTCAACGACATGGAGCATGAGGTGGCCTTCACGCCGCTGGTGCTTGACCTGCATGAAGGGTTCATCGACCCCGAGTTGAAACTGGTGCTGTACACCGACCACCAGATCTTCGAACGTTACCACCGTTTCCGGCTGAAGGAAGGTTTCCGCAAGAACTCGCAGGCACTCACGTTGAAGGAACTCACCCAACTGAAACCCGGCGACCTTGTTGTACACATCGATCATGGTGTTGGCGTGTTCAGCGGGTTGGAAAAGATCGATGCCGGAGGTTCCATCCAAGAGGCGATACGCTTGATCTACCGCGATAACGACATCCTGTACGTGGGCATCCACAGCCTGCACCGCGTGAGCAAATTCAGTGGTGAAGAAAGTGGAGCAGCCCCGAAAGTGAGCAAGCTGGGAAGTCCTGCTTGGAAGAACTTGAAGGAGAAAACGAAAGCGAAAGTGAAGGCATTGGCTTTCGACCTGATCAAGCTTTACGCCCAACGCCAGAGCAAGCCGGGCTTCGCATTTCTGCCGCATAACTACCTGCAACACGAACTGGAAGCGTCGTTCATTTATGAGTACACGCCTGACAGGAAAAGGCCACCATGGAAAAGGCCACGCCCATGGATCGGCTGGTATGCGGCGATGTCGGCTTCGGCAAGACGGAAGTCGCGATCCGCGCGGCGTTCAAAGCGGTGTGCGATAGCAAGCAGGTGGCGGTGCTGGTGCCGACGACGATCCTCGCTTTGCAACATTCCAAGTCGTTCAAAGAACGCATGAAGGGCCTACCCGTTCGTGTGGATTACATCAATCGCTTCCGCAGCAGCGCCGAACAAAAACAGATCCTTGTGGACCTGAAGGAAGGGAAGATCGACATCCTGATCGGTACGCACCGTTTGGTGAGCAAGGATGTTGTGTATAAAGATCTCGGCTTGTTGATCATTGACGAAGAACAGAAGTTCGGCGTGAATGTAAAGGACAAGTTGAAGACGTTGCGCGCCACCGTCGACACGCTCACGCTCACGGCCACACCGATCCCGCGCACCTTGCAGTTCAGCCTCATGGGCGCCCGCGATCTCAGCATCATCAGCACGCCGCCGCCGAACCGGTATCCGGTTTCGACCATGCTGCAACCCTATGATGAAGTAGTGATGCGGCGCGATCGAATACGAGCTTTCACGCGGTGGCCAAGTGTATTTCATCCACGACAAGGTGAAGAACATCACCTTCATCGCCGACATGATCGCAAGCTGGTTCCGGGTGCGCGCGTTGGTGTTGGGCATGGCCAGCTCGAAGGCCACAAGCTGGAAGAAGTGATGATGGATTTCATTGAAGGCAACACCGATGTGCTCGTTTGTACCACCATCGTGGAGAACGGCCTGGACATCCCGAATGCGAACACGATCCTCGTGAACGAAGCACAGAATTTCGGACTGAGCGATCTGCACCAATTGCGCGGACGCGTAGGTCGCAGCAACAAGAAAGCGTACTGCTATCTGCTTGCTCCAAGTCCGCACCTACTGCCGGACCTTTCGCGCAAACGCCTGCAAGCGATCGAACAATTCAGCGACCTCGGCAGCGGCATCCACATCGCCATGAAGGACCTCGACATCCGTGGTGCAGGCGATCTGCTCGGCGCGGAACAGAGCGGCTTCATCAACGACATCGGTTTCGAGACCTACCACAAGATCCTCGAAGAAGCGGTGCGCGAATTGAAGAACGAACACTTCAAGGAACTCTTCGAAGACAGGCAATTGGCGCGTGGATCAAGTAGGGACCAAAGCGATGATTGCATCATTGAGACCGACCTGACGATGCTGATCCCGAACAGCTACGTGAGCGAAACCGCCGAACGCCTCGCACTCTACCGCAAGCTGGACGACATCAAGGACGAGAACGAACTCGAAAAATTCACCACGGAAGTTACCGATCGTTTCGGACCGATCCCAGAACAAGTGGAAGAGCTCATGCAAGCGATCCGCCTTCGTTGGCTTGGTCAACAAATTGGCCTAGAGAAAATGGTCCTGAAGAAAGGCACGCTCATCGGCACCTTCATCGCCGATCAAAAGCATCCGTTCTTCGCTGGCGATACATTCCACGCAGTGTTGCGTGCGGTGCAGTCGCAGCCACGACGTTTCAAGGTATACGAGAAGGCCGGGACCCTGCGGATCAGTGTGCAGGACGTGAAGAATGTGCAGATCGCGAAGGCGGCGTTGGAAGGGGTTGTTGGGGTGACGGAGAGTGTGTAGTTCGTGTTAGCGCAGCGACGTTAAAGTGCCAGAACTTGTTCGGTTGAACACCTGAACACAGCTCTGTGATACCCCTAATGAAAGGCATGCAACGTCTTACGGTGCCACAATTCAAAACAGCATATAACCAATGTTCTATTGCACCGCGATGGATGGGCAACATTCCTTTGTCATGTACTTCGTCGTTCAGTCCATCATTGATCGGTGAAGCAGTTCTATCAGCTGATATATCGCACACCCGTTCACGAAACTCCACATCACATGATGAATCGAAACTTACTCTCCTTGGCCATCAGTATGATGGTTTCCAGCTCCGCCCTATTCGCCCAGCCAGGCTCTGTGGATCGGACATTCGACCCCGGTGAAGGACCGAACGCGCGCGTTTTCGTGACCACCCTGCAACCCGATGGCAAAGTGCTGACCGCCGGTGACTTCACAGAGGTGAGTGGTCAACCCGTAGCGTGCTCGCTGGGCTCAATGCGGATGGAAGTTTGGATGCAGGCTTCAACGCAAACGCAGCCCCTGATGTGTTCGCCGTGTTCTGCTTCGCGGTACAGCCTGACGGAAAGATCCTGGTGGGTGGGCAGTTCGAATCATTCAACGGGTCCGGCCATAGCATGATCACACGCTTGAACGTTGACGGCACCGTGGACCTTTCCTTCAACCCAGGAGCGGGCGCTGATTGGATCGTGAGTACGATCGCCTTGCAACCCGATGGAAAGATCCTCGTTGGTGGCAACTTCACATCCTTCGACGGAATATCGCGTACAGGCATAACGCGCTTGAACTCGAACGGAAGTCCAGACCCGAGCTTCAACCCAGGCACCGGCCTCGGAAGTATCGGCATCGCGACAGACATCTCCGCCTTTGCAGTGGAGCCTGATGGTCGTATCATCATAGCCGGTTCATTCAATAGCTACAATGGCACGGACCGCAACTGCATCGCACGGCTCAATTCCAATGGCGAATTGGACACCAGCTTCGACCCGGGATCAGGTGCGGAATTCGGAAGTATCAACTGTATGGTACGCCAACCGGATGGCAACTTGGTGATCGGCGGATCATTCACGGACTTCAATGGAACCGATCAACCTTTCCTTGCTCGGGTAGAAATCCTGGAGCACTCGACCCTACTTTCGATGTGGTACCAGTACATCAGGAGGTATACTCGCTATGGCCCTGCAACCGGATGGCCGTATGCTGCTCGGTGGATCGTTCTTTGACTACAATGAACTACAGGCGCAAGATGTGGCACGCGTGAACAACGATGGGTCGCTGGACCTTAATTGGAGCACAGGACCGGAGCTTTCGGTCTTGACAATGGGGTGTACGACATGGCCCTTCAACCTGATGGTTCGCTCATCATCGGTGGTGAATTCACTGGCTTCAATGGCACCACGAGGAACTATGTGGCAAGGCTCATGGGCGGCACGGGCACACCGGTTTCAGATATACAGGGTGAATTGCCTTTGCATGTTTGGTTAGATGCCGAGGATCAACTCTTGCGCTTGTCCGCACCGCATCCGGCGAAATGTTCGACGTACATGGCCGCGTGGTGACAACCTTCTCGCGCACGAACGCGATCGCACTAGGCCACGTGTGTGCCGGGGTGTTGCTCATGCGCACGGATGCTGGCGTCGTGCACCGCTTCATTCGACCTTGATCAGCGACCGACCAGATCCTTGTTTGGGTCGGACGGATCAAACGAGATCCATCAATTAAGGCATATGGATGCTGATCATCTCCGGACCACACGACCTCCTTACGGCACGAACACGCGCTGAACGAACGCACCGCTCTTATGGAACACCCGCAACACCATTACGCCTTGCGCGACATCGACAGGAATGTGATTCATCGCATTCCCGCAGTTGACCCTACCAACACGTGCACCGCGCGCATCAATAAAGTTCGTAGCGCGGACGTTCGAGTTCACTGGTGCGCGATCCACCAGAATAGTGTGATCGATCACACGTACAATGGCATCCGCAGTGTGATCGAAGCGATCCCAGTACCGATCTCCCACGACGATCCCGGTCGGCACCGGGCGTAATATTCCGACGGGTTACTACTCGCAGCAAGTAACTGCTGCCTGGTGATAGTTCCAGCCGGGATGCGTGCACGGAATGGTTCCAGAAGCGGATGCTGTTCACCGTTCCGATCACCGTTGCATTTGAAAAATCACCGTTCTTATCGGAGCTCTCCACCGAGAAGTCCGTTGCGGCATTAGGCTCTCCACTGGTGTTATATCCTACGTTCGGGTCGAAGCTCGTACTTGCATTCACGAAAGCAATGACTCATCCGGCGTTGCGTGTATACATTGTGGATCGCCCAGATCATCGAACCACTATCCCCGTTCGCGCCCCATGCGGCCGCGCCAACCCAATTCGGATAGGTATCGAACATCGGCAACTTGCCTTGTTCAACGTGCATCAATGCAGTGACCTTTGCTCGATCACCGGAAGCAGGTGAGGCTTTGTACCAGCCGATCAAACTGTCCGGTCGTGAACCGCACACGGTGTTCCATTCCGCAGTAACCAAGTCGGAAAAGACGTAGCTGTTCGCAATGGTGAATCCAGCATGTACCCGACCGTTGGTCAATAACCTGGTCGCTGCTCCAACGGCAGAGGTCACCGTGTGCGGCAAGTTGAGGGAATACGAACCTGTATGTGCATCGGTGCTTCGCCAGCAGAGTTGTGGTGCGAATGTATCATCAGCCCACCACCATCGCTGGTCTTTCACCGAACTCCATTCCACGGCCTCGGTGGCGATCCCACGACGGTCCATGATTCATAGCTGGCATTTTCCCAACTGCGGTTGGGCGAAAGGAACGTCGTCAAGAGAAGAGATGTGGAAGAGTATGGCATATACGCAGTGTACTTGGTCAAGGGCAAATTCATTGCAGTAGCCGCTACCTTTCGCGGGCCATGTCGGAAAAAGACCCAAGCACATCGATTTGCGCTTCTCGCCGGACACGTTCCCGCTGGCGTGAGCCCAGAACGCGATCAGCATTGCTCGCGGGAATTCATCGGCTTTCGGAAATTGCACTTGTTGGCCGTGCGTTGCGCCCTTCGGAAGCGCACGGTTCAAGGAAGATCATCCTTATTACGAGGCAGCCCGGGACCTTGCACGTCGGGTGGGCCGTGTGGGGTTCACGGTCATGACCGGCGGCGGACCCGGCATCATGGAAGCCGCAACCGGGGTGCGAAGGATGTGGGCCACTAGCGTTGGTTGCAACATCGTGTTGCCGCATGAGCAATACGCGAATCCGTATTTGACGTCAGCCTCACCTTTGAACGCTTCTTCATTCGCAAGGTCCTGCTACTGAAGTACAGCATTTGTCTCGTGGTGTTGCCGGGCGGTGCTGGTACATTGATGAAAGCTGAAACCGTAACATCGATCCAAAAACAGGCAAGGTGAAGAACTTTCCGATCCTGCTTTTATGGCAAGGATTATCAGCACCCATGCTGGAGCAGACGACCGCACGATCGTTGAAGGAACGATCGGCGAAGAGGAATCTGAAATTGTCCTCGTGGGGGGGATTCCGTGGAAGAGGCAACGACGCTCCTACAAGATCGATTGGTGGTGATGTGGCAAGAAGCGCAACGGCGGAAGGACCATCCCAAGTGGTGGTTCCTGATGTGATCGTGTTGGTAACACGTTAACCTTTCACCCCCGCCTACGCCATAACCGAGCCTTAACATCACGGCAAGGGCCAGGATCAGGCCGAATGGACTTTGTAACGGGAAAGGAACAAATTCCATTTCCTGTTGCCATGTACAGAACGTTAACCCTTTGTATCGCTCTCTTCCTTGGTCCGAACGCCTTCGCACAGAGAGGCACCGTGGCCGGTACGACCACCGCCAACGAAGGGGAATAGTGCAACCCATGCCCTTGGTGAACGCGGCCATTAAAGGCACGGCAGCACGGGTGGCACTACCGACTTGGATGGAAAATTCAGCTTCGACGCAGATGCCGGTGAACATGTGCTCTTGGTGAGCTTCGTGGGTTATGAGGCCGTTGAACGGAACGTGGTGGTAACCGCAGGAGGAACAGTGCAGATCACGGTCGAAATGAAAGGCCAAGGGATCGACCTCGGCGAAGTGGGAAGTGGTGGAGACCGTGAACTGCGAACGCGAAGCAGTTTTGCTTATGGAACGCAAAGAGTCCACCGACCTGGTACAGAACATCGGTGCTCAAGAGTTGAAGAAAAAGCGGGCCAATGACGTTGCTGAAGGTGTTCAAAAGATGGTGCGCCTCAGTACGGTTGGGGCAAGTACGTTGTTGTGCGTGGTCTTGGGCGATCGCACAATGCAGCTTGCATCAATGGGCTTCCTTTGCCTTCTCCGGACCCGGATGCAAAGTTGCACCGCTTGACATTTTCCTACACAGGTCGTTGGAAGCATCAATATGACCAGGAGATTCACACCGGAATTCTACGGTGATTTTTCCGGTGGGGCCGTGGACATCCGCACTAAACGTGCGACCGGTGAACGGGTCCTTCAGGTGAGCTTGGGAGGTGGTGTGAACACCCGAACAACCTTTCGGGACTTTTTGAGCTATCAAGGTGGTCGTACAGATTTCTGGGGTCTGGACGATGGTACC
>JADKFY010000018.1 GCA_016717305.1 Flavobacteriales bacterium
CGCTCTTCGCAAAGCAGGCCTTCCACACCATGCTCTACCACATCCGGAATTCCCGCATGTCGGGTTGATATTATAGGCAAGCCACTGGCCATGGCTTCGAGAATACTGAGCGGTGTGCCCTCGTGATCGTTATCCGCCGTAACAACACTGTGCTGCACGAATGCTCGCACCTGCTGCATGCGCTGCGCCACCTGCTCGCTCGTGATCACCCCCGGAAAATCAACCACGTTGCCAAGCCCTTCGGCCTGCGCGAGTTGCTTGGTGCTTTCCCACAAGGGGCCTTCGCCAGCCATGGTCAGCCGCAACTCTGGGTCGCGCTGCCAGGCTTTGTGAAAGGCGAGTAGCGTAAGGTGCGGTGCTTTTTTATCCACGAAGCGGCCAACGGCCAGGAAGTGTTTGGGAGCTCTATCCGGCGCCGATGGCGTGAAGCGATCCACTTCGATGCCATAACAGTTGTAGTGCAGTTTCTCGCGCGGGCAGCCAAGCTTCAGGAGTTGCTGTTCCATTTCACGGCTCACCGCAACAACGGCAAAAGCTCTTTTGAAAATGCGCTGGTAGTTGTTGTTGTCTTTCAGCAATTTCACATGGAACGCGTCGATGCCGTGGAAGTGGACCACCAAGCGAACACCCGTGCGCTGGCAGATCTCCAACATAGCCTCGCCCGTGGGGCCATATTCCGCCAATACAGCAGTGGTACGGTGTTTCTTCAGCAGGCGTGTGATGGTGCCGCGCAGCATTTCGTTCGGATCCGCACGCCGAACGCGTTGCAGCACACGTTTCACCAACGTGGGGGCCATGAGCAGGACGCCGTCCGCATTCCGTTTGGGCAAATGGCCATCGGTAAGCACGAGTTCCACCCCGGGCAAATGCGCCATGTGGTTGGCGATGAACGTCTCGCTCCATGCGTTGCGGTTCGGCGATACGATACAGATGCGATCCCTGGAAGCCATCACGCAGGTTTCACGGCGGTGCCCATCAATCCGGTGATCATGGGGCTACTTTTGGATCGGGAACATGATCGTGCTTGATCAAATACTTCACCACAGGCAGGGTGATCCGCTTTACGATATTCCGTTTCCAATCAGGCATGGGTCTGCGCATAGCCCATAAGCCCATCATTTGCGCGAGGCTGGCGTCCCAACCACCAGTGGCTTCACGCTCACCTGCGTGAAGCCAGCGCTCTTCACAATGCGCTCCAGGGCGAAAGGTGTGTAGCGGAACTCATCATAGGGTACGTCGTGCAGGGGCCAGAGAAAGGGTACGGTGAAGAACAGAAACCACCGGGCTTCAGCACGCGATAGGCTTCCCGTGCACCACCACAAGATCCGGACAATGTTCCAACACTTCGGTGGCCATGGCGCTATCGATGCTTTCGCTAGCAACGGGCATTACAAAGGCCATCCCATTCAACATCGGGTTTCACTGCACGATAGGTACCCTACGGCCGCAGCGGCGGCAGGTCCATGCCGATGTACTGTTCCACACGTGATGGAGCCGAGGTGAGGTAGACCGCGATATGGCCTGCAGACCGCTACCGATATCGAGAAAAGTGCCGTGGCACTTTGGCAGCTGCGAGCGCAACGCCTGCCGAATGCTGGTGCGCACGAGGTAGAGATCCTGCGTGTTCGCGGTGAGCGGAAGGCTGAGATAAGGATCGTACGACGGCATTTGCGACTGGTGGAATACGCGGATAGGCGAAGGTGCGGAACGCGACTAAGAATAAGGTTCACCTACCAACCGGGTGCGCACGCATTTTGCCGGTGATCCGATCGCCACATGCAGGTCTGGAACACTCTCCAAGACCATGGCACCAGGGCCAATAGCGCAATGAGTACCAACGATGATACCCTTGATCAAACCCGCTTGGATGCCAATGGAGGTGCCACTGCCCACGCTACAGGCTTCCGCAATTACCGCACCTGCGCCAACGCTCACAAAACTGCCTATGTGCCCATCAGCCCCTATCGAAACATGGGCCCCGATGACAACATGTTCCCCGATCGTGGACCCTGCTTCGATGACAGCGCCCGGCATAACCAAGGTGCCGGTGCCCAACGAAACATCCCGACCGATATAAGCACTTGGGTGCACCGCAGAAATGAAAAGAAGATCGGGGGTCAGGCTCGTTATGCGTTGTGCAGCATTCATACGCACTCCGATATCAGCGATCACAAGTAACACGTGCTTTATTCCCATTTGTGCCAAAATGCTCGACAGATCATCCACTGGGCCGATTACCGGGACATTAAAGACGGTATCGCCGGGCTTCAGCGTATCGTCCACGATGCCCGATACGCGGTGTTCACCAGCGGCATGCACAACATCGATCGCACTTTTCACGCGACTCCCGCTACCGATCAACAGGATCTCCATCGGCGAAAGATCGCTCAGGTTGCGCAAGAATCAACATTTTTTCGCCCATGGCTCCGATGAGCCATTCAGGAAACCGTTAGGCAGGCCGGCAGTTCCGGACCAGGGTCGTTCAGGTCAGGACGGATCCGGTGAATGAACCGTGCCAAGCTGGGCATACGGACCAGTACCATATTCCGCAATCGCATCCGTGGGATCCTTGTAAGCTTTTGAAGCGGCAAGGGCTTTCCAGTGGCTCAGCGCTTCCTGCTTCAACCCCTTGTCCAACGCGTCCTGTAATGCCATTGTATGCAATTCCACGCGCCGTTGTTCGATCCGTTCCGAATGGGCCTGAGCCGTTACTTGATCGATCGTATCCAGCATGCGCAGGTTCACATCGATCTTGTATTGGAGATCGGTACCACTGATCACACCACCACCATGGACATGGCGCTCGCTCATTATGCGGTCGATGAATCCGATCTTCCCTTGTCGAGCGAAGTACAAGTTGAACATCCAATCGCCTGCTT
This sequence comes from Flavobacteriales bacterium, assembly GCA_016717305.1. GTDB lineage: Bacteria > Bacteroidota > Bacteroidia > Flavobacteriales_F > PHOS-HE28 > PHOS-HE28. Next base: position 2,880 of record JADKFY010000018.1, read on the forward strand.
GTGCAGTAGACCATTCCGCAGGAAACGTTGACATCGGCGGTGTGAAACGCCACATGACCCCACTGGTCGGGATGAAGTTCTCGGCGGCCAGGTCTTCCATTCCATAGGTCTCCTTCAGCGGCCTTCCCTTCATCCATGTGCGCAGATAATCGATGCGACGACCATCCGGATACACGTTCAACGCGTTGTGGAAGCAGATCCCCAGTTGCGGTTCGCGCTCCATGTGGTCCACCATGATCTTCAACCGGTGGGGGTCGATCCATCGGTCATCGCCGTCCAGGTGGCAGAGGTACCGACCGCGAGCGTGCTTCACGTTGTTCAGGAAATTGTACCTGCCCGTGGGCCGTCCGTTGATGACCATCACTGTGCTGCGATCGTGCAGGAAGAGCCTGATGAGGTCGGGATGCGCTGCTGCGTATCGAATCGCCGTCTCGCGGGTGCCGTCGGTACTGCCATCTTCCCCCAAAAGAACTTCGTATGCGAAATCCACTTGTTGCGCCAAAATGCTATCCAGACACGCCGGTAGGAATTGCGCGTGCTGGTATGCTGTGACCGAAATGGATACCAGCGGCTCGTCCATGGTCTTACTTGGCGTTGGCTAGGGAGTATCCCAGAAACCGCTTAATGGCGATCCGATCAGATCCGAACGGATCGCTGATACAATGCTTTCCGGCAGCTGCCCCATCCAGGCATGATCATTATGCCCGCCGCGGTGTACACTATTGGGATCGTCCACAACCTTGTTCTGACTTTCGGAGATGAAGTCTAGTGTGGCAGCGCCGAATGGAAGATCGATCCGGTCGAAGAGGGATCGGGAAATTCGCACCGGATCGTCATGTAGTTCGGAATACTTCACCAAGGTCACTCGTTCCGGAAAGCGCTGTTCCAATCGCACGAACATGGAGGCTACCTCTTTCCAACGATCGTATCCGAAGTACTCTTCGCGCTGGCCCGCGTTCTTCAATTCGGCGGACCGCCACTGGGTCTGAAGATCCCATTCGGGTTTGAATTCTCGCGGGACCCGATGCCAGCTATGGATCACGGCGCACGGATGGCGAACGATCCGATACGTTCAACTTCGGGATCTTCTCCAACAATCCTTCCAGTAAATAATGGTACCGGACGTTCTTGTACACCAAGTGAGTGGGTTGCGGGTTCTTCGCGAATTCAGGGTAGCCCACATGGATATTCGGATCGCGCTGCAGCACGAACTTATCGTTCGTGTGAAGTATGTCACCGTAGAATTTCATGATCTCAGCGGCCGTGGAATCCTCGCGCAGCGCGCCTTTATGGGTGTAACTGAAAAGCGGTTGGAACCGGAATGCGACGTCGGGTGAGCTATTGATGATCTGCCCTAGCCAACTGGTACCACTGCGCGGAACCCCATTGATACTGATGATGTGTTCAGGGGTGCGCATCAGTCCAGTTCAATATGATCCAATAAAGCTCGCGTATCGGCAGGTGGCAAGTACATGATCACGTCGATCACACTGAGCCAGGGTATCCACGGGTCATTCCCATGAGGGTATTGTGTTTCGATGGGACGAATGTATCGGAGGTTGATGCCTGCTTCGGCGAATACGGTTCGCTCGTACAGCCCCCGACCACCATCGGGAACAATGAGCGTTGTGGCGCGCTCCTGTCTGCATATGTCGACCAGGCGATGAACGCGATCGCTCCGCGTTCCCGTAACCCGAGGAGGAAGTGATCAACTGCGTGTTCAGACCAAGATGATCGCAAACGGCACTTATGCTTCTTGCGGCAAGTCGATCAATGGTCAGGTCTCCAGACGTGAATACACCTTCGATCAACGGAAATGCTGTTTTGAATTGGGGCGCGCGTGCATATGCCTGTCGGATAGTTGCCAAAAGCTTCGTCGCCCAGTTATCGCTCAGGATCGGAGTTTCGCTGATCTTCTTGTTCGGGCTTGCCTTTACAACAGGGAACAGTGATCGTATGCTCCCGATCCGTTGACCATGATCCGATTCCGGCTGTTGATGCATCCTCGCATGATGGTGCCATCGTCATACAGAACGAAACGATAAGTTGCATGGATGTATGCGAAGTACCCTGTAAGGAACACATAGGGTTGCATAACGCCCAACCTCATCACAGGACGGAGCGCACCGCTGCTATTCACGTGCCTGATCCTGGATCCGAATCCGAAATACATGGGCAGCGTGAGTACAGTAGAAGCGATCCTACGGGAGACCGGACAAACGTGTGCGCCGGAGATGTATGGCAGTTCATCAAGCGAAGGATAGAAATAGCGTCGTGCGACGATGTCTTCCTCCAGCAGAACCTGTTTCGCTCGCAACATCCGTTCGTTGGAATCGAAGATCACCGGGAAATAGGAATGGTTGAACTCCAACTGCTGCTCAGGTCGCAAGAGCGAGCAGTTCCCGAGATCTTGGAACGCATGGAAATAGGTTGTCCATTGCTTTTCGCGGTCCGCCAATATCTCCGGAAAATGGTTGAGCACGCAAAGTCCCATGGCTGCATGGAATTCGCTGTTCTTTCCGTTCACACCGGCCAAGAAATGATCGTCCCCGTTATGGCCGAATTGCCGCATCAATAAAACCTTCTGCGCAACTTCCGGATCGCGTACGATAATGCAGCCACCTTCGATGGTATGGAAGATCTTGGTCGCGTGGAAGCTGCCGGTGGATATGTCGCCGAAGGTCATCAATGATCGGCCCTTGTAGGAGCTTCCGAACGCATGGGCCCCGTCGTAAATGACCTTCAACCCATGTTTCGTAGCGATCCGCTCGATCGCCTCGACATCGCAGGCCATTCCGTATACATGCGTGGCGAGTATAGCCGACGTTTTTTCGGTGATCCGTTCCTCGATCCCTGCGGGATCGATGCAACACGTGCGCGGGTCGATATCCGCATACACCGGAACGCAACGCTCCCACAGAATACTGGTTGTGCTGGCAACGTAGCTGTATGGTGTAGTGATGATCTCGCCTTCGAGAGCAAGTGCCCGAATGGCGATCTGCAAAGCGATGGTGCCGTTGCCAACGAAGAAGAAGTGATCCACCCCCAGATCGGTCTTCAACTTGGCTTCCAGTTCCTGAACGAGCGGACCATTGTTGGTGAGGTGGTGTGTGGCCCAGATCCGGTCGAGGTACGCGTCGAATTCCGCGCGAGGGGGGAGAAAACTTCGTGTTACCTGGATCATTTCGCGCACAACGGAAGAGGGGCTGTCAACGGTGTTCATATGAGCTGCTCTTCAACGGGTGAGCCCCAGATCGATCGTAAGGACCTTAGCGTACGAATTGTTCGGCTCGCGAGACCGTAGGGTAACATTCGCAGCCGATCACCGGTGCCCAATGCCCACCAACCCTGTTGCGCATAGCCTAGATCGCGGAGCAAACCACCAGCCATGCCATCGAATATCCAACGTTGCTCGGTGCTCATCCGTTCTTTCCAGATCCTGCCAGGTTGCGTCCGCATCGCATTCAGGCCAGTATCTCCTCTGCTGACCTGTCGCACTTGTATGTCATGCTCTTTTGCGATACGTTCCGCTAACCCATCATCCGTTGCAAGACCACAGAACTGCAACAGTTCCGAAAAACGCTCTGCGGTCCGATCCTCAGGTCTTCGTAGCGGACCTCGATGTAACGAGCAGCACCTAATCGTGCCCCATATGCGCGAGCATTCGTAAGGCAGCGGTGCCATTCACGCGCCGTTTCGCGCACATGCGCGGGGCTGTGACCTACTCGTTTGTTCACGCTCATCATACTTACCGCCACTTCCCGGCCGTCGCGAATGATGTGGATGAACCGGCTTTTGGGGAGCAATCTATCGATGAGCGGTAGGTGATTGCTGTAGTTCGGATGCTTGTCCAAGATATGTGTGGCGTCTGCCTTACGAAGGAGCACACGTGAATATACGTCCTCCACAAAGGTGAGCATGCGCTGCTCGAACTCCTGCTCCGTATAAAGGCAAGGCAAGCCTTGTGCCCATCTGCCTTCATCAAGATTGCGTTTTTCCAACTGGAAGTTGGTGGCCCAAGGTGCCAAATAGCGGCTGAAGACGGTGAGTTCTTGGCCGCCAATCGAAGCTACCGAGGGGTGTGCGGCCAACATGTGGTTCAACCACGAGGTACCACTTCGCGGGAGCCCCGATCGCAAAGACGAATTCCTTATCAAGCACGTTCATTGGTCCTCGCCCTTTCTCCCGATCGTGCTTGCCGACGCGGAACGGACCACGTCGTGTTGCCATTGCAGCTTTGGTCGTACAACTCCAGCGCGTTTTCCGAACCACGCACCTTCGCGTTTGGGCTCATGTATTTCGAAGGCGATACTCTCCGGAATACTGAAAAGCAGGCGACCCTTGCGGAAACAGTTCACCACGATGCGGTAATCGCCGGTGTTCAAGAACTCACCGGGTATGGTGCATTGCAAACTGTTCTCTCCACGCTCAACATGTCGGGGCGTGGGATCCGTTCTCACGCGCGCCACCGATGAACACCAGCAGGTCCTCGCTGTTGTACAATTCGAAGTTGAAGTTCAGGTCGCCATCGTCGATACCTGTGTTCTGAAAATCGATCACTATCCTGATCGGGTCGTGCCAAGTGATCGGTTCTTCTGGCGAATTGCGGGCTACCGAGATGCTTGTCACGCGTAGGTCCGCATTGCCCTAGGGCATCCGCCAACGACCACGAGCGTTCATCCGAGAGTTCGAATAGGTGTTCAGGTAGGCTTTTATCGCATCGTTCGTTGGGGCCGTCCATACGCACGGCGCCATCGTGCAGCCACACCACACCGGGTACAAAGCGATCTAACGGCGGTCATGTTGTGGCTGACGAAGAGGATCGTGCGTTTGGACCTGGCAACATCCTTCATTTTACCCAAGCACTTTCGCTGGAATTCAGCATCGCCTACTGCGAGAACTTCGTCGATCACCAGGATGTCGGGTTCCAAATGCGCTGCCACGGCGAATCCGAGACGCACCTTCATGCCACTGCTGTACCGTTTCACGGGACTATCGATGTGGTGCTGTATGCCACTGAAGGTGATGATCTCATCGAGCTTTCGGTCGATCTCCACTTTCTTCATCCCCAAAATGGCTCCGTTCAGGTAGATGTTCTCCCGCCCCGAAAGCTCGGGATTGAAGCCGGTGCCCACTTCGAGCAAGCTGCTCATGCGGCCCTTGAGGCGAATGGTGCCTGCGGTGGGCAGCGTTATCCGGGACAGCAGTTTCAGCAACGTGCTTTTACCTGCTCCGTTCTTCCCCACAATACCCACAACCTCTCCTTGCTCTACGGAGAACGAAACATTCTGTAATGCCCAGAACTCGTTGCCTTTGCGCTGGCTATCCACATTGCCTACAGTCGCCAAGGGATCGGGCTTTCCTAGAAGGCGTGCCCACCAGGACTGCAGGTCTTCGCTCAACGTAGCACCGCCAGTTTGCCCGAGGCGGTACATCTTCCGAACGCCTTCTGCCTGAATGACGAGTGGGGCGCTCATATGATGTCGGCGAATGAGCGTTCCACTCGCTGGAAAATGGCCAGCCCAACAATGAACAGTATCACCGAAAAGATCGCCGTATATCCTAGCCCTGCCCAATCAACCATGCCGCCGAAAAACATGGTACGGACTGTTTCGATGATCGCGGTCATCGGGTTTGCCTTGATGAACGGTAACAAGGCGGGGCTTTTTTCCGCTACAAGTGAAAGTGGAAAGATCACAGGGCTAACGAACATGAGCAATTGCACGCCATAGGCGACCAGAAACCGAGGTCGCGGTATTTGGTGGTTACAGCACTCACCAGGATCCCTATGCCCAAACCTAATATCGACATCAAGACGATACGACCGGTAAGGCGATAAGGCTTGGCGAAGGCGTCCAGTCATAATGTCTGAACAGCACATAGGACAGGATGATGACCACGAGCAAGCCAAGTTGCACGAGGAGTGAAAAGAGTGCACTGATGGCAGTGCTCACAGGCATTACCAGCCGTGGAAAATAGACCTTCGTAAGAACCGATGCATTGTTTACGAAAGTGCGCGAAGTGCGTGTGGTAACGGTGGAGAAATAGGTCCAAGGAACTATGCCGCTCAGGTAGAACAAGAGTGCTGGAATGCCCTTCGGTGACCAACGAGCCAACATGCCGAACATCACCGTGTAAACCAACGTGGTGAGCAAGGGTTGCAGCACCAACCAAACAGGACCCAGCACCGTCTGTTTGTATTGCGCGGTCAGATCGCGCTTCACAAGAAGCATCAATAGATCGCGGTAATGCCAGAATTCCTTCAGGTCCGGTTTCCACCAGGGTTGTTCGGGCCTTATTTCTATGTCCCAGTTACTAGTGGCGGTCGATCCCATGGCCTACGGAGCGATGATCATGAGTTCTGGTTCGATCCATCCTGCTTTCCAGCTTCGCCCTCTTTCTTCTTCCGGCGGCTGCCATAACCGTATCCATATCCATAGCCGCTACCATAACCATAGGCATACCGGTAGCCGTAGCCGTAGTTGGTGTTGTAGTAGTATTTGCTCTTCTTCATCCGCACACCGTTGAGAATGAAGCCGAAATTCGTGGATGTGCTCGCTTGCGCGGTTTCCATGGCGCTTTTGATGTGGTCCTTGTTCGCGAAACGCGTATTGATCACGAAGAGCGTGGCATCCACATGCTTCATCATCAGCAATGCATCGGTAATAAGGCCGACAGGGGGGGTATCAACAAGCACGTAGTCGAAGTGCTGCCGGCCCCATTCAAAGAGACCCGCAAGGTGTTTGCTCAGGACAAGCTCCGATGCGTTCGGTGGTGTGGGGCCGCTAAGGATCACGCTGAAGTTCTCGATCTGAGTGGCCTGCACGCATTCCGCATAGCCCGTTTTGCCAGACAAGAATGCTGCTGAGGCCGGTGGTTGTGTGCATGCCCAACCCAACGGCAACCTTTGGCTTGTGAAGGTCCAGCTCCAACAAAAGTACTTTCTTGCCGGCTTTCGCCAGGATCGCTCCCAAATTCACGGAGCAGAACGTCTTGCCTTCGTTGGGGCGATAGCTCGTCACCATCACCACCTTTCCAGCGACCGTGGCCGGGAGGTATTCCAAATTGGTTCGCACCGTTCGGAAACTCTCCGTAATGGCACTCTTCGGATCACTGTCCACAACCACGTAGTTGTCTTCGGCCTTTTCACTCGCAATGATCTCGCCGAACACAGGCAAGTGCGTCGTGCTGCGCAGTTGATCGGCATTTTCCACCCGATCGTAGAACAGTACGCGAATGAACACGAGGATCATGCTCAACAACACGCCCCCGACCAGAAAGGTGTAAAGGATCTTCATTTTATCCGGGCGCACCACGCCCATGCTCCGCGCCCGTTCGATCACCTTGGTTTGCGGAATGATCCCCGCACGAGCGATCACCGTATTGGCCCTCTTTTCCAACAAGAATTCGTAAAGCTTTTCGTTGACGTTCAGCTTACGCTTGATGTTCAGCATGCCGCGTTGATTGGCCGGCACACCCTTTACCATCCGCTCATAGTCCGTTATTTGAGTGCCGACATCCTTGATCTTGTCCTTTATCGCGTTCCGGGTGTTGGTCAGGTAGATGAGCAGGTTGGACCGGTTCAACTGCATGATCGAATCGGATCCGTAATGGCCGGGTTCACCAATGTCGCGTCGAACGTCTTGCTGTTCATTTCCATTTGCATGTTGTATAGCTGGGTCAGCATGCTTTTCAGGAAAACGTCATCTTCAAGTATGTAGAACGATGGTGGAAGCAACTTGGAATCCCCGATGTTCAGCACATAATCCTCCAGCGAGTTCACGCTTTCGATCATCATTTCGAATTGGCGTTTTTGCGCTTCGTAGCGGACCATTTCGTCGTAATACTGCTCCTGCTCTTTGCTCAGATCGAGAATATTCTTGCTTGACATGAAATGTTCCAGATCGTCCTCATAAACACCAAGGGTGCTGCTTACCTCATTGATCCGCTTATCGATGTATCCCAGCGTGCGCTCGTTGATGTCGTATTCACTGCGCAGATTGTACTCGATGTACTCTTTGCTCAACGTATCGAGGAACATCTTCGCTCGCTCCGCGATCTCGTCTTCCACTTTAACTTCCAGTATGGTCGTGAATTCCAGGTTTTCCACAGTCATGCCATAGCTGTACTTGCTGACCAACCATTGCCGTGTGTGGTTCACGAAGCGATAGTCGCTTTTCACAAGTTCCGCCAGGTTTGCCGGGGTGAACTGTTGCTGCCGATCCACGCGAAGCGTGAAGTCGTCATTCTCCTTGTCAGCAATGGCTGAATTGAAAGGAAAAGTCTTCTTGATAATGCCCGCGCCACGATCGTAACTGAGCTCAAAATGATCGGCGTCAATGATCTTCAGGTCGAACGGTTTCTCGTATAATTCCTTTCTCAACAATTGCATCTTCACGGTGAAGGGCAGCTTTCCGTATTGCTCTGTGGTTTTGTACCTTCCTATGATGTAATAAGAAATATCGAAGTCCACTTTGTCCAGCGCCCGGCTTACCATGTCATAGCTCGTCAGCACGCGCTTCTGGTTCACGATATCACCATAAGCCGCTACGTAGCCAATGTTGGCGTACACCTGCGACTGGTAGTTGTAGGTCTCCTTGTCCTTCAACAAGATCTGCGTACTCGCCCCATAAACTTCCGGGATGCGATAAGAGTAGAGATAGGAGAGGACTGCGGAAAGGATAACAGCGACAACCACAAAGTACCAGTTCTTCGAAAAGATCCTGATTACCGAGCGCAGGTCATTTACGTCGATGATTCCCGCCTTGGGGCCTGCCGCTGATGCCATGTGAACTGAGGTACCTCCTAGGGCATGGACCAAAGCCATGGACCGACGAAAGGGCTGCGAATATAGAGATCACTCGCAGTGCCTTGTGGCTTGTGCTTGGGAGCCCTGTTGTCTTTGGTCCATTTACCGAGTGGGGCGTTTGGAACGAAGTGGTTGAGGTTCATCACCCTTGAGCCAGTTTGCGTCGCGTTGTTGAAAACAAAGGCAGGTAAGGGGTTGAACTTCATAAGCCGTTCTTTTTACATTTGGCGCTTGTTCCTGAGCGCTTTTGAAAATATGAAGTCCACACTACGCCTTGTGACGCTCGTCTTTTTGGTGGCTTTGCCATTGATCGGCGGGTTGTTCGCCCAAGGAGGTCCGCCTGTAGGTGGTCCACCGCCCTGCTGGCCACCACCTTGTATCCCGATCGATGGTAGTGTTTGGTTGTTGTTCGTTGCTGGTGCTCTTTTAGGAGGAAAGCAGTTGATGGATCTGCATCGCAAGCGCAACGTTGTGCGTGGATGAACCATCACGCTGAACCGGTTTCTGCCGGGCGTGATCCTCTTTTCCGCTTTTTGTTCTGGAGTGTGTTCCTGTATGCTGCTTGGTACGCCCTGCACGCGTTCATCATTCACCCTTGGGGCCTGCTTGATCACTGGCTTATAGATCGGGTGATCGCTTGGGCGGGGTTCATCCTCACGACCTTGGGATACGATCTGATACCTGAGCCTGCCAATGCCGAACTGATCAGGACCATCGGGGTTGAAGGAGGTCATTTGCTGTGGATCGGCGACCCGTGTAATGGATTGAACCTGTTCGCGGTGTATCTTATTTTTTTGATCGCTTATCCAGGACCATGGAAACACAAGCTCTGGTTCGCCATTCTTGGTCTTGTTTCGATCCACCTCATTAATGCGGCACGTGTGGCTGCGCTATGCATGATCGTGCGATACGACTACGAATTGCTCAATTTCAATCACGACTATACCTTCTATGTCGTTGTGTACGGCTGGGTCTTCTTGCTCTGGTACATTTGGGTGAAACGATTTGCGCTGAAGACTCCTGTCCATCTGCTTGGTTGATGGGGAAGCGAAGTACACTTGTTGCCTGTTTGCTTCTCGCCTTGGTGCTTGGTGGCCTTCGCGAATTTCTGTTCGTCAACCTGAACTATCAGTTGGACCATGTTGCCAGGCGAACGGAATTCTCCTTCGCGCACAGCATCTTTCAAAGATGGACGAACGATTGGAGCTTGGGTGATCTTACAGTGCTGAAGTGGACCATGGCTTGCGCTTTCACCGCGTCGATGTGCTTCCTCTGCGTTTGGTTGGCGCGCGCCTTGTTCGCTCCTCGCCGCTTCGACAAGTGGATCCTTCTTGCCTACGGTGCGATCGGGCTTTTTGCCTTTCTGTTGCATTTGGGCGCACGTTGGTTCGCCCCCCCGTTGGAGGTGGTTTCCGTGAAGCTGCTCCACGCACTTCAATATCCCGTCGTTCTGATCTTCTTGTGGGCAGCTTCCAACCTTGAACGGCGCAGGACAGTGGGTTCCCTATAGGGGGCATGGTTCGGATCTAACTTCGCCTTCTTTCTTGCCCTGCTGTTCATGCGTGTTGCTGTTGTGATCCCCTGCCATAATGTGGAAGCTCATCTTCCTTCGGCCTTGGGTTCAGTAATGGCCCAAACCAATTCCGATCTGGACGTGGTTTGTATTGATGATGGCAGTACCGATGGAACGGCTGGCGTCCTACTTGATCTTCAGGAACGATTTCCAGGTCGTTTCCGTTCGATCCGGCAAGAGAACTTGGGGGCTTCGGCTGCCCGCAATGCTGGCCTGCGATCTACAACAGGAGATTATGTGCAGTTCTTGGATGCAGATGACACGATCGATCCTGATAAGATCGCGGCGCAGATCGCTCTGGCGAAGGTGAGCGGTTACCCTGATCTTGTGGTTGGTGATTTTGAACAGGCCATGCCGAACGGTCTGCTATTGCCCTCTTTGGCTTTGGTCGGCCAGCCATGGATGGCGTTGATCAAAACGCGAATGGGTACTACCTCCTCGAATCTCTGGAGTCGATCGGCGCTGGATGTGGTTGGCGGTTGGAACGAGGATCTTGCGAGCAGCCAGGATTACGACCTGATGTTCCGCCTGTTGAAGAACTCCGGATCGATCGCGTGGGATGCACATATCCGAACGCATGTGCTCAAACGGGCGAGTGGTTCCATCAGCCAGACCGGTGTGCAGGCCAATTGGGACAGGTATATCGCCTTGCGCCGGGCCATCATGGAATACCTTCGAACGCTTGATCCTGAACGCTATGCACCAGAGATCGAGACACTGCGCCAATACATATTCATGGCGCTGCGCATTGTCGCTGCCAAGGATCTGCCCAAAGCCATTGAAGAGTACCGCCAGAGCATTGGACACCATTTCAAGCCTGAGGTGGGACGAGCCATAACGGAGCGATATGCCTTGCTGCATACCTTGCTCGGCTTTGCCACCACCGAGCGCTTGCTTCAGCTTACGAAACGGAACCAACGCAAACAGCACGCATGATCCGTTCATATGCTGATTTCCAGGCCTTTCGCGAAGCGGATCGTATCGCCCTGCGCCGAACGTTCAGTGTTCATTTGATGTACGACGAAGTATGGAAGTTCCAGCGGTTGCTGCGTCGAGTTGAGTACATCACGAATTGCAAAAAGAGCAAAGGGGTGTTCTGGCGCGTCGTTCACAAATGGTATTCATTGCGTTTCCATTCACAGAGCGTGCGCTGCGGTTTCGATATACCGCCGAATGTTTTTGGATCTGGTTTGAGCATTGCGCATCGGGGTACCATTGTGGTGCATCCTGACGCACGTATCGGGCAAAACTGCCGCATCCATGTGGATGTAGTGATCGGCACAAGGCCCGGTCCTGATGACTTGGTGCCTTCCATTGGCGACAATTGTTACATCGGTCCGGGAGCCAAGATCTTCGGTGATATCATCATCGGTGCCAATACGGCTATTGGTGCCAATAGCGTGGTCAACCGCTCCTTCCCGGAAGGGAGCATGACCATCGCAGGTGCACCAGCGCGCAAGGTCAGCGACACGGATAGCCGCGAGTTCATCATCGCTACACGCAGCCACAAGAAGACGTTGGGGTAATGCCGCCAGCGGGGCTAGAGATAAGCATCGTGTACGACTGGTCCAGTTCTCAGAAGGTCGAAGGCCTTCTTATTATTGCAAATTAGAGCATTCGGAGAACCGTGGAGAACCCTGCCCAACGATCTGAACGTGCCGGATTTTGGCCTTGGATATTTCGCGTGATCGCACCACATGCCGTAGTTGTGCTTGTTCTGTTAACCTTGATCAGAGCATGGCTACCGCCATTCTGGGGATCTCCCGGTTTGGCATACAAGATCGAGCATGTGCTGGAAGCGAATGAACAGTTCGACCGCGTTTTTATCGGGTCCAGCCATTTGTTCAGGCAAGTGGATCCGCAAGTACTCGATTCCGCGATCAACGACGGTGGACATTCATTCAATATGGCACTGAACGCGTGCTTCGCCCCAGAATCGGAGATGGCTTGCGAATATGTTCTGAACAATTCCGCCACTCCGCCTAAGGTGATCTGCTTGGAGTTGATGCCGTACATCCTTTTGCAGGACAAAAACTTTGATCATTATCGCTATTGGTATTACATGAATGCGGAGAACTGCATTAAACTGATACGACATACTTGGCGATTAAAAGGAACCAAACGCAGAACCCGATTGGAATTCCTTGGTCGTGAGATAAAGGCGTTCGCGTATGCTTTCAGTTTTCCTGGATTGCGTGACCGGTTCTTCGGGGATGGCAGCCGGTTGGATACGGGTTCGGTAATGGGCCCAAATAGGAATGGACTTGTACCGTTCGAATGGCAAGCGGGATACGTATCCGGATAATACAGACCTAAGGGATCGTCGGAATGAATTGCTCGCGGACACCAGTACGATCATACAACGGCGACGTTCCATTGAGAAGGCCTACTCCGGCAATTCCATTGGGTCCTTCAGCGCAGTTCATAAGGCAAGCATCGATCGGCTTATCTACCTCGCCGATGCACGTGGTGTTAAGCTCTGTTTTATACTGCCTCCGCTTTGGTTCGATAAAGAGGAGGACCTTGTCGCGCTGTTCCGTTCGCTGCCTTCCGAACGACGGATCGACCTGTGCGATCCGGTGATTTTTCGGAGTTCTATCACCTAGAAAACGTATTTGACGCGGGCCATTTGAACTCGCGAGGTTCCAAAATATTCTCACTTCATTTGGCCAATGGGTTAAGAGGGGCGGCGAAACACTATTTGGGACAGTAATTATCTGAATTTGTTCCATGGCTTGAACAACGCACTACTAAGACCACCCATGACCAACAACGATCCGGAGTTGTGCCAAACACTGTCTGCTTCGTTGCAAACCCATGAACGTGAATCAGCTTTCCTGATAAATGGAGAGTCTTTCAGTTATGGTGACCTTGCTCGATCCGTCTCCGACAAGAAAGCTTGGATCCGCACCCACCTGCCTGCGGCCGAGAAGATCGTTGGTATTGTAGCTAATGATGATCTGCACACCTACGCATCGATACTTGCGCTTTGGTCAGAAGGGAAGGCCTACTTACCTATCGCGCCAGAAGCGCCATTGAACCGGAACGAAGTGATCATTGGGAAAGCTGGCCTTTCAACGGTCTTCTCATCTGCGCCTTTCCCATCGTTCTCTATAGGTGCAGTTACGGTCACCCCCGACTTTCCTTCCGCCCCGTTCGATGTCTCTTTTGCACGTTGTTCTGAAGATGATGTCGCCTATGTGCTTTTCACGTCTGGAACTACGGGGCAACCGAAGGGTGTTCCGATCACCCGCCGGAACCTTGCGGCCTTCATTGATGCGTTCGATGATATGGGGATTACGGTGGGTCCGTCTGATCGGGGTCTGCAGATGTTCGAGCTGACATTCGACGTCTCGGTCATGTCATATTTGATCCCCTTGTTGCATGGTGCTTGTGTATGCACAGTACCCAAGAACGTTGTGAAGTATGGCTATGTGGCAGAATTACTTGAAGAAGCCGGTATCACGATCGCACTAATGGTGCCGTCCATTATCAACTATCTACGCCCGTATTTTGGGGAGATCCATTGCCCAGTGTTGCGTTACAATCTGTTCGCTGGCGAGGCCCTTCCAATAGACATCACCAGGGAGTGGAGCCGATGTGTTCCCAACGCCAAGATCCTGAATGCATATGGCCCTACCGAACATACGATCGTGTGTACAGAATATTACTTCAAACGAGAAGGTGACAACAAGGAGCACAACGGCATTTTGGCCATCGGCAAGTCATTGAAGGGATCGCAATTGGTGGTGGTTGACGAGGATCTCCGGATACTTCCACCGAACGTCAAAGGCGAACTCTGCCTCTCAGGGCCACAACTGACCAATGGATATTGGGAAGATCAGGCCAAAACCGACGAAGTGATGTTCTTCGCTGAGCATCGCGGTATCAGGACACGTTTCTACCGCACTGGTGATCGTGCTTCATCGACCAAGAGGGCGACATCATGTATTTGGGTCGGCTGGATCAACAAGGAAGATCCAAGGCTATAGAGTGGAACTCACGGAGGTAGAATATCATGCACGTGCTTTCTTACAGAAGAACAATGTCGTGGCCCTTGGTGTACAGAATAGTGTAGGCAATACCGAATTGGCTATGGTGGTTGAAGGCGATATCCCGAACACGAAAGAGCTGATAGAGTACATGAAGGCACAGTTGCCGCCGTACATGATCCCCTCCAGGATAACATGCGTAACGGAGTTCCCATTGGGTACCAGTGGAAAGACCGACCGCAACGCCCTTCAGCGAACACTAGCCTTGCCGAAGGAATGAAGGAGGTTATTATCCGCGAAGCAACTATTAATGATCGGACTTTCTGGCCGATGCGATCATTTCAGCGGGAAAAAGAGCGGTACTGACAGGTTAGGGTTGGCTGCTTTGTGCGGCCTCACCGAGGGAGATCTTCGACCACTGCTAGTGTCAATGCTTCAGGAGGAGGTTGAGGGTTGCGAGTTCTCGATTTCCAGTTTTCTGATCGCAGAACGTGAGGGTGAACCTGCGGCAGCCGTGGCTGGTTGGGTTGAGGGCCTCCCCGATAAGGTGCCTTCAATGATCCTGAAGGCCAATCTACTTGCATTCACTTTCCCCATGGAAAGTCTTGTTACACTTAGGTCGCATGGACCGACGCTCACGGATCTTCAGATCGAACGGGAACCGCACTCCTTGCAGGTCGAATACGTACATGTCGATGCCCGGCATCGTGGAGTAGGGTTGGCGCAGCAGCTGATCGCTCGCCATATTGAGCGGGCACGAACGCAGGAACCACCAGTCAAGAAGGGCCAAGTATATCTCTTCAGCAACAACCATCCAGCGAAGGCGCTATACGAAAACTGGGTTTCTACACTTTGCGCACCTTTACCGCGAGAGACCCGGTGACGGCAAGTATGTACCACACCCAGAGCGGTTACTCATGGAAAAATTAATTAGCCAGTGAACATGGAAAAGAACGAAATCATATCCGGCATCCGGAGTTCGATAGAAACGGTATTGGGTCACGGTTCATTTGACATTCGCGATGACCTTAAAGCCACCGATGTGGAAGGTTGGGACTCGCTTACACACATGGGTATCATTACCCAATTGGAAAAAAGTTCGCCATAAAGTTTAAATTGAAAGAAGTGAACAAACTCAAGAACATGGGTTCGTTGATCGGAACTGATCGCGCTAAGACCTCGTCTTGAGCACCACGCGGAGATGCTGTTCAATTCGTTCGAGTTTCTAGTCTTCTTTCCACTCGTCTTTGTGCTGTATTGGACCCTTGTCCGTGGTTCGGGAAAAGCACAGAATACTTTACTTCTCACTGCCAGCGTGGTTTTCTACGCGGCGGCCGATGTGCGTTCGCTGGGGTTACTTGCTGCTCGCGCGGCGATCGACTACTTACTCGCCTTACGCATTGCCAACACTCAGAACGAGCGGCCGCGGCGTTTGCTCTTCTTGATCGGCATTTCGTTCAACGTGGGTCTGCTTTGCTTCTTCAAGTATTTCGGTTTCTTCCACACGGGCGTTGTGGCGCTTTTGGAAAATTTCGCGCTCCACGCAGATGGGCCAGCTCTAGTGATTCTGCTCCCCGTTGGGACTTAGCTTTCTCTGTTTCCAAATGCTCGGTTATTTGATGATGTATACACGAAGATATCGAGCCGAGCCGTGCGCCACTGGATTTTACCACCTACGTGTTCTTTTTCCCGAAGATCTTGGCAGGGCCGGTTGAACGTGCGCAACGCTTCTTGCCGCAGGTAGCTTCTGCACGCTTGTTCGATCCGAAACTAGTGTCTGATGGTTTTCGGCAGATGCTCTGGGGTTTCTTCGCCAAGGTGGTGATCGCCGACAATGCCGACGCATACGTGGATCGGGTATTTGATGGAGCCCACGCACAACCTGGCAGTGCACTGCTGCTAGGGCGTTCTTCTACATGGTGCAGATCTATGCCGACTTTGCTGGGTACTCCAATATCGCTTGTGGTGTTTCTAAAATGTTGGGTATTCGACTCATGAACAATTTTTTGCTATGCCCTTCTTCGCTACCAACGTTAGCGATTTCTGGAAGCGTTGGCACGATTTCACTCACCAGTTGGATGATGGAGTACGTCTTTACACCCTTGTCGTTCCTTTGCGCAATACCGGGCGTTGGGGTACGGTGATCTCGATCTCCATCATCTTCCTCATTGTCGGTGTTTGGCACGGTGCCAATTGGGCCTACGTGTTGTTCGGCGCGTTGCAGAGTTTGTTCTTTCTCCCGCTCGCGTTTGCCAATGCGCTCAACAGACCCACTGCTTTTTCCACTGATCGGCTTTTGCCCACAGGCCCGCAGACAATGCGAATGGTAGGCATGTTCACGCTTATGATGTTCTCGTTCATTCTACTTCGCACAGAAGATATTCCCATTCCGCCCGCATTGTGCGAGGCATGTTCTCCTACTCCTTATTCGAATGGCCGAGGTCGGTTCCGATGACACTGTTAGTGATCATGATTGGGCTCTTCGTGGTGTACGCCGAATGGAGCCAACGAAGAGGAACATGCACTGCGCTTCGGAAACACCAAATGGCCTGGACTCTTGCGTGTTGTTCTGCTACGATCGCGTTCACTACGCTTTGGTACGGAGGGCGCGAAGCAGCTTTCTATCTACTTTCCGCACCAACCCGTTCGGTGGGTGGCTTTACCACGCGCAATGCCTGCACCGCTCGTTCACGCATCTCTTGCCTAAGCTTCACCGGTCGATATGGGCTGAAGATGTCATCGTGGTCGGCACCTATTCAATTCGCAAGAGTTACGCGCTTCAAGAAAGGTTGCTGCCCGGAGCGTGGAACGATGCGACGTGAGGATCGTGCACACGGGCCGAAAGCACTTCAGCGCCAACATGGCCCGATGTGTTCTTCGAAACAATTCGGCTTGGTGCCTGACATCTTTTGAATATCGGTGCTGGTAGTCCAGATTCGCAAATGGCGGCGATCGTGCGTGATCTTGAACCGGTGTTCGTTGCCGAAAGGCCGATGCAGTTCTTGTAGTGGGTGATGTGAACAGCGCGCATCGCGGCTGCCATAACAGCCAACAAAATGGGCCTCCGCATCGGGCACTTGGAAAGCGGTTTGCGCAGTTTCGGTGGAAATACCATGCCCGAGGAGCACAACCGCGTGCTTACCGATCGGATAAGCGTCGTTTCTTCATTACCGAGCAAAGTGGGTTGGATAACCTGATGTGAAGGCAAGCCAGAAGAGGCACTGCATTTCGTAGGAAACACCATGGTCGATACGCTTGTGGCCTTTGAGCCGCAGGTGCGGGCTTCTTCCGTTTTGAAGGACTACAACCTCGGTGAAGGTGGTCGTAGCTAACGATGATAAATCCATCGGCCGGCTTCTGTGGATGGCTGCCGGAGCAACTTGCGGGCGAGTTGTTGGTTCGATCGCCCGAAGTATGCGTTACCCGTAAGGTTGTGTTCCCGATCCATCCGCGCACGGTGAAGAATATCGAAGTTCGGGTTGAAAGCCCAAAGCCAGTGCGATCGAGGGTTGGTGCTCCCTGGTACCGCTCGATTATTTCGCTTTCCAGAAATTGATGGCGACCTGTGGTTTTATCGCCCCACTGATAGTGGTGGTATACAGAGGAAGAGCACCTTTCGCCGGAGTGCCTTAACTTGACTTTACGGCCTAATACCGAGCGGCCCAGCACCATCTCCATCGGCAGCAATGAACTAGTGCCGCTGAATATAGTCGAGTTGCGTGCCGCGATCGCGCGTATCGAGGAATGGATCGTTCAAAGAAAGGTGCTGTTCACCGCCCAGCGTAAGGATGGGCACGCCACGGAGCGGATGCGTGGATGTTTTGGAGCGCGCGCTGCGATGCGTCTATTTCACCTACAACGACCAGCCTAGCGGTGTTTATTGGAAGTAAGGTCACCGATGTGGTCAGGCACCTCAATACCCTTGGCCGGGACTCGGTGAAACTCGTTGCAGCACAGTTGGCGCTCATCGACTTCTTGCTGCGGACACGCCAGACGTTCGAGCGCACTCTCCTTCGGCACATAGTGTTTGTGATGGTGCCCACCATGAAACGCTGGAAATGGAACACCACGATCATGAGGGGGTCTGTCGTTTATTGAAATATGAATTGGGATCGTCTGCCGCGGACCATTTTGCCACGTGGATGGCACTGCGGATGCGCGATA
>JADKFY010000019.1 GCA_016717305.1 Flavobacteriales bacterium
ACCGCCATGCGGCGGGCGCAATACCTGAATCCTCAGGAACCCATACCCTGCCCCTTTCCCGGTTGTAAGATGGCAAGGTCACAGGAAGTTTTGAATTTATCTGCGTTCATCCGCGTTGATGCGCGGTTCCTCTTTTGCCTTGGCATCCGCCGTTTGGCGGTAACGAGATATCCGAAACACGGAGGTCTGCTTGGAGGGTCCCACCCAAAACAGAAAAGCTGATCTCGTCGCGTTTTCAATGAGGTAGATCAAGAAACCTAACGTCGGCGGGGTTTCCTACGCTTCACCTTCTTCTGTTTTTTCGCTTTCTTGCTCACCTCAACGGAATTCTTGGTGTAGACCATGTAGATGTCCACTGCAGGTCGGGTGCCTGCGGGCATCCGTTTGTTCACGGCACTGGGGATTGCCAGTAGGACCTTATCGCCCCAGTTCGCCACCTCGAATGCCTTGTATTTCTTGAATTCCTTCAATCGGGGATAACGCTCGTTGAATTCATCGATCCCTGAAGGCCAGTTGCGTTCGTGACAGCGAAAGACAACTGCGTCGATCTCCGCCGTGCTCAAGCCTGCATTCATCATTTCTTGCATGATCAAGGAATCACCTGCTAGATCATAGGTGGCATAGGCACTGATCCGGCACCAGGATCTTCGCTTGGGGTTCATGCGCTCCAATTGGGTCCAGGGCTGGCCTTCGGTCTTCGTGCATCAGTCAGGTTCATCTCCACCGCCGCTTCCAGGGAAGACCAGATAAAGGTCCTGGTTGCTCCGTAGCTCATTGGGCATGTGGTGGTTCTCTCCACCAGTACCTGCACGAGCACTTGCGGACCTGCTCCATCCAAATAGCTGCAAATACGATGGGCGCGGTAGTTCTGGGCCAATTCGGCATTCACGGACAACGCGCTATCCGTACTCAGGCCGATCGGGAGTTGGCTGGCCTTGCCGTTGTGGAGGGCTAGTTCTATTCGGGCATTGTCCACACCTGCGGCTTGCATGCCGGAGCGACGGCTCTGTCCTGGCCAGAATGGGTTTGCGCACCATCTGTGCGAGGTCCGTTATCCGCACGGCATCCTGTGCCATGCAGCCGAGAACGACAAAGGTGGTAGAGAAGAGTAGGAGGGATCGGGAACTGCGCATGGGTGTTTCTACGTGATCAGCGCGAAAAAGTGACGATCGCATCGCTTCTTTCCGGATCTTTGCGCGGTTGCGCCTTCTTCGCATGCAGAACCGTACGGCCGGCGCAACTTTTCCTTCCTTTACCCGATGCGCGAACCATAAGCGTTCCCGTTGGTTCATACCGATAAACACATGCGAACCCTACTTTTCAGTTTCCTCACCCCTCTGCTCACTCTTGGCTGCTTGAACCGCGTCCAAGTAGGTCCCGTTTCATTTCCCACAATCGCTGCACAACCCGCATCCGGCATGTCCTTTTTCGACCTCAGCGCAACCGATATCAATGGCCAATTGGTGAAAATGGACCAACAAAGGCCAAAAGATCATGGTGGTGAACACCGCCAGCGAATGCGGGTACACGCCGCAGTACGCGCAGCTTCAGGAACTATACAACACCTACAAGGACAAGGGCTTCGTGATTCTCGGCTTCCCCAGCAACGACTTTGGTGGCCAAGAACCCGGCACCGAGAAGGACATTGCGGCATTTTGCCAGAAGAACTACGGCGTTACCTTCCCCATGATGGCCAAAGTGAGCACCAAGGGAAGCGAGCAGCATGCCGTGTACAACTGGCTGGCCAACAAGGAGCAGAACGGCGTAATGGACACGGCCGTGAAATGGAATTTCCACAAGTACCTGATCGATGAGCAGGGCCACCTGGTCATGTCCTTGGAAAGCGGGGTGGAACCGACCGATGCCCGCGTGACCAATTGGATCGAAGGGAAATGAGCGAGAAGGTCGATATCCTCTGTGTCACCGCGCACCCCGATGATGTGGAGATCTCCATGGCCGGAACGGTGTTGCTCCACATTGCCAAGGGGAATACGGTCGGCTTTGTGGAATTGACCGCCGGTGAGTTGGGTACCCGTGGTACACCTGAAATACGAGCCAAAGAGGCCGAAGCGGCCAGAAAGGTGCTCGGCGCAGCTTTCCGCTACCAACTGGGCCTACCCGATGGCTTCTTTACCGCCGATCGTGCCAGTTTGGAACGTGATCGTCGCCATCCGCAGGCACCAACAGGTGCTGATCACCAATGCGGTGAGTGATAGGCATCCGGACCATGGCCGGGCGGCTTCACTCGTGGCCGAAGCCGCTTTCCTGAGCGGTCTGCGACGCGTACCCACCACCTACGATGATAAGGACCAACAAGCGTGGCGACCAGTGACCGTGCTCCACGCTATTCAAGACCATTACATCCAACCCGATCTGGTGGTGGACATTACGCCCTATTGGCCTAAGAAGATGGAGGCCCTCTACTGCTTTGCCTCCCAGTTCCATGATCCTACCAGCACCGAGCCCACCAGCCCAATAGCAAACCCCGACTTTTTGCCCTTCCTGGAAGCCCGTGCCCGCGAAATGGGCCGACTGATCGGTGCTACTTACGGTGAAGGGTTTACCACGCGCAGACCGGTTGGGGGTGATGATCTGGTTTGGGTTAGGTAGGGTATTAGCCCTTCTTACTGGATTTGGGTCCATGCTAACGGTCCTGCGCTTGTCGCAGGCCGACGAACTTGTTCCTGACGACGCACCATGCTTCAACGGGAGTTGGCACCGGGACGAGGTGGCTTGCGGCAAATGCATGTTGGCGACGCTATAGTTATATGGTGTTGTTGGCCCATTCTTAATCATCTTCCCAAGGAGTTCATAACTTCCTGTTTAAACAAATTATTGAAACTCTTTGAACAAGAGAAATTGCTTTTTCCTGTCTTGAAAGTGCAAAGCATGTTTCCGTCCAAGTCAGTCATGCAACAATGAATATGCCCCTCGAATCTCCTTGTATCCATCGCTGGAAGCGCCAATTCCTTATGGCAAACGGTCCTGTCCGAGCATATATTATGCTCAATTTTGACAGCACTTTCTTTACATTCATTCCGCGATGGGTATAGATTTTTATTCAACCGTCTTTGTGCTATTTTCAGAAAGTATCTTAGTAGTAGTTAGCCAACGCAAAACCGGTATGGCTTGATTTTTAGTTCATGATTGTTTCCAGTATTGCTCCGCACTTTACGACTCTCCTTGACGCCGTTTCAGAGTAGTACCAAAGTTACCGGGTCTCTCCTGTTTCGGGTTTTCTAATGTTCAGCTCCTTCTTCAGACATTATATCGACTTACTATCGGGATTTATTTCAAACTCCTCGTTGAGCACCAATTTATATCCTGGCCGTTAACCGATTAGCTTCAGCATTAAATCGAGTCGTTAAGATTGAGAAGTTAAATAGCCTTCCGATCCGATTGTTTTGCCATTCTACGGCTTTATTTTCACAGTTTTCTTTAATTAGGTGCCCAACTTAGGACTGCCAACGATCTGTTGATAGTTCCGCTGTCCAAGAGTTGTGTTTTCGCTTTGCAACGCATTGTACACCAGCCCAATGCAAGTTCAACGTTGTCATGATCCTTGGTAATGCGCAGGTGGTTCATAGAGTATTCGCTGGGCTGGTTTGTGAAGCACAAGATAAGCTGAGCGTCGCATTAGGAACATGGCCTTGAAATTTGAAACGGCTCTTACGGGAGGCTCAAGAGTGCTTCAAAAGCGCCGCCCACTTAGTGCACCTTATCCCAGAACTTCTGCGTTAGCCGGAAGCCTAGGAACTGGTGCATCCGCAAGTAAGGCCTACCCGTGGTGGGCGATACGTTGGGCTTGAAATCCTTGGGCAGTTGCTCCTCGTGGAACTTCAACGCGGCCACCGGATCATGTTTGTAGAGCACACGAATGCTATCGAAAAGGAACTGGTAATAGGGCTGCATGCGCTCCTTGGTCCGTGGTCCGGGGAGGTTTTCCAAGATCCTTAGCCGCAGGTTCACATACCGGATCCAGTTCGGCCCCAGGTTGGTGCCGGTAATGGAACCCGTTTCGCGCTTCCGGATCACGGTGTACAACTCCGTGTCGAACAGCACTTTGGCATCGTTGCGTAGGATCCGGAACATGAGGTCGTATTCCTGACTGCTCCGCATCGTTTCATCCCACATGCCGGCCGCTTCCACCGCGCTACGTTTCCAGAAGTTGGCTACCGTGTTCCCTAGGTCGGTCCGCATCAGGTGCATCCAAACGTCCTCGCTTTGGGCGGTGTAGTAGCGTTCCTGCAAGACCTTTTGCTCTGGGCTGATCATGCGCGAGCTGCCCACGATCAGGTCCGGGTAGTTGTTCTTTTTCGCCAACCGGGCTTGGTGTCCGATCTTCCTGGGCATCAGCAGGTCATCCGCGTCCATGAACTGGACATACTCACCTGTGGAGTTTCGTAATCCGTTGTTCCGCGCGGCGGCGGCACCCTTGTTGGGCTGTTCCACCAAGCGGATCCGGCTGCTTTTATCGGCAGCTTGTACGGCCTTGATCTTGGCGACAGTGCCATCACTGCTGCCGTCATCCACGCAGATCACTTCCAAGTCGCTGTGGTCCTGGGCCAGAATGCTTGCCAAGCATTCCTCCACATAGTCCTCTACGTTGTAACAAGGGATCACCACGGAAACTTTCATTCCGCGGTGGGTATTGTTGCCCGGTCGCCATTGGCGATTTGGCCCGTGCAGTTCGGGCACAGGAGGTCAAAAGCGGAATGGGTTACTACCATTGCGAGAGCGGGGATCGTCAACTTTCGGAGCAGCACAAAGTTAATCGTGGTGGACCTGCTCATTTTACCAGCCGTTGCTTCAACCGGTCCCATACCCGCATGGCGCGCTCCCGATCGCCACTATGCGGGAGTAGTTCAGCCCAAGACGTCCCGGTAACGCGGCGGAAGACGATCAGTTGGTAGCAAACGCTTAATCCGTAAGCCAGGGACGCGGTCACAGCGGCTCCTTCCAAGCCCGAAGTTGGTATCAGCCAAAAGCCAACGAGCACGGTGATCACCAAGCCGATGCCCGACCCGATGGTGTTGTGCTTGATGCGCCCGGTACCACTCAGGAAATGGCTCAGGACCTGCGAGGCGGACATGGCGATCAATCCGGGTGCCATGCGTACGAGGATCGGCCGTAGACCGGAGATCTCCGGTCCGAAGATCCACGTGTAGACCCCGTCGGGAATGAGGAGAAGTGCGGCGCAACTGATAACCGCGACCGCCACGGCTACTTTCAACAGGATAACGGTAAGGTCGCGCTGCCTTTCCGCCTCTACCAAATTACTGACCTTGCTATAGAGCACACCACCGATGCTCTTGGGCACAAGCCACGTACTTTCAGCCAGTTGGGTGGTAACCGAGAAGATCCCCAAGGCCGCCCTGCCCCGGAAATGTTCGATCAGGTAGTAGGCCAAACGGTAATTCAGGAGTTGAAGGATGTTGGCCCCTTGCGCCAAGGTCCCTTGGTGGAGCAAGCCTTTCAGGACGCCTTCTGGCCGTGTGCGAGATGTTTCCAAGCGTTGTAGAGCAAAGGTCCCAGAAATGAGCACGGCCGTTCCATGCGCCAGATAGGTGGCTACCACGTAGTCCATTACGGAAGCACCGCCCATGCCCAACAACACCGCGAACGCCGCGAGCTGTACGATGGACTGGACCACCACGATGCGGTTCAGGAGGCCGATCCGTTCACGACCAAGCAAGATCCCCAGATGGATGCTGTTCAGACCCTGAAGGCCCGCCAGCAGCACGATGTGTACTACGTACTCGCTGGGTACCAACGGGATGAATTGCTGGATGAGGGAAGCAGCTGCTGCGCAGATCAGGACCCATGAATAGCTGGGTACCAGTAATGGCCGCACGCCGTAACGGGGGATCAGGTACACAAGGCCACCGCCGCCAACAATATGGGTGAACAGCAAGATGATGGTAATGCCCAGCACGATCAAGCTGATCGTGCCAAGTCCCACGGCGCCAAGCGCTTGTCCGGCTGCAACGATCACCAAGAGGTTCGCCACGGCGATCACCACGCGCGATACGACAGTGCCCACGACCGGTCGTATCATTCCTTTTTGTGCTTGCGCTCACCGTGCGAGCGGGAGCGCCCTTTCTCTTTGTGCGGCTTCTTCTCGACGCCTGCACCGCGCAAGCCGTCAATGAGCGTAATGTCGCCCATGGCACACATGGTCCGGATCCCTTTGGCATAGACCGTACCGGGGAACCCTTCGATGCGCCTGACAACCTCCTCCTCAAATTCCGTGGTGGAAAGGCGTTTGACCCGATTCAGGGTAACGTGGTCGGTATTCGGGGTGGATCCATCTCTCGCCGGTCTCCAAAGTTCACCCTCATGCATGAATGGTGTTCCAGCAGGCCTGGTGCTTTTGTCACTGAATTTCAATGGATTCAAGGGGTGTTCTTTGTACGGTCCTTCAAATTCATCGGCATAATAGGCTAGGAGTATGGAGTCGGGGGCATCCGGGTCGGTCCCTATCAACCACCAACGTTCTTCAAACTTGATGGAGGTAGGATTTATCAATGATTTATTGATCAGGGTTTTATGATGTTCCAATTTGTCGTTCGATATAGACACCCGGAAAAGCTCGATACGGTCTTGTGCGGGGTAGCTGATCAACGCGAAGGTGCCGTTGTCCCGTTCAACCACGAAGGGGTATTGAAGTCCAGCCGCGGCGGTGAGCATGGTGCGTGACCGTTTCAATACGCTATCGCTTTTGGGGCGCAGTTTCGCGATCTCGTCGAACGCGCTGTTCCGTTGGTTCTTTCGGTATAGTACGTTGAGCTGGCCATCCGGAGCGGTATAGCCAAATGGTTCCATGCGTTTATTGCCCTCGGAGGGTGATGGAAGCCAGCGCACATTCATACTGGGGTCTTCTTCCAAAAGGGCCGAAATTGGTTGATACAGGATACCAATATTCCATTCCGGGACCATGGGCTTCGGATCTCTCTTTCTGCCGAATTGGCGGAACCGTAGATCGGCCATCATCCAGAGCAGGGTAAGTATAGTTATTTGAACTTCAGATCTTTTGCCCGTTCTAATTGGATCTATATGCACCAGATCAGTGCGCCCTTCTGCCATGGCTGCGACCATGCAAGCAGGTAGCCACGAAGCCCCTAACAACACGAGGTCGAGGGTTGGTTCATCTTGATCCGTGCGCAAAGGGAATTGGGAGGTGATGCTGCCAATGTTCGATGCCGATAGCTCAACCTGCATGGTTCCGTCCCGGAGCATCTTTTGCTGAAGGTTTGGCATTGCATTGGGCATTAGACCTCCGCCTTCAAAGCTGAAGCACCAGACCGGAATGTTCCTTGTGGTTGTAATTAGCTCATCTTCAACAGGTAGGAGCGAGATCACAACATCAGGGGAGTAGGATACCAACGTGGACAGATCCAGTTGTTCAGTGGAGGTTCGAACCAATTCCACACCTGGAACCTGTACCAATTGTTCCGTGAGGTCAACAGGTACCAAAGAGTTCGGAGTGAGCATCTCCAAGAAACGCTTGCGGATCCGCTCGTAAAGGGCTCCCTTGCTGTTCCGCGAAAAGAACTGGTCCAGCTGCGGAGATCCATAAACGACCAGTTCAGCTCCGGGAACTTCCCTCAAATGGCGGATCACTTGGGCTTGCCAATGGGGCAGAATGGTCCCGGAACATAGGACACCAACACGGATCTTCTTGGGTTCAGGCATCTGTGCTGGCTACGATCGCGGTGTAAAGTTCCAATAAAGTTCTACCCACGGCTTCCGGACTTGAACGTGAGTTGACACTGTCCCGTATGCTGGCCGCACTGTACCGATCCGCGTTCTGCGTCATATCGACCATAGCGCGGGCAAGTGCGTCATCGTCACGCGTATTGATCAGGAGCCCATTCTCCGGGGTCACAAATGCCATAGGGCCTCCACACCGGGTGGCGATCACCGGTTTTCCTTGGGCCAGTGCCTCTCCGGTGACCACACTAAAGGTTTCCACATTGCTGTTGATGATCACGCTGGCAGCATGGGCCATACGGTCCAGAACATCGCGGTTCGCCAAGCGTCCGAGGAATGTCACACTATCTGAAATACCAAGATCCCCAGTAAGTTGTTCCAGTGCTGCGCGGTCCGGTCCGTCGCCGATCACGGTCAGTTGGATACGCTGTTCTTGTTTCCGTGCTTGGGCCATTGCGCGGAGAACACCGCTCACGTTCTTGGTACGGTCCACCAGATCCGCGACCACCAAGAAATGTCCGGGCGATCCCGGCGGTGGGAGCGGACGATCCAGACCGGGGATCACATTGGGAACCACCTTGTATTCGTTACAAAGACCATGGGCCACCAAAGCATCCCCAAGAAAAGGGGAGACGGCCACAACGGCCGATGCCCGGCGAAAGACCGCTTTGCTCAGCATTTTGAAAGCAGCACTCTTTCCAGCGTACTTGCCATCGAGGTATTCACTGCTCTGTTCGCTGATGATATAGGGTACACGAGATCTGCGTTTGATCCAAAGCGCCAAGAGCGCGGGCCTGACCATGATGTGGACATGGACCAGGTCCGGTTTGCCTCTCTCCAAGGTCAAGCGTTCCCAACCCCGCAGTGCTGCGGTTCGATAACGGAACAGATTGACCATTTTACGCAGTGGGCCGAAGCCCATTTCGCTTGCCGGGTAGCTACTGGTGACCTCCCATAGTCCAGCTTCTTCCGAAACAACTGTTCCGTAGCGTGCTGCGGGCCGCTTGTCGGCATGAACATGGAGCACGCTCACCTTGGTTCGACTTGCTGCTGCCAGAGCTTGTTTCCGCAGAAAATCGCCCAACTGGGGGTCATTCGCATTTGGCCACCACTTTGGAATGAAGAGCACGTGCAGCAAGACCTTTGTGTTTGAAGAATAGCGATGGAACGGAGGCGCAATGAATGTGGCACAAAGTACGGAGCGTCCCCAAGTCATTTTTCCATATCCGGCTTAACACGTGCAGTCGAGGGATGGAGCAACGAAAACGAACGTTCAACACCATGCAAGCACTATATTTGCAGCCCGATGAACAATTTTGTTCAACGTTACCGGTAGCAATACTGGTGGTATGGTGGTTGTAGCTCAGTTGGTTAGAGCGCCGGATTGTGATTCCGGAGGTCGCCGGTTCAACCCCGGTCATCCACCCAAAAAAATGCAAAGCCCCGAAAGGGGTTTTTGCTTTTAGGGGTGGATGTGAAGCATTTCAGGTTACCACACTATGCTTCGCGTTGTCGAGCACGCTCTGAAGGGTCCACGTTACTTTCCGTTCAAAGGGATGCGAACGCACAGGGCAGTTGTCCAACTTGCAGATGTTGCAACTTGCTGGCACACATGGGTCCATGTGTATGAACAATTCCACCTCGCGGTCATGTTCCTGCTTCACCAAGGCCTCCATAGTGGAGATCTCTTCGTGGGCCGTCTCCAGTGGAAAGTACCACGGAAGGGTAACGTGGCAGTCGATGTGGAGCACAGGGCCATAAGCGATCGTTCTGAAATTGTGCAGGTCCACCCACTCCGGTCGGCGCCCCTTTTCCAACGTGGCGATCACGGCACTGGCCAAACCCATGTCGGCTTCATCCATAACACCTGCCACCGATCGGCGAAGGATCCGAAGCCCGGTATAAATGATGAACAGTGCAAAGCCCATTGCGAACACTTGGTCCAGCCATAACAGTCCCGTCAGCTGGATCACGAACAAGCCCACTACCATGGCTGCGGTGCTCCATGCATCGGAAAGTAGGTGGGTCCCACTCGCTTCCATGGTGATCGAATGGGACGTTCTACCTCGTTTTCGAAGGAGAAGACCCATGGCGAGATTCGATCCACCAGCGATCACTGTCAGTAGTATCCCTATGTCCAAGTCATGCAGGTGCTGATCCGTTAGGAGCGCTTCCACGGCTCGGTAGATGATCATGCCACCGGCCAGCATCACCAATGCACCTTCCAATCCGGCAGAGATATACTCGATCTTGCCATGACCATATGGGTGTTCCCGGTCTCGCGGTTTCCCGGCGAGCAGTAGACTGTACAAGGCGAACGATCCCGCGACGATGTTCACGATGCTTTCCATGGCATCGCTCAGGATCGTGGTGCTGTGGGTGGCTTTCCACGCAAAGAATTTCACCAACATCAGTAAAGTGCCAACGGCCAATACCACTTGTTGGGTCCGTATGTTGCTCATCTGGGCCATGTACAAGAATAGTGCACCTTCTCTTTAGGAGTAGTTCCTGTGGATATCGTTCCGGGAATGCACGGAACTTTCCGGGTCAGGTTCCGTAATCTTGCCCGCCAAACCGTGTTGTCCATGTTCATTGCAATGGCAGTCGTTTTCGTTCTTGGATATCTAGCTATCGCGCTGGAACATCCATTACGTGTGAACAAGTCTGCGTCGGCGATCCTTACCGGGGCCGTAGTCTGGTCGATCCTGCTTCTGGGCCGTAATTCCATTTTCGAGGACCCTGCACTTGCAGACCACCATCATCTGATCGAAGGGTTGTTGGAGCACCTTGGCGAGATCGCGAGCATCCTTTTCTTCCTCATGGGTGCCATGACCATTGTGGAACTGGTGGATGTGCATGAAGGCTTTCGAGTGATCACCGATCGGATCACGTCGACCAAGAAAGTGACCTTGTTGTGGATCATTTGCCTGATCACCTTCTTTTTCAGCGCCGCCTTGGACAACCTCACCACTGCAATTGTGATGTGCGCATTGCTGCGGAAGCTCGTTAAAGAAAAGGAAACGCTCTGGTTATATGCTGGCATGGTGATCATTGCAGCCAATGCTGGTGGTGCTTGGAGCCCGATCGGTGACGTTACCACGATCATGCTCTGGATCGGAGGCCAAGTGACCACGGTGAACATTATCGCTAAGCTTTTCCTGCCCAGCTTGGTATGCATGCTGCTGCCTTTGCTTTGGATGACTTTCACAATGAAGGGCAATGTGGAGCGACCCAGCAACAAGCCCACCTCTGGCCATCATGGGGTATCAGTGGCCAATTGGGAACGCAACCTGGTGTTCACCCTTGGTGTTGGAGCGCTGCTCTTTGTTCCCATCTTCAAGACCATTACCCACTTGCCACCCTTCATGGGCGTCATGCTCGGCCTTGGCATTCTGTGGATCGTGACCGAATTTATCCACATGCGCCATGGTGTTGATGAACGCGGCGGGCTTATGGTGACCGAAGTACTCCGTCGTATCGACATGCCCAGCGTGCTCTTCTTCATGGGCATCTTGATCGCTGTGGCAGGTTTGCAAGAGGCTGGTCATTTGGCCATGCTGGCACAAGGACTGGACCAAGCCCTGGGCGATGTGTTCCTTATCAATGCGGCCATCGGGGTGCTGTCTTCGATCGTGGATAACGTGCCGTTGGTAGCCGCGGCCATGGGTATGTATCCCATGACACAGTTCCCGACCGATCATATTTTCTGGGAATTGCTGGCCTTGTGTGCGGGTACCGGTGGTAGCTTGCTCATCATTGGTTCGGCAGCGGGTGTTGCCGCAATGGGGATCCTCCACATCGATTTCATCTGGTACTTGAGGAAGATCACCATGCCCGCAGCTTTGGGTTACGTAGGTGGCATCGTCACCTTCTGGTTGATGTGGCATTGACCACAGCCCTCATGGTCCTAGGCTATTCTACGTTGCAATGGTTGAATGCAACGCGTTCTTTTACCTCGGCCAATTACCGGTAAGACATTCTCTTATTGGATGAGGTGTGAACGGTTGAAAACTATTCTTATGGAACTCGTAGAAGGTTGACCAAAAGGCGTGGACATTTGCGCCCACAATCCCACACCATGTACATCTTGATCGCTGTCGTTTTCGTGCTTGGCTATTTGGCCATCGCCTTGGAACATCCCTTGCACATCAACAAGGCCGCATCCGCCTTGGTTACCGGTGTGCTGATCTGGGTCATGCTCATGTTGGGGCGAGAAGGTTTGTTGACAGCCGGTGAGCATTCTGAACCAGAGGGTATCGTGCATTTACTGTTGGAGCACTTGGGTGATATTTCAAGTATCCTCTTCTTCTTGTTGGGCGCTATGACCGTGGTGGAGCTGATCGATGCCCATGAAGGCTTCCGTGTGATCACGGACCGGATCACGGGCACGAACAAAGTTTCCTTGATGTGGATGCTCGCGATCATCACCTTCTTTTTAAGTGCGGCGCTTGACAACATGACCACAGCGATCGTCATGAGCGCGCTCCTGCGCAAGATCATCAAGGACAAGAACGACCTCTGGACCTTCGCTGGCATGGTCATTATCGCCGCTAATGCCGGTGGGGCATGGAGCCCGATCGGGGACGTCACCACGATCATGCTCTGGATAGGAGGTCAAGTAACCGCCATGAACATCGTTGCCAAGTTGATCCTTCCCAGTTTGGTCTGTCTGATACTACCACTGATCTGGTTCACCTTCACATTCAAAGGCACGATCCAGCGCCCAGAGGCGGAAGTAGATGAGAACAAGAACCACCAAGCCGTTACCCCCGGCCAGCAGAAGCTCGTCTTCATCCTGGGCCTTACCGCATTGCTCGGTGTTCCATTGTTCAAGACCTACACGCATTTGCCTCCATACATGGGCATCCTGCTCGGTTTGGGGATCCTCTGGATCGTGACCGAACTCATGCACAAGAACTCGATCGAAACGGACAAAGGCCATCTCATGGTAACCTCCGTGTTGCGTCGGGTTGATGTACCCAGCGTACTTTTCTTCCTAGGTATCCTTACCGCTGTTTCCGGGTTGCAAGTTGCAGGTCACCTCACCGACATGGCCCACCTCCTCGATGACAAGCTCGGTAACATGTATGCCATCAATACAGTGATCGGGTTGCTTAGTTCCATTGTGGACAACGTTCCTCTCGTAGCGGCCTCAATGGGCATGTACCCGATGACCCAGTTCCACGTGGACCATCCGTTCTGGGAGCTTTTGGCCTACTGCGCGGGGACCGGTGGAAGCATCTTGATCATCGGTTCCGCAGCGGGTGTGGCAACAATGGGCATCTTGGGGATCGATTTCCTCTGGTACTTCCGCAAGATCGCGTTCCCTGCCGCCTTGGGTTATTTTGGCGGCATCATCACGTTTTGGTTGATGTGGCATAATTTGCACTAGTGGGATCAAGGTCGGGTACGAAGTAGGGGCGGAAGATCTTCCGCCCGAAGGCTACCCGAAAAAGAGGAAAGATCCGGCCAGATCAACGGTGGCAAGAATGGATCTTGGAACTGTGACCAGTGGTGTCTACATCGTCTTGATCCCGTACAGTTTGCATAGCCAACCTAGATGGCCAATATGCGAACCTTCATGTCGAATGGCGTGCGTGATCACATCACGTAGGGTAGGGCCGAAGACGGTGAAGGACGTGGGGTTGGGGCTGTTCAAGGCTTCTTCGGATAGTGTGGAGAGGTGGGCGATGGCCTTTGTATGCACGGCATTGAACGTAGCGAGGATATCGGCGAAGGGTGGAAGTTGATCCGCTGCTTGTAGCGGTGCGCCCGGCATAAAGTGCTTTGCCCAAGAGAATCGGTCACCAGGACCGCCTGTGGCGAATAGCAACAACCCGTTCTGGGTAGCGGCCATGTGCGCCACCAACCAATACATCGTATTCAACGGCTTGCCATCGCACTCGAACACCTTGTACGGATCTTGGTCCTTCAGCTTTTTCAGGTACATCAAGGTATACTCACGTGTCCTGTCCATCATGTGGGCCAGTGTCTGTGCTTCCGTTGGCATGGTCTGTGGTTTGTAGGATCGCAAATCTCGCAATCCCTCGCTACTTGCCAACGGCTATCTTTGCCGCCCCTTTCGGAGAGGTGCCAGAGTGGTCGAATGGGTCTGTCTCGAAAACAGATGTACTCGCAAGGGTACCGGGGGTTCGAATCCCTCCCTCTCCGCCAACGCCGCCGCGAAGCGGCGTTCCTTTTTAGCCGAACAAGGTGGAGCTCGCTCCAAACCTTGATCGGCTAAAAAGGAACCGGGACGCGCAGCGAACCAAGGCGTTGAAGCATCCCCCCAAACGGGATAGCGCGCCTCGCGCAATCCCGAGCGCTTATCCGATCGGAGCTCGCTCCAAACCTTGATCGGCTAAAAAGGAACCGCGACGCGAAGCGATACCTAGCGGGCAGTTCTCTCCTAGGAATGGTGTTGGAACCTGAAGAAGTCGCAGAGTCCTGTATTTTCGGCACGACCTTCGTTGATGGTCCCGGATGCGTGTGCCCTTTCTCTTTGCCCTTCTTCTACTTTCCCTTGGCACATCCGCCCAAGAGCGGTGGCGTGTCAGTAAGTCACTCGTTTCATTCGTAAGTGATGCTCCCTTGGAACGAATTGTTGCGGAGAACACACGAAGTTCAGGGATCATCGAATTGGAGACTCGTTCGTTCGCTGTGCAGATCCCTGTTGCCGAATTTCAGGGGTTCAACGGCCCCCTACAGCGGGAGCATTTCAACGAGAACTACATGGCCACCAAGGTATTTCCGAATGCAACCTTTGTTGGGCGCATCATCGAATCGGTGGACTTGAAAGTTCCGGGTAGCCAAGAGATACGTGCCAAGGGAAGCTCTCCATCCACGGGGTGGAACAAGAGCGTATTATTCCATGTAAAGTGGTGGTGGCTGAGAATGGTATCCGCATAACGACCACATTCGATGTGGCCTTGGACGATCATGGCATTCGTGTTCCGCGGGTGGTCCAGCAAAAGATCGCGGCGGTGATCGAGGTCAAGGTGGATCTGCTTTTCGAACCTGGACCAAGTAAGCCATGACCCGCGCTTGGATCGCAGTCTTAGCATGCACATTGTTCTTTTCTTCCAACGCACAGTTCCCATTCCTGCGCTCATTGGAGATCCGGCCAGGTCAACAACGACCAGCGATCACATGCATCGTACAGGACAGTGTGGGTTTGTTATGGACCGGATCCGATATCGGGTTATATCGAACGGACGGTGGATCCGTGGATGTGGTGCTCCATTCGGAGACAGGTGGAGTGACCGCGCTTTTTCCGGTCGGTCGTTCTGTATTGGTGGCGTTGGAAGGGGGCATTCTCCTCCGATGTTCGGCGACCGAGTGTGACACCTTGCTGGTTGACCCTGACCTTGCTGCTGCACCGATCCGTGCCATATTGGGCACGAGCGATGGAACGATCCTGCTAGCCACATATGGCGCCGGGGTCTGGAGCATCCGTGGTGGATCGGTAACACGCATAACGACACGTGAAGGTCTACCGGACGATCATGTGAACGCCATGGCTCTTTCGCCAGATGGACGGATCGTTATCGGGACCGATCAAGGCCTCGCTATTTGTGCAGATGGCGAGGTCGTGGAGGTGTTCGATGAAGTGCGGGGAGCACCGGACAACTTGGTGCTCGCTGTTGCTGTGGCTGGAAACGGTAGGGTCGTAGCGGGAACCGATAGACGTGGTGTTTTCACCTGGCGCCCCGGTTCGGATAGCACGTCAACGTTGGATCCGGATTGGAATTACGGACAAGTGGTGAGCGTTGCCTGCCAAGGCAATGCCATTTGGGCCGGAACAACCGGGCATGGCGTGTTGCTTTATGATGGTGCACAGCGCGATACCCGCTATCGTCAGCCAATTGCCGATGATGAACGCCCAAATTCCACCAGCCTTTTTGTGGATCAGGAAGGGTCTGTGTGGTGGTGTGACGGTTCCGAACGGATCCATCGCGCGGACCCTGCGATCCTGTTCGTTCCGGAGCATGAAGGGATCGATATGCGCTCCATTTCGGCCCTCTGTACCGATGATAAGGATCAACTGTGGTTCGCAACACCTGAAGGACTGTTCTATCATTCGGCCCGGTTCTCTGGAGCTATGCGAACCACACATGTTCCGTTGAACGTGGACCCTCGAACGCCGATCGTTTCCTTGGCCGTTCTCAACGGGACCATCTGGGTGGCCACCTTCGGAAGCGGCGTGGCGGCCATAGACCCGAAAGGCAACGTGCGCTGGTTCACCGAAACCGATGGATTGAGCAATAATAATGTGCTTGGGGTTCGCGCATCCATAGGGACCGTGTGGTTCGCCACATTGCAGGGCGTTTCGATCTGGAATGGACACAAGTTCCAGCTCCTGCCCGGTACTGCTGGATTCACGTTCGACGTGCTTCCCTTGAGTGATACCTCCGCGTATATCGCAACCGATGGTCAAGGCGTGTTGAAATGGGATCACCAAGTAGACACCTTTAACGAGGATGGACCACCTACGTACTATTCTCTAGCGCGCACCGGCGATGCAGTATGGGCTGCTGGGCCAGGAACGGGACTCTGCAGAGTTAATGGACCCAGGGCATGCTACGGCAAGGATCGATCACCCTTCACAGGAGATCTCTTCGCTTTGGGCGTAGCTGGTGGACGTGTTATCATTTTCGGTAGTTCAGGAACTGTTG
Organism: Flavobacteriales bacterium; assembly: GCA_016717305.1. Classification (GTDB taxonomy): domain Bacteria; phylum Bacteroidota; class Bacteroidia; order Flavobacteriales_F; family PHOS-HE28; genus PHOS-HE28. The sequence continues at coordinate 16,389 of JADKFY010000019.1, forward strand.
CCTTCGACCCCATTTCAAATGCGTGGACCGACCAGTCATCGACCTTCGGCCTGCAAGGTGTCCAAGCGCAGTTGAACGTGATCTCGTCCGGAACCGATGGCGCTCTTTGGTTCGGAAGCGATCGCGGGTTGGTGCGGATCGATCCGGAAGTGCACCACTTCGATCCACACGTTCCATTGGTCATAACAGAGGTTCTCATTTCCGGACAGTCAAAGCCCGTTGAACCCCTCCTTCAAACTTCCTTTGATCGGAACGATGTGGTCATTCGGTTCGCGGGTCTGCATTATGTGGACCCTGGTGCCGTGCGTTTCGAGTATCAGGTTGGTGCCGGGTCCGTGCAGCGAACACGTGACCGGGCCATCGCCCTATCCGATCTTGCGCCGGGCAAACACCAGTTCCGGATCCGTGCTTTCGTTGGTGAACCTGAGCGTGAAGACCTTTGGCAGATCATGGAGATCCAAGTCGATCCACCATGGTGGCGAACCCCATTGTTCAACGTTTCAGCAGTTATCGGGGGAACCTTATTACTGTTCATCATTCTTCGCGCCCGCGATCGACGTATCCGTTACAAGGACCGAATGGAACAAGAAAGGTGCGTTTCCAGTTGGATGCACTGCGAAGCCAGGTGGACCCGCACTTCCTGTTCAACAGCTTCAATACATTGGTGACGCTGATCGAGACCGATACTGAAAAGGCCGTGACCCACGTGGATGAACTGAGCACCTTCTTCCGCAACATTCTGTTGGTACGCGACAAGGAATTGATCACGGTTGCTGAGGAGCTGGAGTTGTTGCGCACCTATTTTGGTTTGGAGCAACGCCGCTTTGGTGCCGCGATAGAACTCTCGGTCCGGGTTCCCGAGGAGTACAGGAAATACCGCATGGTTCCATTGACCTTGCAACTGTTGGTGGAGAATGCGCTGAAGCACAACGTAGGCTTGATCCATACTCCGCTGGTGGTCTCCCTTTCCGTAGAGGATGGATCACTTGTCGTGATGAATCCGATCCGACCACGAGCTACTCCGCCTCGTTCCACCGAGTTCGGATTGGAGAGTATCATTAAACGCTACGCAGCACTGACGAAGCGGGCCGTGGTGGTGGATCGAACGGAGGGTCTTTTTGTGGTGCGCATACCTTTGATCTCCGCACTATGAACGTACTGATCATCGAGGATGAAGCCGCAGCTGTAACACGGTTGCGTAAGATGCTGGTGGAGATCGATCCGACGACCCAGGTGGTCGCCGATGTTCCTACGATCCGTCAGGCCGTGGAATGGATCAAGAACAACCCTGCACCGGACCTGGCCTTGTTCGATGTGCAACTCGCGGATGGGGAAAGCTTTGCCATCTTCCAACAAGTGGAGGTCGATTTCCCGGTGATCTTTATTACGGCGTTCGATGAGTATGCGATAAAGGCCTTCCGCGTAAATGCATTGGACTATTTGCTCAAGCCCTTAAAGAAAGCGGAACTCATAGAGGCATTGGCACGTGTGAAGAAAGTAGGTGTGGTGCGGGACCATGCACCCCTCGCGATCCGAAGCGCAACAGAACCACCGTTCGTGCCCATCAAACGTTTCCTGATCCGGTATGGCGATCATTTTAAAGTGATCGAACCGGATCAGATCGCCTACATCCATTCGTTGCAGAAGAACACCTTCTTGCGCACCAAGGAAGGGCGCGACCTGCCCTTGGATGATAGCCTCGATAAGCTGGAACGCCAGTTGGACCCGGCACGCTTCATTCGCCTTAATCGCCAGCTGATCGTGGAGCTGAAGAGCATCAAGGAATTGCTCGCGTACAGCAAGAGCCGCGTTAAGGTGGTTCTCGATCCGCCCTATGGCGAGGATGCAGTGGTAAGCAGCGAACGATCCGCGCAGTTCAAGCGATGGCTTGCTGGTGAGTGATCCTTTCCCAGTTCATCGTCCAGGTTTCCCGTTCCGTCCTCTCCGAAAGTGTGGGCCGAATTTCTCAGCCGAATTTTGAACTACTGAACCTAAACAAATGGACCCCTTGGGACTGATCGACCGACAAGACCTTTTGACCTTGATGAAGACAGAACCTGGCGATCTGTTCGCTCGGATCGTCGAACTCAATCGGACTCCACGTTACCACAACCAGTTGGATGCACTCCAATTGCCCGGCTTGATCATGCGATCGGTTGCAAGACTCTCAGCGAGCTAGAACGAAGGTGATCCCGGAGAGAGTCAATAAGGTTGTCCGCTTCGTCCGGTCTTCTTCCGGCTTCGTCAGTATGGGTTCGCAATGCAGGATACAATGGCGGTAGATTTGACAGCAGATGACCAATATTCGCATGAAATCCAACACATCCATGGTTCTCCGGGGCATGCCCAAAAGGCGCACAACGACCTTATTGGTGGCGTTGTGCCTTGTGGTCGCGTTCATCGGCTGCAAGCACGAGCCCTTGTTCGCGCCCGTAGTGGATGGAGGGGGCAACGGGGGAAATGGAGGAGGGGATGACCCGATAAACCCTTGTGACCCGAATTTGGTCTATTTCGAGCAGCAGGTCCTACCCATTCTTATTTCCAATTGCGCTGTTCCGGGGTGTCATAACTTGCCCACGGATGACAACGGCGGTAGACAGATCACCAGCTATTCCACGCTGATGAACAGCGATATCATTGATATGAACGACCCCTTCGGCAGTGACTTCTGGGAAGATATCAACGATAGCGATCCGGACGACCGTATGCCCCGACCACCGCAAAACCCACTGACCCAAGGGCAGTTGGACCTGATCGAGCGTTGGCTGCAGCAAGGTGCGCAGAACAACAGTTGCGCCGAAACGGCCTGTGATACCCTGAACGTGACCTATTCCGGCACCATAGCACCCTTGGTTGCGCAGCGTTGTGCTGGTTGCCATGGCGGCGGCACTCCGCAAGGTGGTTTGAACTTCGGCTCTTGGAGCGTTTTGAACTCGGTAGCGGCCGACGGACGTTTAGCCGATGCCATCCAGCACGTACCCGGTGCTCCCGCAATGCCGCCCACGGGTGCCATGTTACCCGACTGTCGTATTCAACAATTCCTGATCTGGATCGATTCCGGAGCGCCGAACAACTGACCTATGGGATACCGCAATGTGCTCTTTCTGGTCGCTGCGATAAGTGTGCTCGCGCTGCATGGATGCTATTACGACAACGAGGAGGAGTTGTACCCCAATAACTTCTGTGACACAAGCAATGTGACATTCAATGCAACCGTCTTCCCATTGGTCCAAACGCGCTGTGCGATCCCTGGCTGCCATGTAACCGGTTCCCAGTCACCGAATTTGACGCAAGCTGCTGAGGTGCTGAACATAGCCAGCAATGGGAACTTGAGACAATTTGCGGTCGTGGATAAGAGCATGCCACCCACAGGTCCTTTGCCCGAATGTGACCGCTTGACGATCCAGACCTGGCTGGATGCCGGTGCACCGAATAATTGATGCCATGAACAAGAAGATACTGATAGCGATCATCGTTGGAGCTGTGGTGATCGGTGCTGCCTTCGGCTGGAGCGAGTACAACCGTGGGAAAACCACCGCGGACGAAATGCCGATCAAGGAAGTGGTTACCGCACAAGCTCTCTTTCTAGCGTTCAGCTCGGATGAAGAGGCTGCCAATGCCCGCTTTGTGGGTACCGCAGAGCAAGTGATCCAAGTAAGCGGCGCCATACGATCGATCGAACCGGTGGATGGTGGACACACGAACGTGGTGCTGGAAACAGGTGACCCGTTAGCCGGGGTCGTATGCGAATTCGCCAATGAAGACCTTGATCCAACTTGGCGCACAGGAGCCGCCGTAAAGGTGAATGGATTCTGCTCCGGCCTGCTTTTGGATGTGGTGCTGGTGCGCTGTGTTCCCGTAGTTTCAAACTGAACAATAACCTCAATAGACCAATGACCATGAAAACGATCAAGATATTGGGCCTTCTGGTGGCCATGACCCCACTTGCCCTTTCAGCACAAGAACGCTTTGCAACCCGCAATGGCCACATCACTTTCTATTCTTCCACGCCCGTTGAGGACATTGAAGCACATAACCGCAAGGTCACCAGCGTTTGGGATGCTTCCACCGGAGCGATCGAATTCGCCGTGCTCATCAAGGCGTTCGAATTCGAGAAAGCGTTGATGCAGGAGCATTTCAATGAGAACTACATGGAAAGCAACACGCATCCGAAGGCCAACTTCAAAGGGAAGATGACCGGGATCACGGCCGATGAAGTAAAGACGGCGGGAACCTACGTGGTAACCGTTTCCGGTGATCTGACGATCCATGGTGTGACCAAGAACGTTTCCATTCCCGGTTCAGTGGTGGTAGGGCCTTCGGGAGTTGTTAAGGCCTCGAGCGAATTCATCGTCAAGCCTGAAGATCACAACATCGCTATTCCCGGAGTAGTCCGGAAGAATATTGCTGAGACGATCAAAGTGACCGTGGACCTCAGCTTGGACCCTCTATGACATTCGCCTTGTACGAACGGCTCCTTCACTTCCCCATGATCAGGTCCCTATTTCTGCTGTTCCTGCTAGGTGCTTCACCACTTGCAGCTCAAGACGACCTTCTTGATCTGCTTGGAGAAGAGGATGCCGGTCCATCGTACACAACGGCGAGCTTCAAGACCACTCGAGTGATCAACGGGCACAGCTTGGAGAATACGGCCAAGGGGGTCCTTGACTTCAAGATCGGCCACCGTTTCGGTACCGTTGATCAAGGGATCGGTAATTTCTTCGGATTGGACCAAGCCAGCATCCGCATAGGTTTTGATTACGGCATTACCGATCGATTGATGGTGGGTATCGGCCGCAGCAGTTTCCAGAAGACCGTGGACGGCTTTGCCAAGTACAAGATCTTACGGCAATGCGACGATGGTTGCGGTATGCCGATCACCATGGCGTTGGTGGCAAGTAGTTCCATAACCACCTTGCAGGCGCAGGACCTGCCTTGGTACAGTCCGGATCAGCAGGATTATTTCACCCATCGATTCGCCTATTCCTTCCAGCTGGTCCTTGGCCGCAAGATCTCGGAACGGTTCACAATTCAATTGACCCCAGGGCTCGTACATCGCAACTTGATACAGACCATCAATGAGAAGAACGATGTATACAACGTGGGCATTTCGGGTCGAATGAAATTGAGCAAGCGGGTTACCTTGAATGCTGAGTACTTCTATGTGTTGCCAGGCCAATTGCGCGAATTCACAGCGCAGGAACTTGCGGGAAACCCCGACTTGGGCTTTACCAATTCTCTTTCAGTAGGATTCGACATTGAAACCGGCGGTCACGTGTTCCAATTGCATTTCACCAACAGCACAGGTCTGTTCGAGCGTGCCTTTATTACCGAGACGACCAACCGTTGGGAAAAGGGACAGATCCACTACGGGTTCAATATCTCCCGCGTGTTCACCTTGGTGAAGCCGAAAGAGCCCAAGGATATCTGAGGTTAGTAGGTCGTTGTCCTATCAACGATCAGCTGGCTTTGCTCCCGGCTTCCGCGTTGAACGTTTCCACCAACGAACTGCGAAGGACTACTCCGACCAGCTGGTCGCCATCCATCGCGGCGTAAGCCAATGAGCCCTCATTCACCATTTGCTGGTAAAGCGGTAGTGCGGCATCGGTGGTATGCACGCGGATCGCAGGGCGCACCAATGGACGGATCGTTCCGGCCAAGCCATTGGTAAGCGCAGTTTGCATGTCTTCGCGCAGGACAATACCGAGGTACCCGCTTGCATCCTTTGCGACAAGCGCTTTGTGGTCGCCAAATGTGAGCGCGTTCCATGCCTCTTGTAATGAGGTGTCGGCGGGCAGTTGAAGGATAGGTGTGATCATAACTTCGCTTACAAGCAAGGCCTTTACACGATCGCGCATGATCACCTGTTTCCTTTCGGCACCGGCAGCCATGAAGATGAAAATACCAATGATGGCGAGGAACGGTTCACCTTGTAAAAGGCCATAAGCAACAAAGCCCACGGCCAACACACGACCAACGGTCGTAGCAATGCGCGTGGCTTTTTCGCGCGGGATCCACATGCTCAACAACGAACGGAGGATCCGACCGCCATCCATGGGAAAGGCCGGTACAAGGTTGAACAGGAACAACCCCAAATTGGCCGTGAAAATGAAAATGAGCACGCCCGACCAGGAGGTGATCGACCCCATGGCATCGGTGAACAACAAGGCCATGCCACTGATGGCCATGACCAACAAGGCCAAGCCAGCGATGACCAAATTCACCAAAGGACCTGCTATAGTGATCCAGAATTCCTGCTTGGGATCTTCCGGCATGCGTTCCAAACTGGCCACGCCACCGATCGGCAACAAGGTGATGTCCCGCGTACCTACCCCGAACCGTTGCGCTGTTAACGCATGGCCGAATTCATGCAGTACAACGCAGAGGAACACGATCAATACCAAGCCCACATCGGTGCCGATCATACCCCAGCTGGATCCGCCTTGGAGACCTGTGAAGGCAATGTAGGCCGGCAGCAATAGGAAGGACCAGTGTACCAGGACCTTGATGCCCCGGAATCGGAATAGTGGTAATCCACCGCGCATGTTCTTCAATTATCCCCGAGCTGCAACACCAACATGGGTATGCGTGTGTTCATCGCCAACCGACTGCTCATACTGCGGTGGAAATAGCGCTCGAATTGGCTACGATGTCGATGGGGTACAGCAATGATGTCCGCATTGTGTTTGTCCGCCAACTCGTTCAGCTCAACGATCAGGTTGCTTTCCTTAATGGAGTGGTGTGTTCTTGGTACGGAACCCAAGAGTTCCTTCAGAGCCGCAGAGTCCACAAGCGGAGGCACTGGTTGGCCGGAGCGTTCCACATGAACAACCATCAGGTCCGCACCGGAATGTTCCAGGATATTAAGCAGCTGTTGCAGATCCGGTTTGTCCAATGTCCGGCCATCATCCAGCAGTATGATGTGTTCCGGTACCTTGTAAACTGCTTGTGCAGGCACAGCAAGCACAGGTGTGCGCACGCGCAGGATCACAGAGGCCGCATTGCTTCCGACAAGGATCCGCTTCAAGCCTGTAGCGCCCTGTGTGCCCATTACGATCAGGTCCGGTCGTGTAGGGAGTTCTTCGTAACGCTTTAGTACCTCGGTCAAGTTCCGTGCTCGGTCGCAAGGCCCATTATTGGTGAGCGTCAGGAAGCGCTTCACGCAATTCCGCTCGAACTCAGTGAGGTCTTCCAACGCATCCTGACCCAAGCGCTCTGAAAAATCCACCATCGTGGACCTTGTGCCATGGGGCATGGCATAGCAGTTCAACAAGGTGAAGGTGTTGCCCTCCGTTCCATACAATTCCACTGCATAGATCGCGGCTTTTCTAGCGTTCTCGCTGAGGTCCGTGGGAATGAGAACGTGTGCCATCGAAAACGAGTTCGTTCTATCAATGGCCGTGCGCCTCCCCGGTCGCCTGCTTCTTGGAGGAATCGACCAAGGCATATCCCACAAAGAACAATACAACGACGGCAACAAAGCTCAACAGACCCTTCATATTCTCTACCGTACCATCTGGTTGCACAAGGTCCGTGGAATCCAGAATAGCGTAACGGAACGGAACAAGTAGGGCCACCAACCAAAGGGCAAGGCCGATCATCTTTTTCATGGGTGTGGGCAATGGGTTCGTGGCGAAGGTAAGTGGACGAGATTTTATTGGACAGCGTATTGGGTAAAGATTACGGGGTAACTGGTATCACATACCCGGTACTCTGTACCCAATACTACTAATTACTTCCGATCCTTCAGCGCAACGAAATCGCGCTTGGTGGCTCCGGTGTAGATCTGGCGTGGGCGACCGATGGGGTCTTTGTTCTCCACCATTTCCTTCCATTGGGCGATCCAGCCGGGCAGGCGGCCCAAGGCGAACATGACGGTGAACATGCGCGTTGGTATGCCGATGGCGCGGTAGATGATCCCGCTGTAGAAATCCACGTTCGGGTAAAGCTTGCGTTCCACGAAATATTGGTCCTTCAGTGCGATCTCTTCCAGTTGCTTGGCGATCTCCAACACGGGATCCTTCACGCCGAGTTTCTTCAGTACCTCGTCGCAAGCCTTTTTGATGATCGTGGCACGCGGGTCGAAGTTCTTGTAGACACGGTGCCCGAAACCGAACAAGCGGAACGGATCGTCCTTGTCCTTGGCCTTGTCCACCCATTTCTGGATGTCGCCGCCATCGTTGCGGATGGTCTCCAACATTTCGATCACTTCCTGGTTGGCACCGCCATGCAGCGGACCCCAGAGCGCTGCTATGCCCGCGCTCACCGCGCTGTAGACGTTGCTTTGGCTGCTGCCCACCAAACGGACAGTGCTGGTACTACAGTTCTGCTCGTGGTCTGCGTGCAGGATCAACAAGGTGTTCAAGGCATTCGACACGATCGGGTCCACTTCGTATTCCTCGGTGGGCAAGCCGAACATCATGTGCAGGAAGTTCTCCACGTACCCCAATTTGTTGTTCGGGTACATGTAGGGGTGGCCCAAGTTGTTCTTGTAGCTGATAGCGGCCAACGTTGGCATCTTGGCGATCAAACGATAGATCGTACGATCGATATCCTTCTGTGGGCGGTGCGGATCTTGGCTCTTCGGGTAGAATGTGCTCAAGGAAGTGACCATGGCAGAGAGGATGCCCATGGGGTGCGCATTGCTCGGGAAGTGCTGGAAGAACTGTTTCATGTCCTCGTGCACCAAAGAGTGGTAACGGATGTTCCCTTCGAATTCGTCCAACTGTTGCTTGTTCGGCAACTCTCCGAAAAGGATCAAGTAGGACACTTCGATGAAGGATGCCTTCGCTGCCAATTGATCAATGGGGTAGCCCCGGTATTGCAGGATGCCCAACTCCCCGTCCAAGAAAGTGATCGCACTTTTGGTCGCACCGGTGTTCTTGTAACCACTATCCAACGTGATGTAGCCGGTCTGGTCCCGCAGCTTACCTATATCGATGGCCTTTTCTCCTTCAGAGCCTTCCACAATAGGGAATTCATACGTCTTGCCATCCAATATGATCTGCGCCGTCTCGCTCATCTGCAACTTCTGTTGTGACTTGGTCCTTCAATTTTCGAACGGCCGCTAAGGTAGCACAGAAGTATGGCCTTGCTTGGTGTGTTGGGAAGAATTTTGTTGGGTAGGAAGCAACGAGTCGTTAGTCACATAGTCGTGAGTCCGTACTCACGACCAAAAGTCTAACGACTACAAGGCGATCCACTTCGGCTTGAAGTCGCCCATAAAGGCTTGGTACTCCTTCCCTTTGTAATGCCCTCCGCCAAAGTAGTGCAGGATCGGCTCCATCTGGTCCGGGGTGAGGTAGCCTTGCACAGGTGCGAGCACGTTCATAGCGCTGTCCAGATAGACCACCGTGGGGTAGGCGATGCGGCCTTGCACGTTGGCAATGGCGTAAGTAAGCTGGTGTGTTCCATTGCGGCCTCCAACGCGCGCAGCATCGAATTCCGGGTTCTCCAATTTCTGGCCTTTGAACGTGATCGGGGTGCCGCTCTCGGCGTTGAATTTCACAGCATAGAAATGGCTGTTCACATATTCGGCCAAGCGCGGATCGCTGAAGGTGTTCGCCTCCAACATCTTGCATGGGCCGCACCAACTGGTGTATACGTCCACCATCAATGGCTTAGGAACTTTCTTCGCTTTTGCTTCAGCTTCTTCAATGCTCAACCAATTGATGGCTTTGCTCTCCGTGGCTTTGACAAGCGGTTGGGCTGAAAGGGATAGGGAGGTCAGGGATAGGGCGAGGATCAACGTGCGCATGGGTAGTTGGAAAAACGTGTTTCAAGCGAAGACCGTGCCGGATCCGTCGGTCAATGGACACCTTTCATCAGGCGACGTACGAAAGGGGAGATAGCGACCAGGACAACACCTGCGACCAAAGCGTACAACCCAAGCTGGGCGTAGCCGTCCGTGTAGGAGACCAACTTTTCGGTATTGGTCGCATTCGGGTCCGCGCTGCTCATGCCGGCGCCCAACAAACCGGCTACATATTGGCCATAGGCACTGGCCAAGAACCACATGCCCATCATCAACCCTTGAACACTTTGGGGCGACAATTTGGTCATCAACGAAAGACCAATGGGAGAGAGGCACAGTTCGCCGAACGTGATCACGAAATAACCGAAAGTGAAGACGTCCAAACTGGTGACGCCATCCGCATCAGCGAAGAAAATGGTGCTGTAGAAAACGTAGAACGCTGCACCCAGAAGTAGAAAGCCAAGTCCGAACTTGACCACCGAATTGGGTTCCAATTTCCGCTTGCTCAACCAGACCCAGAGCAGACCGATGATGGGAGCGAAGATGATCACGAACAAGGAGTTTGAACTGTTGTTCACCACGTTCGGGTCCATGGGAATGCCCAATACCGAATGCTGGAGGTTGTTCAACGCGAAAAGACTGAGCGACCCCCCGCTCTGTTCGAAAAAGGCCCAAAAGAGGATCGAGAAGAAGATGAAGACCAAAGCAGCCATCAACCGTTTGTTCTCCTGCATGTTGAATTTGCGCATCTCCCAACCCAGATAGACCAAGGTGGCCGGGCCAATGATGTACATGAACAGATCGGTGTATCGGGTGTTGGTCACCAACATGAGAATGAACGGGACCGCGATCAACGAACCGATGTAGGTAGCGATCTCATAGCCCCTGCGTCGATTGGCTGGAATGTCCGGATGCATTGGGGAAAGCCCGATCGGTCCCAAGGACTTTTGGGTGAGCAGGAAGTTGAGCAAACTGATGGTCATGACCACGCTTACAAGTCCGAAGGCTATTGCCCAGCTATGGTACTTACCCACATAGACCATAATGACCCCACCCAACAGTGCACCCAAGTTGATCCCGGCATAGAACAGGCTGAAGCCCGCGTCGCGCCTGCTATCGCCGGTATGGTAGAGTGCGCCGACCATGGTACTGATGTTCGGTTTGAAGAAGCCCGTTCCGATGATGAAGAAACAGGTGCCGATGTAGAACAAACTCGTGGGCGAGAAAGCGATGACCGCACCTCCGGCGATCATCAACAGCGCTCCCCAGAGCAATGATTTCCGGAAGCCCAGGATCTTGTCCGCGAACACGCCGCCGATAAAAGTGAATGCGTACACGAACGCTTGGATAGCACCATATTGAAGGTTCGCCGTCGGGTCGTCCAGTCCCATTTGCGAGACCATGAATACCACCAACATACCACGCATCCCGTAAAAGCAGAAGCGCTCCCACATCTCGGTGAAGAACAAGCTCCAGAGTTGCCGCGGGTACTTTCCCTGGAAGTCGCGGATCTCTTGGAGGGTCTGGGTGGTTCCGGTCATGGTGGTTCGTAATTCGGCGGTGAAGGTGCGGCACAGCGGTCAAAAAAGAAAGGAACGGTGATGTTCCGTTCCTTTCTGTTGGATAGTTCGAAGGATCAGTACAAGTTCTTCTCCCGCATCACCGCATTCAGGTAGCGCAACAGCAGGAACAACATCACAGCTGCGGCCATGGCCAGTGCGAAGTTCATGTAGAAGAAATGGGTCTTGTCCTCAAAGCCTTCCCAAAGGCCACTGAGCATTCCGCTGAGCTTGTTGCCCACGGATGTGGATAGGAAGAAGCCGCCCATCATTAAGGCCGTGATCCGAGGAGGACTCAGTTTGCTCACGAGTGAAAGACCCATCGGGCTTAGACACAACTCACCGATTGTGATCACGCCGTAGGATGCGATCAGCCACCAACTGCTGGCCTTGCTGTCCAAGTTGTTCGTTGCCATTACCGCACCCACCATCACCAATGCGGAAAGGGCGGTGATCACCAGGCCGATCGCGATCTTGGTAGGTGTGGTGGGTTCTTTCCCCCGGCCGCGCATGAACGCCCAGAATGCCACGATCAACGGTGTAAGCAGGATCACCCAGCCGGGGTTGATGCTCTGGTAAAGCTGGGTGGAATAGAGCTTCATGCTTTCTCCTTCGGCCGGTATATTCTCAGGTGCCATGGTCGCGAAGTAGTTGGCGCTGTTGGCCGTTGTGGCCGCTCCCGCATTGGTGACGGTCTCGGCCATGTTCATGTCATCGGCAATGTTGGAGATGGCCAATGGCATTTCACGGTCGGTGTGGTCCTTGGCGAATACCGTGAGCGCATCGCCGTTCTGGTGGAATACGGCCCAGAAGATCACCAAGCAACCGAAGACCGCAAGCAGTGCTCCAATTGGACGTTTGTCCTCTTCATTTGCCTTGACATACAGGTAAATGAAGAAGCCGATCACAGGGATGCAGCCGAAAATGAACGCATCGTTGGTGTCTGTTCCCAGCAAGTTGCCGGGGATCAAATAGCCCAAGATGCCGAATATGAACATCGGGACGATCGTGCTCATGAGGATCTTGCCGGTGCTCATGTCGCCTGGTTGGAGCGGCTTGATCACGTCAGCTTCCTTTATGTGCTTGTTACCTGATATGAACACGCCAACACCGATCAACATGCCAATGCCTGCCGCAGCGAATGCATAACCCCAACCGTACTTGATCTGCATGTAGGCCGCTACGAAATTGCAGACGAAGGCACCAATGTTGATGCCCATGTAGAAGATGTTGTAGCCCGCGTCCTTGTTGGCACGGTACCGATCGTCGCTGTACAAGTTACCGACCAAGGTGGAAATGTTCGGCTTGAACATGCCATTGCCCAAAATGATGAGGAGAAGGCCAATGTAAAAGGCGGTCATGTCGTGAATGGCCAAGGTGAGGTAGCCAGCGGCCATCAGCAGACCGCCGATCAAAATGCTCTTCCGAAAACCGAGGATCCGATCCGCCAACAAACCGCCGATGAAAGGAGTGAGGTATACTAAACCGAGATAAGTGCCGTAGATATCGCTCTTCTTCAAGCTATCGAAGCCCATGCCGCCGCTTTCCCAGCCATCGATCATGTACAGGCTGAAGATGCCCAGCATGAGGTAGTAGCCGAAGCGTTCCCACATCTCGGTAAAGAAGAGGACGTAGAGGCCTTTGGGATGCTTGGCTGCGGTGGATGTGCTCATGCTTGGGGGTAAGTAGAAACCGTGAATGGACGTGAATGAACGTGCATGTTCCTTGGCGGAAAACGATTACCGTTAATACCCGATCAAGGTTCTCTTTGGAAGTTCGAATTATCGGATCCCGTGGAAGAGCTTGTTCACCAAGGGGCTGATGACCATGAGGAACAGGCCGATGCCGACCGTAACGAAGCCGATGTTTGTGTACACGTCCACGTAAGTGACCAAGCTGGCTGCCTTGTCCAACACTTCACCTTCCGCCAATTCATGGTCGGCTCCGGTCATGGTGGCCAAAAGTCCAGCGGCGTAGTTAGCACCTGCGATGCTCAGGAACCATGCCCCCATTGCGGTCGCGGTCATATCCTTCGGTACCAACTTGGTCACCATGCTCAGACCGATCGGGCTGAGGAAGAGTTCGCCGGTGGTGTGCAACATGTAGAGCAATGCCAAGGTCCAAAGCGGTACTTGGTATTCGATCGCCATCGGGGCAGCTAGTTGCACCACCATATACCCCAAGCCGAGCTGCAATATGCCCAAGCCGAACTTCATGGGAATACTAGGGTCCTTTCCGATCAATTTCAATTTCACCCACATCACAGAGAAGATTGATCCGAACAAAAGGATGTAAGCCGGATTGAAGAATTGCGTAGTGGCGGCGCCCATTTCCCATCCGAAGATGTGGCGGTCAACGTTGCGTTCCGCGAAGAGGGTAAGACTGCTTCCGGCTTGTTCAAAGCAGGCCCAAAAGACGACGTTGAACAACATAAGGATGATGAAGCCGAACATCTTGTCCAACTGCACTTTCCCATCCTTGACACCGCGAGCGATCAAGCTTCCGATCACGTATACAGCCACAGCCAAGAGGACGTAGCCCGCGATGGTCGTGTTGCGCAACAGGAAGTACAGCAGGGGGATCAGCGCGAAGCAACCGAGCACTACCGCTATGAAGGGACTCAACGGGCCATACTTCGGTTTGTACAAAGTATCAGGTGAAGGGGGCGCACTCACATGCTCGTAGTGCTTGCTACCCATTTGGAAGACCACGATGCCCAGCAACATGCCAATGCCCGCCAACGCGAAACCGTACTTAGCGCCGTAGATATTGCCGACCTCGGCACAGACCGTTGTGGCCAACAGAGCACCCAAGTTGATGCCGATGTAGAAGATCGTGAAACCGCTGTCCTTGCGTGGATCGCCATCTGCGTAAAGCTTGCCTACCATCGTGCTGATGTTCGGCTTGAACAACCCATTACCTACTATGATGACCGCCATGCCCCAGAATAAAAGCATCTCGGTGCCGCCGACGATCAGGAACTCACCAATGGCCATCATTAACCCACCGAAGAGGACGGCCAACCGAGAACCGAGCACTTGGTCCGCGATACGACCTCCGATCACGGGCATCACGTACACGAGCGCCGTGTAAGCACCATATACCGCAAAGCCTTTGTTGTCGCCCATTGCCAAGGACTTGACGAGGTACAAGAGCAGGAGCGCTCGCATGCCGTAGTAGCAGAAGCGTTCCCACATCTCTGCTGCGAACAGCCAGTACAGCCCTTGCGGGTGTCCTTTTTCGACGAGCGTCGTGTTGGTCATACGGTTGTTTTTAAGGGTGTTGCAGGGTGAAAGCCCGCCAAGATAGAAAAGCACCGATACCTTCAATGGATCTGTGTGGAAAACGTTGATTTTGTTGAAAACCCAAGGCTGCCTTTGCGTGTTCGACGGCGTCCTCCAAACGCATCAATAGATCGGTCAGGCACTGAAAACCTTGCCCGTCAATGTGCCGGCACATTGCGGTTCGAGGGTATGACGGTCACTGTGTTCTGCGATCCGCACCCCATTCCACCAAATGTTCTTGTCGGGCGGATGAACATTCGCCCATACGATCTCCGCCCCTACAAATTCTCCTCCAACCACTTTGTCATCAATTCGAACAGATGCATGCGTGTGGTGCCACCATAGATCCCGTGGTTCTTATCGGGGTAGGTGAATTGGTCGAATTGTTTGTTCGCTTTGACCAATGCAAGGGTCATTTCCGTGGCGTTCTGGTAGTGTACGTTGTCGTCACCCATGCCGTGGATCAACAGGTAGTTGCCTTTCAGCTTGTCCACATGGTTGATCGGGCTGTTGTCATCGTAGCCGCTGCCATTGTCCTTCGGTAGGCCCATGTACCGTTCCGTGTAGATGCTGTCATAGTAGCGCCAATTCGTTACTGGTGCCACTGCGATCGCGGCCTTGAACACATCGGCACCTTTGGTGATGCACAAGCTGCTCATGTAGCCGCCGTAGCTCCATCCCTGGATCCCGATACGGTCCTTATCCGCCCATGGTTGCTGACCGATCCACTTTGCAGCTGCGATCTGGTCCTCCGTCTCGTACTTGCCCAATTGCCCGTAAGTGACATGGCGGAAATCACGACCGCGATGCCCTGTGCCGCGTGGATCCACACACACCACGACATAGCCTTTTTGGACCAAGAGCGAATGCCACATCTGGTCCCTTCCGTCGAAACGGTCCAACACCTCGTTGCTGTTGGGGCCACTGTATTGGGTCATGAACACCGGGTGCTTTTCCCCGGGCTTCGCGATCGGTGATACCATTTTCCAACCGCGCAATTCAACGCCATCCTCGGTGGTGAATTGGAAGAACTCCTTCTTCACCATACCGAATTCAGCCATCGTTGCTGAGAGCTTGGCGTTGTCCTTCAACTCCTTCACCAGCTTGCCTTGTCCATCGCGAAGGGTCACTACCGGAACCGTGTTGGCCGTGCTCCGGGTGTTGATGAAATACCGGAACCCTGTGCTCCATTCGGCGTCGTTGTATCCGCCTTTGGGGCTCAATTCCTTCAGCCCTTTCCCACTCAACCCTACGCTCCAGACCTCTTGGTTCTCCGGTGAAGCGTTCGCCGCTGTGAAGATGACCCGCTTGTTCTTTTCATCGATACCGGAAATACCTGTTACGTCCCATTCTCCGCTCGTCAATGCACGTGGCTCACCGGTCATTGGCACGAAGTAGACGTGGTTCCAACCGCTTCTTTCACTGCTGAGCACGAAGCCGCTACCGTTGTCCAGGAAGTGCAGATCGTTGGTGACATCCACGTAGGTGGTGCTGGTCTCGCGATAGATCTCTTTCGCGGTGAGTGGTGAAAGTGTGCCTGCTGGCGGAAGTTCCACGGTGAGGATCACCTTTTCGCGCTGCAAACGATCCATACGCATGAACCACGCGGCACCATTCGGGGTAAAGCCCAACCGGGGGATGTAGAAGTCCTTTTCCGTGGCACCCAATGGAACGCTGGACGTGCTGCCGGTTGAAATGTCGAACACATGAAGTGACACCGTGCTGTTCACCTCGCCGGCCTTCGGGTATTTGAATCGGTATTCGCTGGGGTACAATTGGTCCTTGTAGAAGGTGAGGTCGAATTCACGCACGGCACTCTCGTCGCTTCGTAGGTAAAGGATCTTCGTCCCGTCCGGACTCCACGCGTAACCCTGTACCAATTCAAATTCCTCCTCGTACACCCAATCCGTGGCCCCGTTCAACACCTTGTTCCATTCCCCATCGGTGGTAACGCGGGTTTCCTTCATGCTTACCAAGTCGACAACATAGAGGTCGTTGTCGCGCACAAAGGCGGAACGTTTTCCATCGGGGCTGAAGGTGGCCAGCAGTTGCTTCGCCTTGGTAGGGTCGCTCAATGGGACCAACGTTTTGGAAGTGCGGTCGTAGATGTAGTTGTGGGCCTTGGAACTCCAACGGTAGATCGCCTCACCATCGGTCCCGATCATCATCTTCTTCTCATCGCCACTGAAGCTGTAGTCTTCAATAGTGATCGCCGTGGTGGATCCGGTGGGGATCAGGCTGCTGCCAATGACCAAGGTGCTGACCTTTTTGCCTGTCTTGTATGCGTATTGATCGATCACAGCACCGCTTTCCGTTTCGTCCAGCACGGTGTAGTGCTCCCCATCGTTCATGCTTGCCAGACCACCAACACTCTCCGCGCTGAAGGCCGGGCTGTACCAAATGTCGCGCACGGTAAGCGTTTTCTGCGCAGTGGCGATGTTGATGGACAAGAAGGCGAGGAGGAGGTAGGAAAGGCTA
Organism: Flavobacteriales bacterium; assembly: GCA_016717305.1. Lineage (GTDB taxonomy): Bacteria > Bacteroidota > Bacteroidia > Flavobacteriales_F > PHOS-HE28 > PHOS-HE28. The sequence continues at coordinate 33,464 of JADKFY010000019.1, forward strand.
CGGAGCATGGTTCAAGTTTTCCACGGTTTAGCAGAAGGATCGCGAAGATAGACGAGGCATATTTTCGAGGGGGACAATTTCCACACCAAAGGTTTGAATGGTGATGGGTCAGATCCCATTTGGTCGAGGAGAAGTGCCCTTCACCCTTCCACGAAATCCATGTCCCGTGTGAACGTTTCCTTCACCCGAAAAGTGGCCCAAATAGCACCGCCGATGCACACCAGACCAACGACCAAGGCACTGCGGATGTCCCCGATGGGCGCGGCCAAGGTGGTGAAGGCGTAGGTGATCAAGAGCACCGAACCGCGCACGAAATTCGGTGTGGTAGTGGCTACGGTGCTGCGAATGTTTGTGCCGAACTGTTCGCTGGCCACCGTAACGAACAGCACCCAATAGCCAGTTGCCGTGCCCAAGAGCAAGCACATCCAATTGTAGGTGTTGATCGTTGCGCCATCCATGCCGAACAAGAAGAGCAAGGTGAGCAACAGATTCGCGAACAGGTAGCCGAGGATCACTTTCTTCCGGCTTTTGAAGAGCTGGCTCAGCAACGCGCTCAAAAGATCACCAAGACTGAGGCCGATGTACGCGTACCGGATCGCCACTCCATTGATATGCTTCTGCCCATCGGCATCCAACGCGCTGGTGTCTATGTGTAGTTGGGGCACGAACACATCTTGGCTCAGGTTCACGAGCACGCCCACCACATACCATACGGGCACGCCGATCAAGATGCAGCTCAGGTAAAGTGTGAACCGTTCGCGGTCACGGAAGAGCATCCAGAAGTCGCCTTTTCGTACATCCTTCTGTTGCATGTTGGTGAAGAGGCCACTTTCGAAGGCTCCAACACGCATGATGAGCAACACCAAGCCCATTGTGCCGCCCACGATGTATGCGATCTGCCAATCCATGAACGTTGCGCCGGTGAGGTCAGTGAGCAACATGCCAATGCGCTGGCCTTGCACATACACTTCATTGGCGAACACCGCACCCAACGCGCCAAAAGCCACCACCACCATGGTGCCGTAACCGCGCTTTTCACGCGGCATGGTTTCGGTGATCAAGGTGATGCCCGCGCCCAATTCACCTGCCAAGCCAATACCGGCAATGAACCGCACGATCGCATACGTGGTGAGGTCCGTTGTGAAAGCGTTCGCAATGTTGGCCGCGGAATAGAGAAGGATACTTCCGAAGAGCACGGTGATCCGCCCTTTCTTGTCGCCCCAGACGCCCCAGAGCACACCGCCGATCAGCATGCCGAGCATCTGCAAGTTGAACAGATCGATGCCCATGTCCGTGATCCCCGGATGACCAGCGCCCATGATGCTTTCCAGACTTTCACGCTTCACCACGTTGAACAACACCAGGTCGTAGATGTCCACGAAATAGCCCAACGCGGCGACCACCACGAGCAGCAGCGAACGGCCCGGAAAGATGTTCCGCATCACATCAAAAGTTCTTCGGCATTCTGACCGATGACCACTGAGAGCCGTTCCATGGGCAGATCATTGGTGTCCTTACCGAACGGGTCCTCGATCTCCTCTGCGATCAGCTCCAAGCTGGCCAGTACATAGAAGATGAACATGACGACCGGAACACCCAAGTAACCCAAGCTGAACGCCACTCCGAAGGGTAGGGTGAAGACGTATACGACAATGAACTTCTTGATGAAGCTGCTGTAGGAATACGGGATGGGCGTATTCTTGATCCGCTCGCAAGCGCCACAGATCTCGAGGAATTGGACCAGCTCCTTGTCCAACGTGATCAGCTGGTCGCCACTGATCTTCTTTTCCGCGTACAACCGCTGGACACGTTGCTGCATCAGTTGCGCGATCTGGGCCGGGACATGCTTGCTTTGATCGAAATTCGGGATCTCGGGATGCGGCTGAATGTCCAATTCCAACCTGGTTTTCTCCAGCAATAGGTGGCTGCGTAATTCGATCTCGAACATGCCGATCAATCGGGTGAAGAAGCTGCGTGTTGCGACATCGTCCTTCGGGACCATGGTCGAGATCTTCACGGCCAAGTTGCGGCTCACATTCACCAATTGTCCCCAGAGCTTGCGCCCTTCCCACCAACGATCATAAGCCGTGTTCGTGCGGAACACCAGCAACATGCTGATCGCAAAGCCAAGTAGGCTATGCATCATGGGCAGGTTGTTCACAAAGCTGCTTTTGCTCAGGTGCAGGTATTCCACTTCCAGCCAACCGGCGCCTAGGGTGAACAGTCCAGCGAAAAGCAAGTACGGTAGGAGCTTCCGGAAGGTGTCCGATTTATGCAAGGCCAATGCCCGCAACCAATTGTGTGGGTCGTACGCTCTCATTTCTCTTTACTCGTAGTGCTTGCGTACCATCTTCTCGAACATGCGTCCCGGCAAGAGTTTCTTGGCCAGGATACTGATCCGTTGCATGCCTTGTGCAACAATGTAACGAGTCCTTGGTTCCTTGGTTTGGATGATCCGTTCCACCACTTGGGCCAGTTCATCCGGATCGCGGCTGTAGTGCATGCTTCCACCAAGCACCTCCATCGCCTTTTCATAGCCCGGACGGTGGGCTTCCGAGATGTTCTCCGGACGGAGCCGCGAATCCCCGATCGTGGTATTGAACTCGCCCGGCTGCACAGTTACCACGTGTATTCCGAAACGATCAACCTCGGTGCTCAAGGCCTCGCTCAAGCGATCCAAAGCTGCTTTGCTCGCGCTGTAAAAGCCACGGTATGGAAGCCCGAAGTTCGCGGCAACACTGCTGATGTTGATGATCAAACCAGAACCTTGCTTCCTCATGGCTGGCAGCACCGCTCGCCAGACCCGGTGTGGACCCCAAACGTTGGTATCGAACAAGCGCTGCGCCATTTCCGGTGAAATGTCTTCCACGGGACCTTGTATGCCGAGACCGGCGTTGTTCACCAACACATCAATACGGCTTTCGCGCGCAATTACTCCGGCCACCGCTTTCTGAACGCTCGCATCATCGGTAACGTCCATTTGCACCATGCGGAAGCCATCGGTGATCTCTTCAGGTTGTGCTTTACGACTGGTCCCATAGACCGTGTGCCCTTGACCAGCCAAACGCACACAGATGCTTTTGCCCAAGCCACTGGAGCCACCGGTAACCAAGATCACTTTACGTGTAGTTGCCATTGGGGCGGAAGATAATTCCGGCTGGGTTCCGGGAGCTGTTTTCCTTCCGTTTGGACTTGGGAAGAACTGCCTTCTTGCCAAAATACCCCAAAAAAAGTGGGACAAGCGACCTGCAGCGCACCGCTACAACCACCTACCCTTGCTGCCTTCCGGCCCTGGGGGATTCAGCGGGAGCTGGTCGTACAGGACTTGTCCCGGCGCAAAGGTAAGACTTGTTCAACTTGGGTGGTTTGGGAATTTGTTCAAAAGGAATGGGCTCGGATGGACACCAAAGGACGCGCCCTTCGACCCTGCCAACCGCAGGCTGGTTCGCTCAGGGACCCGTGCATTCACTTCACAACCAAGTTGAAACACGCACGATCTGCGGCAGTGGCCGGGAGTTCGATCGTTCCAACCTCAGCTTGTGTCTTGTACATGGTCATGCGCAGGCCATGGTCGCCGTTGTGGATGTCGTAGGCAGGTGCGCTGTCGCATTTGGTCCAGTTCGGCAATTGGGCGAATGCTTGGCCGAAACCGCCATCCGCTTCGTTGTGGAAGAAGAAGTAGATGGTGACAGGTTGAAGTACTTCGATCCTCAATGAGGTGCCCTTCACCGGTCTGTGGATCCCTTGGAACAAGAGTCCGTTCACTATCTCGCTCGGTACCACATCGTAGGTGTAGTTCCTGTCCAAATGCTGCAAAACCCCCACGCGCATGGTGTCGCAACCGAAGGTGAAAGTCGGTTCTGGCGTTATGATCACCTTGCTCCCAAGAACACGAAGCAGGGCGGGGTCCGGTTGGTGGTCGGCAATTTCAATTTCCGGTGTCTTCGTGGGTTGCGTACATCGCCAGCAAGGCAAGATCGCCAAGAGCAAAATGCCCACTGCGCGAAAGGGACGCTGTGCTAGGAACATTCGATGATCGGTGCGGCCCATTTTCTTCGGCGAAGTTAATTTTTGGTTGAAAGGGATCATTGTGGACAGTAGCCGATCCACTCCAGCATTCCGTATCCTTGCAGCTCCGATCAGACAACAAAGACGCATGCATAAAGAGTTCGAGACCGACAACGCAACCATGGATGAGGCCAAAGAGGCCGCAGAGCGATTGTCCTTCTATCCGATGATGTTCCAAGCGGCCATGGCCATGAACCGTTTGGGTGTGCTTCAAAAGGTATCCGATGCCGGCGCAAAAGGGATCAGCTCTGAGGCGATCAGTGAGGCTTGTGGAGTTTCCCAATACGGTGTGGAAACGCTGTTGGAAGCCGGTCTCAGCTTGGGCTTGGTGAAATTGGTGGAGCCATACACCTATCGCATTGCACGTATGGGAGCCTTCTGGTTGAAGGACCGACAGACCATTGCGAATGCCGATTTCATCCAAGATGTGTGCTACAAGGGCACCTTCCATCTGGATGACGCGATCAAGGAAGAGGGTCCAGCAGGATTGAAGGAACTGGGTGATTGGCCCAATATCTACCATGGCCTCTCGAAGCTGCCGGGCCGTTCCAAGGAATCGTGGTTCAAGTTCGATCACCATTATTCTGATCAAGCGTTCCCGCATGCCATGAAAGTGGTGTTCGAGTACAACCCGAAAACCATGTTGGATATTGGCGGCAATACCGGCAAGTGGTCCATGATGTGTGCGAAGAACAACCCCGATGTTCACATGACCATCGTGGACCTCCCCGGACAATGCGGACTGGCCATGCCGAACATTGAAGCGGCGGGTCTGATGGATCGTGTCAGCACTCATCCGCAGAATGTGTTGGACGCGGAGTACACCTTGCCCAACCCAGTGGATGCCGTTTGGATGAGCCAGTTCCTGGATTGCTTTAGTCCGGAACAGATCGTGCATATCCTATCGCATGGAAAAGAGGCATTAGCGCCGGATGGTAGGCTCTTCATACAAGAAACGTTCTGGGACCAACAAGAGAACGCAACCGCCACCTACTGCCTTCATGGCACATCCTTGTATTTCACCGCCATGGCGAACGGAAACAGCAAGATGTACGATTCAACCCGTATGGAACAGTACGTCGAGCAAGCCGGATTGGTGGTGGAAAAGGTGGTGAACACGGTGGGCTATTTCCACTCCATCATGATCTGCAAATTGCCGTAGCAACGTTGCCCATGGACCTGTCCATCGTTGTACCACTGTTGAATGAAGACGAGTCGCTCCCACATTTGGTGGAGTGGCTGCACCGCGTTTGTCAAGGTATGCACGTGGAATACGAGGTCCTGTTGATCGATGATGGAAGCACGGACAGGTCTTGGGAAGAGATCGCGCGGTTGGCAAATGAGGATGCGCGAGTAAAGGGGATACGTTTCGGTCGCAATTACGGGAAGAGCCCGGCGTTGAACGAAGGTTTCCGAGCAGCACAGGGCAACGTGGTCATCACCATGGATGCCGACCTGCAGGACGATCCCGACGAGATACCCGAACTCTACCGCATGATCAAGATGGAGGGCTACGATCTGGTGAGCGGCTGGAAGAAGAAGCGGTACGATCCGATCACAAAGACGATACCCACCAAGCTCTTCAACTGGACCACTCGTCAAGTGAGCGGGGTGGTGCTGCACGATTTCAATTGCGGCTTGAAGGCGTACAGGAAGGAGGTGGTGAAGAACATTGAGGTGTTCGGTGAGATGCACCGGTACATCCCTTTCATCGCTAAAAAGGAAGGTTTTAGGAAGATCGGCGAGAAAGTGGTGAAGCACCATCCGCGACAATACGGTAAGACCAAATTCGGATTCAGCCGTTTCATCAACGGATTCTTGGATCTGCTCACGATCACGTACATCTTCCGCTTCGGCAAGAAGCCCATGCACTTCTTCGGAGGGCTCGGCACGTTCATGTTCGTGCTCGGTTTTCTGGCCACCTGCTGGGTGGTGGGCGAAAAGCTTTGGTTCTCTTTTGTGCTCGATACTGAGGCACCCCGGGTGGCGGAATCGGGCCTGTTCTTCGTGGCTCTCGTGGCCATGGTGATCGGGGTTCAATTGTTCACCGCAGGCTTCGTGGCTGATCTGGTAAGCCGGAACGGTACTGATCGTAACAGGTACCGGATCAGTGATAGGGTGGGCGTTTGAGCATGAAGGATGATCATGGTCGCACGTTCAACTTTGGAGCCGGTTGATCGATGTGGACAATCCGTGATCGCATCCTTGCCACCGGTTTCTGATCATTCATGGGTGCGTCGATGAGCACGCGCACCTTCTCTTTCGTTCTCTTGGGCATCCTGTTGGCTGCACTGGCTAGGCACCTCTGGTTAGCGGCATACGTGCATCCTTTTGGAGATGACTTCAGTTATGCCGTTGCGGGCATGCATACCGAACTTCTTCTGCGCTTGGCCGTGGAATACGATTCGTGGAACGGTCGTTACTTCTCCAATATCCTGTTGCTTCGTGGACCCATGGTGCTCGGCCTGCAAAAAGGCTTGGTTATCTATCGATGCGCAGCGATCGTCTTGATCCTCTTCACCTTATTTGCGGCCTACCGCTTTTTACAACAAGCTTTCGGCAATGCCATTTCAACCATTGCGCAATGGTCCATTGCGCTCGTATTCCTATTGTTCTTCCTGCATCGCATGCCGGACGCGAGCGAAGGTTTCTACTGGTACACGGGCTCCATGACCTACCAGTTGCCCAATGCACTGAGCCTGCTTCTTCTGGGGAATTGGATCGCTTTCTTTCGGAAGGATGGAAGCTCAGGAATTGGCTGGAGCATTGCACAGGTACTGCTCGTCATTGTCATCGCAGGGTGCAACGAACTGCACATGGCACTTCTGGTCCTTCTTCATCTTGCGTTATTGGTGTTCAGCTACCAGCGAATTAGGAAACACGATCCCGTTGTCATTGGGCTGCTCTTTGTTTCCGTAGCCTGCGCAGTTGTGGTATTCGCGGCTCCGGGTAACGATACCCGCGGTGCACTCTTCCCGCACCGACATGAGTTGTTGCGGACCATCGGCTATGCATTTGCACAGACCGCACGCTTCACCGGAACATGGTTGTTCCTTTCAACAGGCGTGCTCTTTTCGCTGGCGTTGGTTATCCAACAACGTGCCTTCGGAGCGAACAGCCCACTTCATTCCGTGCTCCTGCGGATGAACAAGTGGTTGGCCTTGGTCCTACCCTTCGCCTTGGTATTCATTTCCATGGTGGTCACCTATTGGCCAACTGGCTTACTGGGTCAATACCGCACCGTCAATGTGGCGCTATTCTACTTCGTTCCGGCATGTTGCCTTGCGATGCTGGTGTGGGATGTTCAAGTCTTACGCACCGCGCGTTGGAGTTTTCGTGATCTGGACCAACGAACTTTCCAGTGGGCTTTCTTGCTGCTCTGCGTGATCACGTTCTTCTTCCTTGGAAGGGATGGACGTGTTTCAAGCGATCTCATCACTGGTCGTGCGAAGAAGTATGATCAAGGTGTCACCAAAGGATATCGCCTCATTACAGGTGCTGTGCATGAAGAATTGGATCAGTTGCAGTTGCCCTTCGTGGAGACACCAAAGAGCCTCCATATACTTCCGTTGGATACTTCACCCGACCATTGGACCAACCGCAGTTTGGCCAATTACTTCGGAGACCCGGCGCTCAATATCACTGTTGCACCTGCTCAGTAACGATCGGTGGTGCGGGCGGTGCTTCGGGATCGAAGAATAGCTCCGCCGCCAACTTCGCATCGTGGCCATAGACGTCATCGCGGAAATTCAAACGTCCGTCCGTGCCTACCCACGCTGTGAAATAGCCGATCGTGACCGGACGTTTCTCCTTCATCGTTACCCACTTTTCCTTTCCACTGAACATGGCCTGTTTGATCTTTTCAGTAGTCCATGCCGTGTCATTGCGTAGGAGGTATTCGGCCAGTTCCTGCGGTTGGCTCAGCCGTATGCATCCGTGGCTGAAGGCTCGCTTGTCCTTGGCGAAACCACCCTTGCTCGGCGTGTCGTGGAAGTAAATGCTGTAGCTGTTCGGAAAGAGGAATTTTACGCGGCCCAACGCATTGCCTGCACCGGGTTTTTGCCGGATCACGGGACGCGCATCGGTTCCGCCGATCCTTTCCATGCCCTTCTTCGCCAAATAGTTCGGGTTCTTCGCAATGGCCGGCAGGATCTCGCCTTGGACAATGCTCGCAGGTATCGTCCACGTAGGGCTGAAGACGATCTTGCTCAAGGTGTCGCTGAAGATCACCGTACGCGTTGCTGAAGTGCCCACGACCACATCCATGTTCCATGCTTCTTCTCCACCTTCGAAGATGTGCATCTTGAATTCAGGGATGTTCACCAGGATCAGGTCTGGCGCATAGGATTCCTGCACCCACCGGAGCCGTTCCATGTTCACCAATAGCGTACGGAGTTTCTGCTGTGGTGTCGTGTTCAAAGCTTTCAGAACGCCTGCGCCAATTACACCATCAGGAGAAAGGCCGTGCCGTTCTTGAAAGTGCATCACCGCTTGGACAAGAGTGCTGTCATACTCGGTGGAGGTCAGGTTTTTGCTATCACTTTCTTCGATAAGATCTCCCAATACCATGAGCCGATGCCGCATCACGGGGACGAATGAAGCTTCCTTGCCCGGTTCCAATTTCTTCAATTCACCTAAGCTGATAGGACTCCAATCAACACTGGTCTCAAGGTCGTAGAGGTGTTTCAGGAAGGCCTTCAGTTTGCCGTATTGCGGATGCAAGGGCTCTACGAGTGACAGGTCCATGTGGCCTGCGGCCAGCGAATCGATCAACCGCGAGAAGTCCTTCTTTCGGCGGGGAATGAACCAATCCAATTCGCGTAGGTCCTTGCCAACGATCCCTCCGTATTTCTTGTCGGCAAAGCGGAAGAACTGCGCGGTAAGGCCCAATTCCAATTGCAATTGACACGTATCGCAAAGCATGATCTTGCGTCCATCGGCACGGGTGCCCAGCAGCAGCTCTTGGACCCGGTTACGTAAGGTGGCTACCTCGCGGAAGGCGGTGTCCGCACCATTCGCCAACGATAGGAAACCCATCGCAGACTCCGACAGTGAATCGTTGACGAACCAGGCATACTGGAATTTGCGTCGGGCATAGAACTCCATGATCCCCGCAGAATCGGAACGGAATTCGGGGTGTTCCGTGAAAAAGCCGACGATCTGTGTGCTGTCCAAGGATCGCCGTGTATATGCCACTGGAGACTCGAAGACCTCGGCGATCTCTTGTGTCTGTTCCTCCACCGTAACCGGCTTCGCTTCGGGCGTGGAGCACGCTACGATCAATAACAGGGCAAGTAGTGGAAAGTAGAATGTTCGGGACATGGGGGACACCTTCTACGGAAGTACAGCGATAATGATCCACTAACCCCCGTGGACGTAAAGCATGCCCCCCGCAGCGAGCAATTCGATCATGCGGGGCATGGCGTCTTGGCTCACTGCCGGGCAGCCCCAGCTGCGTCCAAGCCTTCCGTGTTGTGCTATGAAACCGGCGCTGACGTAATCTGCGGCGTGCATGATAACCTCACGTGAAAGTGCATTGTTGTTGACGCCTTTTTCCAAGCCTTCCAACAAAAGGGCCGGGCCGTGTTTCGGGCTTATGATCCGGGCACCAACGCGGTACAAACCCAAGCTGGACTGGTGGGAGCCATCCTTATTGCTGAAGGCCGTGGCGTACAATTCACCGGTGTTCTGTCCGTGGGCCACCCAGGTGCGCATGACCAATACTTTTTGCTCCAGATCGATAACGTACAATCGCTTGGCCGTGCTCGGTTGGGTCATATCAGCGATCGCCAAGATGTTGCCGGTGATCCCGAACTTCACCATGCGCTCATAACCTTCCTGGAAGGCTGATCCAGATAGAATACCCTCCAACCCGATCTCCGCATACAATTCATCAGCGGTCGTTGGGGTTTCCTCAACCGAAATGACAGGCGCATGCGGCGGCAACACCGGATGTCCCATCGGCTTCTCTGGCAATAGCCAAGAGAAGATCAACGCCAATAAGAGTGGCATGTGTACCAAAACTTCCGCAGGTTATTTCCGTATCAGTTCCGTGTGCGAGGTTCCATTTCGCAGAATTGAACGGGGCGTGAATATAACGGCGTTCAACCCTTGCAGGTTGCGCTGAGGTATTAATTTCTTGTTGAACTCGACGAATGGAAGATATCTGGGCATGGATGGAAAGTGGTCCCAATTGCATAGCCTGAATGAACCCTTGGCCAAAACTTCGCTACAATACTCTGCATTACTTCCCACCAGCACCGCATCCCTCAATGATAAGGATCTTCACCCTGTTCGCTTTCATCCAGATCGCGTGTGCCGCACAAGCACAGAATTTTCCTTGGGGCTGGGGTCCGGAGATCTACGTGAACCAGATCGGTTCCACCATTACGTGTACGGCCTTCGATCCCGCACTGGATATGACCCGGACCCAAAGTTTTACGGCCGTGAGCAATTGGACCCACGAGGATGGCGTGGTGGCAACCGTTTCGCTCGTGGGTACCGTGCAAGGGATCGTCTACGACATTGAGCTGGGCAACTTCAGTGTTGGCCAATTCAATTCCTTTACCGGAACAACGATCACCAACCGCGATGGGGTGATCGCTTGGGTTTCCGCCTCCGGAACCTTGGGCGCCGCTATCTATGATCCATTCCAACACCAGTGGCGTAGCGGACAATTCAGCTCGAGCAGTGGAAATCAATTGCAGAACCGCGATGGGGTGGTCTCTTGGGTTTCTTCAGCAGGTGTTGTTGGTGCGGCCGTGTACGATCCCGCCCTGAGCACTTGGCGATCGGAAGAGCTAAGCTCCAATACGGGCAATACTGTCAGGAATGCGGACGGTGTGGTGGCTTGGGTCTCCTCTGCGGGTTCGGTCGGTGCTGCGCTGTACGATCCTTCCATGCACGCATGGCGAACAGGTCAATTGAGCACGAACGCAGGCAACGCCACTGTCTTGGGCCAAGGTGTCGTGGCTTGGAAGTCGACCTCCGGTTCCTTGGGTGCAGCTGCGTATGATTTCGAGACGAACGTTTGGGAGAGTGGGCAATTCAGTACCGCTGCTTCCAACTCCATGCCCACGATCACCGGTGGCACGGTGGAATGGACGAACATGAATGGCCCGCAACGGTATGGTTACACCAGTGCCCATCAATGGCAAAACAACGCGCTCACATCCTTGCAATGTGAGTATTATCCGATCAATGCAAGTGGCTCTGCAGAGCCGCACATCGCATACTTGTGGTGCCTTAGCATCGGGGCATCATCCTATTCGCATAATTGCGATGATGGGCATACGATAACCCGGCGTTGGGGGTGGAAGGCATACGCCGATGATGGTGTCTATTACCCGACGCTTAGTATCAGCAACGCCTCAAATACCAGCACCTGTAATGGGGAGTTGGCACTTATCAGTACGCAGATCGACGCGGTCCGTACGCGTTCGAATTTGAATGCCTACTTCGTTGACGGCGGACTTCAGGTCAGGAACGATGTTCCATTGGGCCAAGTGCAGGTCTTCGACGCAAGTGGTCGTTGTGTGGCTACGACAATGACGAATGCGAATGCTTGCGAACTGCCGGGACCATTTGCCCTTGGGATCTACGCGATCCGTGCAGGTGGCAACGGAACTGTTTCCACCGTTCGAGTTTGTAACGCACGTTAACAGGGTTCACGGGTAGGTCTCCTTGCTGATCATTCTCTCATCTTCGTCCCATTCGATCCATTCGCCGGTCTTCTTTGGCGTGCCGTCCTCGTTGTAACCAGCTAGCGTTCCCTTGATGCGGATGTTACCGTTAGGGAAGAATTCGTGGTAGGCACCGTTGGGGATGTCTTTGATGACTCTCTCCGTTACCCCAGAGTCACCCCCGACCAATGAACGACGGAATTGAGTACTCGATTCTTGGTGTATGTCTATTCTTCGCTGTAAAGCCCCATCTGGGAAGTATTCATACCGCGCCAAGGGATAGCGTTGAACTACGAGTTCAAGTTCGCCCGTGGCGATATTCTCCGTATATATGGAATCAATCCGTTCTTCGTTCGCTATGATCCTGACCTCGCGATGCTGATGTTCAATCTCATCCGACGACCAGTTGCCTGGATCGAACTTGATCTCTTGAGCCTGGACATTTAATGAGGAAGCGATCAGCAATGGAAGAATGAAGCAGCGCATGGTGTGAAGGTATAGGTCCGTGCATTCTCTCGCTGCTATTGTTCGTTCCGGGGCTGTATCACGTCGATCATGTTTTCCACCGGTAAACCCGTATCATGAACAAGGTGCATTACCGGCTCCGCCTTACGAACTGGACCGATGCGAAACGGTCCCTCCATGGCTTGGAGCCACATACCTGGGTCACCGCCCACCACCAGTATTCGGGATCGTATGCTGGTGGATTCCTCCGTCCTGCGCCAATTTCTTCGATCACCATCCGGCATATAGGTGGGTGGCAGTGACTCTTCACAAACAGGGCAGCCCATGGCCATGAATTGCGCATACTGCGGATCGGGAACGCGCAAGAATACCACCACTTCTGTATCGCTTTCAATTGCACTTTCACGGATCATCCTGCACTGTTCGCGATCAGCTCCACCGGCCAAACACGAAGTGGCAGTTGCTCTTGGTTCGCCAAGGCCGAAGCAAAGATCCCCGGTGCCATGACAAACCGAAGGATAAAGCAGATCACCACGGCAGGACCGACGCTTGTAACAAAGAACTTACGGCATTTGCCTTGCAGGTCCAATTGCGAAATGCCCCAACCGAATAAGAGGGGAGCGGCAAGAAAGATGCGCGAAAGCGGAAAGAAGACCGAGCCGGTCCCATCATGGGTCTTAGGGAAGCCCATGGCCAACACGATCACGACCAAAGCAGCCAAAAGTCCGAGAACACTGGCTTTCTTGCCTCTGCGATAGAGCATGATGCAGATCGCCACCAACGCCCAAAGCACCAAATGTCCGTTCGGCCACCAGATCGGAAATAGCCATGCGAAGTGCGCATCAAGTTGCCCGAACGCGATGGGAATACCTTCCCCATGGAACACGAACCGCCAATCGAACACGGTGTTCATGACGGCTTCCGGTCGCTGGGCGTAGAAGTGCATGGCCGCCCAGAACCCTGCAAGGACTGGTACTGTGCCTAAGGCAGCCCAGCCGATCAGTTCGGGTTTCTTGGACCGGGCGAATAGGAACCAGGTCCCGAATGCGGCGCAAGCCACCAACGCATTCAAGTTCACAGCTGCAGCGGCGGTCAACACAAGTCCGATGAGGAACGCGCTCAATGCGTTGTTCCGTATGCGTTGCACCCATGGACATATGGCCAGCACAGCAAGTCCGTTCAAGTTGGTGTATTGGATCCCGTGCTCGGGTGGGAGCAACAACGGCAGCGCGGCGAACAAGAGGGCTCCTACGTATTCCTTCCGAAGGAAATAGTAGAATGCGAACGACCAAAAAGGAGCCATGGCAATGAATGCGATCACGACAGGCACTGCGATGATCGGGTCCGCGCCGAACGCTACGAGCGGTGCTGCCAACAGGGCTTCCAGCATCACACCGTAGTTCTGCCCGTAGAAGAACGGTTCATGGAAGATGCCTCGGGAGTAATCCTGCGCGGCCAACCAGATAACAGTAAGGTCGTCGCTGGCGTAACCGATCGTAAGCTGCAAGATCAACAAGCGGTCTATGATCCCGAGCAATACGATGCTCCAGAACAGGATGTGCAGAATTCGATCACTTGTCCGCATGGCGCAAGATCGCCTTCGCGTAGTTCGCCCAGCTCATTTCCTTGGTGGCCTCCACAACATTTTCCCGTGGGATCGGCTGTTCGATGCTGGCGTTCATTACCCGCACCATATCGGCGATGTTCTTCGGTTCGGCCATGTAGCCGTTGAAGCCGTCGGTGATCGTCTCCGGGAAGTGTCCCACCCGCGTGGCCACGGCCGGGAGTTTGAAATTGTAGCTTAGGCTTTCAACACCGCTAGGCGTTGCTGTTTCGTAGAAGAGAACGATGGTATCAGCCGCTTGGAAGTAGGGCGGAACTTCTTCATTCGGAATGAACCGATCAACGACCAGGGTCTTGTCTTTCAACCCCAAGTCACCGATCATAGCCAATGGGTCGTATTCGCGCTCGTCATCGGCTTTCTTGAGGAAGAGTTTCTTCACCGTCCCGAACAATGCGTTCTTCAACTTGGTGCTCAATTTGCTCTGGTCCACCGTCTGCCAGAAACGTTCGCCCACGATCATCAAGCTCACGTCATCCCGTTGCTTCGCCAGTTCTGAAAAAGCTTCGATGCAGTAGTGCAGGCCCTTGTATTTGCGGATGAAGCCGAAGAAGAGGAAGACATGTTTCCGCAGGTGGTGCTGTGCTTTCCAAGCCTCTTTGTCAAAGTTGGGATCCAGCTTGAAGAGGGTGTAGATGGGGTGGTAGAGTTTGAGGATGGGGCCTTGTCCCGGGGGGCCACGACTCCGACTCCCGACTCCGACTCCTCTCTCCCATCCAACGTTACCTCGAACCTCTTCTCCGGCATCAGGGCCTTCAATTCCTCCGCCGTCTTGTAGGCGTGTACGATGAAGCTGTGCCCGTGACGTAAGGCCATTCGTGTGAGCCGTGCGTCCAGCGAGCTCTGTTCCTTGGCGGCGACGAAGTGCAGGTCGAAGAGGATCTCGGCCTTCGTGTGCTGGCGCAGGTACTTCGCGATGGTGTTCAGCGGAATGCCTTGCGTGGGGTTGTACCACTGGATGATCACTTTGCCCGGCTTCAGCGCTGCGATCGCCTTCGCGGTTGCGTTCCACGTGCGCGGGTCGTTCCAATTGGTGAGGTACTTCACCGGAATGTCATAGCCTTCGAGAAAGTCGCTACGGCTGGCCTTGTCCACGAATTCGCGCGGGATGATCGCCGGGTACTGCTGCGTCCAACTCACGATGGTGACCTGCGCGCCTTCATCCTTCAGCGAACGCGCCAACGCCGTGTTGTACTGCGCAATGCCGCCTTTGAACTTGGGGCCGGGGCCGAAGCAGATGATGTGGAGTGATCAAACCTCTTAACTTTTATCGCGACGACGCAGCGACGCGACGGGTTCGCGACGAATGCGAAATACACGCTTTGGACGGAATGGACTTGATCATGGCTTCAAATTGTTCACCACTCGACGCATACCGTCCTTTAGCAAGGCGCTGTGAAAGTTCATTATCAGACCAAGATGATTACCGGTAAGTTTAAGGTAAGTGATCATTTCTGGCATTGGTCAGAAGCGTTCAATCCAGACCCATTTCAGTCGACCATTCCGCGCATTAAGGCCGTAATACTTCCTGTTACCGAACTGCACGGCGATGTCAAAGGGACACAGTTCAGGTCGACCGACCTCGGTGGTGTGAAATGAGTTCGCGGATGCTGTGGCGCAAGACCTTGCGCGGCCTGGGTTGGCCAGAGGCGTGCATTCGTTCAAGGAGTAAACGACAATGAACTCTTCAAAGCGCAAGGTGTCGTTGCGCGATGCTGCGGGTCCGTCATAGCCGTGGGTGGTGCCGCAATTTGGGGACAGGCATTGGCGAAAGCGATAGTGGTGCAGAGCAGAATCTTGCGCATCGCCATGATCATCCGATCCGCATTTTCGCCGCTTCATACACCCTACGCATCCCGTCCTCTATGCTGATCTTCGCCTTCCATCCGAGGTTCTCTTCAACCCAGGTCATATCGCAATACCGGCTGAAGACACCGACCGGTTTATCCAGCAAGGGTTTGATCGTCGGCTTGTAACCCGCGAAGCCGGTGAAGACATCGATCAGTTCCAAGAAGCTCGTGAGCTTGCCCATGCCGATGTTGATGGCCCGGCCGTCGCTGATCTTGTCCATGGCCAGAAGCGTGAGGTCCAACACATCGTCGATGTGGACGAAGTCACGGCCTTGTTTGCCGGTGCCCCATACCTCAAAAGGGTTTTCCTTCTTCGCGGCGCGTGCGGCCAACGCGGGAACAGGGTAGGAGAGGTCCTGGTCTTCGCCGTAGCCGCTGAAGGGCCGGATGCACGTGACATGTACACCGTAGTGGCTCGCTGCGATCTTCGCGAGGAACTCGCCGGTGAGCTTGCTCCAGCCGTAGGTCATGTCCGGCTCGCCCATTCGCTTGAAATCGATGTCGCTTTCCTTCAGCTTCAGCGTGTTGCTTTCGGTCTGCAGATCGATCGGATAGGCGGCGCTGCTGCTGGGGTACAGGAAGCGCGCCGGTTTGTTGCGGCAGACGTACAGGAACATTTCCGCATCAATGCTAAGGTCCTGGGCCACCAACATCGGGTCGCCATCGATCTTGCTCCTTCCGCCTACGATCGCTGCAAAGTGGAAAATGTCGCCGAAGCGATCCACATCAACACCGTGTTGCTTGCGGAAGTATTTGGGATCCTTGTTCAATTCGCGCAGGACGTCGCGCAGGTCGGCTTGCATGAAGAGGACGCGTCCACCTGCATAGATCTGCAATCCTTTCTCGGTCCCTTCGCTTTTCCACGGTGCCCATGTATCCGGATGAGTGCCTACACTGAGATCGTCGATCAGGAGCACCCGATCGCTCGTGGTGTTGTAAAGCCGTTGGACCATGTTGCGGCCTACGAATCCGCAGCCGCCCGTTACGAGGTGTGTTGTCATTGGTTGCAAAGATGGGAACCCTTCACCGATCAGAATTGGAAGTAAATGAACGGCACCATTTCGGCCGTCATGGTCTGGTAAATGGTCGCGACGATCACCACACAAACACCGGCCATGGCCCACAATGGAAGTCCGGCAAATGCAGTCCGGTATCGCTGTTTGAAGGTTTCCGGCAGCCAGTGGATGATCAAGCCGGCGAGCATGACGAGGAAGACACTGCGGAAACCCCAGAGCACATCGCCCATCAAATGCGCACCGAAATCGTGGGTGATCTGGTGGATCAAATGGTTCGCCGTGGTCAACGAATCGCTGCGGAACCAGATGCGTGTGAAGGTGATGAAGGTAAAGGTGATCGCAATGGCCTGCACCCGTGCGAACCAATGGCTGCTCTTGTCCCACGGACTTACGCGCTTCCAGAATTTGTAGATCACCAAGCCCAGTCCGTTCAGGCCGCCCCAGATCACGAACATCCAACTGGCCCCGTGCCACAACCCGCCGACCAGCATGGTGATCATCAGGTTCAGGTTGGTGGTGACGAGGTTCTGTACGGGCGGGAACAAACGCGTTAACACTGCGAAAAAGGCAAGCACGGAAATGAAGATGACCGGCAGCCACAACCAACCGGTCAGCAGGACGAACGCCGCACCGATGAAGCCCAGCATGACCCACGAGAACAACGACCCACTGCGGTTGCCGCCCATGGGGATGTACAGATAATCGCGCAGCCACGTGCTGAGACTGATGTGCCAACGTTTCCAGAATTCCGCGGTGCTTGCCGCTTTGTAAGGGCTGTTGAAGTTGACCGGCAAGGTGAAGCCCATGAGCAGCGCCACGCCGATGGCGATGTCCGTGTAACCGCTGAAATCCGCGTACACTTGGAGGGAGTAGCCGTAGAGCGCCATCACCCCTTCGAAACCCGTGTAACGCATGGGATCAGCGAATACCCGATCGATGAAATTCACCGCGATGTAGTCGCCGATCAAGATCTTCTTCGCCAAGCCGTTCATGATCCAGAACACCGCAATTCCGAATTGTGCGCGCGTCAGTTTGAACTCCTCGTACATCTGCGGGATGAACTCCGCCGCTCGCACGATGGGACCCGCCACCAGCTGTGGGAAGAAGCTGACGAAGAAGCCGAAGTCCAGGATGCTGCGCACCGGCTTGATGTGCCCGCGGTACACGTCCACCGCGTAGCTGATGGCCTGGAAGGTGAAGAAGCTGATGCCCACCGGCAGCAGGATCCGATCCACCATGTGGCTCGTCCCGAACAAGCCGTTGGCGAACTGCGCGAAGTAGTTCACCTCGTGGAAGTGCGTGCCGAACAGGTTGTTGATGTTCTCCATGACGAAGTGCGCGTACTTGAAATAGCACAGCAGCAGCAGGTTCACGCAATGCTCAGGGCGAGCCACAGTCTTTTGTCGCAGGCCGGGCTGCCGCCGTGGATGGCAATGCGAGCACGTAGTCCGCCACGGTGGAGAACAGCAGGATGCCGACGAAGAGGCCGCTCGTCTTGCAGTAGAAGAAGAGGCTGACGAGGAAGAGGCAGGCGTTGCGCACGGCGCGCTTGCGGTGACCAATGCGTAGCCGGCCAACACCACCACGAAGAAGCCCCAGAAGAAGAACTGGGTAAAGATCAACGGTGTTCCTGGGTCATATCCGAAAATGCCAGCCCAGTCGATGGTGGGGCATGGACGGTGCGGAGAAGCCAAGGCTCATGCGTCAGGGGCCTGTATGTGCTGCGGATGTGGTCGCCGTACGTCTCCATCATGGCGCTGAACAGCAGGTCGCCCAGCGCCGCATAGCCCGGCCGGGTCAAGTGGATCCGGTCGCTTTTGCGCGAGCCGGCATGCTCCCACAGGCGCTACGCTGCCTTGCCGCCCATCACGCCAACGTGTCCCACACCCCACAGCCTGTTGCGCGAGGAGCCGAAGCATCACGTCCCGCACTGCCGCCCGTTCTTGTTCGGATATTGCCGGGCCATGTAGCTGTCCGTGTTGGTGGTGAGCAGGATCGCGGCATTCGGCGGGCTCCACCACTCGCGATCAGCTCCTCGTAGTTGCGCTCGTAGCGGTCGGCACTGAAATCAGGATCGTGCGCATCGTTGATGCCAATGGAGAAACGACCACGAGGTCGGGCTTCAGCAAGCGCGAGTTCCTTGGTGAACCGCGGGCAACGCAACCAGCTGGTCGTGCTCGCCCCGTTCACTCCGCTGGCGTGGTAGAAGATGCCGGGATCGTCGCTTTCGAGGATGATGCCCTGCAAGGTGAACTGCCGCTGTGTGCTGTCCGTTTGATCGAAACGAAGATGCAAAGTGTCCATGTAGCGGTCGAATTGGATCTCGGTGTAGCTCTCCATCTCGCTCGTCTCCATTTGGATGGTGGTGTCATTTGACCACGCCGAAACACGGAACTGGTTTGCCTTCCCGTGCAGGACCTTCACGCGGTTGAAGGCGTAACCCGGATAGACCTCGCCCCGGAAACTGATCTTCAAGGTGGTCAGCGTATCGTGGTGGTGACCGCATATCCGGCGAGCCCCAACTCTTCAGTGCCTTCACGCTGCACGTTCTTAACGCTGGTCCATTTGCCCGTGTATTCGGGCTTGTACCAGTATGGATTGTTGGTCTTGGACATCGTGTACGGGTAGATGAACCCACGACCACCGCGTACGCCGGGCACTGCCGTTTGGAACCGTTCGCGCAACTCGGCGCTCCACATGTCGGCTTGTATGTGCGATCCACCTACTTGCACAATATTGATCTGCCCCGTGCCATCGAGCAACACCTTGTCCATCTTGGTGCAATAGCGTTCCCAAGCACTTCGGTCCCCCTTCAAGATAAGTCCGTTCGAGTTGGCATCAACCATCGAGATCGTTGGAAGAACCAACGGGTTTGATTGCCCTGCGGTCTGCAGAACGAGAAGCACCAGAAATGCAAGACACCAGATAATGGGCAAAACCGTTTGCAGCAAGGTGGTGTGTCTTCGGGATGTTTGTTCCATGGTCCGAGGTTATTGCGCAGCGGAATAATAGGCCGCGAAGTCGTTGATCAATGCCGTGTAGAAAAGTTCACCCACTTTCTTGGATCCCTGCGGGCTGAAATGTGTGTAGTCGGTTGCGGCCAAGGGTGGGTCGGCCTCCACCCAGCTCACCATGCTGTTGCGCCCGCCCATGGCCTCGTACATGTCCCAGAACACGGCTCCTTGCGCAAGGCTATTGCTCTTCAGCGCATCGCGAACTTCCTCCAAATAGGGCCGCGTTACATAATTCTCGCCTTCCTTGATGCTCATATCGCTGGGGCCGATAACGATAACACTAACACCGGGTATCATCTTCCTGAACCGTGCGATCTGTGCCCCGAAATACCTGCCATACTGGGCTGCTTCCTCGGCATTTTTCAGATTCGGGAGCACGTTGCCACCGTATTGCAGGATCAAGAGCTTGACGTCCAATTCCTTGTACATCCTACCGAGCAAAGTTTGATCGGCTTTGCGGAATTCGTAGCCGGCGCCTCCTCGTGCCGCAATGTTGTCCACTCCTAAACCTGAGCGTCCGTCAAGTGCAATTCCGAAAACATCAGGACTGTCCGCACCGCTGAAGGTGATGGTGATCTCGCTCGGGGTGCTGGTGAATTTCCACTGACGTACCACCATTGAATTGGTCGGTTGGACCACCTCACTGCTTACCAACTCTTCCCCATTTCGGAGCTCGATCGTAACGGGTGCGCGATGCCAACCATAGAACAGTTCGCACGTGCTGTACTGCTGCGCTTTCCCGTATGCCCTGCGTAACGGTCGCAAGGTGATCGTTGCTTCGTGCAACACCGTGTCGGGAGCAATACTGTCCGGTAGAATAGGGGTGAAGCGGGAGAAGGACGAGAGCGCACCGTAGCGGGCGTGGTGCTGGGTGGGATCTTTCCTTCCCATAACACTATAACGCAACCAATTGTCCGAGATGATCCGATCGATGCTGAAGCTGTTCACGATATCCGCGACAGAAAATAGGCCTGGGCCGGACCCACCAAATTGTGACTGTAGTTTGTTCCGGATGTATGACGTGATCCGATCGCCTTCCAATTGCGAATCACCATAGTGCATGATCCGGATCGGTTGTGTTCCATTGTGAGCATTCTGCAATTGGGCGAAAAGCGGCCACAACACTTGCTTATCGTCGTTCGGGTAGTGCAAGGCAATGCGTTCTTCCAAAGGGCGAAGAGCAGCACTATCGAAGACGAACGGTTCAGTTCCTGCAAGTGCGTCGGCCATCAAGCTATCCGCGAGTGCTTCCGTGTCGGTGATCGCCGCGGAGTCCGTCGTTACAGCAAGGATGTCGCTGATGTCAACTTCCGCCTTCGGTTCAGGGAAGAGCACCTGTTGCGCAGATGGTAGGCGTAGGGTGAGGGTATCGCCAAGTCGGATGCCTTCAGCCGGAACAAGTGAACCGATCACGGCCAAGCCCACCATTACTGCCAAAAGGAACAGCAGCACGTGGATCGGCCTCATGGGCGCGGGATCTTCAGCTTTTGCCCAGGTGTAATGCGTGCATCAATGCCGTTCGCTTCCATGATGTGGTGTGCTGTAACACCCGGGAAACGCTGCGCAATACGGTACAGCGAGTCGCCGGACTGGACGGTA
Organism: Flavobacteriales bacterium; assembly: GCA_016717305.1. Taxonomy (GTDB): domain Bacteria; phylum Bacteroidota; class Bacteroidia; order Flavobacteriales_F; family PHOS-HE28; genus PHOS-HE28. The sequence continues at coordinate 54,779 of JADKFY010000019.1, forward strand.
TACGTGGCAAACCCGATACCCTTGTCAGCCAGTCTTTCCTTCCCATCGGTGACCAATTTGGGCTTGGTGCTGTTCGTAGGACCGTCAACATCGCTCTGGTCATTGATCAGCTTGGGCTTTGCCGACACCACCTCTCGTTTCTTCTGGTGTATCAGCAATCGCTTTCCCACGTAGATCCGATCGCTGCGTAAACTGTTCCACGCTTTCAATTGTCTAATGGACACATGGTATTTCGCCGCAATGCTTCCCAAGTTGTCCCCAGAGCGCACTTTGTAACGGACAATGTTCGTGACCTCCACAGTGACTGGTTCCGGTTTTGGAGCTTCTTCGATCGCTTCGGCTATTGTGTTCAATGAATCGGAAAGGATCAAGAACTTGGAGCGCATGCCTTCGGGTAGGTTGAACACCTGGGCTATCGGGATCGTGGGACCGATCAGTGTGGGATTGATCGCGTGCAATCGCCCTTCCGGAAGATCCAAGACACTGGCTACTGTGGTCCAAGGAATTGCGTGTGGCGCGGTGAGCGTGTCGGTCGCCTCCCAAGTGGTCATTTCATAGGCGCCCAAGCCCAATGTACCGGCGTTGTTCGTGAGGTGGATGAAGGCCATCAACAACGGCAGCACGTCTCGTTGGTCCGGTGTGAAATGCGGGTATAAGCTTCGGTAATCCGCTGCGCCACTGCTCCGCTGCTGTGCACGTGTAACATTGGCAGGCCCGCATGCGAAGGCCATGATCGCCATGCTCCAGTCCTGATAGCGAGTGTGCAGGTCCTTCAAATAGCGCACCGCCACTTTTGTGCTCTTCACATCATCGTGTCGTTCGTCCACCTCCGCAGTTACCTTCAACCCGTAGCGCAGTGCCACGGGGTAGTTGAGCATCCAAAGACCTGCTTCGCCGGACGTGCTTCCCGCTTGCGTATTCAACGCAGAAAGGGCCATGGGCAGGTACTTCAGGTCGGCGGGCAAGGAGTCCTTCCCCAATTCCTTTTCGATCAAGGGGAAATAGTTGTTCGCCAACCCCAACAAAACCCGGAAATGTTCACGTAATGGTTGCCCGTATTGGTCGGCATATCGGATCACGGCGCTGTCCGCGAAAACGGGGATGCTCGGCGCTTCAAGGGTCAACTTGGTATAGAGATCACGTGTGTCCACCGCGCGCACCACACCCCGCCCAACGCCACCATGCAACTCCTTCAACTGGTGTTGCACCATCCAGCTTGACATTAAGGTGTCCGTGCGCCAAGTGGTTTGCGCCAACGACACATTAACAAAGCCCAGAACAGCTCCGATCAAAAACAACGGTATTGAACGTGAAATACGCATGGTCCAAAACGTAAAACAATTCCACTGGACACTATAACGCGTTGCAGGCCATCGGAATTCTCCACGCTCCAGTGTTGAGAGATGTACGTTGAACGACCCCCTCCTCGGATCGGTCGCAGTGGACGCGGATCACGACAGACAGGTCGAAGGTGATCTTCTGAACTGTGGTCCCGAACTTTGTACCCATGAAAAGTTGGTCCAGCCTTCTTGTGGCAACTCTCGTCCTACCCATCACCGCATTTTCCCAATTGCAACGCGTCCCAGAACGCGCACCCATGGAACACCCTTCAACCAAAATGACCGTAGAGATCTGGAGTGATGTCGTTTGTCCCTTCTGTTACATCGGCAAGCGCGAATTTGAACGTGCATTGGAGCGCTTTCCGCATAAGAATGAAGTGGAAGTGGTGTGGAAGAGCTTTGAGCTGGATCCCAATGCCCCTGAACGTAGCGAACATGACATGTACGGTATGCTGGCGGCCAAGTACGGCGGCACCCGTGAAGATGCTGCGGCCCGCGTGGAGGGCGTGGTGCAACGTGCGAAAAGCGTTGGCTTGGAGTATCAAATGGACAAGGCTGTGATCGGGAATTCATTTCAAGCACAGCGGTTGATCCAATTCGCCAAGACCAAGGGAATGGGAGCGGAGGCCGAGGAACGATCGTTCAAAGCCTATTTCATGGAAGGGGCGCAATTATCCGATCGGTCAACGCTGATCGGTCTTGCAAAAGAGATCGGTTTGGATGCTGCAGAAGTGGAAACCGTTCTGACGTCCGATGCATTCGCTGATGAAGTTCGTGCGGATGAACGCGAAGCACAGCAACTGGGCATACAAGGCGTTCCCTTTTTCGTGCTGGACCGGAAGTACGCGGTGAGCGGAGCCCAGTCCAGTGATCATTTCCTAGGTGCCTTGGAACAAGCATGGGAAGAACGTGCTGAGAAGCAGTGATCAGTTTGCAATACCCAGTGTTGTGCCATGCACAAATCGCCCCTAATGTTGGTCGATGTATGCCTCGCCACTATCGGTGCTGCGTGCATCTGGCAAGAACGTCCACAACGCGGCGGGCAACACGAAATAGCATAACGGCAACAGCAACCGCGTTTCAGTAATGATCCCGATGAACATGTTGGGGATCAGGAAGAGCGGGATCGTCAATAAGCACCGTTGAAGGAACACGGGCAATTGCTTGTACTGAATGAAAGCAAGCACCCAGAACACGCCAAGGAAAAGGACCACACTGTCCAATGCCATCAAGTTGGCTTGCCAATGCCAACCGCCGCCTAAATACGGCTGATCGCGCGTGATGTAACGGATTGCGCCCACCGTGAGCAAGCCAGGTAGGCCCAACAGAAATGCCGTTCCGCAAAGCCGCGCCAACGGGGCGAACGCCCAGGAACGGAAATTCACGAACAAGTACACTGCCGGTAGAAAGAGCATCGTCTCGTTGTTCAACCCGCCGAACCAAATGATGCCTGCAAATAGCGCCAGCCTTCCTTCCCGCATGGCCCACAATGCAGCAACGAAGGTGAAGGCCAACAGGGGAGCACTCTCCTGAAGATCGCCTTGGAAGGTGAAGGCGGTGAGCAGTGCGAAGAGGACAACCGCGAGCAAAGCGGCCGTATTGTTCAGCCACCGCGAACTGGACCTGTGAAAGGTAAAGAAGGCCAACGTGGTGAAGACCAAACGCTGCATGCCATAAGCCGTGTGCAGTTGTACAGGAAGGATCCGCGTTAGCAATTCCGGTATGCCCCACTGCAAGAGCCGACTCTGCTCATTGTTGTAGTACTTGAACTGGACCAATAACGCTTGGATCTGCTCCAAGGTGCCATCGTCCCAATGCGAGGTGGTGGCCGTTTTCAGGCGGAAAGTGACGTAGGCCAAGAATGCGCAGACAGCGAAGATCCAAGCCGGGTGTTGGAAGTTGAACGGCGTCTTACGATCGTTGCTCATTCAATTCCTTTTCCTCTACGGTCCGCAGTAATTAGCGCGGTGCGGCCAGCACTCCGCAGAGGTGGAACAACAAGCGCGCGCCCACGTTCGCATCCCAATCGTCATGCTTGCCCGGTGTTACTTCCACCATATCGAAACCGATGATCGTGCGACCACTGGCCGCCAATTTGGACAGGAGGTAAGTGGCTTCCTCGTATTGGAATCCGCCCGGAACAGGTGTACCTGTGTTCGGGCAAAGCGTTGGGTCCAGACCATCGATATCGAAACTGATGTGGACCTTGTCCGGCAAGCCATTGATGATGGCATCGCATTGTTCACGCCATGTGACCCCATCGAATTGTTGCCTGCGAACATCCGCACTGCGCACCACGCGGACCCTTCCCTTTTCCTTGAGGAACACGGTGTTCTCCGCTTCACAGAAATCGCGTATGCCAACGCTTACGATCCGTTCAAGTTGCGGAATGGCCAGCGCATTGTACATGATGCTCGCATGGCTATACGTGAATCCTTCGTAGGCTTTGCGGAGGTCCAAATGCGCATCGATGTGCAGGATCCCGAATTTCTTGTGGCGCGCGGCATGTGCTCGGTAAAATCCGAGTGGCGTGCTGTGGTCTCCTCCAACAAGACCGACCAATTTCTTTTTGTCCAGCCAATAGCCGGTACGCTGTTCCACCCAATCGTTCATCACCGCACATTCGGCGTTGATCAACTTCAATGCTTTTGCCGCGCGGGTCTTCTTCTTGTCATCGCCGCCCTTCACGAGCAGATCGATCACATGTTGTGCATCCTTTTTCAGATCATCACTTTGTTCCTGCAAAGCGGTTGGCAATTCATCCATGGCGATGCCTCGCTTCCATAGTTCCGGGAACTCGCGATGGAAAAGATCGACCTGGAAACTCGCTTCAAGGATCGCAGCTGGACCGTGCGAAGTGCCACCTCCATAGCTCGTGGTCACTTCCCATGGAACGGGGACGATCACTACATCCGCTTCTGCCGTGGTGAACGGCAAGCCGTAGATACCGGCATCCGCAGCTCCTGGGCCGTTCGGGTCGAATTGTTTGATCTTGGCGGCTTTGCTCATGGTCGGGCGTGTTAGGTCGGCGAAGTTAAGTGCGAGCCGTTGTGTGGTCCTTTCAAGAAATGGAACCGCCCCGATCACATAGTGACCAGGGCGTGAATGGACCTCAACCCCTCGTTGCGTCCAAGGCCGTAGGGCGGCTCCTTTTACAGGTTGTGGAACATCAAGCCAAGGAAATTCGGCATCAATGAAGCTTTGCGTTCCCGTGTTCGGTCATTCGTTCCCGCGCTTACCACCGTATTCTTGGTCGCGGACGGAACGTTCTTCTTGTCCGAGGTGCGGTCTTCCTTCGGAGTTGGCGGAGTTGGCATGGGTAGGACCTCATCGGGAACCTGCTCAGGTGCAATGTCCATGCTCAATCCACGACGCGTCATGGTCCAGGTCCGATCCGGCATGTCGCCGTCGTAAGTGTTGGTCACGTTGGCTATATCATCCAGCAAAGGACCCGTGCCACTTCCTAGGTGAATGGCCTTTCCTAAGGGAACCTCGATCACACAGTGGGCCCGTTGCACCCTGAATTTGTCGGCCTTCGGAAAGGCCAGCCATTGGCTCAGGAACAGCACTGAATCCACCTGTTGCAGGGTGAACCCGATGTTCGATGCACGGGTCTGCGCTTCTTTGTAGCTGCGGCCTTGCGCGGTGCGTTCCACATAGAAGTGGAAGAGGCTATCAGGGCTGCGTTGAACATCCAAACCGACCCAACAGATGCGTATGCTGTCCTTCTGCATCACGAACCCGTCCATGCTCCAGTCCACACTGCCGTGGTTGTAGCGGAAGTGTTTCCGTTGACCTTGGCCAACAGGGTCCAAATTCTCCAAGTAGAGCGTTTGACCGGTGGGCTGGATCAAGGGTACTTCAAGGTCCACCGTTTCGTGCTTGCTGAAATCAGCACCGACGAAGGAGGCGGTTACAATAACCACGATCAACGCGGCCACCCAAGCAAGCCCCAAGGTCCACCCGAGCCAACGCGGAGTGCGCGTCTCGAACACCAGACGAAGCCCACCTAGCATAATGCCGATCACCGGGATAAGGCCCAAAAGAAAGACCGCGACCAACGACCAAATGCTTTGCCAAGGGCTGCTGAAGAGCATGCCGGCCAGCGCGAACGGACCGCCACTTTCCCATCCGTCGGTGCTGCCGTATTGAAGGGTGCCGGTGCCGATCAAACCACCGATCATGGCCATGGCCCAGAAGAACCCGAAAAGCAACAAGGCAACACCGATCACTTTCTTGATCACCGTGCCGAGACCACTTCCCAAGCGGTCCGCGTGACCCCGGAAACGGGCCTTGCCATCCGCAGTGTTCCACTTCCTTCCCAGCTCATCCACTTCCTTGGCCATGCGCTCGGCACTGGACTTCACTTTTTCCGCTCCTTCTTCAAAGGTCTTTTTCAGGTTGTCCACGGTAACGGGTTCACCCTGCATCATCAAGCGTTCCGCAGCGGTCTCCGCTTTCGGTACCAGGATCCACATGAGGATGTAGATCAACACAGGCGAGCCCTTACCCAAAAGGAACAACGCGATGAAGGCCAAACGCAGCCACAAAGGGTCGATGTTGAAGTAGGCGCTTAGACCTCCGAATACGCCGCCGATCCATTTGTCATCGGGATCACGGAACAGCCGCTTGTGCCTGCGTTGGCCACTGCTTGTGTGGTGGCTCTGATCACTGTTGGGCCTTGCCGTATCCTGTGCAGTTTCGGCATCGCCCATGTAATCCTCCGGCTGGCCCATTACGGTGATCACGTGTTCCACATCGGTCACGTTCAGCACTTGGCGCTTACCGGCCAACCGTTCCGTGAAAAGCTCGGCGATCCGTGCCTCGATGTCCGCCATGATCTCTTCACGGCCATCGCTGCCGCTGAATTGGGCACGAATGCTGGCGAGGTAACGCTGCATTCTGTCAAAAGCGTCCTCTTCGATGTGGAACACCGTGCCGCTGATGTTGGCTGTCAATGTCTTTTTCATGGGGTCTATTTCCTACGGGTGGTCTTCTTAACTGCTTGCATCAATTCATCCCATTCCTGATCCAGTTCGTTCAGGAATTTCGTGCCCACTGGAGTTAGTGTGTAGTATTTGCGAGGTGGTCCGGATCTGGATTCCTCCCAACGATAGGTGAGCAGGCCGGCATCTTTCAATCGTGTAAGCAGGGGGTACAAAGTGCCTTCAACAACGATCAACTTCGCGTCCTTCAATTTCCCGATGATGTCCGAAGGATAAAGCTCGCCCTGTGATAAGGTGCCCAGGATGCAGTACTCCAGCACCCCTTTGCGCATCTGTGCTTTTGTGTTATCGACTCTCATGGTCTGGTCTTGGACCGGCTTTCGTGATCGGGTGATCACTGCTCCGGTTCGTTGACGCACCAAAGATACGTGTATGGGTTGGTACTATGCAACACAAGGTAGTATGCTTTGTGATGAGCGGTCACCGAAAGAGGGTGAACGGAGGTGAGCGGATGGAAAGGGATCCCTTATGAAAGGAACCAGCAACCCATTCTTCCAAACTATCTTTCGGCCAACTCCACACTCATGGGCCGTCTTTGGAAATTCATCCTCTTTTTGTTGATCGTGATCGCTGTTGGAGGTTACTTCCGGTATTTCTGGGTATTCGGCACAGGAGTGAAGAGCGGCGAATTGAACTACATGGTCCACAAAGGGGTCATGTTCAAGACCTATGAAGGCAAAATGATACAAACAGGTATCCGCAGCCAGAACGCAACCCTGCAGAGCTTTGAATTCTTGTTCTCGGTGGAAGATCCCGAGATCGCAGAGCAACTGATGCGTCACAGTGGCAATCAATTCAACGTGCACTACAAGGAATACCTTGCCGCCCTTCCGTGGCGTGGACACACCAAATTCGTGGTGGACAGCATTGTTTCCATGGATGAGGTGAACCGGTGATAGACCCATGGACGAACACGTGAACGAAGTGTACAATGAGCAGCAGATCGCGTAGTCGATCGGCCCCTTCGGCTGGCTTCATTGGCGATATCCGTCGGTTGATCCTTGAACTCAGCAAGCGCACTTCGGCCTCGCACAAACGGTTTGTCATTTTCCTCATTCTGGTGGGGGTGGCGCTACGTGCTTCGCTGCTCCTGCGCCCGATCACCTACGATGAAGCCTTTGCCTATGTGGAGTTCGCCACACAGCCCTTGGGAAAGTTGCTCTCCGACTATCGCGATCCGGCCAACCAGCTCCTCCATACGCTGCTCACCAAGTTCTCAACGGGTCTTTTCGGGGTAGGAAGGGTCCAGTTGCGGTTGCCCGCATTCATTGCAGGGGTGTTGGTCATGCCGCTCTTCTACATCTTCGTTCGTGCCATGTTCAATCGGTACATCGCGCTCATGGCCTTGGCCCTGGTGGCCGCATCCGGGCCGCTGGTGGAATACAGTGCGCTCGCTCGTGGGTTCAGCATGGGTTGGTTGTGTTTCGTTACCGCCTTGGTCCTGGGCAGGCACATGATCAAGGAAAATAATGCGGTGAGCGCTGTGGCCATTGGCGTGGTGTGTGCTTTGGGCATGTGGGCCGTTCCTACCATGGCCTATGCCGCACTCCTGATCTACTGGTGGATGTTGTTCTCCCTCACTGCACAATACAAGAACACCGTGCAGAAACGGATCATGACCTGGTTATTGTCATTGGTCGTATTCGTGGTGGTAACGGGACTATTGTACATGCCGGTGATCCTGGAGCACGGATTCGACCAATTGCTTCACCATCGCACCGTCGCTGAACAAGGCTGGTACTATTTCAAGCTGCACCACCAGGACCGGGCATTTGACCTTTGGGCTTATCTGGTCGATAGCTCATCGGTCTGGATCGCCGTTCCCGGGTTGATCGGGATGCTTTATCCGGCCTTCATTTCATCCAAATTCCGGTTCTTGGCCCTTGCCGCGTTGCTCGGCGCAATGCCGTTGGTCTTCGTACAAACGATCATCGGGCCGCCACAAGTGTGGCTCTACACCTTGTTCATCTTCCATTTGAGCACCGCCATCGCAGTGTTCTATTTGCTCAAATTCCTTCAGGAGAAACTCTTTACCAAGCTGGGCAAGAGAACGCGCACCGCTGCTGCTGCGCTGGTCCTTTTGCGCTTTTCGCTTCGCTTGGTATGCCCATGGCATGGGAACGGAGCAGTGGCATGCCCGAAGCACGGACGTGTGGCCTATGCGGTCCGCAATTTGAAGACCGGTGATAAATTGTTCGTGCAACACCCTTGGGATTGGCCGGTAAAATTCAGCGCCATCGAGCTCGGTCTATCCTTCGATATGCTCACCGGTACTCCAGCACCGAACGCGAAGGTCCTGGTCGCTTGTTCTCCCACCGATGAACAGTCGGTGCGTTCGGTCCTGTTGCACAACGCACAAGATCCGGCAATGGAAGATCGGATGAAGATGGTGCTGGAACCGGGTAAATTGAAGATCTTTGCCGCCCCTTAGAAGTCGAAGATCTTCGACCCGAAGGGGCAAAAACAGAAGTACACAATGGCAGAAGAAGGACGTCAGATCATTTTCAATATGGTCAAGGTGGGCAAAACGCTCTCCTCCGGAAAGAAGATCCTCAACGACATCTACCTCGGTTTCTACTTTATACGCGCAAGATCGATCCTCGGTCTCAACGGTAGCGGTAAGTCCACGCTCATGCGCATTATCGCAGGCAAGGACAAGAACTTCGATGGCGATGTACACCTCTCACCCGGCTATACCATCGGCCACTTGGAGCAGGAGCCGGATCTGGACGAGACCAAGACCGTGATCGACATCGTGCGTGAAGGTGTGCAACCGATCATGGACCTGCTGAAGGAATTCGAGGACGTGAACAACAAGTTCGCCGACGAGGACATCTTGAACGATCCCGACAAATGGACAAGCCGATCGCGCGTCAAGGAGTGCTGCAGGACGAGATCGAAGCGTCCGGTGCCTGGGAGATCGATCAGAAACTGGACATCGCCATGGATGCACTTCGCTGCCCTGGAACCCGATGCCAAGATCAGTGTGCTTTCCGGTGGTGAGCGCCGCCGTGTGGCCCTCTGCCGCTTGCTGCTACAAGCCCCGACATCCTGCTTCGTGACGAACCCACCAACCACTGGATGCCGAAAGTGTCGCTTGGTTGGAACAGCACTTGGCCGCGTACAAAGGCACCGTTATCGCCATTACCCACGCATCGTTACTTCCCTCGATAACGTGGCAGGCTGGATCCTGAACTGGACCGTGGCGAAGGCATCCCCTATAAAGGCAATTACACCAACTTGGCTGGAACAGAAGACCGAACGTTTGACCCGCGAAGAGAAGACCGAAAGCAAGCGGAACTTGATCCTGAAACAAGAACTGGAGTGGGTGCGCAGCAATGCAAAAGCGCGCCGAACCAAGAGCAAGGCCCGCTTGGAGAATTACGAGAAATTGCAGAGCGAGACCGTGAAGGAGAAGGAGGCGAAGCTGAGATCATATTCCGGAACGGTCAGCGACTCGTAGATGGCGCATCGAGGCCAAGCATTTGTCCAAATCATTCGGTGACCGCGTCCTGTTCGAGGACCTCAACTTCTCCCTGCCACCTGCGGGCATTGTGGGGATTATCGGACCCAACGGTGCTGGTAAGACCACCTTGTTCCGCAACGATCATGGGCGAGGAAAAGGCGGATTCCGGCACCATCACGCTCGGCGATACCGTGCAGCTGGCCTACGTGGACCAAAGCCACAAGGAACTGGTCGCAGAAAAGACCGTGTACGAAGTGGTGAGCGGTGGCTCCGAGAACATGTCCATCGGTGGAACCTGGTGAACAGCCGTGCCTACTTGGCGCGATTCAACTTCACCGGTACCGATCAGAACAAGAAAGTGGGCGTGCTTTCCGGTGGAGAGCGCAACCGCTTGCACCTTGCCATGACCCTGAAACAAGGCAGCAACGTGTTGCCCTTGACGAACCGACCAACGACCTCGATGTGAACACGCTGCGTGCCTTGGAGGAAGGTATCCAGGACTACAGCGGCTGTGCCGTGATCATCAGCCACGATCGCTGGTTCATGGACCGAGTATGCACGCACATCCTAGCCTTCGAAGGCGACAGCAACGTGTATTGGTTCGAAGGCGGCTTCAGCGAGTACGAAGAGAACTACAAAAAGCGGGTAGGGGACGTGGTGCCCAAGCGCTTGAAGTATCGGAAGCTGGTGAGGTCGATTCTGAAACATCGGACAATGAGAAGATTAGAAATGTGGAAGCCCGGTGACCAGCCGGGCTTCGATCAGTTCTTCATGAAGGCTTTAGAGAGGATGCCGAACTTGGAAGGCAATTAAGTCAGGATGACAACTCCGTGGGGTAAGGCGGACAGGTTGAGGTCCGTGCGCGCACCTTGTGTCGGGAACGGTAAACCTCCTGCCGAAAAGATTCCTCGATCAAGAACTCCGATGGGAACAGTAATCGATAACAGAGGTTACGGAAGCTGCCATCGTTCTTCCCAAGGTCACGCGCAACTCGGGGGAACCACTACGGCAGTCTCAGAGCAGCTTAGACGATCTCAGCACGGTCATAGCTCCCTCTGCATGGCCTTCCGATGGTACTATCTAAAACGCCGCTGCAGCTAAAGTGAGTCCACGGGAAGGCGGCAAAAGGGTCAGCTAAATCTTCCGCCGTCTTGAATGCAAAGTTGAAATGAAGTTTTTCCGACCGATGGACCTCCAAGGAAGGGTAGGATGCATTGCCGTACAAATGGCCATCGCGTAAAATCGTTTGTTCCCTTGAATCCGAGGCGGTATAACTCTCGGCTGGAGAGCGTGTCGCGGAATACAGCGTCTCCCGTCAGTGCGACGTACTCCGGAAGGCGGCATGCTGGCGTTGCCAGAAGCCGTGGTTCCATCATCTTCGGGTTCCGCCTAATGGTCGAATGGCCTACTGGTGGAGGACCAATCATTGCCAGCCATCTTTCTTCCTCCCCGCCTGCAAAGGGCTTAGTTCATTGGCCTTTTGTGACGCTGGGCTTCCGACGCAGGTGAAATCCACGCAATCGGCACGAGCGAGAGGAGGGTGGCAAATGTTCGGCTGCTGAGCTTGGGCACTTAGCGAGAGCTAAGGAGAGCCAAAGGGGTGATTGACGATTCATCACTATCCAGGACGGAAGATGCATACACGCGGTTGGTACGTACCGACCTATTCCAATATCCCTCCATTCAGAATAAAAGGTTAAGGCGCATCGTGCGCCCGTGCATCCGCCCAATCCCATCCGCGCCATGAGGTTGTCGACAGAAGTTCGAAAACCGAGCACCTCGGACTTTAAGGGCCACCTTGTACGATTCTGGACGCATGTAGGAGTAACCCCAGTATCGCTTGGAACCAGCACGACTCATTGTGTTCCTGCAACGCGTACAGGTCGTCATCGCTCAGGTCCAGATACGGCAAACCTTCCTCAATGGGTTCCGCAAGCTGAGTTCCACGAAGATGGTTCCCCGGTGCTCGATGTCGAAGCAAGCATCAACGTCCCAATCGAACAGGGATGCACAAACGACTTATCACGTACGCCGCAAGCAAGTTCCAGCGGGTCAGGTAGAAGCTTGACCGCAAGAGGGTCAGCTTCGCAGATACCAACCAGAGCCCGACCAGCGCGGCCAACAAGAAAAGCCGATCACACCGATCCGTTTATACGCCAAACCGAAATGGTGGATGGTCCAATAGCTGCGCACTGCCACTGAACGCGGGCGAGCATCGCATTCTGTGCAAGCCGCTTACAATGCCGTTTCCAGCGGCGCAATGCCACGAGATGAAGAAAAGGTCGCCACGGAAGAATAGAGGACCAGTGCAGCGCCCATCACAATGGAGATGAGACGCATCAACATCCAGTCCTTGGTGCACGAAGTCCTTGAGGTACTGCCCTGTGAAGGTGAAGTCCATCCACACATGTTGCACATCCAGGACATTCAGCTGGAGCAACAACAAATTGAGCGCCGCGAAAAGAACAATGGCGGTCCGGTACTCGCCACGTTCCACAGGCGGTGGGCTTGGAGGGAGGGTGTCCGTTCGCAAACCAGCCCATACAAGGAACCGTTCATGTTGCGTGGCGATCAGGAGAAATGCACTACAGAATGCACCAAGCCCGATGGTGTATAACAGGGCCAGGTCCGCGGTGCCAAGGTGTTCATAGAACCGGTCCACCAACTCGCCGAAGAACGGATTGGATGCCCCGTACAGCCCGGCGAAAATCGCCAACAGGAGCGGCACGCTCGCCGTGGTAAGGACCATGCGTGTGGAAGCCGTGCGCTGTGTGCTGTTGGCATGTTGCCACGTGAGCAATCGTGTTGCTGCTACCGGCACCTTAATGGCGTGCTGGATCGCCAACATGAATGCGTGGTGCGTTGCGGAGAGTTGCGGTGCGACAAGCAAGCCAACCGTGAGCGCCGCGGAAAGGATATTCAGCGCGATCGCCAACTCAGATGCGTGGACCACCACCGCTATGGCAGTAACAGCGGTGCAGGCGGTCATTACACGAAGCAGCGGGGTCCATGCAGTACCGCCGCCATGCAACAGCCATGTGCAAATGGCCAGCAGTTCGAAGACGAGCAAGTTGATGCCGATGCCTGTATCGTAGAACAAGGTGGTGAAGGCGGCTGCTTGCCAAGTATGAGCAGAATGGTGGTGGTGGTTCGGGTCATCAGTTCGTTCCTGCATGGAACGACCGGAGCGTCACTTTATTATTGTCCGACTACAAGGGCGGGAACGTAATGTAATTCTCACCCATGAACGACCAATATCGGATCATCTGGCACTGCTCGAAATGATGATCATATCCTACCCGGATCATTTAGGCCGAACACCAAAAGTGCGGTGCACGCTATTTCAACTCGTAAATTCTCGAAGCCCTAAGGCATCTGCTCCTCCCTGGTGTTCGTCGCGATCACCCCACCGATGTTCTGCAGGATGATGTCGCGGTCGTTGCCGAGGCCCGTGTATTTCCCCGTGCCGTCCATGTTCACGTCGCTAGGGAGATAGCCGGTAACGGTGTTGGTCGCAACGCTTCCACCAATGGCCAAGAGGATCGGGTCGCGGTCGTTGAAGATCCCGGTATACTTGATGGTGCCATCGAAGGTGACATCGCCGGCCCAAAGCAGGTAGCTTCCTCCAACAATTTTCTGGGCGTCGGTGCCGTAGGTGGCGATGCTGCCATCGGTAAGATCGATCACCGCTGGTGTAACTGCCAATGCGATGCTGCTCTGGCTCATGATCATCAAGTGGTTGCGGTGACCAATGGCCAAGAAGTAATTATCTTCCGGTACTGGGAACACAACGGGGAGAAGCCGTCCACCTCCACCCACATCGCCATCGGCTTGGAGCAAGGCGCTTCTGCTGTGCAGCACGCTTGTGTTGTCATTCTTATCGCGCAGTTCCAGCAGCACCCAATCAATGATGGCGTTGCTGCCAGCGAGGGCGATGATGGGTTGTGTGGTGGTTTCGGCACCGCCACCTGCGAACGCGTAGCCCATCGCGGTGTACGGTTCGGTCAAGGGCATCAGGCCGTTGGCACGAAGGCCATCACTCATGGCACCCGCCGCGAAGGGCCCTTGCAGGAAGGTCTTCACGTTCACGAGTACCCGCACGGTGTTTGGCTGTTGGAAGCCTTGCGTGACCAGCCCGCCGGGAACTGTTCCGGTGCCGATGACCGGCTCGCCCACGGACCAGCTGACCGAGCCGCCGGGTACCGTGCCGGAATTGCCGGCAGGGGAGATGAGGGTTTGGGCGAATAGCCCCATGGCGCAACAGAACGCCACAGCGCACAGTGGCGTGCGGAGAGGGAGGAATATGAACGGGCTATGCATGGGGTCGTATCGCAAACAGTTTGGTACACCGCGTATTCGTTTAGGTGGGTAGGTTGTGATCAATCCGGTCCGCAACCATTGACGGTCCCACGGAAGGTCGAACCATTGAGGACCTTGAACGGCGGCGACATCAGGATCGAGTGTCCGCCTTTGTAGGTGACATCCTGCCCCGGCCCGGTGGTGATGGTCTGCGCGGAGGTGATGGTTCCAGCGGTGTTGAACGTAGTGCCCGCAGGTGCGGCTCCGGAAAGGTTCATGTTGGTCAGGCAACCATACAGTTCAGAGCGCCAGATCCCTCGTCCGAAGGTGCCGATGGCGATGGTGCCGTCGGCCTCGTTGAACTCGATGTCCTCCACGCGAACCGCTGGTAAGTTCGTGTTGAATGGCACCCAATCGCCCAGGGTGTTGTCGCGGTAGAACACCCCGACATCCGTGCCGATGTAGAGTTGATCATCCGGCAGCCCCACGTTGGCATCATAGCCGATGCAGTTCACAATGATGTTGGGCAGCGAGCCTGTGATGTTGGTCCAACTGGATCCGGCATTGGAGGAGTAGTACACCTTCTGGCCAGCGTTGAAGTCGCCCACGGTCACGAACACTTCCCATTGGTAGTTCGGGTTCACAGCGATGCCGGTGATGAATTGCCCGGAAAGGCCAGCGCTGATGTTGGACCACGAGGATCCACCGTTACTGGTGGTGTTCAAGGTGCTGCCACTGCTCGCGTAGAGCCGTGTCGGGGCCGATTCGCAGATCACCAACTCGTCCGAGCAAGGCACACCGAGGTTCGTCCAGTTCGTACCATCATCCGTGCTTTTGTACAAGGTGTGCCAGCCGCCATAAAGTGTGGAAGGCGAACTGGGATCCATGCACAAGGGCGTGAGCCAAGGACCGGAAGCGCCGGGCGGTGTGATCCCGGACAACGTCGCGCCACCATCGACCGAGCGATAGACCGCCCCTAATTGTGCGGAGTAGACCATTTTCATGGGATCCGTGGGATGGATGATGCAATCCATACCATCCCCGCCCCACATCTGGGTCATTACGGTGCTGCCTCCGGTGAGTTTGGTGGAGCCGTTGTCCTGGGTGCCCCCGATGTACAGTCCCGGATCTGGATCGTGATCGGCGATGCGGTAGAACATGGTGGTGCTAAGCCCTGCGGATCTGCTCTGCCAATTGGTGCCATTGTCACCGCTCCAGAAAAGACCGCCGTCGCTGGCGCAGTAGACATAGAAATTATTGAGCGGGCTGTTCGCCAGATCATGGATATCCGCATGCACGTATCTGTTCCCGGGCTGTGTTCCGAAGGGGATCGCCCAATGGCAATGGTTGGTATAGCTGGCACCGTAATTCAGGGAGAGCCACATGTTCACACCACCGGCCATGGTCCGTGGCGCGAAAGTGGGGTGCGCTACGAAGGCGAGGTCGTACCCCGACTGGTCCAGTGCGTCCTGCCCGGTCTCACTGCCGCCGAGGATGTTCGGTGTGGAGGAGGACAGGGAGAAGTTCAACCCGGAATCCGTGGATCGGTATACACCTTTGAAAGTGCCTACACCCGTGGCGGGGCCGCAAAGCAGCATCACCTGGGAAGCCATGGCCGGTGAGACCGCGATGGCGATGCGGTTCGCGTTGGTGGGCATGCCCGCGGTGATCTGCGTCCACGTCCCACCTGTGTTCGTGGAGCGATAGAAATTCCCATTGCTCGACGCGTAGATGATGTTCGGATCGCCCGGTTTGAACTCGATGTCCTGAAAGGATCCGGAGACGACATTGGTCCATGAACCGCCTCCGTTGACGGTGCGGTAGATGCCTTGCGTGGTGGCCGCGAAGAGGATGTTCCCGTTCGTGGGGTGAATAAGGAGCTTGTACCCACGAACGGATTGCTGCACCGTCCAGGAGAGGCCAGCAACCGCCCAGGAGGCCCCGTTGTTGGTGGATCTGTATACGCCGAGCGATTGGGTCACACCACCATCGCCATCTCCGGTAAGGATATAGATGGTGTTCGCGTTGGTGGGGTCCACGGCGATTCCGGATATGCCGAGATTGGGTAGGCCATCGGTGAGCGGGGTCCAGGAAAGGCCATTGTTCGTGGTGCGCCAAAGGCCACCAGCGGGAGCACCTACGTACAGGGTGTTCACATCGGTAGGGTGGAAGCCCACCACGTTCATCCGCCCCAGGCCGGGTGCGTACCCGCTCTGGCCGTTCACCGCATCGGTGGGGCCCATGAAGGTCCAGTTGCCGAATGCGGAGGAAGGCCCGCGTTGCGACTCCAGCATATCCCGGTACGGCAGGAATTCTTCGAGGTTCTTCAGGCCGGTGTTGATGATCTTGCCATCCGGGGTCAATCGGCTTCGCTGTGTGTATTCCCAGCGTTTCCACTGTTTGTAGCCGGTACCTTTTCCTTTGTCCAGGTTCGCGTAATACGCCTCCATCTCCAGTCGCACCGTTTCGAAATCATCAGTGGCAGGCTGCAGGTAATAGTAGCGGTCCACGACTTGGCCGTTGGAGGCGATCGGGAGGAGCAGCGCTAAGCAGATCGCCGAACCGCCGATCCAGGCGTGCAAGGACCATCGATCCCGTTGCGGTGTATACAGCTTCCACATGGCGCGCTTACTTGGCGTGGAGTTCCAGCATCATGCCGCGCAACTCACGCATTTCACTTTGCAGTGCGTTCACCTCTTGGTCCTTTTCGATCAAGTGCAGCGTCAGTTCTTCCACCTTCTCCAGCAGGATCTTATTCAACTCACCCAATCCAATACCGTTCTCCTCCACCTCGCAGGCGCTGGGCACATTGGGCAGGTGGCCGTTGGCGGCGATGTACTGCTTTACCTCGGGCAAAGGCATCAAGCGGTAGTCCTTCGCGAAGACGTAGTCCGGGAAGCCGGTCAGCGTCACCTCCACCTCTTTGCAGGTGATCCGCCCGTTCACGGCGAGCTTCGATTGGGGGGTGGTGGTACCTATGCCCACATTGCCGGTGGTCGCCAGGGTCATCTGGGCTGCAGCATCGTTGGTGAAGAAGTTGAGGTTGTGATTGCTCCGGGTCCCATACCAACCACCTCCGCTGCTTCCACCTACGAACGAGCCTACGGTTATGGTGCCATCGGAATGCGTGAACCCATAATTGTTGGTGGCGGTTTGCACGGTGAGTTTATCCGCAGGCGTGGTGGTACCGATGCCCACCCTGCCCTCGATGATCGCTCCGTTCGCCGGTGCGGCGGTTGTACCCGAGTACGTGGTACCCACGCTCACGCCGCCTTCCACGTCCAATTTGCTGGCGGGCGTACTGGTGCCGATGCCCACGTTGCCATTGAAATAGGCGCCCCCTTCCACTTCCAGCTTTTGATCGATCGGGTTCCTCCCAATGCCAACCCGGTGGTTATCCCCCCTGATGATCATGTCGTCGAACCCGCCGGCAGTCAAATGGAGATGGTGATCCGGGCTGCTCGTGCCGAAATAGGCATCCGTGCCTGCCACGACCAGATCGGCGTTCACCGTTCCATCGGTCTGCCGGAAGCCCATGCCGGCAGTACGTACCTCGAGCTTGGCCACAGGGGTTGTGGTGCCGATGCCCACGTTGCCATTGCTTTCGATCCGCATCCGGTTCTCAAGCGTGTTGGTGAGGTTGCCGATCGGTTTGACAAGGAAGTCCAGATGCGCACCGAACCCACCATCATCTGTCGCCTGCACGCGCGCTCCGGGATCGTTGCCGCTCGGACTGAAAGGCGTGAGGTCCATGGCTGCGGAAAGTCCATCACCCGTTACCCGCAGGTTCCCACCATGCAGGTCCAACGCGGACTCCGGGGCGTTGGTTCCGATGCCCACGTTGCCCGTGTTCGTATTGTTCAAGTCACTACCGTTCAATTCCCATCCGGATACTGCTCCGCCGTCTGTTGTTAGGGAACGCATGGCGAAGGGCACGGCCTTTAGCTCCTGTGTACCCACGGTGGCATAATTGGAACCACCCGTGATATCCATGGCCACGCTAAGGCTGATGGGCGTTGCTCCGCAACTGGACCAATCGATCGCACTGAACGTTGGGACGCCTCCAGTGCGCGCGCCTTCACCGATCACCAGGGCGATCATGCCCTGTGCATCACTGGTGGTTGAATGCACCTCCACGTAAACGGAGCCACCACAGGTGAAGGAGAACTGTACCCCAACGGCCTGATCCGGCATTGGCTGGCCTTGTGCATCGCGCACCACCGCTTGGTAGTTGAAGCCGGAGTAGTTGGTGGTTTGCGCAACGTTTGTGATCGAGACCAGCAGGAACAGGAGAGGGAGTAGCGTTTTCATTGTGGTGGTCAAGGGCTGTTTTGGATGTGGACAAAGAAAGGGGCTGTAGGCATGCCCATCAATCATAGGATCCTATTATATTTTGGGGCGTTTGGGTGCTTTTCTCATAGGACCCAGTGAGGTCAGGGGAGTTTGGGGTCGCTTAGCACGCCACCAGACCGGTCCGCCTGCATCTTCCAGATACCCGTTCCGTTCTCGTTCCTTCCAATGCCGTTCAGTGCAGAACAGCAGAGACCGCCCCGGTCGGGACGGCCTCCGCATTGGATATTATCGAATTCTGATACCGATCGCTTCGGTGGAATGGACGGTCGATCAGTCCACCTTATGCCCGCTGATCCTAGAATAGGCACCCAGTTCAATATCGCTTCCTGTATGCTGCCTCATGGTGAATTCCACGGTTTGTCCTGCGGATAATTGCATGTCCAGCGAAAGGGCCCTTTCGAACTCTTGACTGTAAAGCCCGCCATCCTTCAGGATCTTCACTTCCAATTGCTGGGTGTTGGTGTAGCCGAAGGCAAAACTTGCAAGAAAGTCGAAATGGTAGATCCCATCGACCTGAATGGTGATCACACCACCTGAATATGTCATGTTGTTCGCATATTTGATGTTCGCAAGATCTGCGGTGTATTCGACATTGGGCACCAGAATAAAGGCTGGTTGACCGTAGTGGGTTGCCGCGAAATTCGCCTTGACCGAAGAGGCCTGCCAACTGGCATTCCCATTCGCATCCGAAGTGAGCACCTTACCCGTCCCTTCAGTACCATCAGCGATCTTCACGGTGCCAGCAACATCGAGTTTGGCGGTCGGTGTGTTCGTTCCAATGCCCACATTGCCATCATTCAAGATCCTCATAACGTCAGCACCTCCAGCTGCAAAGTTTGTATAGCTCGGGTGTATGAATATCCGATCAACACCGCCAGTTTGAAGTGAAATGAATGCTGCACCGGAAAGAAAACTGTGGTTGTTGGACAGGAACCGAAGGTGATTATCCGGACTTGTAGAACTGTAGATCCGATTGTCACCGTTATTTCCCCTGAGTTGGATATTGCCGTTTACATCCAGCTTTTCCGTTGGTATGTTTATACCAATGCCCACGTTCCCATTCTGTTCTACTTTTAAAAATTGTGCGGTCGGGTCGGTTGAAGTGCCTATGCCAAACGCTCCTGTACCGAACATCCCAAGGTGCCAGTTGGTCGGCTGGGGCTCCGGATCCCCGAAGTAGGTGCGGTTGAATGTGATGAACGGGTCCCTTCCGGGTCCTGCGAATTCGGCCAACTGGATCTGGTTGCCCACATTCGGGCGATTGAACATCCGGAAACTGCCTACACCGGTGTTCACCTCGAACTTCCCTTGGGATGTAGGGATGCTCACGTTCACGTCGGTCCCATCGTCGCTGAGGTTCGAATCCCCCCCAGTTGTGGCCCCGGTGAACTTCACCAACTTGTTCTCGGTGCCATTGATGTTTGCCGCACCTGCAGGGCCCTGAGGTCCTTGGGGGCCGGTGGCTCCGGCGGTTCCGGGTGTGCCTGCCGGTCCAGTGGCGCCTGCAGGCCCAGCTGGTCCTTGGGTACCCGTTGCACCGGTAGGTCCTGCGGGTCCGGCCGGTCCGGTTGCGCCATCAGCACCTGTAGCGCCCATTGGGCCTGCGGGTCCTTGCGTACCTGTAGCACCTGTGGGTCCTGCGGGTCCGGTTGCTCCAATGTCACCCGTCGCACCAATTGGACCAACAGGTCCCTGTGTTCCGGTAGCACCTGTTGGTCCTGCAGGTCCGGTTGCTCCAATGGCACCTGTAGCGCCCATTGGTCCAACGGGTCCTTGGGTACCGGTAGCACCTGTGGGTCCAGCGGGGCCTTGGGGTCCTGTGGCCCCGTTGGCGCCGGTCGATCCGGTTGGTCCCGTTGGTCCTGCCGGTCCTTGGATGTTGCCGGCGTCCTCCCAGGTGTTTGAATTATCGGACCATACATAGAGGTTGCCGTTGATCAAGTACGCATCGCCTGGATCTCCCGTTCCCGGCAGTTGGCCCACATTCGCCAAGCTGCCCAAAATGGTCACTCCGGTGCCATCAGCACCCGTGGCCCCTTGTGGTCCTGTTGGTCCTGCCGGGCCATCATTGCCTTGTGGACCGGTTGCACCTGCGGGGCCTTGTGGGCCGGCCGGTCCGTCGTTCCCTTGGGCACCCGTTGTTCCCGGAGCACCTTGTGGTCCTGCTGGGCCTTCCGGGCCTACTGGGCCGGGCGTGCTATTTCCACTTTCTGCCGCATATAAAGCGTACGGTACGCTCAGCATGCGAGAGGTGCCCAGTTCCAGGCCGTCCAAACTCGTACGCACGAAGTATGACCCAGTGGACCAGTCGATCGTGGCGAAGGTTCCGCTGGTCACCACCCCAGCGCCAAGGGTCACGTTCACCAAGCCGAAGCCATTGCTCGTTACCGCGTGGTCTTCAGCATAGACCACGGGGCCGCCGGTGCTGCCTTGTAGAATGGCCAGTCCCAAAGTGGATGAAGTGTTGGCTTGGATGGCGCCACTGCCATCACGTAGAATGGCTTGGTAGTTCACGCCTTCCGGCGCTTGGGCAAAGCTGGCCGCTGTGAAAAGGCAGGCCAGTATGGAGAGGTATAAAGTTCGCATGGTCCTATGGGGTTACGTTGATGGTGAATGTTTTCCGTGGCTTGTTCTCATGGTCCAGCAGGCGGAGGTAGTAGGATCCAGAGGAGACCGTTGTCATGTCCAGTTCCGTGGTACTGCCCTGCACGCGGTCCTGCATGACCAGTTGCCCGAGCGCATTGCGCAGTTCGTAGCGGTCGCCTAGCGGGGCTTCCTCGTACACCACATTCAAGAAGTGCCTTGTGGGATTCGGATAAACCGTAATGTCCGGTGCAGTATCTGCGTTCTCCGATACGTCGATCGAAATATCCACCCAGGGTTGCTGGAAACCTTGGGTGAGCGTGCTGCCACTTGCCGATACGGTTTCGATCACCGGTTCACCGATGGTCCAGCTCATCTTGCTGGTAGGGGAGCTGCTCTCACCACCAGAAGTGGCAAGCACATGGGGGCTTGTGTCTTGGCCAAGGCAACTGCCGCTGGCCAGCACGAGCAGGGTTATGGGAATTCCGTGTTTCTTCATTTTCAATTCAGGTGTTTCGTTGTTCTTTCGTTCCACTTCAATTCTGTTTGGTCCACTGATCATCCGTTGGCCGTGGCCAGATCATGGTCTATATGTTCGGTCGAGGTTCAACGGTGCGAAACAATGCCCTATCGGAGCACAGCACAATCCCTGATCCTTATGATATTTAGGGTTTTGCGCGTGCGTTCATCATAGGGTCCTATGATGTCCGGTCCAGCTTACATCACCGGTGAACGGCCATCGCGGTTGGGCAAACGCATCTTAATTCATGTTGGTAGTCATATTCATATATCGGCCTGCCTACGGGAGGTGGGCTTCCAGCCTTTCAGCGTGACACCACCAGACACGTATAGGGCTGAAGGCCGGACAACTACCAGCCGTTGGGAACACCAGCGGTCATTGAATTGAATTGCGGTTGTCAGGGCTGAAAGCCCGGAATATTTGCGCATTTTAGATGCGTTTGCCCTAGCCATCGCAGTATTGGTTCGGCCTCCTTCGCCTATCTTCCGCAACTCCATGCCAGGGCTGGCCCACACAATGCGAAGACTGCTTATCTTTTTCCTATTCGTAGGGCCTGTGATCGGGGTTTCTTTCGGGCAAGCGACGCCAAAACGAGTGCGCGCAGAGCTCATTACCGTGGATCACGGCTTACCGCAAGGCCTGATCTGGTCGATCCTTCCAGGATCGCAAGGGTTCCTGTGGTTCGCTACCAAGGATGGCCTGGCCCGCTATGATGGCTATGAATACAGGGTATTCCGAAATATTCCGGGCGACACGACCAGCTTGGCGGGCAACCACATCACAGCGTTACTTGAGGACAGCTTGGGCTTTCTTTGGATCGGTACGGAGCAAGATGGCTTGCATCGTTACGATCCCCGCACGGGCCGCTTTGCACGCATCAAGCGCGATCCACGGCTCGGTCAGTTGGCAGGCATCGTGAGTATTGAATCAGATACCCATGGCGACCTCTGGGTACTCGAATACTCCGGTGGTCTCTGCGTGGTTCCCAATGGTGTGGCCGCTGGGCCTTTGCCTGCGTTAGGCGCTGCTGCCGACCACTATCCCAAGTTGGAACTGAATGCCTTGCGCTCCATCCGTGCCACCCTGAATGGTGACCTCTGGTTGCTTGAGCGGGATGAGTTGAGCGTTTGGGCGCGAACGAGCGATGGCCTTGTGGAACGCCTGCGGTGGAAGGTGCCTTGGCCTTGGGTGGAATTCGAACACCCTCCCGGTCTGTTGCACCATGCATCGGCGGGTCACATGCTGCTGGTGTGGGAAAAGCGGGTCATCGTCTTCGATGAACGATCCGTTGAGGTGGTGGATACACTGGAACTGCCGGGGCTTCAGTTCCGGGGTTCCGAGTTGGTGATCGATGCGCAGGACCGGCTTTGGGGCGAAGGGCTCGACAAGAATTGGTTCCGAATGGATCTGCGTACCGGAACTACCGAGGTCATCAAACCCGAATTGGAGGGCGGTCACGCCTTACCGGGCACCGGTTTCCTTGCGTGGATCATGGACCGCACAGGTGTCGTGTGGGCAGGTACATCGGGATACGGTCTGGTCAAATACCGTAGTTCCACAGAACGCTTCCAGACCTTCCGCTTTCAGGATTCACCCATTCAGCATTCTGCGATCGTGGCGACGGACCTGGAAGGGAGGCAGCTGCTGGTGCACGAAGAACTAATGGCCTTGAATGCCACTGAAGGGGTGTTAAAGAGCATTGCGTTATCGATGCGTTGGACGCACGCGGCTTGGAGCCGAGTTGGGGGGTGTGTGCCCGGGATCCATCGGGATGCTATTGGTTGGGCGGTGGTTCGCAGCATGAACGCGATGGACTGTACGTTTTCGACCCGCGTACGAAAGAGCTATTGAGCGTTCCTTTTGCCCCGGAGGACGAGGTCGCCGCTGTTTATCCCGGCTTGGGGAAAGAGGTATGGATCCTCTCCAATAGACCCGGTGAGAAGGACCGGAACTGGTTGACCCAAGTGGACACCCGCACAAGAACAACCTTACAGCGCTTTGAATTCCCGGCCCCATCCGCTCCGGCACCTACCGCGAGATCGCCTGTTGGCGCTTCGCCTCGGACAGCACCATTTGGATGGCCACTGGCAATGGGGTCTACGGATTGGAAGCGCGCACCGGGAATTGGAGCCATTACATGCATTATGACCAGGATAGCACGTCCATCCCCGGCAATGAGGTGTTCTCGCTCTGCTTCGATCCGGATGAGCCCGACAAGTTCATGTGGGTGGGGACCGAAGGAAAGGGCATGGCCCGGATGGACCTGCGTACCGGACAATGCGACCATACCATCACCACTGAACAGGGCTTACCCAACGACGTGGTCTACGGCATCCTGCCCGATGCGCACAACAACCTTTGGATCAGCACCAACCAAGGCTTGTGCCGCTTTGACCCGCGCACCGGGGCCAAGAAGACCTACACCATGGCCGACGGCATCGCTGGCAACGAATTCAATCGCTACAGTGCAGAGGCAAGTGCCGATGGCCTCTTGTATTTCGGCGGCATGGAGGGCATCACCTGGTTCGATCCGGAAGACTTCTACACCGAAGCGGACCCATCGCCCACCCGGATCACGGGGCTGAAGTTGTTGAATAGACCGGTCACGGTATCGGACAATACCTCTTTCCTTCAGGTACCGATCACGTGGTTGGACGAACTGACCCTACCGTACAGCGAGCGCATGATCACCTTCGCCTTCGCCAACATGGACCTATCCGTGCCCGGCCAGAACGAGTACCGGTACATCCTCGAAGGGATGAACACCAATTGGATCGAGAATGGAAAAGGGCATGAAGCCACCTTCACCAACCTCGATCCCGGTTCCTACACGTTCCGCGTACAAGGGCGCAACAGCGAAGGGAGGTGGGATGAGCAGGGTACGACCTTGTTATTGACCATCACACCGCCGTGGTGGGGCACCTGGTGGTTCCGCCTGCTCATGGCGTTGATATTGACAAGCATCGCGGTCGCGTTCTTTCGGTATCGTCTGGCAAGAGCGATGGAAGTGGTGAACGTGCGCGATCAGATCGCCCGTGACCTGCATGACGAGATCGGGAGCACCTTGAGCAGTGTTGCTCTCTTCAGTACCGTCGCCAGAAAGAAGGCCGGCACAAAGGTTCCGGAGGCCACCGAAATGCTGGACCGCATCACCGAAAGTACCACCTCCGTCATGGAGGCCATGAATGATATCGTTTGGGCCGTGAATGCGGAGAACGACGATATGGACCATGTGGTGCAGCGTATGCGTTCCTATGCGGTGCGCTTGACGGAGGCGGGGTCCTGCACTTTGGAGTTCACCATCGAGAATGGGTTGGAGCGTATCCACCTTGGCATGTCACAACGGAAGAACCTCTATTTGATATTCAAGGAAGCGGTGAACAATGCGTTGAAGTACGCCGAACCGACCGTCCTGCGTGTGGACGTATCGCGCAACGGACCATCCATCGTTATGCAGGTGGCCGATAACGGAAAGGGCTTCGATCCTGATGCTCCTGCAGCTGGTAGCTCCGGGGGGAATGGATTGGGCAACATGCGGAAAAGGGCCAAGGACATGGGGGGCGAACTTCACGTTGATACGGGTCCGGGTGCGGGAACAACGGTCGAGCTCCGTTTCAAAGCCTCAGAAGCCCAAATATCATTAGATCCTATGATGGACGGCGTGCATCCGGGGACCTAGTTTTGTGGCGTCATGATCCATGTGACCATATTCGATGACAACGCCAGCCGCCGCGATGGGCTGCGGTTGATGATCGATTCCACCGATGGAATGGAATGCGCAGGGGCCTTTCCGGATTGCCGGGAGGTGGTGAAGCACATCGAAACGAGCAAACCCGATGTGGTGTTGATGGACATCGACATGCCGCACGTGGACGGGATCGAAGGGGTACGCCTGATCCGGGAAACGAACAACACGGTGAAGATCCTGATGCAGACCGTGTTCGAGGACAACGACAAGATCTTCGCCGCCATCCTCGCCGGTGCCGATGGTTATCTCCTGAAGCAGACCGCACCCACCAAGTTGATCGAAGGCATCGTGGAAGTGACCCAAGGGGGTGCCCCCATGACACCCGCGGTCGCCAAAAAGGTGTTGACGCTCTGCGCGAACAAGGGCCCCCTTGCAAAACCAACCAACTTCGATCTCACATCGCGCGAAAAGGACATCCTGAAACAGCTGGTCGAGGGCTACAGCTACAAGATGATCTCCGAACAGTGCAACATCAGCACCGGTACGGTGAACACCCACATGCGCCATATCTACGAAAAGCTCCACGTGAAGTCCGCGACCGGTGCGGTGAGCTTGGCGATACGGGAAGGGTTGGTGTAGTTGCCTAAATTCCGGTCCACCGGAGTGGGTCAAGGTGGTACAACAAGATCTTCAACCACGATCGCCGGTGCATTGACCGTCTCCGCACGAAAGACGTGTTACTCGGTACCGTCTGTGCGCATTGAAGGCCACAGCATGTTCAGCGTTCCGAAAAAAGGAAAGGGGCTGCCCCGAAATTGGAACACCCCCTTTTTGTTTCGAGATCCGATCAACGCTGCGTCTGTGCTTCAACGGCAGCTTTCAATTCCAACATGATCTTCATGTTCGCTTGGATCAACTCGTTCTGCTCACTTAGGTCCGAACGCATCGCGGCACCGGCGGCTTCCAAGGCCTGGATCTTCTCCTGTTGCGCGTTGATCAATGCTTGTTGCTCTTTGACCGCATTGATCAACAAGAACACGTAGGCTTGGTTGTTCACTTCACGCAGGTCCTTGAACGCGCCGTTCTCCTGCTGGCTCACCATGTACGGTGCTACTTTTTCCAATTCCTGTGCGATCACGCCGATCTGTTCGCCGTCGGACTGGAAGGGGGCCTTTTCGGTGTAGGTGAACAGGACCGGACGCAAGCGCTCGATCACGCTCAACCCATCGGTGAATTCCGCGTTCACGGTCTTTATCCGCGCATCCGAGAACACGCTCCATGATCCGGTGCTGTTGTTCGCATCGCCGTTCACCGAGAGTTTGGCCGTGGGTGTGTCCGTGCCTATCCCGACCGAGGTGCCGTCATCAAAGACTTGGGAATTCCCACCCGTAGTAGCACCGGTGAATTTCACGAGGTAGTTCGCGGCACCATCGATGTTGGCGGATCCCGCAGGTCCCGTCGCACCATCAGCACCTGCTGTGCCTTGTGGTCCCTCAGGTCCTGCTGGCCCTTCTTCGCCTATGGCCCCTGCCGCACCTGTGGGTCCAACTGGCCCGGTCGCACCATCAGCACCCGCTGTGCCTTGCGGTCCTGCAGGTCCTGCTGGCCCTGTTGCTCCGGCAGCCCCCGTTGCACCGGTCGTTCCCGCTGGGCCTTGGATGGTGCCCACATTGTTCCACGTGTTCGTATTCGTGGACCAGACGTAGAGGTCCCCGTTGATCAGGTAGGCATCCCCGGCGTTCCCGGTGGGCTGCGCCGCCTGCAATGCCGCAAGGGAGGCATAGGAACCGAGAATGGTGACGCCCGTGCCGTCTGCACCGTCATTGCCTTGTGGCCCCGTGGCCCCGGCAGCACCCGTGGCACCCGCAGGCCCTGTGGGTCCCGCTGGTCCTTGGATCCCTGCAGGTCCCGCTGTTCCGGCAGGCCCTTCCGGACCGATCGCTCCTGTTGCACCGGTGGCACCCACCGGCCCCTCAGGCCCTTGCACACCTGTAGCGCCTGTCGCGCCTGTTGGACCCGCAGGTCCCGTTTCGCCATCTTCTCCGGGCAGCCCTTGTGCTCCCAACGGTCCCACAGGGCCTTGTGCTCCTGTAGCGCCTGTGATCCCTATCGGTCCCGCAGGTCCCGTTGCACCATCATCACCGGGCAGCCCTTGTGGTCCCATTGGGCCCGCTGGTCCTTGCGTTCCCGTAGGCCCTGCCGCACCGGTCGGGCCTTGTGAACCCGCCAGTCCGGTTGCACCTTCAGGACCTTGTGGACCGATCAACCCGGTGGGTCCTTGTGCCCCCGTCGCACCTGTCGCACCAGCGGGGCCAGTAGGTCCTTGGGCGCCGGTCGCACCGGCGGTTCCAGCCGGTCCTTGGATGGTGCCCACATTGTTCCAGGCGTTCGTATTGGTGGACCACACATAGAGGGCCCCGTTGATCAGGTAGGCATCCCCGGCGTTCCCAGTGGGCTGCGCGGCCTGCAATGCTGCAAGGGAGGCGAAGGAGCCAAGAATGGTGACACCCGTGCCGTCCACACCATCGGCGCCCGGTGGTCCGATCGGACCTTGCGGTCCATCTACTCCAGGGGTTCCCGCTGTTCCCGCAGTTCCTTGCAGGCCCGTGGGCCCGGCCGCACCCGTAACGCCGGGAGGGCCTGTTGGACCGGTGGGTCCTTGGGTGCCCGCAGGCCCTGTTGTTCCGGCAGGTCCTTGGGGGCCTACGGGTCCTACGCCACCCGTTGCGCCCATCTCTCCAGCCGGGCCCTGTGTTCCCGCCGGCCCTGTCATGCCAGTTGGTCCAACAGGCCCGATCGCACCGTCAGCACCGGCCGTGCCTTGTGGCCCTACCGGCCCGATAGGCCCTTGTGTTCCGGTGGCACCCACCGCACCTGCCGGTCCAGTAGCTCCCGTAGCGCCAATGGCACCGGTGTTGCCTTGCGGTCCTATCGGTCCCGCTGGTCCTTGTGTACCAGTGGCACCTGCCGTTCCAGCTGGTCCTTGGGGTCCCGAAGGACCCGCGGATCCGGTTGCTCCCGTGGCACCCGTGGCACCTGTGGCACCCGTCGTTCCGGCCGGGCCTTGGATGGTGCCCACGTTGTTCCATGAGGTCGTGTTGGTGGACCACACATAGAGGTTCCCGTTGATCAAATAGGCTTGTCCGGCGGTCCCGGTAGGATGCGCGGCCTGCAATGCCGCCAAGGTCGAGTAGGAGCCGAGGATGGTGACCCCCGTGCCATTTGTGCCGTTGTTCCCTTGTGGTCCAATGGGCCCTTGCGGACCTATCGCTCCCGGCGTTCCGGCTGTGCCAGCAGGCCCTTGGGGGCCGGTATTCCCGGTGCTGCCCGTATTGCCCACAGGCCCTGTTGGACCGGCTGGACCCAGTGGACCAGCAGGCCCCGTTGTTCCAACTGGCCCTTGCGGACCTACTGCGCCCACGGCACCCGTAGCTCCGGTCTGGCCTACTGGACCTTGTGCTCCCGTAGCCCCTGCCGCGCCAACAGGGCCTTGCGGCCCAGTGCTACCCGTTTGCCCGGGAAGGCCTTGGGGTCCCGTTGCTCCATTTGCGCCGGTTGCACCCGTTTGGCCCGTAGAGCCTTGCGCTCCTGTGGCACCTGTTTGACCTGCAGGCCCTTGTGGTCCCGTGCCACCGCTGGCGCCGGAAGGCCCTGTTGGTCCAATGGGTCCGGCGGGGCCTTGGATGTTGCCCACATTCTCCCAAGCGCTGATGATATCCGACCACACGTACAGGCTGCCGCTGATCAAGTAGGCATCTCCGGGATCGCCCGATTGAGGCAACTGGAACGTGTTCATCAGCGTGCCCAGAATGGTTACGCCGGTGCCTGCTGCACCTGTGGCACCTTGCGGACCCGTTGGACCGGAAGGGCCTGCATTGCCTTGTGGGCCTGTTGCGCCCGCTGGACCCGTTGGTCCTACCGGGCCGTTGTTCCCTTGGGGACCCGCCGGACCCTGCGGACCGGGGGTGCTGCTTCCGGTCTCGGCAGCGAACAGCGCATAGGGTACGCTCAGCATCCGCGAGGTGCCCACCTCGTCACCGTTCAAACTCGTACGCACGAAAAACGCCCCGGTGGACCAATCGACCGTGGCGAAACTTCCGCTGGTGACCACACCGGCCCCAAGCACCACGTTCAACAGACCGAAGTCGTTGCTCGTGACAACATGCTCCTCCTCATAGACCACTGGGCCTTCGGTGCTGCCTTCTATGACCGCCAGGCCCAAGGTGGCCGACGTGTTCGGCTCTATGGTGCCACTTACATCACGAAGGACCGCCTGGTAGTTGATCCCGTTCGGTGCTTGTGCGAAACTGCCGACCGTGAAAAGGCAGGCCAGCAAGGAGAGGTGGATCGATCGCATGGTCCTATCGGGTTACGTTGATGGTAAAAGTCTTCTTGGTCGAATTCTGGTCGTTCAACAGCCGCAGGTAGTAGCTCCCTGAAGCCAGGTCGGTCATGTCAAGGTCCGTGGTGCTACCCTGCACGCGGTCCTGCATAAGCAGTTGACCCAGCGCATTGCGCAGTTCGTACCGGTCCCCGAGCGGGGCTTCGGCGTAGACCACGTGCACGAAATGCCGGGTAGGGTTTGGATAGACCGCGATCCCGGAACCGGGCTCCGTGGCCAGCGGCACATCGGTATGGAGATCGGCCCAGGGCTGTTGGAAGCCTTGGGTAAGGGTGGGGCCGCCGGACGAGATCGTTTCGATCATGGGTTCGCCAATGGTCCAGGTCAGCCTGCTGGTCCCGGAAGTCCCTTCTCCACCGGACGTGGAGAACACCTGCGGACTGGTGCTTTGGCCAACGCACGTGCCGCTGGCAAGCAAGAGGAGGGAAAATGGAATGCCGTGTTTCGTCATGGTCCGTAGCATTTTCGAAAGTGCGTTCCGCTGTGTCCGTTCTCCTGGTCGTTCATGATCCGCTCGAGCGCGTTCGCAATACCGTGCAGTGATCGTTACGATCACTGTTTTCAGGTGGTGTGAAGCGTGTACTGGTGGAAAGTCGAGCGGTCCTTGGTCGATCTGCGCGTGCAGGGGATCGTGCTAGTTCAGTTGTTGGTCACAGTAGGAAGAGTGGTCAAGTTTACGGATAGAAATAGTTATCAACAATGTTTTGTTCGGTCTTCTTTCGTATAAGTGCCGACCAGAACGATCTACAGTGGAAAGTGCTGTATGGGTTCGGATTTCACTCACGTGCACGTTTGGATGTGCACACGCGATAGCGCGCAGCGCCACCCGGAAGTCATGCCGGAAAGCGGGTGCTGCGAGAGCAGTGCTTGTCCCGCTTATCCGGCATCTCACCAATGATCCACGTGGATCGTAAAGCGCATTCGCGAGACTCCGCCAAAGCTTTCGCCGGGATGACCCTTCTGTTCCTCCGCTTCTGGAATGATCGGTAGGGTTGAGATCTGGTCGAGATCCATGGATTGCGGTTGTGGAGTGGCGTGGTCGGTTGCTCCGTCCGGGAGGCAGTTCCTTCCACCTTTTGCTTCGCCAACCCAGGTGGAGCTCCCAAAAGGCGCCCACCCGATCCAAGCGGGAGCAGGCTCACCACACCAGCCCGCCACACTTAGCCCCAGCCGCGGCGCCACGCGGATCGTGGACACCTACCGCACACATCCTGCCGATACGTCTGGACGAGTGTGTGCGGTACTGCGCGAAAAGCGCCTTCAGCTTGCCCCGGGCTTCGATCCTGGGTCATGCCGGAAAGCGGGTGCTGCGATAGCAGCTCTTGTTCCGTTTATCCGGCATCTCACCAATGATCCACGTGGATCGTAAAGCGCATTCGCGCGACTCCGCCAAAGCTTTCGCGGGGATGACCGTTCTGTTCCTCCGCTTCTGGAATGATCGGTAGGGTTGAGATCTGGTCGAGATCTATGGATTTCGGTCGCGGAGTGGCGTGGTCGGTTGCTCCGTCCGAGAAGCAGTTCCTTCCACCTTTTCCCCGCATCAAGTGCGGGGCTCCGGCCCAACCCGCATCGCGTGCGGGGCTTCCGCCAAAAGGCGCCCACCCCGGCTCAAGGCCGGGGCAGGCTTACCAAGCACCCGTCCCGCCGCACTTATGCCCGCACACCAGCCCGCGGTGGGCGGTTGCTGCGCGGATCGTGGACACCTACCGCACACATCCTGCCGATACGTCTGGACGAGTGTGTGCGGTACTGCGCGAAAAGCGCCTTCAGCTTGCCCCGGGCTTCGATCCTGGGTCATGCCGGAAAGCGGGTGCTGCGAGAGCAGCGCTTGTCCCGCTTATCCGGCATCTCACCAATGATCCACGTGGATCGTAAAGCGCATTCGCGCGACTCCGCCAAAGCTTTCGCCGGGATGACCTTTCTGTTCCTCCGCTTCTGGAATGACGGAGTACATGCAAAAACCCGGCTCATCACCGGGCATTCAGCCAATTGCTGTGTACACCTGATCATCAGCAAGCACAACCGGTCCTACTGTGGTTGTACCCCATCCACGCGAAAGAAGCGGACCAACCCTTAGTGGACCACTACAATGTATCGCAAGTAGACATCGTGAAGGAGATCGACCTGTTCTGCCGGTCCAAGGTTGGCGATACCGTGGAGTTGGCTCCTTTTGCAACAGGCGAAGCATTTCGAGCTGCAAGTTGAACTTCCGAACAGGCACCCTAGTGTACATCTTGGAATGCAATAGAGCCGGGCGTGATCTATCAATAGAACAAGCCGAGCTTGTGCGACGGACGGAAGCTGCCGGGCAAGCGGTGTGAGGTGTGCACTCGTGCTTGTGCGTCACTGAACTGTCGGTCTGGTCCAATCCAACCCATATCCACCACGCCGTCCTATATTCGCAGCCCAATTCAAGCAAACCATGGCACAGGACCCACAGGCGCAAGCCATCCGTAAGCGCAAAGCAACATTGAAGATCGCACGGCTGAAGGCTGCCGCAGAAGCAGCACCAGCGGCTGAAAAGGCGGCTAAGAAGCCAGTCAAGAAGGCTGCCAAGAAGGCCGCCAAGAAGGCATAATAGTTTATCGAGGGACGAACTCCCGAAATTAAGAAGCCCGGTCAAAGCCGGGCTTCTTTGGTTAGAGCGCATCTCAAAAATATCCTTCGGGCTGCACGTATTCTCCCCTTCCCGAGCGGATAGGTCAAGTCCTTCGACGACCTCCGAATTGACAACAAGAAAAAGGGGCCATCCCGTTCGGGACAGCCCCTTTTGCATATGGGCGTAAAGCAAGGCCCCCGCTCGTGGGGCTGCGCGTTGGGCTTAGGCTGCCGTGGCGCTGGCGGCGTCGCTTGGTACGCTTACACCAGCAACTCCTTCAGCTACCACACGGAAGCTGTAGGTCTTGAAGCGGTCCAAGCCATCCACTACCACACGCACTTTACCGGTCTCGGCGATCAGCTCCCACCCGGTCTCCAACGAGGGGTCGCCCTCTGTTTGGTACACCTTGTAGACGCGACGACCTTTGCTACCACCGAACAACACGATGATCTGACCCAACACCTTTGTAGCGATCGCACGTACATTGGTGGGGGCCAAGGGTGCTGGCTTTGGCATGGGCTTGCTTTCCACCTCGAGCCCTGCGCTCAAAATGGTCTCCAAGTCCGAACCACTGGCCAACTGCACATACCCGCCCATGAGGTGGAAAATGTCCTTGGCCTCCTGGAATGCCACATCCCGTAGATCCTTGGCAACCCGCCCCCCATTGAAGACGTAAGCCTGTTCTGCTGCCTCCAATTTGTCAACAGCTGCGGTCACCTCTCCAAGAGAAGGATCGGGAATTGGATTCGGTGCCATGTATGCCGGGTTGGCCGTCATCTTATTGACACAATAGCGGATCTTATTCACCAGATCCTTGGGTGTAATGCCGGCGATGCCGAGTTTAACGAAATACCATACCTTTTTCATCTGCTCCCCTGTTTTGTGGGTTAAGCGTTGTATGCATTTCGGCACAGGTTAGTTCCCGAAAACCGGTTGCAGCAGCGGGGGGGACCACCCCTGCAACTGCCGGGGTCCTGCACGCCTCTTTCCGCGCTAGGCAAAGGTTTGCGAGCGGCACAAAAAGACCTGTTGCTTTCCGCCACGCCCGCCCCTGACTACACCCCCTAGTAGTATGGTATAACACAGGGGGTCGCATAACCCACGCTGAACGAATAGTTGGCAGGCACACGACCGGCCCAACCAAGCGCATAGCGAAACCGCACAACAGGTGGACAACCGATCACCGGTCCCAAAGACCAGCGCTCCGTAAAGCCTGAAATGTTCCCCGGCACAGTACGGGTCCGCTTCGGCATCGAAGGACTTCCCTCATGCATCAAAGAGCAACGGACAAGCATCGGAGAACTTCCCTAAAGCATTGAAAAACGCCTGACCAGCGTCGGAGAGCTTCCATCAAGCATCGAACAACTACTCTCAAGCATTGGAGTATTCTTCACGAGCATCAAACAACTGGATACAAGCATCGAACAACTTCTCTCAAGCATCGGAGCATTCTTCACAGCATCAAACAACTTCTCACAAGCAACGGAGAACATCTGATAGGCATCAATCAACTCTTGACAAGCGTTGAACTACTCCTCTTCAGCATGGGAGAACAACTGACAAGCATCGAACAACGCTTGACAAGAATCGAAGAACTTCTCTCAAGCATCGAAGCACTCCTAACAAGCCTCGATCAACTATTGACAAGCATCGAACAACTATTGACAAGCATCGGAGAACTTCTCTCAAGCATCGAACAATTTCTGACAAGCATCGAACAACATCTGACAAGCATCGGACAACATCTGACAAGCATCGAACAACTATTGACGAGCATCGAAGAACATCTGACAAGCGTCGAACAACTTCTGAGAAGCATCGGACAACATCTGACAAGCATCGAACAACTATTGACAAGCATCGAACACCTATTGACAAGCATCGAAGAACATCTGACAAGCGCCGGACAACTCCTGACAAGCGTCGGACAGCATTTGACAATCATCAGTCAACAGGTCACAAACATCGAGCAACGCTTGACAAGCAACGAGCAACGCTTGACAAGCAACGGACTACGGCTCATAAGCATCGAAGAGGGCCGCTTTGGCATCGTTGGCGCCCCGGTCCCTTCAAGTGCAAATCACTTCGGCACCCGTGCAGGGCACTCCACCGCCACAGGATCCGTGAGGAAGGCTTCACACCTTCACCAGCCCGAAACGGACCGCCATCATGAACATGCCCAAGCGGGTCCGCGCACCGGTCTTCTCCGAAATGTTACTGCGGTAGCTCTCGGCGGTGCTCGGTTTAACCTTCATCTTCACCGCGATCTTGTTCCGGCTGGGGCTCTCCTCCTTGATGTACTCCTTCAGGTATTCCATTTCGCGCGGGCACAGGGTTTCTTCCAACTTCTTGCGCAATGCCCGCGGACTGTTGGGGTCCGGCACGTGCGTGAGTTGCTGCATCATCAATGGTGTGGTGTAGTAACCCGTGGTGCGCATGCTTTCCAAACAGGCGATGAACTCCTGGTGGGAGATGCCCTTTTCCACAACTGCATGCGCACCGGACTGCATGGCATGGTACACCGTTCCATCTTCCAGGGCATGACTTAGCGCCATCATGCGCGTCTCCGGCTGGTACTCCCGTATCCACTCCATGGTCGCATATCCATCGCGCCGGGGCATCCGCAGGTCCACAATGGCCAGGTCGATCTTCCCCACCTTGGCTACTTGTTCCTCGTAGTCCACGCCGTCCGCGGCTTTTAGCACCACCTCGCCATGCACCCAGTTGTTGCAAAGAGTGGCCAACATTTCGCGCAAGAGCACATGGTCATCCACAATAGCAATGCGCAGGCGGGGGGTCGCTGTCTTCTTCATTTGGCAATTGGGTTTAATTGGGTGAAAGCTGTACTTCACTTCCTGCCTCGCAAATGCCACCGCCGCGCCATACGAAGGTGAACCTACCCAATGGACCCTGAACAATCGGTAAGTATTGTTTTGAACCGGGGGCGGTTCATGGAACAGCACCAGGTATAACCGTACCACTGGCATTGTACCCTGATCAACCATGCGCGGTGGATGGATCGATCCACAGCCGTGGCGCATGCCCCCTGTGCGCCGCTAATTTCGGCCAAACGCCAGCCCCATGAACGCCACCAAGGCCCAAACCTACACGGAGATGCTCTTGGACACGGAAGCCTTTGACCGCCATTGGGCAAGGTGCTACGCGCAATTCAAGCAGGTGCTTCAAGGCCTATCCGCACCATCAAGACGGTTGGTGTGGCAAATCACCTACCAATACAATGACCTCGAGGGCATGGCGCGGGTCATCGCACCCGGCTTCACCTTGGCATTCGAGCGCAAGATGGTGGGCAAGCGGGCCGCCGAACTGAAAGCTTGGAAGGCCCACGTGCGTACACTTCTGGTTCAAGGCGAATTGCCCGAACTGCACATCGAGCAAAAGAGGTTGCGCAACTGCTACGACGATCCGCTTGCCAGCAAGGTTCTGGGCTGGTCCTTGGAGCCGTTGAGCGCCGAGGCCCGCCACGTGTTGCGCGCCGCATTGCGGCCACCGGTGAACGCGTTGAATTTCTCCGTGTTGCTCTGGCCGCACTTCCCCTTTTCCATGTACGGTGCAGCCAACGCGGCCACCATCTTGGAACTGGAGCAATGGCAGCGCACCCTTAAGGACCAGGTCTCCTTCAGTGCACTGGGCCCAATGGCCAGGAAGGAGCTGGATACCGAGCTGGGCGGTTCCTAGTGGACAGACCCAAGCAGCCAGTGCCCTGCCATGGGGCGACCACCACACTACTGTTCTCGACAAGCTCATTTTCAGCGATCTGCGCTCCCCGTTCATCACAGGGCAGAACGTTCCAACTCATAGCGTGATGGGCCGTTCACAAAGGCCGGGTCTTTTGCACCGTTCCTCGTTTCTGGCCGATCGGCGTTTTCACAGGCCGCTTCATTTGTGCAAACCCCTGGACCATGAAGCATCCCACGACCCTTTTGGCAGCACTCCTGGTGGTCGGCGCACAGGCGCAGAGCACCTACACCTTCGAACAGAGCACAGTGACCTATGTCCCGCTTTCCAACGCGGTCTCCTGCACCTTCGATGCCGACCGCTTCGATACCATTACCGAGCTGGACGGGCAGACCTTCCAGCTCTTCGGGCAGTCCTTCGCCTTGGGCTCACCCTACAGCATGGTCATCGGCGACTGGGGCTTCCTGCGCTTCGATCGCACCACATCCGCCGTCATCATCGATGGGCTCTTCACCGAACTGGAAGCGGTGGATGCCAGCAGCACGGTGAGCTATGCGCTCACGGGATCGCCGGGCAGCTACGTGCTCACCGCTCAATGGACCAACTGGCACATGGCCCAAGGGCCGGCCGGCAATTTCGCCAGTTGGCGCATCACCATCGAGCAGGCCACCGGCGTCGCCACGGTGCATACAGGCCCCAATTCCGGTGGTGGTTTGATCTTCAACGACCAGACCGGCCCCAATTGCGGCATCTTCCACGCCAACAGCAGCTTCACCCAATGCCTTGCACGCGTGTGGGTGGAGGGCGATCCCTACGATCCCACCGTGGATGTGGTGGCCAACTTCGACTTCGATGCCCTGCACGGCTTTCCGCCCGAAGGCACGCTCTACCGCTTCGTACCCACAGCGCCGGTGGGCATCGCTCCGGTCGCATCACCTGCCGCCTTCACCGCCTACCTCGCTGCGGATGGCCTGCACGTGGACCTGCCGAACGGCGCGCCCACCCAGGACCTGCACTTGGTGGATGCCGCAGGGCGTGAAGTGTTGCGCACGCGCGTGAACGCACCCGGCGTCGTGCTTAAGACCGCAGGCCTCGCGCCTGGCATCCACCTGCTGCGGGCCATGGACGGAACGGCCCCGGTGAAGGTGATGCTGCCCTAGAGGGCATCTCAACATTATCCTTCGGGCTGCGCGAGGGTCTTTGGCCCCATACTTCGTTGCAGAAAGCCTCACGTAGCTCCGGCTATGCTCGGTTTCTGCGCCTCGTCTGGTCGCCAAACCCTCCTCGCTGCGCGCTGTTGCGCAAGCCTTGGCGGCAGCAGAAGCGTTGGGAGAACCGGGTGCACGAGCTGCGCGCGTTCAAACCGAACGAGCTACACTATGATCCAAAGGGGAGTGGGGGCCTGGAACGGAGCACCCCGCAATTGAGTAGGCTGAATGACATTGAAGCCAGCACCGGTTCGATCCGCTCAATTTGGTTGCTGGTGCCGTGCAAATTGAGTTGGAGGCGTTGGGATGGGGGCGACAGACTAGCTGACCTGGCCTAAGGGGTGTTAGTACTGCACTACCATGAAATACCTTTCCTGTAAGCTCGTGTGCGCTCATATTCCAACACTGACACACCTTGAATCGTGCATTTTCGAACACTCTCCTGTCGCCCCCAATACGCCTTATACGGAACGAATTCAGCAGATGAAATATAGAACTCATTATCGATGACCGTTGGTTGCGCACTTGGAGCCTGCGAAGAATAGGTCAGGTAATTCCTGAACCGTAAGGGTGAGTCTTCCGGGGAGAACGTCCTTTTACTTGTCTTCGTAGTCTTGACCTTGGACCAATTGAAATCACAATCGAAGATCCCATCGGACATGATCTCAGAGCCCACTAGGTCCACGGAACTGTGCGGTGGAAGATGCGTCATCTGTTTGGGCCTTTCACGCACTGTGGTGGTCTGTGCAGACGACCTGCGACTACCGGTCGCCACCGTAACGACCGTTGCGCCCCAACCAGAAACCTGAAAGGACGCATTTGAAGACCCGAAGGCGGATGTGTTGGAGAAATAGAATGAAGTCGTTTTCTCGGAATCGGACCAGTAATCGTGCGAAACCCCATTATAGATCAAGTGACTTTTCGTCCAATCGATGTAGATCGGCAGATCCGATGTGTTGGTGATCCGAAAGGACACCTTACCACCACTTCCCCAAAAATCATACGTGACCCGGACGTCATCATTCTCATACCTGTGGTAGCCATCGACCGTGGTGCTGTTCTTGCCTTCGGTCTCCATCACTGGTAGACCGCGGGGGCAACGAGTGCATGCGTATTACACTACTAGGCGGGGACCGTTGCCGGCAGATCATTTGCTCGAACCATTGATGTTCAGTGCGTCCACTTCGCTGCAAGGCGACGAGTATTCCGATCGCGCTTTATCCCAAGCTCTTTGTGCATTGGCCATGACTTGTACTCGAGTATAAGGAGTTGATGCAGTTACTCCTGTTCCAATTCCTTTGAACCGCCGTAGGCTCTTCTGTATTCAGGGACGCTGCGGGGCTAAAGGTGACCCCTGCGAGGTTTAAGACCCGGCACGGGTATAGGCGCATTCCAGCTTGCAGCCCAATGCCCTATGTAAGCACCGGTTTGAGCTGGTGCCGGATTTCTTCGGGTGTTACGAGACGTGGACTAATCTATTTCTGCTTGATATATGTCTTGTTACCATTCTTGTTGATGTAATACTGTCCACCTCGTGGACCGGTCTGAATGACACGTCCAGTTGAATTTGGAGTAGAGTATGCTGGCGTAGTTGTTGACGATCGGTAAGAGGGCGCAGCGTAGCCGCTTGAATTCGAATGGCTCGCTCGCTCACGAGCAGTCTTCCGCGCGTGCTGCTCCTTTGTCAATAGTTGCATGTTGGAAGGATCGTCACTCCCTCCTTCAGATAATGGCACAATATGATCCACCTCGTAACCGTGTGGAACCGAAGTATACCCTTCACTTCGCAGGAACGCGGCCTTATTTGCCTCACTGCGCTTTACCATCGGCTTTCCAGTCGTAGAATAATACTGCCCGTAGTAATACTCAGTACTTCCAGACTTATAAGTACTCTGCGCCTGTGCCACAAAGGCAATAGACGACAGCAGAAAGGCAAGAATAAGATTTCGCATGTTGATGGAATTGAGTTACGAAAATAGCGTTGGTTCCGCCATATTCGTCACTTCAGCATCCATAAGGTCCATGCTCTGGCCGCTTCTTCTATCGCACCGTACCAAATGGCCATAACCCCTTATGCACTTCATCCCCCCGCAGGGTCTTCCAAATACGGAGAGACTGCGGGGTGAAAGGTTTTAAACGACGAACTTGGCGCGGGTGCAAATAGAAAGCCCCGACTATGCCGGGGCTTTCTATTGTTCTTCGATCAACACCGTGATCAACGCCTGAAGACGATCGATATGACCTGCAGTATGATAGGCTCTAATCTCCGGATCGCGAATATTGCCACAATAAGGATTTTGATGGCATTCGCGACCATTGTATCGGACTCGAGAAATTGCCGGGTAAACTCAAGGAGCTCCCGTACTGTTTGAACATCCATGTTTGGATGGAATTAAGTTGAATACTCTCTCCTCTTCCTTGCTCACTTCAACCTGGCCGTCCCATCATCGGGTGGCCTGTTCCATGCACGATTCCTATCGCACTCAAATGGAACGAATAGGGCCTTTGGCTCCTACAAAGGACGAAGTTATCGATTCGCAGAATAAGAGGCTGAAGAAATTTTCAACAACTGGGCAGACGAGTGCAACTATACCCGGGCCGAATAAATACTCACCCCTCTTTGCGCATACGCGGCAAACACATGCTCGAAGACCCTTGTACACTTCTGGTGGTACAGGTCCTTGGTATAGGCGCGTGGCAAGCCCGTATCGAGCAGGTCCTCGATCGCGAGTTTCACTTTTGCGCGTGAGTCGTTGCGCTCCTTCCAGTCGAGGGTGAGTAGTTCCTTGAGCTTGTGCAACAGGTCGCGGGCGGCTTTCTTGACGGACTCCTGTTCGGTCTTGTTCAGGTCCGGGCCGGGGCGTGTGAGCAGGTCGAAGATGGTGAGCTCCTCTTCACTGAGGTTCTCGCGCACGTGGCGTTCTTCCTCGGCGCTCATGTCCTTCATCATGCGCAACAGTTCCTCGTAGAGCTGCTGGATGTTCCTGCTGCCGGTGTTGTACGAATCGATCAGCTCCTCGAACTTCTCCAAGTAGTTGGCGCGGGTTGGGTTCAGTTGTACCAAGCGTTCCAGCCGGGCGCGGATGGCGGCTTTCAAGCGTTCCACATCGGTTTGCTTGTGTGGTGCCTTTTTGAATTTCTCTGCAAGTGCTTCGAAGTCGATCTTTCGAAGGTCATCGGCGGGGTCTTGCCATCTTGGATAACAAAGCCTTCGGAGGCGATGGACTTGTCCAATAGTGCGTTGATGCCACTGAGCACCGCCGTAATGTCCGGGTTGGTCGGGTCCGTTTTGCTGCGGATCTCTTCTGCGATCGTGGCCAAGGCCGATACCTGATTGGCGAATTGCGCGGCGCGCTTGTCGGGCTTCATTGCCTTGTACAACGCATCCACCAATTTCTCGTGTGCAAGGAAGGTCTTGCGCGTAGTTGGCATAGTCCACGATGAGGCCGCTGTGCTTGCCGGGAAACACCCGATTGGCTCGCGCGATGGTCTGCATCAGCGTGTGGTTCCGCATCGGCTTGTCCAGATAGATGGTCGAGCAACTGGGCGCATCGAAACCGGTGAGCCACATGGCGCACACGAACACCAAACGGAACGGGTCCTTCGGGTCCTTGAAC
Source organism: Flavobacteriales bacterium (assembly GCA_016717305.1). Classification (GTDB taxonomy): domain Bacteria; phylum Bacteroidota; class Bacteroidia; order Flavobacteriales_F; family PHOS-HE28; genus PHOS-HE28. The sequence goes on from JADKFY010000019.1 coordinate 95,556, forward strand.
TTCTCGTCCATCTCCTCGTCCACCATCCGCTTGCGGTGGCGCGTGATGTCGAGGCCCTGCTTCTTCATCTCCTCCACCTCGTTCTGCGCACCGCTCACGATCACGGCCATGTCCGTGGTGGTGAGGACCTCCAAGCGGGCCATCAATTCGTTCAGCGTTCCTTGATCACGATCCTCTCCGGTGAAGCGGCGTTGTTCGGCGATCTGCCGTTCGGTGCGTTCGCGGTCCTCTTGCCAATACCGTGCGACCTTCTCGTACATCTTCAGCGCAATGGCTTTGTCGATGCTCACCACCATGGCCTTGCCTTGAAAACCGCGACCAAGAAAGTGGTGCACGATGTCCTTCGCCACGGTGTTCAAGCGATCGCCGCGTGTGATCAGGTGGTACTGTTTGCCGAGTTCGCGTTCCAGTTTCTTCTCGGCCGCATCATCCAGTTCTGCGGCTTCGATCAGGTCGTAGATCTGTTCGTTCAGGTCGGGGTTCTCCAGCTTCAGTTCGGGCGTGCGGTTCTCGTAGAACAGCGGCACGGTGGCCCCGTCCTCGGCGCTTTGCTGGTAGTCGTAGATGGAGACGTAATCCCCGAATACTTCTCGGGTGCGTTCCTCCCCGGCCAACAATGGTGTGCCGGTGAAGGCGAGGAACAGTGCGTTCGGCAGGGCCGTGCGCATGTTCATGGCCAATGTGTCGTACTGGCTGCGGTGCGCCTCATCGGTCAGCACGATGATGTCCTTGCGCTCATTCAGCACCTCAGCCGTTTGGAACTTGTGGATCAGGCGTGAACACATAGCGGTGGTTCGCCTGCAGCAGTTCGCGCAGGTGCGCGCCGCTGCTGGCGTGGCTGGCCTTGCTCTCCACTTCGCTCACGGCACCCACCGCCTTGAAGGTGCCCGCGATCTGGTCGTCCAATTCCTTGCGGTCGGTGACGATCACGAAGGTCCAGTTGCCGGGCAGCTTGCGCAGGATCTTCTGCGCGTAGAACACCATGCTGAAGCTCTTCCCGCTGCCTTGGGTATGCCAGAACACACCGCCCTGGCTGCTCCCACGTGCATGGGCCAGCATGCTTGCCTCTATGGCATTGTTCACCCCGAGGAACTGGTGGTTCTGCGCCATGGCCTTGATGGTGCCGGCCTTGTGCTCGCTGAACAACACGAAGTTCTCCACCAGGTCCAACAAGCGACCCTTGTCGCACACCCCGCGCAACATCACTTCCAAGCTCACGCGGCGCGGTTCATCCTCGCGTTCGATCCGTTTCCATTCCGTGAATCGTTCCCAATCGGCGGTGAGCGAACCCACCTTGCTGTCGGTGCCGTTGCTCACCATCAGCAAGGCGTTGTACACGAAGAGCGGTGGCACGCCGTTCTGCGCATGCTTGTAACTGGTGATGTTGCCATCGAAGCCCTGCCGTGCTGGCACGCCGGGCTTCTTCAGTTCGATCACGATCCACGGCAGGCCGTTCACGAAGCCCACCAGGTCAGGAATGCAGTTGTAGAGCACTCCGCTCACCTTGAACTGGTTCACGAGCAAGAAGTCGTTCTGCTCCGGGTCCTCCCAATCCACCAAGCGCAAGCGCTGCTGTTTCTGCCCACCGCGTTCGCGGTCGGCAATGCTAACCAGCAAGCCATCGCGCAGCAGGCCGAAGACCTCCTGGTTGGCCTGCACCAAGCTCTTGGTGCTGCGGTCGCGGACGAACTCATCCACTGCCATGGTAATGACCTCGGGTGGTTGCTGGGGGTTCAGCTTTTCCAGTGCGCTGCGTAGGCGCGGCACCAGCACCACCTCGTTCTGAGACAAGCGGCCCAGTGTACCCTCGGTTCCGAATTCCTCCTCCTTGGCGGTGAGCACTTCCCAGCCCAACTCGCCAAAGAGTTGCATCGCGGGCAACTCTACCAGTTCGTATTCGCTATCGATGGCAAAGTAGCTGGTATGCGGTAATGTGCTGATGTAGGGATGAATAATTCTTACTTTTCGGGACATGGACGAGCGCCCGCTTTATTCCATCGGGCATGGCACCCGACCCTTGGAACTATTCATCGCTTTACTGCGCGAATTCCAGGTCGTGTATCTCATCGATGTCGCACCAGACCCTTCTCCCGTTTCAGCCCGCAATACAACCGGCGGGCCTTGGAGCCAGGGTTTGAGCGAAAACTGGTGTGCGATACGTTTTCATGGGCGATACCTTAGGCGGGAGACCAACGGACCCCGGTGCTACACCGCTGAGGGTAAAGGCGGACTATGCGGTGATGCGGAAGAAGGACTTTTCCAGACCGGCATGGAACGACTTATCACAGCCCACCGCAATAGTGTACCCGTGGCAATCATGTGCAGTGAGAGTAAACCCGGGGAGTGCCATCGTACAAGGCTTATCGGGCAAGCGTTGGCAGAAGTGAAGGTGCCAGTAATGCACATTGATTAGACCGGCAAGCTGAAGACCCATGTGGCCGTGATCGATAGCAGGTTGAATAAATGACTTGCCGAAAAAGACCTGTTCGGCAAAACAGTGAACGCTACATCAGTGAAGCCCCTTCGCGGCTTGTAGCCCGCATGTGTGAGCAATACAGGTGCTCTTGCGTGACTGAAGGCTACGACCCAGTTACAATCGGAACCGGAACTGGTACGATACGCACCGCCACGGGGTATAAATGTCGACCGACTCTTCCGGAGATTCGATTGAAACGATAAAGAGTATCTGGTTTGTTTATTGGATTTGCCGAGATGTTCTCGCTCACGCCACCAACCAATAACCGGAGAGACGGCAGGAATTGGAACTTGCAAGGTCTACGGCTCGACCAACCCATGTATCCGAGTGTAGGGATCCGTATCTGGCCGGTCGTTACCTAAGAGCCATTGAGGAGGAGGTCTGGTACCCGGATGGCCCTCATCGACTTCACGCTCTTTCTTATTGATACTTCAAACTGCTCGCGCGTCTCAAAGAGAAGAGTTTAGGTCAAACCGTAGTCCATGTGAAGCGTAACGATATCTGTCCTTCCATCC
>JADKFY010000020.1 GCA_016717305.1 Flavobacteriales bacterium
AGTTCTTTGATGTGAACGTGTTGAATTTCGATTTGTACATCACACCTAGGGACCGTAGTGTGCAACTAGCGGATTTGAAGAAACGCGGCTACAGTCTGGTCATGTCCAACGCTGTGTTCGAGCATGTTACTAGTCGCCAGACGCTCAACGAGATCGAATCCTTAGTGGCGCCTAATGGATGCTTGGCTGTGCATACGCTGATTCCCGAAACCGTTCCCAATGATCCCGCATGGATGTACCTATTGCCCGTGCATTGTTCCTTCCATACCAATAGAAGTATGGGCATCCTAATGGAACAATGGGGTACTTATTCAGTATATAACGGATTCTCGAAGATGTGGGTCATGTTCAAGAAAAGCCCCGCGGAGATCCTCTATTCCGTTGAAGATTTGAACAATGAACTCGGCTGGAACTACCTGAAGTTCAAAGAAGGATTTATGGACTATTGGAAATGAAGCATGCGCTTTTATTGATTCTTGCATAGCGTTCAGGAAGAGGAATAGAATATACGGACAAAGTACGTTTCACGGCATGGAACCAAATAAGGAAGTCGATCTCTCCATATATGGAGGAAAAAGATTGGGCATCATGCAGCCATATTTCTTCCCTTATCTCGGTTATTTCGGTCTGATCGCGAATACGGACCTATGGATAGTCTTCGACCCCGTTCAGTACATCCGGAAAGGTTGGGTGAATCGGAACCGTGTGCTGAAGCCGGGTGGTGGATGGAAGTACGTGAGCATTCCAGTTGCCAAACACTCGCGTGAAACGTTGATCAAGGAAATGCACGTGGCGGCAGGCACGGACCATTTTGATACGCTGGTGCGGAACTTGGACCACTACCGTAGCGTCCGTGCCCCTCATTATAAAGTTGTGATCGATGTGCTGGCGCAATGTTACGAACCAACCCCTTCAGCCATAACGCCGTTCATTGCGCACACGCTAGCGGCAGTGTGTGCGTATATCGGCATAGACTTTCACCATGAGGTGTACTCGGAAATGAACTTGGAGCACGAAGCAGCAGAAGGACCGGGCGATTGGGCTTTGAACATCTGCAAAGCGCTTGGCGTAAGCTCCTACCTGAACCCCCCAGGGGGGCAAGAATTCTTTGAACCACAGAAGTTCGCAAATGCCGGGGTGGACCTCATCTATCACCATCAAGATCTGCCGGTCTACGACCAGCGCTCTAACGTTTTCGAATCCGGGCTGTCCATCATTGACGTGATGATGTTCAACGAGCCCGCTGCGATCCTTGGTATGTTGGATGGATGCAGGTTTGAAAAGGCAATGCCGACCGAATGAAGCATGGACCCCAACGACCGATAGGCGGTTTCTTTGAACTGGAAGTCCCTCACACAGGTTCGCGACCACATCCGAATGCGGTTGCCCTATCCACAGGTCGGTCCTGTACGTTGGTGATCCTTGAGCAGTTGAAGCCGCGACTTGTGCATGTGCCATTCCACAGCTGTGCGGCTAGCCTAGCCCCTTTCGAGAAAGCCAATGTTCCGTTTCGTTTCTATGGTTTGAATGAGGACCTCTCCCCTAACGACCTTCCGGAACTGGGTGCAGATGAGTATATACTTTGGATCAATTATTACGGACTCTGCGATAGGATAACGGATGGTCTGAAGGCTCGATTCGGGAACCGGTTGATCATCGACGACACTCACGCCTTCTTCAACGAAGGTCATGATGGTCCGTGGTCCTTCACCTCCGCTCGGAAATACTTCGGGGTACCGGAAAAATTAATACCTGTACGGACCAAAGAATTTCACGATACGACCGCCCCGTTTCGCAAGGGTCTCGGTTGAACATAGCGTGCTTCGTGCAGTCGGCAGGCAGGCCGAGGCTTTCAGGGCCTATCAAGCTTATGAAGCGTCGATGCCTTGCGATGTATATTCCATAAGCGTGGTAAGTGAAGGATTATTGCGCAGTATCGATTTCCCTCTAGTGGCGGAAATACGGCGTCGCAATTACAACTTCTTCCAAGACCAATTAGGGAGCTTGAATACCCTTCCGTTGCGCTCCTTGGGTGAAAACGTCCCCTTCTGCTACCCTTACTTACCAGAACAGTCTATAGATCGGAAAGAACTTTCCGACAAGGGGCTTTTCGTGCCCACCCTTTGGCCTGACGCCGCCCAGCGAGGCATAGATGGTTTCGAATGGGATAAGCGTTTGAGCAAGGATGTTCTACCCTTGCCGATAGACCACCGTTACACCACTGAAGATCTTCAGAGACTATCCGACCATTTGCTCAATGTCCGATAGAAATAGCCTATTCGTCTAACCCTATCAATTCAAGTTCGCTCGTATGCCCAGTGACCCCAACACCCCGAATAATTGGGAAACGCAAGAACGAAGACCCGAGCATCGGCGGGATCGAGGTAGAGCGTATCCTGTCCCTATTGAACACCTTTCTGCACGATCCCGTTCATCGCTCGCGCGCCCCGTTCAGTTGACCATGCCCGTTCTTTTCATTGTGGGCTGCGCACGAGCAGGAAGTACTATTCTTTTCCAATCCTTGGCACGCTCTGGCCAATTCGCCTACCCAACGAACTTGATGTCCCGATTCTATCGTGATCGTACGTTGGGGCTCTGATGCATCGACTGTTGTACGACCTTGATCATCAAAAGGAGATCTTCCCTGACGAAGCCCGTGTGTTGGAGTTCAAGAGTCGTTTGGGGCGTTCGCAAGGTGCCGCTGCCCCACACGACTTCGGTTACTTCTGGCGCAACTATTTCACTTTCAGCTCCCTCAAGCCGAGTTGGTACTCCCAGCCAGACGAGGGCCGTGCACTTATGTCCGATGCTGGTATCAGAAACGCCGGTGTTCAGTAGACCGGTGCTTTTGAAGGTATGGAGATGAACTGGCACATCCCAGCTATCCGTGCACTTTTCCCTAACAGTGTGTTCCTTTTCAATCATCGCGACATCTTGCATAATGCAATGTCCATTCTCAGTGCAAAGGTCCTATAGCGGCGATGAGAACGCTTGGTACTCTTACAAACCAGCCGAGTACGACCTGATCAAGGACTTGCCAGCGTGGGAACAGGTCGTCGCTCAGGTATGGCTCACCGAACGGGCAGTGAAGCAAGGATCAACGGGGATCCCCGCCTCGGACTTTCTTGATATTTCGTATGAAGACCTGTGCCGGGTACCGGAAGCCGTGCACTCAAAGATCTTTACAAGACTGAAATTGAACAGGGAGTATCAAGGACCTATCTCATTCGAAGGGTCGGAAAAAGCGATCCCTAATGAGCTGTCCGATCGCGCTGACGCCTTGATCGCTAGAGACTTCGGTCAGTGCGTTCGATATTGAAAATGACCGGTAGCGTTGATAGTGATCGGTCACTGTGCACCTCCTCCGCATCGAGTTCATTCTCCAAGACACCGTTGAACGACGCGAATGATACGCTCAAGTTCTTCATACACGGCATGCCGTGGAATGAGGAAGGCAAAGTATCCGATCGGCAATGTTCTCCGCTACGGGACAGGGCGCCGGGTCCTTCAAATATGGCAGCGTGTTCCAACGCCGGATAGAAATACCGGCGCGGATGTACAGATGCGTCAATAAGGGCTCTGGACACCAACTCACGTTGCCGACCATCCTTCAACAAGATTGGATAATAGGAAAAGTTTGAGCGCGTCCCTAACGGAATCATCGGCCGAAGGAGGTATGACGCAAGCGCGGCGTCGTATATATGCACGGGCGTTCACGATCATCGATGATGGATTCAACATGAGGCAACACCGTCATGCCCATGGCCGCATGCACCTCGCTCATCTTGGCGTTCATCCCCAACGTAAAATGCTCATCGCCAATATGGCCAAAACTGCGCAATAACCGGAGTCGTGATCGGCTTCTTCAGCGTGCAGGAAACGGCGCCACCCTCCACCGTATGGAACAACTTGGTGGCGTGGAAGCTCAAGGTGCTGGCATCACCATAAGCCAAAATGCTCTTGCCCTTGTATGTTACATCGAATGCATGCGCAGCATCATAGATCACTTTCAGCCCATGCTTCTTCGCGATAACGTCAATGGCTTCCACATCGCATGGAATGCCATAGACATGGGTTGCTAGAATGGCTGTGGTGTCCGGGGTGATCGCGGCTTCGATCAAAGTTGGATCAATGCAGCAGGTCTTCGGGTCGATGTCCACAAATACCGGTTCGCAGCCCTCCCATAGAATGGCGCTGGTGGTGGCCACATAACTGAACGGCGTCGTGATCACTTTGCCGGTGATACCCAATGCCCGAATGGCGAGTTGGAGGGCCAAGGTTCCGTTGGCCATCAACCGCAAACGGCACATCAAAGCGTTGGCGCAAGGTCTCCTCCAATTCCCGGTGTACCGGCCCGTTGTTGGTGAGCACATGGCTCGCATACACCTTGTCCAACCACGCATCGTACTCGGCGCGCGGAGGCAAGAAGGTGCGCGTAACGTAGATCGGTTCCATGGGCTTGTCCACTTGGTTCATTGCACCGTGGTGCTTTGGGTTCAAGACTTTGCTCACACTGGTGCGCACGAAACTGGTCCAATGCACCCGATCGGCATGCACCCGGAAAGGATGCAAGCCCTGGTGCCTGCACAGCGTGACATTGGTGGCGGAATGCCGAATGCCCACCATGAAGGTATAAAGACCGGCATTCAGTTCCAGCAGTCCCAACGGGACCTGGACTTCGTGTTCGCCGGGCCCGAGTTCGATGCCGCCCTCCTCGTCCATGACCGGGATGTTGAGCAGTCGGTCAAGGAGGCATCGGAGATCGCCACGTTGACTTCCGCGGTTTGGCCTTTCGATCCGGACGCGCAATGTGGCGGCAAGTTCCTGCCCTTGCTTGAATGTGGGTGTTTCGCTTCACACCGCCGCCATCGGCTGCCAACCGAAGATCGAGCACGGATGCCTCGCCGGTCCCGGAGATCTGCACGGAATTCTTGGCCAGGCCGAAGTAATGGTTCACGGCCACACCGATCTCTTCGGTGTCCAGCACGGAGTGGCCATGGTCCATGACCACCACGCGGGTGCAGAAGGAGGTGATGAGCGGCATGTTGTGCGATACGAACACCACGGCGGAGGTGCGCATGAGCTCGCGCACCCGGTTCAGGCACTTGATCGTGAAGCTGATGTCGCCCACGGCGAGCACTTCGTCCAAGAAAAGGATGTCCGGTTCGATCAGGATGGCCGCTACGGCGAAGCCGAGCCGCACGCTCATGCCGGAGCTGAAGTGCTGCACGGGCATGTCGATGAATTCCTCGATCTCGGCGAAAGCGATGATCTCGTCGATGCGCTCGTCCACCAACTTCTTGCTGAGGCCAAGGACCGAAGCGTTGATGTAGATGTTCTCCCGCGCGGTGAGGATGGGGTTGAAGCCCGCACCCAAGGCGATGAGCGCACCCACCTGCCCATGGATCTCGATGCGGCCGGTGTCCGGCTTGATCAGGCCGTTCAGGACCTTGAGCAAGGTGGTCTTGCCCGCACCGTTGTGGCCGATAAGCCCTAGGCATTCGCCCCGGCGTACCTCGAAATCGATGCCCTTTACGGCCCAGAATTCCTTCGGTCGCAGGTCCAAGGTGCGCGGTCTGCCAAGCACTTCATCGCGCACATCGGCCATGCCATAGCGCAAGGAGGTCTTCAGGTCCCGGCAGAACTTCTTGGAGACCCCCTCCACTTTGATGAGCACGTCCTGTTCCATCAGGCGCTCATGCGTTCGATCAGTACGGACATGGTGGTGCGGAACAGCACCCAACCGAGGAAGAGCAGGACCAAGGCGGCACCGCAGATCAACGCCAGTTCCGTGTGCATGGAGCCCCCAGACCCTACCAACCAGGCCCGCCCGTTAACGATAACAGGGGTCATGAAGTTGATGCGGAACAAGGTGGCCGCGAAGCCACTGGCGGGTATGGCGAAGACCACGGGCGTTATGTACATGGCGAATTGAAGTACCACCGGGATCATGCGGCCGACGTCCGTATAGAGCAAGCCGACAGGGGCAATGAACAGGCCGATGGCCGTTCCGATCAAGAGGATGGCCACGAGGATAAGGGGGACAAATGCCATGTGCCAGTCCGGTGCCCCACCGAGCAAAAAGAGCGCGGGAATGATGATCAACAATTTGATGCCCACATTGAACCACCATTTGATCATGCCACTTAGGATGAGCGCCTCTCGGGGGAAGCTGAGCTTGGCCAGCAGGTTCTTGGCCCCGTTGAGCTGTGCCAATGGGGAGTTGAGCGCTTCGGTGAACATCTGCCAAAGCAAGGTGCCCGTGAGTGCATAGATCGCATAGGGCATACCGGTGTTGGTGACCTTGACGATGCCCGATGAGTTCAAGTATACCCAGGCCACCGTGGTGGTGAGCGGCATGATGAAGGCCCAGATATAACCGAACAAGGATTGGCGATACTGTGCTTTGAGGTCGCGCCGGGCCAAGCTCCAAGCCAGTTCGCCCGAGGCACGGAGGTCGGCGAACATGCTGCGCAACATCAACCGCGGATCACGCAGTGCGGAGGCCGGGGTGTACACGGTAACGTGCATGGGCTTAGCAGCCATTGATGTTCCGAGATCGGTCATGCGGTCAAGGTGCCCCTTGGGAGCCGATCGTTCCCTCCCTCAAGACGGAATGGCGTGGCAACGAATGCGCAAATGGTCAATGAGGGCAGTGGAAAGGTCATCAAAAGGTCGGCAAAGATAGGTTCTAGGGCCTCACCGAAAAGGCACGGGCATTGGGTTATCGGGTCTTCTCCGCGCGTCCGTGCCGTGTCCGGTCGGGAGGAAAGCGTCGTTTGTACACCGAAGTTTCTTCCACAGATGTCGCAGATGACACAGATGGCCCGCTTTGCCGGCGATCGAAGTGCCTTCCTCCGTCAGGCGGCATCGGTGCCATCTGCGTCATCTGCGGACCGCAAACCAACTGGGCGTTCAAGACGCAATAACCCAGGGCATCTTCAGCGCGTCCACTCCAACTTCGGCCGCACCGCCCCTTCCCACTTCTGGAACCAGCCTCCGGTGCGGGGCCCTTCCAGCACATCGAAGCCCAGCGCCTCCTGCACGAAGAAATGCCGGTTTCCTTTGCGCGTGAACTTCAGCGAGATGCGGTAGGCTCCATCGTTGAGCAGGTCCGGTGGTATGGTGCAGCGTACACGGTTGGCGCCCAGGTGCCAGAGACCTGTTCCAATGGATTCGGTCATGTCGGAAATGAAGGCCACAAAATCGGACTCTGTGCGCACGATCAGTTGGATGTTGAGGTCCTCGTCGGTGATGGTCTTGTTGTCCAGGTCCATTTCAATGGCAAGGGCATCACCGGTCCGGAAGGCCCCATCTGCACTGCCTGAAATGGCGCGGATACCGACCAGGCGTACTTCGTCCGTACCGGGTGCTTCTTCTGGTGCCCACGTTCGTTCGTTGGTCTGGCCGCCACTGTCCGCGAGGTAATCACGGATCACGGTTTCGGTGGTGCCGTCCATGCGCATACGGCCCTTGTGCAACCAGATCGCGCGTGTACAGAGGCTTTGTACGGAGGGCATGCTGTGGCTCACGAAGATCACGGTGCGTCCGGAATCGGCCACGTCGCGCATGCTGCCGAGGCACTTCCGCTGGAATTCGGCATCGCCCACGGCAAGCACTTCGTCCACGATCAGGATGTCCGGGTCCAAGTGGGCTGCGACCGCAAAGCCCAACCTGATCTTCATGCCGATGCTGTAGCGCTTGATCGGCGTATCCATGTGGTGTTCGATGCCGCTGAAGGCGATGATCTCGTCCAACTTGGAATTGATCTCCGCACGGCGCATGCCCATGATGGACCCGTTGAGGAAGATGTTCTCCCTGCCGGTGAGTTCCGGATGGAAACCGGTGCCCACTTCCAACAAGCTGGAGATGCGCCCCCGCATGCGGATCACTCCTTGGGTAGGCGGAGTGATCCGGGAAAGCAATTTGAGCAAGGTGCTCTTGCCAGCACCGTTGTGGCCGATCAGCCCCAGGATCTCGCCTTCCTGCACATCGAAGGTGAGGCCACGCAGGGACCAGAAGTACTCGCCCACCCGCTGATCGATGGCGGTTCCTCCCAAACTGAGCGAAGGATCTCCTTTGCCGCGCAACTGGGCCCAGAATGCGGAAACCTCATCGGCCAGCATGGCCCTTCCGGTAACGCCCAACCGATAACGCTTGTGTACGTCGCGCACCTGGATCACCGTGGAGCTGGTTTCAGACGACATCAGCAAAGGAGCGTTGGATGCGTTGGAACATGGCCAAGCCCACGACCAAAGAGATCACGGTGAAAATGCTGGAATAGGCCAAGCTACCCCATTCCATCGGTGTGCCCAACAGCGCCGCCCGGAAGCCTTCGAGCACGGCGCTCATGGGGTTGAGTTCGATCACGGTACGCAAGGTGGTACCCTTCTCCACCATGGCCAAGGGGAAGATCACCGGGCTCATGAACATGAGCAGCTGTATCCCGAAGGTGAGGAGAAAGGTGAGGTCCCGGTATTTGGTGGTGAGCGCTGCTACCAGAATGCCCACACTGAAGGCAAGCAAGGTCATGATCCCGATCAGCGGGAACAGCATGAACAGGTCCGGTCCCGGCTGCCACGTGTACGTCCCGAACAGTTGGTAGCCCAGTGCGATCACGACGAATGAGGCTATCTGGATCACGAAGCTGACCATGGTGCTCAGCGTGGTGGCCATGGGGGCAAAGAGCCTGGGGAAATAGACGCGTGACATCAATGTGGCGTTCCAGATCAAGGTCTGCGAGGTGCGCTGGATGATGTTGGCGAAGAAGGTCCACGGTACCACGGCGGCCATGTAGAAAAGAAGTGGTGGCGTGCCTTCGGGCGACATCCGTGCCATAAGGCCGAAGATGACCGCGAACATCACGGAAGTAAGCACGGGTTGCACCACTTGCCACAAGGGCCCCAGAATGGTCTGTTTGTAAACGGCCAAGAGGTCCCTACGCACGAAAAGAACGAGCAGGTCGCGAAAATTCCAGAGTTCCTTTACATCGGGCCGCCACCATTTGGCATGCGGGCGAATGACAACATCCCAGGGTCCATCCTTCTGATCGGGATCCATCATGTTTCACCTTAATCGGCTCTAGTCATCAACATCCTTGGCAACATCGTCCTTCTTCTTGGACTTTTTGCCATATCCGTAGCCATAACCGTAACCCGTGCCGTAGCCATAAGCGTAACGGTAGCCGTACCCGTAGTTGGTGTTGTAGTAGTACTTGCTCTTCTTGATCCGAACCCCGTTCAGGATGAAGCCCGTGTTCTTGTTCGGATTGGCATTGAGCACTTCCAATGCGTTGTTCACGTGGTCCTTGCTGGCGAAGCGTGTGTTCACCACGAACAAGGTGGCATCCACGTGCCGCATCATCAGCAATGCATCCGTGATCAGGCCTACCGGGGGCGTATCCACCAGCACGTAATCGTATACCAATGCAGCCTCTGAGAAGATCTCCTGTAGATGTTTGCTCAACACCAATTCCGAGGCGTTCGGCGGTGTTGGACCGGCCAACATCACATCAAAATTCTCGAATTGGGTATGCAGCACGGCTTCGCGCCAAGGGAGCTTGCCGATCAACACGTTGCTCAACCCTGTCTGACTGTTCATGCCAAGCCCTACGCCTACCTTGGGTTTGTGCAGGTCCATCTCCAGCAGCAACACTTTCTTGCCCGCCTTGGCGAGGATCGCGCTCAGGTTCACCGAGGTGAAGGTCTTGCCTTCGTTCGGTCGGTAGCTGGTCACCATGACCACTTTACCGCGGTCGGCCGGGCCAGGGACATACTCCAAATTGGTACGCACCGTCCGGAATGATTCTGTGATCGCCGCTTTAGGATCGCTATCCACCACCACGTAATTATCCGCGGCCTTTTCACTGGTGATGATCTCCCCGAAGATGGGCAATGTGGTGAATTCCTTCAGCTGGTCCGCATTCTCGATACGGTCGTAGAACATGACCCGAATGAACACCACAATGAAAGAGATCAACGCACCACCCAGCATGAAGGTGTAGAAGATCTTCATCTTGTCGGGCCGGACCACCCCAAGTGTCCGGGCACTTTCGATCACTTTGATCTGCGGGATGATACCGGCCCTGGCGATCACCGCACTGGCCCGTTTCTCCAGCAAGAAGAGGTACATCTTCTCGTTCACTTGCACCCGTCGTTGGATGTTCAGGATCTCACGCTGGCTCTTAGGCAAGCCACGGATGAGCTGCTCATAATCGTTCAGTTCCACTTGGATGTCCTCAACCTTGCCCGTGGCTGCTTCTCGGGCATTCTTTATGTAGACGAGCAAATTCACCTTGTTCCGCTGGATGGTCGAATCCAACTGTTGAATGGTCATGTTCTCCTCCGTTCCTGTCACCAAGCCCTTGGTCCGGTCCATCTGCATGCTGTACAACATGCCCAAGGTCTTCTCCAGAAAATCATCATTCGCGATGAAAATGGCGGAGGCAACAGTTTCTCGTCGGTGCTGTTGCGCACGTAATCCTCCAACGAATTGTAGGACTTGATCTCCAGCTCCAGGTTACGCCGCTGCTCGTCGAACTTCATCAACTGTTGGAAATAGAGGTTCTCTTCCCGGGAGAGGTTCAGGATATCCTTGCTCTGTTTATAATCCTGCAGCTCATCTTCATGCATTTCCAGGATGGCAGTTACCTCGGTAAGTTGCAGATCGATGTAGCGTAGCGTGTTCTCGTTGATATCGAACTCGCTCTGCAAGGAGTACCGGATGTACTCCTTCGAAAGGGTATCCAAGAACAACTTCGCCCTGAGGCCCACCTCATCCTCGACATTGATGTCCAGGATCGTAGTGAAATCCTCGTTCTTCACCGAGATCCTCGACTTGTACTGCTTTACCAGATTGTTCCTGCTATGCCGTACGAACTGATAATCCGATTCGGTCAATTTCGGCAATGTGGTGGCGTTGAAGAAGGGCGAACGCGTGACCTTGATGATGAATTGATTGTCAGGGTCTTGCTGATCCTGATCGAAGAGGAAGACCCGCTTCACCAGATCCCCCTTGCGGTCATAGCTCAATTCGAAACTATGGATGTCCACGATCCGCATATCGAACGGCCGTTCATACAGTGCTTGGTCCAGTAGATCGATGTGCACTGTGAAGGGGAGCGTGCCGTATACCTGTGAGGTCTTGAAACGCCCAACAATGAAATAGGAAATGTCGAAGTCCAATTTGTTAGTGTGGCATCGATCAGGTCGTACGAGGTGAGCACCCGTTTCTGGTTGACGATATCACTGTAAGCTTGGGCATAACCCAAATTCTTATAGACCTCACTTTGGTAATTGTAAACGTCGCGGTCCTTCAACAGGAGCTGCGTGGTAGCCCCATAAATATCCGGCAACTTGTAGCTGTAGAGGTAAGAGAGTACCGAAGAAAGCAACAGTGCAACCGCTACGAAGTACCAATTCTTGGTTACGATACGTAGAAAGTAGCGAAGGTCGTTCGCATCTACGATATTGCCACGCTGCTGTGCTTTGGGTGCTGCTGCCATACCTTACTGGATGCATACCCCGGTCCATGGGCTGCCCTTCCCCCCGGACCTTTCCGAAGGGCCGCAAATATAGTCCCTGCTTCCTGTATATGATCTGGAGATCGCTTATAGGCTTGAAAGGAACAGAAAGTGCCATGGTTGAAAACTGTTGCGAACAGGGGTGGACTTTGTGGTACATTTGTATACATTTGTGCGCTTTCCGCCTCTACTCGAAGTCATGAACAACCTAATACGCTTCTGTCTTGTTGTCATTCTATGCGCCGCACCATTTGCGGGCGTGGTCATGGCAACGGGCGTTGGGGGTTCGCCTCCTTGCTGGCCGCCTCCGTGTATCCCTATTGATGGTGGACTAAGTCTGCTGGTGGCCGCTGGTGCCGTGCTCGGAGGCAAGAAAGCCTTCGATATGCGCCGTTCCCGCAAGGACGCTTTCTGATGATCACTCCCTCCACCCGTGCGGTGGTCAAGGGAGATCCAGTTATCCGTTTCCTCTCCTTGGCCGCTGCCCTTTATCTGGGCTGGTACCTGCTCTACGAATTCATCTTACATCCGAACGGCAGCCTTGATCGTGCGGTGATCGACTCGCTAATAAGCTGGTCTTCGGGCATTTTGACCTTCCTTGGTCAGGAATTGATCCCCGAACCGGTGAATGCCGAGAACTTAAGGACCATCGGCGTGCAAGGCGGGCACTTGCTGTGGATCGGTGATCCCTGCAACGGGGTCGGGCTCTTCGCCGTTTTCCTCATCTTCCTGGTCGCCTATCCCGGCCCGTGGAAACACAAGATCTGGTTCGGGGGGTTGGGCTTGTTCACGATCCACCTGATCAATGCCCTGCGCGTTGTCGCCTTGTGTCTGATCGTGAAGGTGGATTATGAACTGTTGAATTTCAACCACGACTACACGTTCTATGTCGTGGTCTATGGCTGGGTCTTTCTTCTCTGGGCCATTTGGGTGCGGAAATTCGCACCGACCTCCAACCCTGCATGATGCCGAGGTGGGCCGGGGGTCTTCTGCTTCTCTTGGTCGCCACCCTCCTCGGGGCAGCTCGCGAATTCCTCTTCATCAACCTGAACTACATGATCGATCTCGAGGCGAACCACCGCGAAGTGTCGTACGCCCATAGTGCATTCCGTGCGCTGGTCGACGGTTGGTCACTCTCCTCTTTGATCATGCTCAAGTGGGGTTTGGCGGTCCTCTTCATCGCGCTGATGCTCGCCCTTTCGATCGCTATGTCCCGGGTCCTTTTCGGGGACCATCGCTACCGGAGAACGATCATGTTCGGATTCGTTGCCTTTGGTGGACTGGCTTTGTTGCTCCATGCGGCCGGTGCAAATTCGCCAGCATGGGAAGGGGTCTCTGTAAAGCTCTTGCATGCATTACAATACCCGGTCGTTCTGCTGTTCATATGGGCCGCGGCATTGCTGAAGCCGAAAAACACATAGCTCCACCTGTTACATTTGGCACGACGTTCCTTGCCGCGCCTTGGAACACCTTTGAAAAGGAAACACACCCCAACATGCAACGCGACCAAGCCATCTTCGACATTATTGCACAGGAAAAATGGCGCCAGACCAAGGGGCTTGAACTGATCGCCAGCGAGAATTACGTGAGCGAACAGGTGCTGGAGGCCATGGGAAGCGTGCTCACGAACAAGTACGCTGAAGGACTGCCGGGAAAACGCTACTATGGTGGATGCGAATTCGTGGACATGGCGGAGGACCTTGCACGAGAACGTGTTAAGCAATTGTTCGGAGCCGTTTGGGCCAACGTACAACCACACAGCGGCGCACAGGCCAACGCTGCCGTTATGCTCGGCTGCTTGAAACCGGGTGATACGATCCTGGGATTTGATCTCAGCCATGGTGGGCATTTGACCCATGGCAGCCCGGTGAATTTCAGTGGTAAGCTCTACCGTGCTACCTTCTATGGCGTGCGGCAAGAGACCGGTCGCGTGGAGATGGACGACGTGCGAAAAATGGCCTTGCAGGAGAAACCCAAGATGATCATCTGTGGGGCAAGCGCCTACAGCCGCGATTGGGACTATGCCGCCTTTCGCAAGATCGCCGATGAAGTGGGTGCCCTGTTGCTCGCGGACATCAGCCACCCGGCCGGATTGATCGCCGCCAAATTGCTGAACGATCCGTTGCCGCATTGCCATATCGTTACCACGACCACCCACAAGACACTGCGTGGACCACGCGGTGGACTGATCATGATGGGAACGGACTTCCCGAACCCGTGGGATCTAAAGACACCGAAGGGCGAGGTGCGTATGATGAGCGCCTTGTTGGACGGAGCGGTATTCCCCGGGACCCAAGGTGGACCACTGGAACACGTGATCGCCGCAAAGGCCGTAGCGTTCAGTGAAGCCCTCGATCCATCGTTCACCACCTACGGAAAACAGGTGATCGCCAATGCAAGGACCATGGCCAAATCCTTCGTGGATTGCGGCTATACCGTGATCAGCGGTGGAACGGACAACCACAATATGTTGATCGACCTGCGCAACAAGAGCGTGACGGGCAAGGAAGCCGAGATCGCATTGGGCATGGTGGACATTACGGTGAACAAGAACATGGTCCCGTTCGATACGCAAAGTCCCTTCGTGACCAGTGGCATACGGATCGGAACACCAGCCGTGACCACGCGTGGATTGAAGGAAGGTGAGTGCGCACAGATCGTGCAACTGATCGATGCGGCGATCCTCCATCGTGGCAACAACGCGGAGTTGGACCGTATCCGTTTCCAAGTGAACGGAATGATGCGATTGAAGACGTTGTTCCCGGTCTGAACCGTTATCCTTTGCGCAGGACCAGCGTATAGCCGTATGGGAAATTACCAGCGGTAAGTGCCGAAATTTTCCGCCCCGGCCATGTTCGGATGAACCAACCGGTGAGCCCTTGGATCACCCCAGCCGTGAAGCGACCCACGGGACCGAACGGGTGTACGGACTTCGAGATCAGGTCCGCCAAGATCTCCGGAACGCCACCAACGCTTTCCAAGGAGACCACCGTGTAACCTGCATCCTCGGTCATGGAGATCAGTGCAAAACGTGTGTATCGGAAGTAATCAAATGGCTGTTCGTGCAACCCATAATAGAAGGGTACGTTCATGAGCACATGGCCTCCAGGTCGCAAGACCCGGTACATTTCGTTCAGCAGTTCTTCCGGTTTACGGATATGCTCCAACACATCCGAGAGGATGATGGTATCGAAGGAGGCATCGGGCAGTGCAAGAGGAACGTTCAGGTCCTGTTCTTGGTCCAAGTAGGGGTTCGGGTGCATGGTGTTGCCCCAATCCACACAAATGCTCTCGGTAATGTGGTCTTTGTACGTGGCATACAACGGAACCTTTCCGCAGCCCAGATCCACCAAGCGCCCTTTGGCGTACTTCGGAATTGCATCGTCGTAAAAGCCCGCGACGAGGTCCGCGATCACGCGTGAAGCGATCACCAAGGCCTTCCTATCACGCGAAGCACGCAAACGACCCTTTCGATAAACGAATTTGCTGGGGATCCATTGATCGGCATTGCGCATCGGCCGCGAAGTAACGGGTATTTGACAGGAATACGGAAAGCCGAAGGTACCCACCGCTTGTAATAAGGAAGGAACCGTGAATGGACGTGAATGACCGGAAATAGGTCCTTCTTTCTTTCGTCGACATTCACGGTTGTTCGAAATGCTGGAGGGGGCGGCTTCCTATTCGTCAGTTGAGGTTCCATCGGCAATACTCCGGAACCAGATCGGATAACACGCCAAGAAGGCAAAGGCCATGTCCGGTATGCCCATACCCAAACCAGTGCCCAAGTGGAAGAGAACTCCCATCACCATCCAAGCTATGCGCGTTGGTCGCCACCAGACCGCAAGGGCAAACCCGGCTTGGAAGATGAGTGCTCCGTACGTGAGCAACTGTAACAGCGCCGGGTATTCTGCCATGAACGCCGGGCCGTAAGCCGGGTCCGTGACGACCACGCCCACAGCTTGCCCATGTGTCCAAAGGTCGCCGCTCAATTTATGGATAGCTGTTACCGCATATGCCAACACCAATTGGAGCCGGATGATCCAAAAGGCGGTGGTCCCCACGACCTGTTTCATGTCATGCACCGCTCCGGAACCGGCAGGCCAGGGCCGGGCCGGAAGGAGGATCAACCAGAACAACATGTTGGCGATCAACTGCTGCCCACCGCTCGCCGCCGACCAAGCCAAATTCATCAGGCTCGTGTACAAGGTCCAGATCACCAATGCACGCCACCATTTGCCGGGGCGTATCAATTCCCAGATCGCGAACACGCACACCAACAACGCCGCCGGGATCGCGAAGTTGGTCGGTAGCCAAGTACCGAATGCATGGGTCGCAAAACGAAAGATCCCCGGAGGCACCGAAAGTGGTGCAAGGCCCGGGTCCCATAGCAATTCAGCATCGGGTAAGGCCAAGGTCAAATAGCCCAGGAGCCATACATGCACTGCCGCACGGAACCACCGGACCGATGACCATTCCATGCTCATGGCCGATCGAATTCCAACAGGGTGATCCGCGTTTTTCGGTCCTTGGGTAGTTCCGGATCCTGAACGCATTGTTCCACCAAACGAAATTGCAGGCTGTCCGTTTCCCTGGTGAAATCGTGCACCATGGAGCGAATGGCCCGCTGCAATACAGGCATGGGCCGATGATCCCCTTCAGCAACGCCGTCCTGCACGTACTCTGCCAAGTGCCTGGCCATTCGCCTTGGCAAGGGATCGAAAGTGGCATTCACCAACGGGTGCCATTCACCAGCACTTTCTGCCACTTCCAAGACACACGAACACAGCGGCGGGTCCGGCGCGAACAAATGCCACTGCTGGTGGAACAAGGGCCGAACATATCGTATCGAAAGCACATGGAACTTGCTTGGCACATAGGTCGGCGGCATTGTGTACGCCGCGAGCATGAACACATGCAGCACGACCAAGCCGATCACGATACGATGTTTGGTCCTTGCTTCCATTTCCTTCGAGCGCGTGAAGATCGGTCAATGGCACCATCGGTCCGAATAATGACCACTGCTCAACTTCCACATTCGGTATACGTCGGGCCTGCCTGAGGGAGACCGTGTTCTGCCCTATTCGGTACGGCACAAGAATTTTCTGGATCGAAGACCCTTCACATACTAGAGCGTATACGCCCGTATGCCGTTCCGATCGTCGGGAGGAATACAATGGACAGAAGGAAGCTGCCATTTGAATGGAGGGTACCTCAAAATGCAACTGAATGGCGATCCATTTCATCGTGGGCTTGGAGGGGTCGCCTCGTGTTTGGGACACCGTGCCGAAGTCTGGCTCATCGAGAGACCATGCACACCCGGGTATGAACAGGAAAGCCGGGATCTCTCCCAGCTTTCCTGTTCATGTAATGCCGATCCATGAGGAACATTGATGAAGGCGAAGGAGATCTACTCCTTCAAGAACCTCGCCGACCAGCGCCGGTCCCCGACCAGCACTTCCACCGAGTAGGGTCCCGATGCCAATTGGCCAATGTCAGCGCGGAATATTCCTGGCCTGGATGGGTTGGCTCGTCCATGATCCATGACGACCCTTCCCGTCATGTCGCGGACCACTAACCGCGTAGGTTTGTTGATCTCCTCACCAGTGCCGATCCAAAGCTCATTACTAGCAGGATTGGGCCAGATGACCGCAACGGCGTGATCCGATGGTCCATCGATGCCCGTGAATGAGCCATCGAGTTTGACGATGTACGCATCATAATTCCCCCCTCCGTAGGTGTTCTGAAATCCATTCTCAGCAATGGAGGAAGTAGATGACGTATTCCCCAACAGGTATACAAAACCTTCCGGGGAAACCGCACAGGCCGCACCCTGATCGCTCAATGATCCACCGTAATAGGTGGCCCACAAACGGTTACCGTCGAGGTTGAATTTGGCGATGTACGCGTCGGACGGACCACCAGCATTCACATTCTGGTATCCATTGGAAGCGATCGCATTGGTGGAGGCGGACCAGCCGGACATGTAGACCGTATGCGGGGTCGTTGTGCTATCGATCGCCAGGTGATAGCCAAGATCGAAGTCAGTGCCTCCATAGTAGGTGGCCCATGTTCTGGTACCGTCCGGTGCGAATTTGATCAGGATCGCATCATACACTCCACCGCCGTAGGTGTTCTGATGCCCTCCAGCGGACATGTTCGTGGTGGCCGACACGGCACCGCACACATACACATCGTCCTGATCGAGGGCGAGGCGGAGCAATTCATCACCTGTGGGACCACCATAATAGGTCCCCCATATCCGCACGCCGTTCGCATCGATCTTCGCCACAAAACCGTCCCATAAGTTGCCACCACCACCAAACGCGTTCTGGTGACCATTCTCAGCGATCCCGGTCGTGGAATAGGTGGATCCCACCAGGTGGATATTCCCGTCAGCGTCCACCGCACAGTCCCGAACGATATCCTCGCCATCGCCCCCATAGTAGGAACCCCACTGCCGCACACCGTCCGGACCGAATTTCGCCACGAATCCGTCGGTGATCCCGCCGCCATATGCTGCCTGCAACCATCCGGTGTGGATACCGCTGTTGAGGGGGGTAACACCGACCAAATAGACATTTCCATCCGGGTCCACCGCACAGTTGTGCCCTTTGTCTTCAGGAGCACCACCATAATAGGTACCCCACTGCAGCAGACCAGCCGCTGTGAACTTCGCTAGAAAAGCGTCATACAACCCGCCACCATAAGTGGTTTGGTGGCCGTCGGATGCGATCCCTGAAGTGGAGGACGTAAACCCGGACAAGTAGATGGCACCATTGTCATACAATGCGGTACCAGTGGGCGCTTCGTAGCCTGGCCCGCCGAAGTAGGTCGCCCAGATCCGAACGCCATCCCCATTGAACTTCGCAAGGAATGAATCGCTATCGCCTCCATGAACAAGTTGATGTCCGCTGTTGGCGATGCCAGCAGTGGAACTGGTCTGCCCGGCTACGATGACATTGCCTTCGGTATCGGTCTCGCAATTATTGAATGCATCGAACGCCTCCCCGCCGTAGTAGGTGCCCCAGATGCGGTCTGGATCGATCGTCAAGGTCCGTGTTTTGTCGTATGCGCCAACTGAGAAACCCAATAGATCGCCATCAAGCGAAAAGCGGGTCGGGATCTCCGTTCCATTCTGAAAGCTCACAGGTCGTTCCTCGGTGAACTGACCCATACGATTGCCGTGGATCAATCTGCCATCGGCATCCACACGCAACTCTTCGTGGTCCTTGAACCGCAGGTTGACCCGTCCAGGGTCGGCACCCGGATGAACGAGGAAGTCGTATTTCATCCCGTTCGTTGTGGCGTAGATCACCCAATCGATGCCGGGCCATACATCGTGGTAGGTCACCCTGGTGAACGAGTGTACATCAAGTGCCGGTCCTTCCGGAACGTTGTAGTAGTGGGTCTGGTCTTCGCTGCGCCCCTCGGTACTGATTCGCGGGTAAGCATTGGCCCCTTCCAGCAGCATGTCCATGCGGTAGGTCTCCAGCCGCGTTGTGCTGGGGACGATCTGCTCGGTGAGGACCGGTGTGAGATCCGACTTGTCCTCGCCTGGTGCCTCCATGTGGACCCTATTGAACTGGAATGCAATGCCGTTCTCCAGTAAGAAAATGTGCGTATTCCCCTGGACCATCTGGTACCGGACATAAGGAGCTGGCTTTCCTTCGGTGGTCCGCACCTGACCCTTGTTCTCTTCGAACGCCAACTGCCCTGTACCTGAAATGGCTGAATGCTCAAGACCGCGGTCACCAGCAAGCGCTTCTGGATGTGCCCAAGAATCGGAAGCGAGCAGCAGGATTGCTGCGGAAAGGAATAAACTGTTGAGATTCTTCATGTGTGTGGATCTATTTGGAAGCGACCGCTACACACATATCGGAAAAGCCCTGCGTATGTGAACGATCGCTCCTATTTTCTTGGGGCGCCTCGGTTGTGCACCTTACGCCTTTTCACAGGCGCGGCATTTTCCATCCCGGATCATGCAAGTAGGATTTCTACTACGGCACTAATAATTTGCAAGAGGACGCAAGTGTATTGAGCTGATCGTCCAGTCTATCCTCCCATCAATAGAGCGTTGCCAGAAATGGGTATGGATAGTTTCCTCAACCCTTTTCGTTTCGGTCCATTGGGATCACCAGGACCTATACCATTTGGAATCCATGGATCGGAGGCCTTGGAATTATGACCTGTCACCCTTATCGCACGGGCTATCTTCGCGGCCCACTTTGAACGACATGTCAACTTCAGTGAACGACCCTGCTCTACGCTCTTGGATCCCGGTGCCCAAGAACAGTGATTTCCCGATACAGAACATCCCGTTCGGCATTGCCGCATGGAATGGAGAACCTCCCGTTCCCGCAACGCGGATCGGCGACACCGTTGTGGACCTGAGCATTCTCGCCGATATGGGCCTACTTGATGGCCTGGGCATTGACCGGGAAGCTTTCCAAGCACCCCAGCTGAACGACCTGATGGCCTTCGGAAAACCGGCGATGCGCGCCTTGCGTCAGCGCTTGAGCGAATTGCTGCGCGAAGGGAATACGACCTTCCGTGACGACAACGTACTACGCGAAGATGCCCTGTTGCCGATGGACCAAGTGACCATGCACTTGCCTGTCCGGATCGGCGACTACACCGATTTCTACAGCAGCCGCGAACACGCAACCAATGTGGGCACCATGTTCCGTGATCCAGCCAACGCGTTGTTGCCGAACTGGCTCCACTTGCCCGTAGGCTATCACGGCCGTGCCAGTAGCATCGTGGTCAGCGGTACTCCCTTCCATCGGCCTATGGGCCAAACTCGGCCGGACCCGAATGCACCACCCGTTTTCGGGCCGTCGAAACTGTTGGACATTGAACTGGAAATGGGCTTCATCACCTTCGATGGAAAACCGCTGGGACAGCGCATAAGCACTGCAGAAGCGGAGGACCATATTTTCGGGTTGGTGCTCTTCAATGATTGGAGCGCGCGCGATATCCAGACGTGGGAGTACGTGCCGCTGGGTCCCTTTCTTGCAAAGAACTTCGCCAGCCACGCGAGTGCCTGGGTGGTAACTCTTGATGCGCTGGAACCCTTCCGCACCAGCGGCCCACCACAGGACCCTGAACCACTACCCTACTTGCGCACGAATGGTGATCGCGCTTTCGACATTGCCTTGGATGTTGCGATAAAGCCAGCCAAGGGAGAAGCCACAACGGTGGCCCGATCCAACTTTAAACACTTGTACTGGAGCATGGCCCAGCAATTGGCACACCACACGGTGAACGGTTGCAACGTTCGCAACGGCGATCTCATGGCAAGTGGTACCATCAGCGGACCTGCTCCAGATAGCTATGGTAGCATGCTGGAGATCACGTGGCGCGGCACCAAACCGGTAACATTGGCCAATGGTGAAGAACGCAAATTCATTGCTGATGGCGATACGGTGATCATCGGAGGGCACTGTGAAAAGAACGGTCTACGGATCGGCTTCGGTACGGTGGAAGGCACCGTTCTGCCAGTGGTACCGTACGAATAAGCAGATCATACCGTAGCTTTCGGCGAATGAGCACCAGCGACCCGGCCATCAACAAAGTTGCGGAAAAGGTACAGGTCGACCTGGTCAAAGAGAAGGCCGAGATCTTGCGCCGTTACCGCGGATTGCTGCGCGCGATCCCCGGAGAACGATCCGCGGAAGACAGTCGATTGATCCGAAAAGCGTTCAACATCGCTGTGGAGGCGCACAAGGACCAACGGCGCAAGACCGGTGAACCATACATCTACCATCCCATTGCCGTAGCGCGGATCTGTGCGGAAGAGATCGGACTAGGAACCACCAGCGTTGTCGCTGCTCTGCTACACGACACGGTAGAGGACACCGACTTGACGCTGGATGATGTGAAGGACCTTTTCGGGCCCACCGTGACCACGATCATCGATGGGCTCACGAAGATCAGTGGTATGCAATTCCAAACGGATAGCGTGCAAGCGGAGAATTTCCGCAAGGTGCTGATGACCCTTTCGCAGGACGTGCGCGTGATCCTGATAAAGCTTGCCGATCGCCTGCACAACATGCGCACCTTGGACAGCATGGCGCGCGACAAGCAACTGAAGATCGCAAGTGAGACAAGTTATCTCTATGCCCCCATGGCCCACCGCTTGGGCTTGTACAACATCAAGAGCGAGTTGGAGGATCTGTCCTTGAAGTTCCAAGAACCGGATACCTACAGCGACATCAGCCAACGCCTCAAGAAGGGTGAAGCCGTGCGCAAGCGATTCATCAGTCGCTTCATCATGCCCATTCGGGAGGCCATGGAGAAGGAAGGGTTCAAGTTCCAGATCAAAGGAAGGCCCAAAAGCGTGTACAGCATCTACAACAAGATGCAGAAGAAACACGTCAGCTTCGATGAGGTCTACGATGTGTTCGCCGTGCGCATCATCATTGATACACGCCCGGAACTCGAAAAAGCGGATTGTTGGAAGGTCTATAGCATCGTAACGGATT
This sequence comes from Flavobacteriales bacterium, assembly GCA_016717305.1. Taxonomy (GTDB): domain Bacteria; phylum Bacteroidota; class Bacteroidia; order Flavobacteriales_F; family PHOS-HE28; genus PHOS-HE28. The sequence continues at coordinate 22,006 of JADKFY010000020.1, forward strand.
TCTACCAACCGAACCCCGACCGCTTGCGCGACTGGATAGCCCTGCCCAAAGCGACCGGGTACGAGAGCCTCCACACCACCGTGATGAGCCCCGGCGGGCGCTGGGTGGAGGTGCAGATCAGAAGCGTGCGCATGGATGAGATCGCCGAGATGGGCGTTGCCGCGCACTATCGGTACAAGGACAACGAGGAACACAGCAGCGCGCTGGACAATTGGTTGGGCCGCATCCGCGAAGTGCTCGAAGATCCCGGAAGCAATGCGTTGGATTTCGTGAACGATTTCAAATTGAACCTCTTCAGCGACGAGATCGTGGTGTTCACGCCGAACGGCGAAATGCGGAGCCTGCCCGCGAATGCAACAGCACTGGACTTTGCCTACGAGATCCATACACGATCGGTCGGCATTGCATTGGTGCCAAGGTGAACCACAAGTTGGTCCCCCTGAGCCAACCGTTGCGTAGTGGGGACCAGATCGAAGTGATCACCAGCAAGAAACAACTGCCCAAGGAGGATTGGCTCAACTATGTGGTCACCGCCAAAGCAAGGCACAAGATCAAGCAATCACTCAGGGAACAAAAACGCAAGATCGCCGGTGTTGGTCGTGAAGCCGTACAAGTGCAGCTGCGTAAATGGGGTGCCAAGGTGAACAATGCCAACGTGGCCGCACTAGTGGAATATTTCCGCTGTACTTCCGCCATGGATCTCTATTACCGGATCGCCCGGGGGAAACACTCGCTCGATAGCCTTACGGAAAAGCAGGTGCGCAACGGAAGGCTCCTCCTGCCCAAACCGAAACACAATTCCGAGGAACAGACCTTGGAGGAAGTGGTGGCCGGCATACGGGGTGAGAAGAACGCAACCCTTCTGATCGGCGACGACCTGAAGAAGATCGATTACCAGCTGAGCAAGTGTTGCAATCCGATCGAGGGCGATGATGTGTTCGGCTTCATCACCAAGGACGAAGGCATCAAGATCCATCGTGTGAACTGCCCCAGCGCTGTCCAGCTCATGAGCAATTTCGCCTATCGGATCGTGAAGGCCCGTTGGAAAGGAAAGGACAGTGTGGAGTTCCTCGCCGGGATCCGGTTCAGTGGTATCGATGATGTGGGTCTTGTGAACAAGATCACAACGATCATCAGCCACGAACACAACGTGAACATGCGTGCCATCAGCTTCGAAAGCAACGATGGGATCTTTGCCGGAAAAGTGATGGCGTACGTGCATAATACGGACCACCTCAATTCCCTTATGGACAAACTCAAGCGAGTGCGTGGTGTGCGTAGTGTGGAACGCGTGGATCACTAACGGGGCACGTTCAAGTTGTTCATTTCTTCCGCATGCCCGGCCCGGCGTGGACCCTTACATTTGCGCCATGGTGGTGGCGGAACAACGATCCGATGTCCAACGCATATTCAGCGAGTACCTCGAACTGCACGGGCACCGAAAAACACCCGAACGCTTCGCAATACTGAATGAAGTCTATGCCCATGAAGGGCATTTCGACATCGAGCGGCTCTACGCCCGGATGAAACTGAAGAATTACCGCGTGAGCCGCGCAACCTGTTACAACACCATGGACCTTTTGGTCGGCTGCGACCTGGTACGCCGACATCGTTTCGTGGGCACACAGACCCAATTTGAAAAAGCACATTCCTTTGGACAGCACGACCATTTGATCTGCGGGGCCTGTGGTGAGGTAGAGGAGTTCTGCGACCCACGCATCCAACAAATTCGTAATACCGTGAGCGAGGTAATGGGCTTCTCCGTGAGGTACCACGCTCTTCAGTTGCACGGCATCTGCCGTTCATGCCAACTAAAAAGCCAAGTCAAATGACAGTTACAGAACGACTCCCTTTCGGCCTTACCGTAACAGAAGCGGGAAAATGCAAGGTGTTCCACATGAAAGGCCGCCTCATGGACCAACAACAGGCCGACGTGCTCATGGAAACCCTTGAAAAGGAGTTGGGAACGACCCATAACACCGTAGTGCTCGACATGGGCGAACTCCAATACATGAACAGCATGGGCCTCAACATCATGATCAATGTGCTCACCCGCACGCGCAACGCTGGCGGTGATACCTTGATCGCGGCCATCTCACACAGTGTTCGACAGTTGTTCATCGTTACCAAATTGGATACGGTATTCACCATTACGGACAGTGTGGACGAGGCCATTGCCAAAGTGAACGCGTGATCCATGGCAGCTCGTATGGATGTCCTGCTCGGTGCCCAATGGGGCGATGAAGGAAAGGGCAAGGTGGTTGACGTGGTCGCTCCTGAGTACAATGTCATCGCTCGATTCCAGGGCGGACCCAATGCGGGCCACACCCTCATCTTCGAAGGCAAGAAACACGTGTTGCACACCATACCCAGCGGCGTGTTCAGGGAAGGGACCACGAACTTGGTCGGGAATGGTGTCGTGATCGACCCCGTCATCTTCCTCAAGGAAATAAAGGCTTTGGATGCAGTTGGCCTCGATGTTCGGAAGAGCTTATTGATCTCCCGTCGGGCACACTTGATCCTGCCCACCCACCGCGCTTTGGATGCAGCGAGCGAGGCGGAAAAAGGGACTTCGAAGATCGGGAGCACCCTCAAGGGCATTGGTCCCACGTACATGGACAAGACCGGTCGCAATGGTCTGCGGATCGGCGATCTGGAATTGCCGGATAGCATGGATCGCTTCTTGGCACTCACCAAAAAGCATGAGCGCCTGCTTGAACAATACGGCAAACCGGATGCCCCGGCAGAGGCACGTGAAGAGTGGCTCGCAGCCGTGGAAGTGATCCGTGGCCTGCAACTGGTGGACAGTGAGCATTACTTGGACAACGCCCTGCGCAACGGCCAACGCGTGCTCGCCGAAGGAGCACAAGGCACCTTGCTCGATATCGATTTCGGCACCTACCCTTTCGTTACCAGCAGCAATACAATTAGTGCCGGAGCCTGCACCGGCCTTGGCGTGGCGCCCAACCGGATCGGGACCATCACGGGCATCTTCAAAGCCTATTGTACGCGGGTCGGCAGCGGACCTTTCCCCACCGAACTTCTGGATGATACAGGAGAAATGATCAGGAAAGCGGGCCACGAATTCGGCAGCACCACGGGCCGACCCCGGCGTTGTGGTTGGCTGGACCTGCCCGCGTTGCACTATGCTGTTATGATCAATGGCATAACCGAATTGGCCATGATGAAGGCCGACGTGCTCAGCGGCATGGATACAGTTCAAGTGTGTACCGGATACACCGTGAACGGAAAACGCACCGATCGCATGCCCTATGATGTTTCCGGTGAAATAAAGCCGATCCTTGAACCCATGGAAGGTTGGGGAGAATTGCGCACTGAAGCCCCCCTACCGGCATCGTTTGAACGGTACATCGCCATGGTAGAGGAACGCGTCGGCGTCCCGATCACGTTGATCTCACTTGGTCCGGATCGCGCAGAGACCGTTAGACGGCAGCCCACATTCGCACGTTGAACCATTCGGCGGAACGGGATGGAACGCGATCGACGTGATCCCAGCGAACGACAGGATCGGATCGGTAAAGGATCTGAACATGTTGCTGTCTTCCAGGACAAGATCCAACAACTCCTCGGACCGGAAGCAAGTGACCTCGAAGTTGCCTTGGGATCACAGCCACCAGTAAGCATCCGCCTCAACGCGACCAAATGGTCCTTACCAAGCAAGGACCCTGTGCCTTGGTGCACCTCGGGACAGTACTTGGCAGAACGACCCGCCTTCACCTTCGATCCGCTGTTCCATGCAGGCTGCTATTACGTGCAAGAACCGGCGAGCATGCTGTTGGAGCAAGCCTTTCTGGCCAGCGGACTTTCTGGAAAGGACATTATTGCCTTGGACCTTTGCGCGGCACCTGGTGGTAAGACCACACACCTACGCTCACTGCTTTCGTCCAGTTCGCTACTTGTGGCCAACGAGATCGACCGGAAGCGGCAATTCATTCTACAGGAAAACCTCTGGAAATGGGGTGCAGCCAATACTGTGATCTGTGGCAGCGATCCGCGTGATCTGGATCGGCTCCCTGAGTTCTTCGATCTGATCGTCGTTGATGCACCGTGCTCCGGCGAAGGCATGTTCCGCAAGGATGCATTCGCACGTGCACAATGGAGCCCCGCATTGGTCCAACATTGTTGCGGACTACAACGGACCGTTCTCCAACATGCATGGCAAGCGCTGAAACCGGGGGGCACACTGTTCTACAGCACCTGCACGTGGGAAACCGCTGAAAATGAAGACCAAATGGCCGAGCTGATCGCCATGGGTGCAGTTCCGATCAAGATCCCGGTAGAACCCGCGTGGGGGATGCGCATGGGAGTTGACGGGCTTGGTCTGCGCTGTTATCCGCACAAAGTCCGAGGTGAAGGGTTCTTTATCGCAGCCCTGCGAAAACCCGGGATCCATGTTGAGGAAAGGCTGATCGGACCGCTAACGGACAATGCGTCCCAGCCCGAAATGGCAGCTTGGCTCAATGAAGACCGTCCATGGCAATTGGTGGAACACGACCAGATCCAATTCGCGATCGATGGTCAGCATATAACGAACATTCGTTCTATCGCCAACGCTTTGCGCGTGCTTTCCCCCGGTGTACCGTTGGCCGAGAAGAAAGGCGATGAATGGCGTCCACACGCCGCATTGGCCTTGGCCGGCGACCGCTCGACCAATGTATTCCCGGAGATCGCATTGTCCTATGACCAAGCCTTGGCTTACCTCCGTGGCACTGCACTTCCCGCCAAGGATGCACGCGGAACAGCCTTGGCCACGTACAACGGGCACGGTCTTGGCTGGCTGCGCGGCGCGGGGAATAGGTGGAACAACCTACTGCCTGCATCTTGGCGGATCAAGGCACAAAGACCAATAGCACCGAACGTACCTTGGGCACCCTCCCATCGTTGACCCCATGCACCGCATCCCCAAACTTCTCCACGGATCATGACCGGGTTCCTGGATTGGTTCGAACGACACAAGCTTGGCGTGATCGGCACCTTGGCAATGCACTCGTGCCTGCTTTTCGTGTTCACCCTAATGGAGCTACGCACAACACCGACCGAGGAGGAGCGCAGTGATATGCGTGTGGAAGTGATCTCGGATGACCAAGCGGAAGAAATGATCCAACAGATCGAACACCCGGAGCTGGTGCCGACACGTTCAGTTACCAATGCAACCAGCAACATAACCGCTGAACGGACCAGTCCAAGCTATTCCCCTGCAAAACTGGAGCAACGGGTGGAGACCGAGTTGCGCGAAATGGAAAAGGCCGAGTTCGATCGATTGGCCCAAGAGCGCAAGGACCGAGGCGAAGAAGTGATCATTCCAACCTTGGACCCCAGCAAATGGAACAAAGAATTGTACATGGAAAAAGCAGCGGAACCCGTGAAGATCGAAGGTGCCACTACAGTATGGCACGACCTTAAAGGAAGGGTGCGTGCAGATGATGTTCCCGGTTACTTATGCAAAGAACCAGGACGGGTGGCACTATCCATCCAAGTTGCCTCGGACGGTTCCGTGCAAAAAGCAGAGTTCGATGCAAGCAGAAGCACTGGGGCCGATGAATGCATGCTTGAACATGCGCTCACTTCTGCAAAGCGTGCCCGATTCAGTGCCGCCGCCGGAGCACCGAACCCACAAAAAGGCACCTTGTATTTCTTGTTTGTCCCCCAATAGTGCCATTATGGCGTAATTCTTCAGTTTGTTAAGTCATTTTGTCTTGTTTTGTCGTTGGGCATTCAGTTTGAAAAGCCACCTTCAAACAAAACAAACCACAAAATGATCACCAAATACCGCACCCAAGCACCCGTTCAGCACCCTTTCAATGAACTGATGTCCGGAATGTTCAACAGGGACATTGGCCAGTTGATCGGACAGGATGAACCAGCTCTTGCGAAGCCCCGCGTGAACATTACGGAGACTCCGGAAGCGTATCACATTTCCCTTTCGGTCCCTGGCTTTAGTAAAGAGCAGCTCAAGATCTCCACCGAAAACGAAACACTAACGATCAGCGGTGAGCATAGCGAGGAAGCGCTGGCCGAAAAGGAGCGCTACACCCGCCGTGAGTTCAAGACCACAAGTTTCAGTCGCAGTTTCAGGCTCCCGGAATTGGTGGACCTGGATGGGATCACTGCTGACCATGCGAACGGGATGCTCGCCGTACATATACCGCGCACCCAACCCGTGAAACCTTCAACACGCGCAGTGCCGATCAAGTGATCGAATTGCATAAGGGAATGTACAAAGGCCATGAACGTGGCCTTTGTACATTCCATACCTTTCGGTTCCAAATTGCGATGAAAATGATGTACCGCTCCCTATCAATTTTGTTTGGACTTACTATCGCTGTTGGACTGTTCGCGCAAGAAACACCAACGAACATCATCAAGAGTGAACCGAAGGAAATGACCAACCTGGCACCGAACGAAAGCGTCATCGATGGATCTGCCAAGGTTGGAGTGGTCATCGTTGGCGATCATGACATTGCGCCGACCGCGGAGTCCTGCGTAGGTAAAGATGGTGATGTTCGGAGCGATTGCATGTACCACCAAGTGCTGGCCGCGATACGGGCCAAAATGGGGAACCAAGACCCGAATGACGGAGCCGTGGCTTATCCAGTAGCGATCAGCTTCGTAGTGAACCAATTCGGTGATCTGAAGAATATCCGTGTGGACCACACTGGCTCTGCCGATCTATCCAATAAGGTGATAACGGCCTTGTATGATCTGCCGAAATTCGCGCCAGCCACAAAAGCCGGGACCAGCGTCGGTAGCACCGTAACGCTAACGTACCCTTACCAGTCGCTTTTCGCAACGGACAAGTGATACCATTTGGACATCCAAATGGTATGACCCATTCGGGTTCGTCGATATTGGACGGTGAATGACGGACGGAATAGGAATACCCCTCCGCACCTGCCTACCTGATCAGCTACTCAATTGAAGTACTTGCTGTTCCAAGCATCGTTACTGAACTGGCCAAAGAAGGCGAACCAACCGAAAACCGTGAAACTGGCGGAGACCATGATGCTCCAGAACAGGAACAACAACCTGTGAAGCCCCCAGAAAGAGGCGGCCGGGTCACTGGTCAATATCCCTGTAGGAACGAACAGTGACAAGACAAGTCCAAAGAGTACCACGAGCGTTGCCAAATGCGCAGGTGTGCGCAAAGGCCAATTCACGATCCTGCGTATCGGACCCAGATCATTCCCCCATTTGTGTACTAGGTAGTACAGGTCATTGTCCATTGGAACGAAGAGCAGAGGATCGACCTCACTGTCACACAATTTGAACCGACTGGCAGGGGCCATGAGCATAAAACTGGTAAGTGGTGCCTCCGACTTACGCTCCAGACCACGCAATGCATAGACCGCTTGATTGGGGATCGTTCCTTTGAAAAGCCCACCGGGCAAAAAGCGTAGGCGGTATTGAACGCAGATGGCTTTGATACTGTCCCGGTGATAGACCCGATCGGGATCGATACCCGCGATACGGGCTGGATGTTCCTTCATGGAACTCCGTACCATGGCCTTCAGAATGTCGTCCTGTTTTTGTTCATCGTGGAGAAGTAGATACACTTCCTCCATAATGTTCTCTTGCCCTAAAAGCAAGCGTTCGAGTCGTTCGCGCTCAGTGTGTGCTGCCATCGTATTTGTGGTAACGCCGCAGATGCACGATCAGTTCATCACCCTTCACTTTTCGAAGCCAAACTGATCTCTGCCGCATGGGCTGCAGCATCTTCATTATCAAAAGCCAGCCGTTTGATCTCTGCCGGGGCATCTACGGCAATGGAAGAACGCACCAGATTGTTCGGATTCAGTAGCACACATTTGGCTGTGATCTCAAGCGGCTCATGATACGTTCCCTTCTCCACGACCACGTGCCAATTGGAATCGAACGGAACAACGAACCGAACGGGTGACTCTTCAAACAGCCCCCCATGGAACGAGTAGGTCTTGCCCAGTTTGTAGGACTTGAACTCACGCGCGGTCATGAACTTCACCTTGGTGGATTGGTCGATCTCCACCTCGATGATCTCTTTGCGTTTCGCCTCGAACGGCTGATATAGGAACCTCATGGGCTGCGAATGGTTTCGGTAAAGGTATAAGAACTGCTCCGTTCCTTGAAGATCCATAGTCCTACTTTTCAACCTGAAGGCATGAAACAGGATCGGAAAATACTATTGCTGATCACCACTTGGGCACTTACAGTTTTACACTCAGCACAGGAAAATTGGTGTGATTGACGATATCCTCTGTCAGGCTACCATTCACCACTTGGAAAAAGCCGGTTCTTCCGTGTGTGGCCATAGCGATCAGGTCCGCGTCGATGCCTTTGGCGAAGTTGAGGATGCCCTCTTCAATGCTAAGGTCATTATAAATGGTTGCCGTGTATTTCTTCAACGGATGCCGCTGCAGGAAATTGTCGATCGCTTTGTTGCTGTCATCACTGCGCTCAAAAGCCCGCGGTGTGTTCACCTTTACCAAGTGGATGCTTGGGTTGAAAAGGTCCAGCAACGGTAAGAACGCCTGGAATTTTTCGATGTCAGCGGTCGAGAAGTTGCTGGCGAACACCACATCCTTCAATTCAAAGTCCTCGATGTGATGTTTGACGACCAAGACCGGCATGGGTGCTTGCCGCACGATCCGTTGGGTGTTGGAACCCACGATCCCGCGCAAGCCTGTAGCTCCATGGGTACCCATGACGATCAGATCGGCGGTCAATAGACGTTCATTCTTGAACATCTCTGTTAGGGAAAGCTGCCGCAACATGAACTTCTTCAGTTCAATTCCCTTCAAGAATGGCAGAAGCGGTACCGTTTCCAAACGCTCTTCGATCTCTTCCCTCAACTTCTGGTTCTCCGTGTGGAAGTCGGTCATCTGCTCATACAGGTGCACCACATCTATCACGGCACCGGTCTGCCGTGCGATCTTGGCGGCAACACGCAATGCGTCCGTCGCACAGTCTGAAAAGTCATAGGGTACAAGGATCGTTCGGATGGACATGCGTGTTGAACTTGTATATTCCCTCAAAATAAGCAAGAAAGTTCGTTATCACCAAACATCCTTTTTCGGAAGATGCTATGGAAATTCCCTGTCTATGGCCGGCTCCACTCTTGCCGAGCGACCCCAATGCACTCCATTCCCCATCCTTACAGTTGAGGGACTACGGAAGAACCCGGATCCAGACCGTTCCGGGGACTTTGCTTCCGTTCCATTTACAAATGGTCGTTCTGACTACATTCGCCGCGACCAATACGATGTTCCAAGGTCTATCACTCAGCGCCACGGAGAAAACACCGGCCGTGGAGATCAAGCCCAGTGAAGGGTTCATCTTCATAACAGGGTGTTCGATCCCGGAGAATGCCGATCGTTTCTTTACCCCGGTCCAGGATGTTGTGGAGCAGTACGCTGCTTCCCCGCATGTCACCACGACCGTGCGGATCAACTTGAACTACTTCAATTCCAGCACTTCAAAGTACTTATTGGACATGTTGAAGCGATTGGAGGACCTGCATGTCTCCGGACGCTCGAATGTGCTACTTGAATGGTTCTTCCAGGAAGGCGATCTGGACATGAAGGAGGCCGGTGAGGATTATCGGTCATTGATCGAATTTCCCGTCAAGCTCAAGGAGATCTGAGCTTGCGTTCAGTTCATCGGCCCGACATGGCCTCGTTGTACACGTGGCCCGGAATAGAAGTACCATCCCGAAAGTGGTCTATTCCTCCCCAAGGATGGGTCACTTTACGGTACACCACCAATCGTCCATTCCGTGCCAAACGGACTTCCACGACCACAGAGCGCCCCTCCTTGTAGACTTTTTCCCCTTCCGCTTCCGGAGGCAATGGATCCGCAACTGGCTGCTTCTGTACATGAAAAGGTGCTGGAGTCCGGTGTTGAACGGGCGGGTCCGGAACTGTTTCCTGAGAAGAAAACACTGCCCGCTCCGGCACTTTTGGCACAATTAAAGGCACAGGTGCCGGGTCCGATACTACTTCCGTCGGATCGCTACTTACCGCGGGGTTCCCTGTTCCGATGGGTTCCAACTGGACCGTTGAGCTGGGGTTCGGGGGTTGTTCCACTTGCTTTTCGGCTTCTTCGGCGTCGCGCTTGGCGATCAGTACCTCCAGGTCCTTGATCTTCACTTTGGGATACACATTGTACGGTCGCAGCGCTCTGGCTTCCTTGAATTTTGCCATGGATTCCTCGAACCGTAGTTCCCGAAAGTGTAATTCGGCCTCCCCCATAACGCTTTGGTATGCCGCATCGTTCTGCGCGGCCTCTTGTTCTTCCTTCGCGATGCGGGCCCGTTCCTTGGCGTTCAACTTCTGGAAATCGCGCGCAAGGTTGTCCTCGTCTTGAGCGTGGGCGCACAAGCCCATGACCAAGACCGTTGCAAGGACAGCCAGTTGTTGAGGAACCCAATTCATATAGGGTCCGAAGATATTGCTCCGGATAAAGGCACGAATGCGCATCAAGCGCGATCATACGTACGGTTCATGAAAAAGGGTACAAGAGGTCTTCGCGCAAAGGGTCAATGTTGCCTACGGCCAGCGGATCAATTGAGTCGAAAATTCTACGGAAGCATGCTTCGGTCCGGGGCTTGTAATTTTACCCGCCCATTTGCACACCACGAACCTCGATCCCGCGTTCAACCTTGTAGACATCCATGAAAAAGCTCCTCATTCCATTCCTCGTTATCCTGTTCCTTTCGGCTTGCCAAGAAGACCCCAAGACGACAGAACCCTATAAGCAACTTGAGCAGGACAATCAGCGCACCGCGGCCATCGTGGCGGCGAAGGATTCCACCATCAATGCACTGTTCAATACCTTCAATCGCATCAGTGACAACCTGCGTACCATCCGTTCCAAACAAGGTGAGCTGGTGGCGCCGGGCAGTGGTACCGAAAGCAAGGCCGATGTTGAACAGCGGATCATGGGAGATATTGAACAGATCGATGCCTTGCTGATCGAGAACCGGGAACTGGTGGACAAACTGCGCAAGCAGGCCAAAAGCGCCGGTGGGAATATCGCCGCGTTGCAACAGACCGTGGAGGACATGGAAAAGTCCAACGCAGTGCAACAAGAGGAGATCGGCACCTTGAAGGAACAACTGGCCAGCACGAACAGCTCACTCGCCACATTGATCGAAATGTACCGGGACAAATCGCAGTTGGCCGACATGCAACGGACCGAGATCAATACGGCGTTCTATGCGATCGGCACTGCCAAGGAGCTGAAGGACAAAGGGGTGCTTACCAAGGAAGGTGGCGTTGCGGGGCTCGGCGGGGTGAACAAGTTGAACACGGCCGGCCTCCCGAAGGAATATTTCACCGAGGTGGACATTACCGGCACACCGGAGATCACTCTGGGCGCGGAGAAAGCCAAATTGAGCACCAGCCACCCCGAAGGATCCTATCGGTTCGAGGACGGTGCCGCGAAGCTTGTGATCACCGACCCGGAGAAATTCTGGAGCATCTCCAAGTACCTAGTGGTCGTCGTGGATCAATGATCCATTGGCCTGTGCTGACCTCCCGTTCCAAAGCTTGGTAACTAACGATCTCCATTTGGATAGGATCCGGAAAGTGGCGATCGCCAGATAGGCCAACGTGCCCGTCAAGGCTCACTCAGGGGCAGAGATCTCAGGAACCACCTGTTGTTGTACCTGGGGCTGAGGCCTTCCCGCTTTGTCCTTTGGCGTATCGGCCTTGGTCTCTGCACAGCACGCTGCACTGTGTTTGCAATCACCCATTTTAGCCGGCACACAGGAAGGTATTTGCGAGTTGAAATCTCCACTCTTACGCAACGCCATCATCTTGATCAGCTGCTCTTTGGTCAAGATGCTTTCGGCCTTCCGCTCATGGTCCAGCATGGAGTTATCGATCTTCGTCTGGGTTTCGCGGCAGTTCCTACGCAGGTCCGCAACGCTCTGCTCGCCCTGCAAGAAGATCTCTGCCATACTTGCAGACTGTTCCTTGGTCAAGTCCAGTGCATCCATGTACACCTGAGTCCGCAACGCCGCGTAATGATCAGGCTCCGGAGTTGTGCTTGCTGACAGCGTTACAGTGGTTGAGCTTTCCTGAGCAATTGCACTAGTGGAAAACAAGGCTACTGAAAGCCCGAGGAGGATGGTTCTCATGGTGGTTTGGTCTTGTTGAATGTGGAAAGATAGGGCACCGTTCGAAATATGCTTGTCCATCTGATCAGGACCATATGCGGTGGACCAGTGCGTCAGCCTCACCGCCGTTGATCAGAGCTCACGGGGCATTGCTCTTTTCCGGCGCTCCTCCTGGTGCGTTCGAAGGTGGCACAGCAGGCTTAGGAGCCACCGGGGTGGGTACGGTCACAGGTTCGCCACCCGCACAATGCTTATCCATAAGAGCCTGAACCTCCGGACCATGGTACCGTGTGAATCCACGTGAGATCGCTTCAGTAAAATGGGTACAAGCGGCCGCGGTATTGCCGGCATCCAAGTCGATGATGCCCAGCGAACGATACACATACGAATTGCCGGGGTTCTTGCGCGCCGCCAATTTGAGGTCCTTCACCGCTTTGCCCGTTTCACCCAGCTTATACCTACTCCAGCCGCGATTGCTGAAGGCATACCCGTAATTGGGGTCCAACTTGATCGCACGGTCCATGTCCTTGATCGCGCGGGCATGATCTCCGAAAAGCGCGTAACGGTAATAACCCCTGTGGTTGTAATTGACCGGATCCCGGGGACCAAGTTCAATAGCGCGATCAAGGTCCATACGCGCTTTGGCCGAGTCTCCAGCCAAAGCATACGCCGCCCCCCTGTTGCGGACCAATGCTGCGGAATTCGGGAACGAACGAACACCTTCATCGAAGACCGCCAATGCTTTCGAAGGTTCATTCACTTGCTGGTGAGCCAAGCCTTTGCGCAAGAGGTACATCTCGTTGGGTGCGGCATTCTCCAAGGCAACGGCCAACGCGCTATCCGCCATGCCCAGACCGAGGAACGCGCCCATCAATTGGGCCCTCACGTCCACGTCCATGGGAAGTTCCTTGCGCGCCCGCTGTGCCTCGCTCAAGGCCAAGTCGTACTTCCCGATCCGGTTGTGCGCATCTGCCCGCAAGGCAAGGACCACCGCCGGAGTGTCATTCTTGGAGATGACATGCTGGCTCAACGTGATGGCCTTGTACGGCTTGTCCTTCAACAGGGCAGCACGTACCCGTTCGATGCCCTTATCCTGTTGGGCGAACAAAGTCAAGGTCAAGACCATACCAAAAGCGCAAGTGAACATCCGTTGCATGGTGCGAAGGTATTGGTGGGCCACAAAGCTTGTACATCAACCGCATTCATAGGCCGACCTATGCGGATGGAATAACTTTACCGATCCTTCGTTCAACATCCACAGGATGATCGAACATGCGTACAGAATACCCGGCAAAGATCCTATTGGCTTGGGGTGAGGCGATCATGGGCCACACCGGTCTGCGTGATTGGTTGATCAAGAACGACTATCCCGAACTCGGCATTTTCACCTATGCCTTGCGCAATAAGCAGGATGCCCGAAAGTGGCTCATGGACAACGGGCACCCGCATTTGGTGGCGATCATTACGGGTATCGAAGGCGATGTTGTCGCATTGAAATGGCTTGAACATAATGGCATGAACGTGCTCAAGCATGTCGCTCTTACCGGCGATGGTGATCAGGAGTCATTCCAGTGGCTGGTGGACCATGGCCATCGTGAGTTGGCAATGGTCGGGAACAAGATGCACCAAGTGAAACGTGCCATGGACGATGATCACAGGGATCCGCACAAGTACACGCAGGATAGGGGTAGTTGATAGTTCCTGGCGGCTTTGGTTTTGCTGGTGGACTTGCAAACATTTGGTTTCCCAAAGGAAATAAAAGCACTAGACCAGATGGGGCAAGCACAAACCGGTCTCAAATACGGCACGCAGCTGACCCAACTCAACCTGGTCTTTCTTCGATTGACAAGAAGCACGAGCCAACGTCCTGACCACTCTCTTCACCCGAGATCATACTGCTGAACAGGTCCCCGAAATGTGTGGTGCCGGCTATGTGCGATCGACCGATACGGCTGTGTTCCGCTAGACCGTGCAATACGAACTCCGCGATTATGGTGTGGTCCTTCGCGGGCAGATCGGCCTGGTGCTTCTCCACAAATTCACGCAGACCGGTCACTTGGCCCAAGGTCTTGGCATAAGCAGCCTCCGTCGCTTCAGAAAGCAGGTCGATGGAATTCGATTCAAAATGCGCTACGATATGTGCATAGGGATCAACTGGTTGCGAAGCACCTTCCTTGTTCCGTTTGCGCTGTTTGGCAGGATCGGGGAAAAGACCTGTGAACACGTTACGCACAGCGAGACCCAACAGATGGTGCGCCACTTTTTCCGGGCCTTCCTGTTCGCCTTCGTAGACCAGTTCGATCTTTCCGGTTATAGCCGGGACCATGGCTTGCAGGTCATCTATCCGAACGGAAGTATGTGCCTCGCCATTTCGCAACGCACGCCGTTCCGCAGCACTGATCACGCATTCCAATGCACTGATGGTAAGTCGAGCACTTACACCGCTCTTGCGGTCCACGAAATCGCTGTCGCGCGCTTCCCATGCAACGCGCTCGATCAAAAGACGGATCAGTTCCGGCACTTCCACCCGTTGGGCTTGCTCCTTCGGTGAACGCACTTCCTGTGAAGTGATCCGCATGCCGGTCTCCAAAGTGGGCGGATAGTGCGTGAGGATCTGGCTTTGTATGCGATCCTTCAACGGCGTGATGATCGCACCCCGGTTCGTGTAGTCCTCCGGGTTCGCGGTGAAGATGAATTGGATATCGAGCGGAAGACGCACCTTGAAACCGCGGATCTGCACATCGCCTTCTTGCAGGATGTTGAAGAGCGCCACTTGGATCCGTGGTTGCAGATCCGGCAATTCGTTGATCACGAAAATGCCACGGTGACTTCGTGGGACCAGCCCGAAGTGGATCACACGCTCGTCGCTGTAATCCAGTTTGAGGTTCGCCGCTTTGATCGGATCACTATCGCCGATGAGGTCCGCTACGGTCACATCGGGGGTTGCCAATTTCTCGGTGTAGCGTTGGTTACGATGTAGCCAAGCGATCGGTGTTGCGTCGCCCTTTTGGGCGATCAGGTCCTTGGCAAAATGTGAGATCGGCGCCAGTGGATCATCATTGATCTCGCTGCCTTCCACGATCGGGATCCACTCATCGAGCAGTTGCACCAGTTCTCGCGCCATGCGTGTCTTCGCCTGACCACGCAAGCCGAGCAAGTTGATGCTGTGCCCCGCGAGGATCGCCCGTTCCAGTGCTGGGACCACGGTATCCTCGTAGCCGTGGATGCCTTCGAACAAAGGCTTCTTTGCTTGGATGCGGGCAACAAGGTTTGCGCGTAATTCTGCCTTTACGCTTCGGCTGGTATAGCCGGTCTTTTTCAGTTCGCCGAGGGTCGTTGGTTGCTTTGCCATGTTGGGGCGGGAATGGACCCGCGCATGCTTTGAGATAATGGGTTCCATCAGGAGCTTTTCCTGCTGGTCGTATGATCGCGGAACACCATGTCCGCCAAACCTTGGAGACCGGTGTAGAATGCGCGACCTTGATTGGCTTCGGTGAATTTTTCGATGAAGCGTTGCAGGTAGGTGTCCTGCGCGATCATGAAAGTGGTGATCGGAATACCGGCCTTTCGGGCGCGTGCTGCGGCATCCAAGGTGCGCGCAACGATGAAATCGTCCAGCCCGAAGCTGTTCATGTAGTACTCTCCATCGCGTTTGATACAGCTCGGCTTACCATCGGTGATCATTACGATCCGGCGGTTCTTCAGCTTCTTCCGGCGCAACAAGTCCATGGCCAGCTCCACCCCGGCGACCGTGTTGGTGTGGAAGGGACCCACTTGCAGGTCTGGTAGGTCCTTCAAGCTCACTTGCCATGCATCATTCCCGAACACCACGATGTCCAAGGTGTCCTTCGGGTAGCGCCGCGCGATCAATTCAGCCAAGGCCATGGCCACTTTCTTGGCCGGTGTAATGCGGTCCTCGCCGTAGAGGATCATGCTGTGGCTGATGTCGATCATGAGCACCGTGGCGCACGCGCTCTGGTGTTCGGTCTCGATCACTTCAAGATCGTCTTCGCTCATGCGCAGCTCGTCGATGCCGCGCTGCTGGGCATTCCTGATGCTGTCGCTCATGGCCACCTGCTCGATCCGGTCACCGAACCGGTAGCTCCGGCGATCACTGGTGGGCTCGTCGCCTTGACCGGTGCGGTTCAACGCATGACCTCCTTGTTCGGTCTTCTTCAATTTACCGAAGACCTGCTCCAAAGCACGTTCCCGGATCAGCTTCTCCGCTTTGGCGGTGAGGCCCATTCCCTCACCCTTGGTGGGGTGGTCACCGATAATGCCGTGCTTGCGGAGATCGTTCTTGAAGTCCTCGATCGTATAGTCCTCGCTGAAAAGGGCATTCTCCTTGTCCACTTCCTGCATCCAATCCAACGCCTCTTCCACATCGCCGCTCGTATGTGTGAGCAGTTCCAGGAAGAGCGGTAGCAGTTTCTCGAAGGGCGATCGATCGTCCTGCGGCGGTACGTATTTTGAAAAGCGCTGTCCGATCATGGGATCGGTGAAGTTAACAAGTCGAACAGAGCTTTGGTTCACTGAACGCTACCTACTGACCTCCTGCCGGACCTACGCTCTATTCAACTACCACCCGGACCGTGCCTTGCTCCTGCCGGTCCGTTGTTGCATGCAACACATAGATCCCCGCCGAAAGCCTTGAGAGGTCCAGTTGCATTTGATGGATACCGGGCGCCTGGATCGAGCCGCTGATCCTACGCACAACCCGGCCCGATGGATCCAGTAGGGTGAAGTCCACTTTCCCCTGCGCGCCGTAGGTGACCGTTGTGTTCCCATGGGCGGGTTGTGGGAACACATCCATCCCAATGGAACGATCCAATACGGCTTCCATGCCGGTGATGTCGCTGGACAACCACTGCACGAATTGCTCCAATGATTGACCATTGGAAGTGGAGTTGATCAAGTTGTTGATCGTTTCCACCAACGGTGCCGGAATGCCGGGCTTGTAGTATTGGAAGCGCGACCCTTCGATCAGGGCACTGCCGGATACAGTGTTATCCGTGATGTTCTCGATCAGGTGTACACGAAGTACGTTGGAGATGGTACCGAAGGGCATGACCAGGTCCCCGAATCCGTCCGCCTCCCCGACCAGATCTCCGGTGCGCGAGCCCAACACCGAACCGCCCAAGCTGTAATCTGCCACACTGAGGTCGGTCCATGTGGTGCCGAACGTACACGGCACGGCCAGTTCCAAGCTGGCATCGGAATAGCGCAGAAGTTGTTGGTCCAAGTTGTTGAAGACCCCCCAGAACAAAATTCCGGCAGGTGATGCTTCGTACGCTTTCGTTTTATTAGAGAGGGAATTGACGGTGAATACGGTAGCGCTGGGTAGAGAACCTTCCAAAAAAGAATCTACAGGATCTTGAAGGGTTACTGTCGCTACCGCTGCCGGGACCAGCTCGCTGAAATCCCAAACGGCGTTCTCACCGCCAGCACCACCTTCAATGAGGGGGGATACATTAAAGGTATACGTGGGCCCGGGTACCAGCTGCGTATTCGTTGCATCGATCGTGGGTTGGGCCAACAGGGCGTGATGTGCTGTAACAAGGAGGAAGAGTGATGTAGTGCGCATGGTCGTTCTGTCTTGTGGGCACAAAGCAAGGATGACCATACCTGTGGCACAATAGAACCTTTGTTAGGGCCAGAAATGGAAAAGCCTCCCAAAAGGAGGCTTTCCAAAATCGTTTGATCCAGTTACTGCACCACGATGCTCCGCGTGCCCAACTTGCCATCGGCTTGGGTGAGTCGCACTTGATACACACCTGCTGGCAACGCGCTCACATCAAGGACACCGTTGATGTTCCCTGCCAAGGGCTTCGACACTTGCATCACCGAACGGCCGCTGGCATCGAACAGTTCAACCGAACGCATATTCGCCACCTCGGCCCCCAACTGAAGGTCGATACGGCCATTGGTGGGGTTCGGGTAGGGCGTGAAGACCACTTGGTCCGCACGCAGGTCTTGCATTCCGATGTTCCCTTCTCCGTAGAGCCATTCCATGGTGAAGACGATCGTGGGCGAGCCGCCACTGATCGTTACGGAATCCAATGAGGTCATCATCAAGGGGAAATTCACTCCCTCTTGGTAGTAGTAATAGGTGTCGAAGGTGCGTCGGATCGTGGCGATCGCCGAAATATCATTGGCCACTTTGCGGACCTTCACACGGAGCACCTCATCCACCTCAACTGCCGGCAATGCCAGCGAACCATATCCATCAGCGAGTCCGTTGATCGTACCGGCACGTGTTACCGGGATGCTGCTGATCGTATAGTTGGCAGCGAAAATGTCGTTCCAAGTGGTGCCCAATGCACACGGGTAAACGAGCTCCACGATGCCATCGGTGTAGGCCAATACGCCTTCCAATGCAGAGCGTACGCCCAACTGTTCAATACCTGTTGCATCCACCCTATAAAAGGTCGAATCCGAGCCTCCGTCGGTGGAGATCACCGTGGTACCCGGAATGCTGTTCGAGGTGGGCGTAACGGTAGGGGCTACAAAATACTGTGCGTTGTTGCCCGTTTGGGGCACCATCCAGAACGAATAGATGCTCGATGCGCCAGGCTCGCCGGGACCATAGGTCTCCGTGGCAGCGCCGTATGTGGAAACATCATAAGGGGTGATCACCGGAACGGGACCATTGTTGGCCAAGTTCAAGGTGGGTTGTGCGGTGGCCGAAGCCAACAGAAGGGTACTGAAGAGAGCGATCGAGGAACGAGTTGTCATGCTTTTCTAGTTTTTGAGCGGCTGAAGGTATGACGCGACCAAGGACCGGAACGCTGCCTGAGTGAAAGAAGTGCAGAGGTGAAGAGGTGGATCCAGGGTAGAAGGCCGGGATAACAAGTGAGCGAGTTGACGGTCTCGGATCCCATTCCATTTGATCTCGTCTCTTTGTGGCCCCGAAAGCAATTGCCATGAAATTCAGTGTTAGTGAGATCACCGAGCTTATCCGCCACCGACGGACGATATATCCGAAGGACCTTACTGACCGCGAGGTGCATAAGGAGATCGTGGAACGCATCCTTGGCAATGCCACATGGGCACCCACCCATGGCATGGTACAGCCTTGGCGGTTCACTGTGTTCAGTGGGGATGGACGGAAGGAGCTTTCTACGTTCTTGGGCGAGGAATACACGCGGATCACCGCGCCGGAAAAATTCCTTCAGCGGA
The DNA here is from genome assembly GCA_016717305.1 of Flavobacteriales bacterium. Lineage (GTDB taxonomy): Bacteria > Bacteroidota > Bacteroidia > Flavobacteriales_F > PHOS-HE28 > PHOS-HE28. The sequence goes on from JADKFY010000020.1 coordinate 41,300, forward strand.
AATTTGACAACGCGGTGCAACGCCCATTACAAAGCAGTGTGGTGATCGGTATTGGCATGGCGCACGATCCCGCAGGCAAGATCAGCGAACGCGACAACCAATTCGCCGTGGCCTGTGCCGTGCAGAACATGCACCTTACCTGCACCGCATACGGACTGGGCGGTTTCTGGGCAACGGGAGGAGTGGTTACGGGAGTGGGTATGCGCAACTTCCTCGGATTGGGCGAACATGACCGATCACTTGGCCTTTTCTTCATTGGATATCCGGCGATCGAGTGGCCAAAAGGCTACCGAAAGCCGCTGGACCAACTGGTGAAATGGGTCGGCTAGACACCAACACGGCTATTTCAACCGGGAATGAACGGAATTGAACGGGAATAAGAAAGATCTGATCACACTACATTTCCATACTCTTGGATAACCGTCGAACTTGGCAATTCTGGAGCGTAATGGCTGAGGACTTTATCGCAAATAACACATGGCGCTGATCTCATGGCCATCTTGAACATCACCAATTTCGATGATCATCCGGAAGATCCAATGTGGATGGTCTTCCGGTTCACAGAACGCAGGATCGCTGACGAATTCGTGGATGGTTTGTCGGCCGTCTCCATTCCTTTCGAGCAGGACGAGAGCGATGAGGCACCTTTTCTCGTCGGGGTGAAGGCGCATAACAGGGAAGCTGCCGTTCGGATCAACTATGCTGTGCTGGGCAAGCACCGCTCCCCCTTTATTGCGGATGGGCTCTTTCGCTGGAGCGTGATCGGCCTGTTCGCGATACTCTTGTTGATGGCTGTGCTGGGCATGGTCTTCGGCAAGTGAACCACCGATGCGCGAAATTGACACATAGTTCTGCGGCCAAGTGCGCCCGCCATGCGGCGAGCGCCGTGTCAGTGAAATTCTAACCGCAGATGAACACAGATGAACGCAGATGGATCCTCATACTAGGACTTGGCTGCTGGCTGGGCGCAAGCAAACTAACGATACTGTCTGCGTTTATCTGCGTCCATCTGCGGTTCGTTCATACCAGTGCTGACCACCGTTCATGAACTCAACCATCCATTACAACGGATCGAACACCATCTTTGGGGCAAATGCGCGCTAGTACGGTGATCTTATTGGCATGCCTGATCCCCCTTTCAAGCTGGGGACAGGCCGTTGTTACCACCTTCGGGATCCAAGCCAAACCGGTGATCCCCTTCACCTATCTCGACTCGAAGGTGAACTTGGAGCGCGCCAATGTCACGAGTTCCATTGAGTTGGACGGTGGGTATGCCTTCGGTATGTGCGTGCGTGTGGCACTCACCAAGACCATTGCGCTGGAAACCGGACTGGGCCAGATCCAGCGGCGCTATTCCTTCACCCTGAACAACGATACGGCCAACTATTCCGAGACCGCCAAAGTGCGCTACATCGGTTATGAGCTGCCGATCACGGCGCTCATCTTCATTCGCTTGGGCGAGCGGGCCTTCATGAACGCGGCCTTGGGCTTTTCCGCTGACTTCTACCCCAGCGATGCACAGCGCGATGTGGAGCGCGGGCGGATCTACATGTTCCGCAACCGCTGGGCGCAACTTGGCGTGATCGGCAACTTGGGTGTCGAATACAGGACCCCGAAGAGCGGAACGTTCTATTTGGGCGCCACTTTCCACCGACCTTTCAATGCGCTCTCCACGGTGGATGTTACCTACTACGGGCGCAACTTCTTCCCCTACCCTGTGCGCGGTTCGTTGAGCGGGGCCTACCTCACCGCCGACCTGCGGTACTACTTCCACGAGGACCCGGCGAAACGGATACGGAAGAAGACGAAGAAGAAAAAGAAGGAGTGAGCGTTGGTGGCACACGGAGACACGGAGCGATGCGGCCAACGGTCCTATGCATTTTCCGTGGCTCTGTGGCTCCGTGTGCGCTTCACGTACATTCGTCCCTTACCGATCAACGCTCATCCTTCAACCATGTTCCACACGAAGTCCGCTACTGCCATCCTTGCTCTTGTGCTATCCATTCCGGCAGCGGCACAGGTCCCGGCCAATGATGATTGCACGAACGCCGTTGTGATCACCTGTGGTTCTACGGTGTTGGGTTCAACGCTGGAGGCAACTGCCGATGACAATGCGGCCGAATGCGGAACCAGCATCGGTGCCCCTGGTGTTTGGTACACCTTGGAAGGCACAGGGCAGGCTGTGACCATTTCCACGTGTGGCAACGTGCAATATGACACCAAGTTGAACGTGTATTCGGGCAACTGCGATGGTCTGCTTTGTGTTACTGGAAATGACGACGGTGGTAATTGTGAATTGGGTAGCACCGCTTCCTTTCCGGCGCTTGTTGGCGTTACTTATTATGTGCTTGTGCAAGGTTATGATGGGGAAGTCGGTGCATTTGAGTTAAGCGTTGATTGTGGGCCATACACCAGTGACCTTTGCGTGGGCGCCGACACCATTGCGTGCAACCAAAGCCTGCCAGGATCCACGCTTGACGCGCTCATTGACGCGGCACCCCAATGTGGAACAGGGATCCAAGCGCCAGGCGTGTGGTACACCTTCACAGGGATCGACAACCCGGTTGTGATGAGCACCTGCGAGTCGTTCGACTACGATACGCGGATCAACGTGTACCAAGGATCTTGTGATGCGCTGGTGTGCGTTGTGGGCAACGATGATACACCGGATATTGGAACCTGCTCCACCGTGAATTTCCAACCGCAAGCGGACCTTACCTACTACGTGTTGGTGCAAGGCTATGACGGAGAAACGGGCACCTTCAATCTGGAACTGGCTTGCCAAACCTGCCCTCCTCCTGCGAACGTTCAGATCTCCGCGACTGACACGGCCGCCTTCATCTACTGGGAAAGTCTGAACCCCGGTGCCACCTATGTGATCGAATACGGTCCGAACGGGTTCGTACCCGGCACTGGCACCTTCATTTCGGGTATCGTGGGTTCACCGGCCTCCGCCTCCATCACCGGGCTTACGATCGATACGCAGTACGCACTATACATCCACGAAGAATGTGCAGAGTTCGATATCAGTGGCACCGTGGGTCCGATCAACTTCGGCACATTGGCGATCCCCCCGCCGGAGAATGCGATCTGTGCCGGCGCCTTGCCGATCACGTGCGATAGCACGGTGATGGGTGATAGTGGGCTGAGCTTCTTTACACCTGGACCAACCTGCGGCGCGTCACCGATCACCTCCCGAGGACTGTGGTACACATTCACTGGTGATGGAAGTGCGGTAACACTGAGTACGTGCGGGACGGCTGATTTCGATACCAAGATCAGCGTGTTCAGCGGAGGTTGCGATGCGTTGGAATGTGTGGCCGGTGCAGATGATGCTCCGGGGTGCGCAGAGAACACAACAAGTATGACCTTCCCTACTGTCGACGGCACCACATACTACGTCCTTGTGCATGCGTTCAACGATGGGTCCGGAACCTTCACCTTGGCCATGACCTGTGCACCCTTGTGCGCTCCTTTGGCAGAGAACGATGGATGCGACGCTGCCACGATCATTACCCCGGTGGGGATCGGAGCATGCGAGGGAATTCTTGGAGACAACACCTGTGCGTTCATCGGTGCCATGCCCAATCCGCCGTGCGATCCATACAACCCGATCCTGGACCTGTGGTACAGCTTCAACACTGGGGAACAAACCGACCATACCGTGATCATCGAAGCCGTCACCGCCATAGGGGTGAATGCTGCGTTGTACAGCGCCTGCGATGGCACGGGTTACATAGAATGCGTTGAAGGGATCGATGCACCTGTGGACCTGACCGGACTTGCGTTGAACACCACCTACTACCTGCGCGTGTGGAACAGCGGTGGTGCCGATGCAGGAACGTTCAGCCTTTGCATTGAAACGGACTTCACGATCTCCATCGCAGAACAGAACGATAAGAGCGGTGTACACATTTGGCCCAATCCCGCGAACGACCGTTTGATGATCCGCGGTATGGTTGCGGAACAATACGTGGTGCGTGATCTCCAAGGAAGGATCGTGCTAACAGGTAGTGCGAACAATGCTGATCTGGTGCAGGTGGATATTGCCGCATTGTCACCGGGTAGTTATGTGATCTCTGGTAACGAAGGGATGGTCGGGCGGTTCGTGAAGGGTGATCAACGCATTCTTACGGGACGGATCGATCAAGTGCAGGAAAATGGTAATTGCGAGGCACAAGACCAGTTGCTCCGACCTGGAGATCAGTCAAAACCAGCGCATACCCTTAGCTGGATTGGCCAAGGGCGCATATTGTGTAAGGGTCGCGGACGACAACTATAGCCGGATCAAAACACTAATAATCCACTAAGCCATGAAAAAGGCGGTCTTTCTTTCCTTTGCGATCACGCATGCATGCTTTTCCTTGGCCCAACCCACATTTGAAAAGTACTATCAACTTTCCCCGAGCTATCAATTCAATTTGATCGAGCTACCAAGTCACAATTTGAACATTGGCGGCTATGCGCTGGCGATCCATCCGGGAACATCTTTCAAACCCACTACTTTACGGGAGACTCACTTTGTACGCCCTTCTTTCCTTCACGCAAAGCGGAACCAATGAGTTCCATTTCGTTACCGGATATAACAAGGACACTTGTTCAATTGACAGTTCCCGAACCAATAGCTATCCCGTGATCGGGAATATGGATTCGTTGGGAAATTTCCTGAGTTTGCGTTACTATCAATTGTCCTCTCCTTCATGTTACAACGTACCGACCGACCTTGAGGTCACGAGCAACAAGGACGTGATCGTTTGGAACAGATTCGCTCTAAGGACCGACTCAGGTGGCACACCCCTATGGGCGAAACGATTCGACCGGATAACGGGCTTCCAATTCATTCGAGAACTACCGGGCGGATCTCTTGGCCGGGATCAATATGGATACGGCTGGTGCCGTGGTTGCACGAATGGATGCAGCGGGGAACTTCCTTTGGCTAAGGTCATACATCCGGCCGAACGGTGTTATCAAGGATGTGGTCATTGGATCGGACAGTTCATTTGTCGTTATCGGCTATACGGACAATACGTTTCCTTCGACCCCGGTCGAGCAGAAGTTGTTCATGATGAAGTTGGATGGCTCCGGGGATGTACAGTGGTGCAAGGGCTATGAGGCGGCGAACAAATGGCGGCCGGGGCACGCACGCATAAAGACCACGCAAGACGGGAACTATGTCATTCTCGCAAACCTGAGGGGTCCGGATGATGCCCGACCTTTTGAAGACCGGCCCTTTTTGATGAAAACGGACGTGAATGGTGACACGCTCTGGACCCGTTCATCCGGGGTAGGGAATTACCGCTACCAGACCGCTAACTTGCTTGCGTATTCAGATGGTGGATTTCTCTATACTGGAATATGTAGTGGTGATTTCGGAATGAATTCTAGCGCCATGTACCTCTTTAAAACAGATTCGCTTGGTCACCTGCCATGTAGTGAAGCGTGGTACCCACCCAAGTTGTGAACCTGTTCCCGGTAGATAGCAGTTTCACACTTAACTCAGTAGATGGTGCAACGGTCCATCCCGCTTTTGGAGAGGGTACCATTTTTACAGACCCCATTACAATGGTTGATGGTTGCACGATCACATCTGAACTGGACTACCGCCGCATTTCGAAATTCCGTGTGCGCCCCAACCCCAACACAGGCCATTTCACCGTGGAGTTCGATGACCCACTTGTGGTGGATACCTTTTACTCCGTGTATGATGCCATGGGCAGGTTGCTGTACCAACGGCCGCTACCCACCGGTGCAACCACCGAAGAGATCGACCTCTCGCGTTTTGGTAAAGGGACATACACGATGAAGGTGACTGACAAGGACAAGGTGCGGGTGGAACGGGTGGTGGTGCAGTGAGGAACTACCGATCTGTCCCGAAAGCGAATTGCAGCCCGATAAAAAGATAGCTGAGGGAAGAACCACTGGTTCACTGAGACCTCACCGCTTAACCACCCTCACCGTACTCCGCCCCTCCGCGGTCCGCACCGCTAGGACATAAGGCCCCACAGCCAATTCACTCACATCAAGAAAGAGCCGCCCATCGCTAGGCATTGCGCCATTATAGATCGGCATGGCAATGCGGCCCAACGCATCCATCAAGTCAACTTGCACCATCCCCTTTGTTTGTTCCAAAGTGATCGTGAGCAAGCTTGAAACCGGGTTCGGGTAGATCTCGGTGATCACCGGTCCGTTCGCGTTCTGGATGCTCGTGTTCACATCCAACACACGGAACCGCCACCACCCTGCCGGAGCTACGATGGGGCGCACTTGCACCTTGCCATTGTTCGCCGTGGCCTGCACGTAGTAGAACACGTTGCTCCCCGCAGGTTGTGCGGGGATCGCGCCGCTCCAATTGCCGTTACCGAGGTCGTTCATCACTGCGGCGGTAAAACCTGCAGCTGTGTCGGTGGTCCAGTAAAGCTGTGCCGTTGCAATGCCGCTGCGGTGCCGAATGTATGCTTCCACCGTGTAGGGGTCGGTGGTGTTGTAGGTGTCCGGCAAGGGCTGGTGACGGATCAAGAGCGGATCAGCAACACCGATGGTTTTGGTGATGCAATGGATCGCGCCGCTTTGTTGGATGATGTTCTGCTCGCTATCGCAATCGATGCCGATGACCTTGTACCCCGGCAAGCTTTCGCGCAGGATGCGCAGGCCGGTGCTGTCATACTCCTCACGGTAGATCGGCACGAGCACGGTGCCGTTCAGGAAGACGTTGTTGGCGAAGGTGCGGTAACTGGCGCTGGGCGGATAAGCTCCACCGGTGCTTGGTGGCATGGGAATACGCACCAATTTGTACGGATCGCCGAAGGTTGAAACGGCATTGTCCGTGATCGCCTGCACATTGCTTTCCAACTGCGGACCATCGCTTACACCGATCGGAAACGAACCTACCAGAAGCGTTTCCTCATCGAGCAGTTTCATGTGCATATCGATATGGTGATACCGTCGTACGGAAGCGCTGGCATCTTGATGTAACGCCCTTGTTGAATACCCATGAATTGCTCCATGATGGCATCGACCCCAGCAGCGTTGCGAACCGTTTGGTTGTAGTGTCCGTTGGCACCGTTCTCGTCCAGCACCAGTTCCGATGAGAAGGCTGTTCCAGCACCGTCGCACATGAAGTTGCCGCCGGTATGGACCAAGTCGTAAGGTGCTTGTGTAGTGCTGTACACCACAATGTTCTTGGCGGCTCCGACGGCATCGCTCAGGTCGTCATCATCGGGTCGTGGGCGGTTGTAGATCCAATCCAACAGGTAGAGCGAATCCACTTCGTTGGCGTAGATGGTCTCGGCCATGTAGTCGCGCGACCAAATGCTGTTGAAGTCGGCATTGAGAAAGGTGATGCCGTTGAGGTCATCGATCGGTCCGCCGTAGTCGGGACCTTGCAGGTAGCTGATCACTTGTGCGGAATTGCCCGTGGCGATGATCACTTCGCATTCTTCTTTGGCGTGCCGTACGATCTGTTTGAGGATCCCGGGAAAAGAGGTCCACGTGATCACCACGCTTTGTATTTCTTCCCATTCGGCCATAGTGCGGACCGGAAATGACGGCGGTGTGGTAATACCCCGGGAGTTGGAGGCACGGCTATCACGATACGGACGGATCAATGGGATCTCCGACGGGGAGAGTGCATGCGGCAGGTCGTTCTGAGCGCACACGGGAGCTAGTGCCCCAAAGGAAACAATGACGAATAACGCTGAACGAGAGAAAATGGGAAGTCGCATGTGGCACATCCCGCATGGCGGGTGCCGCAAGTTACAGGAGCCGAACATGCCGATGATCCATATCCCCGGCCTAACGTGGGATCCTTTCGTCCAGGGATGGATCCTACCGCTTCGGCAAGGCCGACCGCAAATTGCTATCGGGTGGATCAACGACCGTGGTGCCTTCCTCGGGTTTTGGCTTGGTCCGTTTGCTCGAAGCCTTGCCGGTGCTGGCGAGGAGTTGGGTGTAGATCGCGGTCACATCGCGTACATAATGGAAGACCTGTTCACCCCGACAATAGCCGTTGCGCATGCCCTCCTGCGTATAGTACCGAGGCTTGGCCAACAGCTGCACCGCACGTTCCACGTTGTGTTCCCATAACTTGGGATCCAGCCCCAAGCGTTCGGCCAAACGTTGGGCATCGATGATGTGGCCGGGGCCCGCATTGTAGCTGGCCAACACGAAGCGCAGGCGTTGGCCACGGTCCGGCACCGCACGCATCCAGAGGGTATCCAAGCGCCCCACATAACGCTTCGCCGCCCGGATATGATCAGCCACGGCCTTGGTACTGTCCAATCCGAAACGCGCCGCCGTTCCCGGCATGAACTGGAGGATCCCATGCGCACCCTGGGTCGAGACCAACGAACTGTCAAAGCGTGTTTCCTTCCAGGCCATGGCCACCAACAGTTGCCATTCGAAACCTGCACCGGCTCCGTTCTTGCGGAAGGCATCGTCATACGGCGATATGCTGTCCGGATCCACCACCATGCTGCGCCGACGTAAGGCACCAGCTTTAGGGAATCGTTCCATGTAGGCTCCGATCAATGCGCTACGCAATTCTTTCTCCTCCGGTGCTGCGATCCATGCATCGAGCTTCTTTCTCAACACAGGTGAATTCTTACGCACCGCGAAACAAAGTTCCTTCTCCGGGCCTTCGATCTCACTGAACTCGATCGCCGGAAAACGTCTCGCTTCGTGGCTTGCATGTGCGTCTGTCACCACGGCCGATCGTACCGTACCGATCAGCACTTGCATCAGGAGTTCTTCCGGCGTTGCGTCCGTTCCCAGATGTACACCCTTCGTTCTTATTCGATCGAAGGCATCACTGAACGGCGACCATGCACTGAGCAGGATCGTGTCGGTTTCCGCTATCGTTCCGTCCTTGTTGGGCAGCGGATCCTCGCGGAGCTGCGCGAGCATGGGCCGCACCATGTGGTAGGGACGTGAAAGGGAAACCCATTTCTCCCGTTGGCCTCCCGTGGTGAATTGCGCCGCGATCACATCGCCCCTACCCTGTTGCAAAGCCAGTAACATGCTGTCCGGATGGTCCACTGGAATGGCTTTGAGCGGAATATCCTGTTGGTTCGCGAAACGTTCGATCAATTCGAATTCGAGGCCCGATACCGCTTTTGGTCGTTCCTCCCAGGAGAGTGGATCACGCAACACAAGAACACGTAGCGTGTCTTGCTGGATCGCTGCCCAGTCCCGATCGACCCACGCATGATCCCATGGGAACTTCTCCTTCTTCTTTGCACCGCCACTCTTGAAGAACGTGGCCACGGCGATCGCCAGAACGACCGCGCCGCCGAGCACAACTACCCCCGTACGTTCCCTGATGATCATTGGTAAGGGGCCACTTCAGTCCTTATCGCTGGAAGGAATTCTCGGAACTCCATGGTGTACAGTTCCAAATGGTCGGCGAGGACCTGTTCTGCACCGATCATGGACGCGCCCATTGGCACACGCCGTGCCAAACCGGCCAACGCCCTGCCCATTCCCTCCAATGAAGCGTAGGTACTGAGCCAGTCGCCTTTTACCATGTATGGCAACATGTTACGGGTGCGCTCCGGCATCAAGGTTTCGTGTGCCATTAATGTGGTATACGCACGTTCGGCGAAAACGGCCAATTCTTCACCGTGGAACTCTTTCCAATTGGCAGCGAGAACGTGGTCGTAGAACAGGTCCATCACCACCCCGGCGTACCGGCCCGCATGCGGATGCACCCGCGCCCTTCCAGCACGTTGCAAAGGATGCGTGTCCGTGAACGAATCGATGGTGCGATGCATGCGCAGACCTTGCTCCAAGCGTGGTTCGAAGCGCGAAAGGTCCCTGCCCTTCACCGCATCACCCATGAAATTGCCGACCATCACCAAAGGATCCGTGCCGGATAAGTAGAGGTGGCCCAGGAAATTCATCGGGCGCAATGGGGCTGTTGGTTAACGACCATTCGTGCCGCTGGGCCCACCAAATTCTCCTCACCGTGCTGGGCATATATGGGTCCTTCCATCTCCACCTTCTGCATCCGTCGGACGCCCGCTTTCATCCCCCTTTCCATGCGGTTTGCAAGGTACGGCCCCTTCCCACTTGAACTGGACCGCAACCGCTCATGTGATCCGCCCCATCCAACCAATGGCACCGGATATCTTCGCACAGCATTCTACCTCTTCCATGCACACCCACTCCGCTCCGAACCCAGTACCCGCCCCAAGAGCGGTCTATTGGGCCACTCAGCTGTTGGCGTGGACCTTGCTGATCGTGCTGTTGGGTCTTTACTTGTTCCAGAGCAATTTGCTCAGCCGCGATCAGGTGAAAGTGCTGGTGCTTTTCTTCTTCACCGGTATCGGCATAAGCCACTTGTTCCGTTGGGTGATCATCCGGAACCGTTGGCTGGAAAGGGATATAGGCTTCGTGTTGCCAAGGCTTTCGTTGGTGGCGCTGTTGCTGAGCGTCTTGGCCTTCCTGGTGCTGGCGGTGGTACACGATGTGGCATTCCCCAGCTATGCGCCCATGCTCCAAGGTGGTCCGTTGGACCTGTTGCTGAACACCATCAACTGGTCCGTGCTGCTCTTCGTTTGGTCACTGGGTTACTTCGCCTACATCTATTTCGTCCGCAGCAGGCGTGAAGAGATCCGCAACTTGCGATTGGGAACTGCGAACCGGGAGAACCAACTGAACACGTTGCGTGCACAGATGAACCCGCACTTCATGTTCAATGCACTGAACGGGATCCGCGCGCTGGTGGACGAGGATCCGGACCGGGCCAAACGAGCGATCACCCAACTGAGTGCGATCCTGCGCAATGCGATGTCCACCGTGAAACGCAATCTCGTGCCCTTGGGCGAAGAGATCGATATCGTAAAGGCCTATTTGGAGCTGGAGCGCATGCGGTATGAGGAACGGCTGCGGATACACTTCGACCTGGACCCTGAGCTGGAACGCGAACCCGGGCCGCCCATGCTCTTGCAGACCTTGGTGGAGAATGCGGTTCGCCATGGTATAGCGCCGTTGGTCCAAGGTGGCGATCTTTACGTCAGCGCACACCGTTCATTGAACGGCATCCTGCTCACCGTGCGGAACACGGGGCACTATGCGCCCAACGGTACACGGACGGATAGCCACGGCATCGGCCTCCGGAATACACGTAAACGACTGGAGATCATCTATGGCGGAACGGCCAAGCTCACCATATCCAATCACGATGGATACGTGGTGAGCGAAGTGGAACTGCCCAACAACGCACCTGTTACTTCACCCAGATAGATCAACCGATGAAAGCACTGATCATTGACGACGAACGTTTGGCGCGCAAGGAACTCGCCAGCCTTTTGGAGAAACACGACGACATCGAAGTGGTGGGTGAGGCCGCCAATGCCGATGAAGCCGAGGCCATGGTGGCCGAGAAAAGACCGGACCTGATCTTTTTGGACATCAACATGCCGGGGCGTGATGGTTTCGAATTGCTCGCCGCATTGGACCCCGCACCGCAAGTGATCTTCGTTACAGCGTACGATGAACATGCGTTACGTGCTTTCCAAGTGAACGCGTTGGACTATGTGCTGAAGCCGATCGACCCGGACCGACTTGCTGCCGCGTTGAACAAGTTGCAACACACCACCGACTCCGACCTGCCCCAACGGGAAGTGCTGCACGAGACCGATCAGATCTTCTTGAAGGATGGTGAGAAATGCTGGTTCGTTACGCTGAAGGATGTGCGCTATTTCGAGAGTGAAGGCAACTACGTGCGCGTGCGTTTCGATGACCAGAAGCCGCTTGTGCTACGTTCTTTGAACAAGTTGGAAGAGAAACTGGATCCATTGGTGTACTTCCGCGCAAGCCGCAAGCACATCATCAACCTGCGTTGGGTGGACAAGATCGAACCGTGGTTCAATGGTGGATTGATGGTGAAGCTGAAGAGCCTTGACAAGAAAGGCGATCCGGAAAGCATGGAAGTATCGCGCAGGCAAGCGGCACGGTTCAAGGAGTTGTTGAGTTTGTAGGCGCGGGAATGAAGACACAAGTGTCAAGTCCCAAGACATAAGGGTACCTCGAAGAACCTCAATCCGGCGTCATCGGCCGTTGGCCGCCCCTTCGGGCAAGCACTTTTCGTTTGGTCATCCGGCGTTGCGCCTCAGTCAGAGACCAATGGGTAGCTTCCTTTCGTCGCGCCTTGGCTGACCGAAACGATAAGCACTTGTGCCATCCGTTCGAGGTTCTTCGAGGTACCCATAAGTTGGACAAAGTGAAATTCCGCATCGCGGGTTCGCAAGTCGAACCGAAGTGAAACCCGTTAGGTGGGTTCACATTTTCAACCCGGAAAATGCAATAGGATCCCTACTAAGGTCCAAGATCACTGCGGCAGCCCCTCAGATCCACTTCCTGTCCAATGCATACTTCACCAAGCCCGCCGTGCTGCGTACATCCAACTTGGCCATGAGGTGCTTTCGGTGCGATTTCACCGTTTCCTGGGTCACGCCTAGCGCCATGCCGATCTCTTCGTTCGTCTTCTCCATGGCGATCAGGCGGATCACTTCGCGCTCCCGATCAGTTAGGCCGATGTATTCACCACCCATGGATTTCTCGGTCCACGTATAGCCGATATCGATGTTGCGTTGTACTGATGCGCTCACATACCGACCACCTTCCATGACCGTGCGTACGGCGGTAATGAACTCCTCCTTGCCACAGCCCTTCAACAGATAACCTGATGCACCTTCAATGAGCATGCTATTCGCGTATTCCACCTCGGTAAGGCTGGAGTGCGCAAGGACCTTCAACTTCGGGTGGCTGCTGTGCAAGAGCCGGGTAGCATCTATTCCATCCATTTCCGCAATGGAAATGTCGATGAGCACCAGGTCCGCTTCTACGGTGCGTAATTCCGTGAAGAGCTTCTTGCCCGTGCTGGCATAGGCCACCACTTCCATGTCTTGCACATCGGCCAACCAACTGCGTAGGCCATGGGCGATAAGTTCTTGGGAGTCGACGACGATGATGCGCGTAATGGACATGGGCGGGGAACAGCTATTTGGCACGTAGCCTTCGGGACCAAAATACGATAGGAACGGTTAAGGGAAGTACGTCGAAGTTGCCTCCTGATCGCCGATGGGAACACTCACGGCGCTTCCGTAGGAGTATGGAAAACCAACCGAACGCTAGCTTTTCCGCAAGGGCTACATTTGCGCGACTTTTCCACGTGGAAAGGCATCGACCCATTACAAGCATGTCAAAGAACACAAGTCTAGTATTGATCATTTGGAATATCCTGCTCACCGCGTTGGTCGGATGGGGCCTGTTCAAGAACGCCTCTCAACACAAGCCCTCTGTTGCGGACGATGGTGACGAAAGCACTGAAATGGTCGAACCAGTACCCATCACTCCGCGTGACCCGGCCGCATTGAAAGAGGCACACATCGCGTTCTTCTACATGGACAGCGTGCAGAAAAAGTACGAATTGATCGCCGAGAAGGACAAGCGTTTCCGCACGGAAGGACAACGGTTGGAAAGCAGCTTGCAGAATGAAATGGCCAAGGCCCAGGCACGCTACCAAGAGTTGATGGAGAAGGACCATACGTACAGTACCCAAGCCGAAGTGGCCAAGGACGAGCAAGAGCTACAAGGTCTTATGCAACGTATACAAGGACAACAAGCACGCAGCGAAGAACAGTTGGCGAAACTGGAGGGCGAAATGCTTACCGAGATCACCAGTGAGTTGAAGTCGCACCTGGAGATGTACAACAAGGAGGCCGGTTTCGACTACATCTTCAGCGTACAGAACGGTGGGCAGGTCTGGGTGGGCAATGAGGACCTGGACATCACCAACGAACTGGTGAAAGGCCTCAATGCAAAGTACCGCGCCAAGAAAGGACCCTTGAAGTGATCATCATGGGACTGCTGGACGAAAAGAAACAAGAGAACATCGCTGGTTACGTGATCAGCATGTGGCATATCGAAGACCTGTTGCGTGCCGAACAATTCGACCTTGACCGGCTGGAAGAGCATCTGATCGCACCCATGGATGCGGACCCGGATACGCGCGAAGAAGTTCGACATTGGTACGCCGATCTGGTGGACCAGATGAAAGAACAAGGCATTGAACTTAGTGGGCATTTGTTGGAAGTGGAAGAGGTAATGGGTGAACTTGAATTCCTCCACTCCACCTTGGTGGGTGTGCTGGACGATCATCCATACAAAGCGCTGTTCAGCGCAGCGGAACCGGGCATCAAGCTCCTGCAGGAACAAGCCGGCGAGAACAAGGAAGGTCCGATCGCCACCTGTTTTACCGCGATCTACGGTGTAATGCTGTTGCGTGCGCAGAACAAACCGATCAGTAAGGGTACCTCGGAGGCTGAAGGCCACATGCGCAAGTTATTGGAACACCTCAGCATGCACTACAAGCAAATGCGCAAGCTGCCCGGAGTTTCGTTGAACTGAGTTGAGGGTGATGGTTGATGGTAGAGGTAGAGCATTACTTGGGAGGAGGGCAAGACACGAGGATGTGCGTGCGGGTTTCGTGGTGGCGTCGGTATACCTTTTGACCCTGGCAGGCGTTGTTCAGTGAGATGCGGGATCCTTTGCCCTTCGTTCTCATGCTTGTCATTCTTCTTCACCTTATTGCTGTCCACCACGTTGGGGCTCGCGCAAACGGGCACTAACACGGGCGGGAAAGAGAGTGCGCGCATCGAGATCCTCAATGCCGATCGTGGCGAATTCGATGAGCGGATCGCACCCGGAGCACAACGGCTGAAAGGCAACGTACGCTTCAAGCATAAGGATGCGATCATGAGCAGTGATAGCGCCTACCTCTACCAGGACCAACGCGTGGAAGCCTTCGGACATGTGGCCATCGACCAAGCCGACACCTTGCATGTACAAGCCGATCGCTGCAATTACAACGGCAGCCAACGCACCGCGCGACTTGAAGGGAACGTACTCTTGCGCAACAGTGATATGGAGTTGACGACATCAACGCTGGACTATGACCTGCGCAACCACCGAGCCGTGTACACCAACGGCGGCACGATCATCAGCCAGACCGGCAACAATACCTTGACCAGCATAGTCGGCACCTACTTCACCGATGCCCGCCTCTTCATCTTCAGTCGTGATGTTCGCTTGACACACCCCGAACGAACGATCACCGCTGACACAATGCATTACGAAACGACATCCGGTGTGGCGAGCTTCTTTGGACCAACGGAGATCGTGCAGCTCGACAAGGATGGGGATAGCACACAGAACAGCGTGATCCACACCACGCGAGGCACCTACGATACGAAGAACGAAAAGGCGCGTTTCAGCAAACGATCGAACATCTTGAGCAAAGGCCGAACGCTGGAGGGCGACAGCTTGCACTACGATCGCAAGACCGGCATGGGCCTCGCCTGGGGCAATGTGCTGGTCACCGACAGCAGCGGTGAAATGACCGTGAAAGGGGACGTGGGACTGTACAATGAATTGACCGAGCGCGCGACCATAACGGGCCGTTCAGAATTATTGATGATCTCGGAAAAGGACACACTTTTCCTGCATGCCGATACGCTCTTCACCATGCCCGACAGCAGCGGAAAATACATTCTTGCACGCCGGAACGTTCGATTCTTCCGGACCGATATGCAGGGCGTTTGCGATACGTTGATCTACAGCGAATCCGATAGCATGATCCGCATGTTCCACCAACCCATCCTATGGAGCGGCACCGATCAGATCACCGGCGATCACATCCGCATCACCTTGAAGGATGGCAAAGCCGATAAGCTCTTCGTGCAGAAGAACGCTTTCCTCATGAGCGAGGTGGACACCACCGGTTTCGATCAGGTAACAGGTACCGACATGACCGGCTACTTCGGTGAGGATGGGCTACGAAGTCTCTTGGTTGAAGGCAATAGCAGGACCTTGTATTACGCTAAAGAGAACAAGGACGGCAAGGAATCCATCATGGGGGTGAACCGTGCGGATTGCAGCCGCATCAACGTCCTCCTGACCGATGGCAAAGTGAGTACGGTGACATTTTTAGACCGACCGGATGCCATCCTCTACCCGCTTGAAAAAGTACCGCCTGATGAACTGCGGATGAAGGGTTCGGATTGGCATATTGAACAACGTCCGTTGGACAGGGCCGGATCTTCTTGGAGAAGTAGTGGGGCTAGGATAGGGACAGGCGTTTGGAACTTCGTGGTATCTTGTTATACATGCGACACCCACTAAAAATGCGGTTACCTGTTTGCTCCAGTGTTCCGGGCTCTGCAACGAAGTGGGCACCTTGCCGGATGCTGACCGGTGCGGTCCATACCGCAGGTGTCAAAACGCTGACCAGAACAGCCCACAGACAATTTGGACCTGAGCGTATTTGCCACCACACAACCCGCCTTGCCTGTTACAACTATTGCAGTTACGGAGAGCACCTTCGCGAGCATTGAACTGATGATGTTGACAACGGATACCTCCGGTGTTACTGGCACACGCGTTATCCGTGATGATGGCACGGTCCTATTCGACGAACCCGGATACACCATCAGCGGCGGTGGTGGATATGATGATGTGAATGATAGGCCGCCACTTTTCACGGGGCATACATGAACTTGACCACCTACCCGATCAATCCACCGATCTCTTCGAAACTCTACCAACTCCGGGCTCACTGCCGTGTTTCGATTGTGCCACAGGGTGGAACTTGGGCATCGGACAACACGATCTGGGAACGAATACCGGGGAGTTGTCCCTTTTTCCGAACCCCGCAACCGATCAACTGACAGTGGACTACACGCTCTCCTCTGGTGCTACGAATGGCCGCTTGGTGGTACTCGATGCACTAGGCAAGCTGGTGGCGAACATTTCACTGAACGGCTCAGGAAGAACGCACGTTCCGATTTCGGGATACCCCAGCGGCACCTACTCCTGCGTACTGTTGACCGATGGGCAACGGCAGCGCAGTGAGCGTTTCGTGGTGGGCGAGTGAGTGTTCGGCAGCACCGGGTCACCATGCATTTTGCACGAATGCAAAGTGCGTTGCTTTCTTGGACCGACCTGATGCCACTATCCATCCAATTGAAAAAGTGCCGCCCGAGGAATTGCGCATGAAGGGTTCGGATCGGCTTATTGAGCAACGACCATTGGACAGAGCTGGGATACACCTCGCGATCTCCTCTTTGCCCGCAGAGGTATGGTGGTCGGCAACCGAACGAGACCTAAGTGAACAGAAGTACGAAAACCGCCCATTGGGATCTCCAATGGGCGGAACACTTCGGTGCAGAATTCTTACAGTCCTGTTATCAGGCGGTTTGTTCAGCGTGCTTCCCTTCAGCTATCTCTTCCACCATTTTAGCATTGAATGCAGGCAGGTCTTTTGGACTACGGCTCGTTACAAGACCTTCGTCCACAACCACTTCTTCATCCACCCAATTGGCGCCAGCGTTCACCATATCCGTGCGGATGCTGGCATAGCTGGTGATCTTCCGGCCTTTGAGCACACCAGCCTCGGCAAGCATCCATGGACCGTGGCAAATGGCTGCAACGGGTTTCTTCTGCTTAAAGAAATCCTTCACGAATTTCACGGCATCCGGATCGCGTCGCAATAGATCCGGATTGATCACGCCGCCGGGCAGTACGAGCGCATCAAATTGATCCGCAGCACTTTCCTTTACTGTTGTATCCACCTTGATCTTGCCATGCCAATCACCATTGCTCCATCCCTTGATCTCTTCCTGGTCCAAGGAGACGATCATGACGTTGGCACCTGCGGTGCGAAGTGCTTCCAAAGGACTACGCAATTCGCTGTCCTCAAATCCATTCGTGGCCAATATTGCCACATTCTTTCCTTCTAGTTTGTTGTTCATTGTAGTGTTGTTTAGTGATCATTGTTGACCTGCTCCAGCCGGAGCGGCCTTGCTTCCATTCCAGCAGATCATTCGCCAAGCTCTTCGCAAACATTCCGATCCCCCTATCTACGGTAGTTACCTGATCGCTCCTCGAATGTTCGCTCAGATGAACATGTGGCGATGATCCCTCACCATGGGTAACGAACGAGACAACCCTCCACGAGCACACCTATCCAGATCACTTATCGGAGATCCGGATAATGGCACTAGAAGGAAATTCAATCCCGGCCCCGTTCGTGCAGTTGCTCCATGACCCATTTCACAGCTTCTGCTTCACGATGGAACACGCGGTGCGGCACTCCGTTCAGAAATTGTTTCGCTTGTAAAGTTCTGCAGTGCATGCATTCGGACCAACCTGGCCATTGTGGATCATGCCAAAAATATCCAGATAAGCCCATGACACGCTCAACGTCGGACCCTTCGCACCGATGGCGGTGGATCAACAGCGATCCCGAACAAGCCCAAAACCTTCTGATCGAAGATGGCCACGTTGGTGATCTCTGAAGACTCGTCAGCGTCGCGTTCCTTCGTGTTATCGATGAACTCATTCGAGTAGACCAAAAGGATACCACCGCGTTGATTTCGATCATGCGAAGCGCGGAACACAAGGGTGTTGCCTAAAAAGTTGTTCCCTTCCACATGCACTTTGCTCAGGTCCGCCGCGGATATGGCGACTGCGTTGCGTTCGAAACGACTCTTTCGCACCAGAACTTGGCTGGCAGCCTCCACGGAGATGCCGGTTCCGAGCATACCTGTCACGCGCACGTTATCGAATGCCAACTTGCAGGCATTCACGGAGACCCCATTCGCAATTCTTTCGGCGTTTCGCTCCAAGAAAGAACAGTCGCTCACCGATCCGTTCGCACGGTCGATGATGAGCTGTGCCTTACTGCCTCCTTCGAATCGGATGCCTTCCAATTTCACTTGCCCCCCATCGATGTGCAATGCGGTCTCTCCTTCTTCCATGGAGATGGCGCTGTTGATCACCGTGGAACTGGCGGAGCCATGTATCGAGACCATGCCTGCATACCTCACTCCACCCACTGTTGCACCCGCCCCACCGGAGATCAACAGACCATTGATCCTGCACCGTTGCGAACCATCTCCCAACATGGCCACTGTTCCGAACGCATCACGCTCCATTGAACGCACGAAGACCGGGTTGCGCAAGGTGCCCCGCACGTGAAATGCACCGCGCACAACAAGGCTCACATCCTTCGCAAGGAATAGTCGCACACCTTCCAACAACACCACAGCTATCCCCTGCGGAATGAGCAGGTCCTCGTCGATCATGTACTTCCCTCGTGGGAAGACCAAGGTGTCTCCGTTCTGCCGCAATTTGTAACGTTTGGCCAACGCAGCTAGCACCTCGCTGTTGTCAGCAACGGGGGCAGCAGCCTCGGGTACGGACATGCCATGCAAGAAGGTGGCATGGCCCGGTGCGAAGTATGTTTTGCGGTGCAAATGCTCTGCTGCATTTTCTTGTGTAAGCCTACGATCGAGAAGTTTGTACTGGGCCTGCATGGCTGTGGTCTTGGCGAATGGCAAGGCCGCGACATCCGCAAGCACGGGTAGCCAAGTCAGGTCCAAGGTGGCGAAACGCCCGCGCAGCTCCGGGATCTTTTGTTGCAGTGCCGTACGCTTCTTCTCAAAGAGCGCGCGGAAGTCCGGATCCGCCAAAAGCGGCGTGAGCAGGTTGGGAGAAAGAGGCGCGTGATCTTCCGCGTAGTATTGCCATTCATTGCGGGGTGAACAGTAGATGGGCTGCAACTTCCCAGTGGTCCATTGGTAGGCGAACATGACCTTCTCTTCCCGCAGTTCGCGTCCATCCAACCCGGCCATGATCAACCACGACGCGGCGGCTTCGTGGTCCATCAATTTCAATAGTGGTTCCAGATCCCCGGACCGCGCATCGGTAACGGCACGTTCGATGATGCCCCGCACCTGTGCTCGCTCTTCTTCATTACCACCCACTTTTGCGAATTGCCCATCGGGGTGCGTGGGGTCAAGGCTCAATAGAACGCGCAGTGCATTGGTCAAACCGCGACGTTCCAAGAGATCCGCATCAATTCGCTCTTCAGTACGATAGGCCCGTCCCGACCCAGTACAACCTGAAACGTGTACATAGGCCACTGTCGGAGTGATCAGGCCCAATTCTTTTGCAAGCAGTTCCAAGTAGGCGTCTTGGATGTCGCTTACATCGCTCGGCAATAGGTAGAGCCGTCGTTGGCCATTGAAGCGGTTCTTCTCCGGGAACTTGACCTCCATACCGGCCCGATCACGCAGCTGCCGTACCTCCACAGAATCCGTATACCCGGGCGCCATGAACAAACGCTTCACCCAACCCGGTGCCGCATGCTCTTCGATGCATCCGCCCATGCTCTTTGAAGCGCTCAACTTGTACTCGATGATGGTCCCATTCCCCATCTCCACCGGACGCCGATCGAACAATTCAGCATAGTGTTCCACTTCGGAGGGGCGGATGCCCAGTGGCCAATCCTTCGGCAAGAGATCGGCCGGTTTAAGGGAGAAGAGCGCAAACAAACCGCCGCCTACGAAAAGCAAGCCCAGCAACCAGGCCTTGAGGCCGATGGTACGGGTCTTATTTGATCTCCGCATCGGTGATGGCATTGGTGATGGTGAGATCCAACGGGACTCCGTAAGGGAATACTATCGATACATTGAGCGGTTGCACATCGTAGTGTTGCCAATTCGCGTTAGGTCGGTCCCAGCTCCCTTCTTGGAGCGCAACAGCACGTGGCACCAGTGCGGTCCAAGCACCGTCCTTGCGTTCGGCGGTGAGCGTGTCCCGACCTGCGATGAGCTGTGGTGCGTTCTCCATGGGCCCGCTCCAAGTCAATCGAAAAGGTGCTTCAGAAGAAGACCGCAATGTGAGCTTCTCGCCACGTTCAACCGTTACATCATTCGCAGCTAGTCGCTTGTTAAGTCGATCCCAATAGGCATTGACGGTTGCTCGCATGCCAGCGAATGAACTGATGGTATGGACCACCGAAAAGCGATGCACATCGGCTGGTGTGAGGGAAACATGACCGTACTTCTTCCGGTCCTGCAGAACGGAAGGTTGGATCTCTTCGATGGTGTGATCGTACTTCTCCATGAATTCGCCCTTCACGTATAGTTCCTGCAATGCCTGGTACGCATAGCGGTCGCGCAACAAACGCCATTCGGGGATACGCAGGAACCAATGCGCAATGGCATCGTTGATGAAGTAGAGCGGCTCTCCCTCCGGCGGGAACATCAGCAACGCATCCCAGAAGATCGGATAGAACACCCCGGTGCGCTCATTCATCACCAACCATTGGTTGTGGTACTGGTCCATGTGCTTGGTGTTCACCACTACCATGGCGGCGAGGTAGCGTGCATACGTGTCCACGTCGATCAATTTGGCCAACGTATCCCTGCGCTCCGATAATGTGCGCAAGGTGTCCTGGACCACGGAGATCAGCGCTTTCAACTGCGCCTGCGCTGCAGTGCTGTCGGCCTTTCCCACGAATTCCCAATGATCGGCACTCTCCCACAACCGACGCTTGGGCGGAAGCTTGCGGTCGATGATCGGGGCATAGTCCCCTTTGAAGACCGGCACCTCTTTCTTCGCAATGCCCCTGATCTTCTCGAAGTCGCCATCGATCTGTTCGTACATCTCCATCACACCTTGGTCGGAGTCGTTGATCCTCACGTAGACCATTTCGTTCCACGGAACCGGAACTCCCATGCGGCCAGCGATCCAAATGCCCAAGTGGTTGTTCACCATGTTGAAGGACTTGGGGTTGATCACATTGAGCTTGCGGTAGGGCGCGAAGGGATTGTCCTTTTTCAATTTCAACCGGAAGGATCTCTTATCGCCTAGATAGTGGGACGCGGAGTACATGCCGCGATACCGGAACGTGACTGGGTACTCCACTCCATGTTCCAGCACAATTGCCGGAAATTTCTCACCTCCGCTCCAAGGCAGATCGCTTTCCAATTGATCCAACGAGGCTTGGTCGATGCGAAGATCCAACTGGCGCAGGCGGTGCGGTCCGGGGTCTTGGGAAAGCCCGTCAACGGTGGTACTGAGGAAGGAAGCCGCAGAGATCTTGATCGCCCGATCGGGGCCCAATAGGAACACGAACACCACCAATGAAAGCACCACGGCGATCAGCAGAAACCACCACCCGGCACCGATGCCTTTGCTCTCTCGGCTCATCGTGAACGGCCCGCGCCCAAGAGCAGGACCAACATGATCAGAACTGTGAGCACAAGGAAACTTAGATTAAGGCCAAGGCCGAGCAAGGTGGCCAACAACATGACAGGGACCCACAAGCCCTGATGGTGATCACCACGACTGAACAAACCCGCCACCGTAACGCCAACGGCAATGATGATGGAGGGAAGAATGCCCTCATGGAAGAAGCGCAGAACCAATACCAAGGCATACGCAGCAACAAGCAACAACAAGGAAAGAGCACCACGTCGCTCCGAAGGTCGCTGGCCCGCATTCCAACACCAACCGATGAGCACCAATGCCACGGCCAGCATTGCGAAAAGGGTGATCACTTCCACCCACCCGTGCAAAAGGGCGCCGGTCCATCGTTCGGCTTCGCTGCGCATTGCGTCCTGCTTTAAGCGTGCAAGGTGCAATTGCCAACGGTCGCTACGACCAACGGTAACAAAGAGTTTTCAAGATGGGGTTGGGAACAGCCAAGAACGGCACACGGCCACAGGGCGAATGGCACCCACTACGAAACAGAATTCCTTGGTAAGCTTCCCGATGTCCGCAAGTTGACGTGGACTACCCTTTCAAGTAGCGCTCCATCCAACTTTCGTGCAAGGGTACCCGGAATTGGTTACGCAGATCACCGACGGTCGACACCAAGTCATCATAGACGATCGTGTCCGCGGTGATCGCACCTTGCTTCAATAATTCAGGAAGCTCTTCCAACCGGAAACTGGACAATTTGTCGGGGTGCTCGTAGTACATGATCATCCGATCGGTGAGCGTAAGGTTGAGGTCGAGCTCCAGTTGTTTTATGAAGCCAACACTCTTATCGATGCTACATCCTGAGGCCGCTGCTTGTACCTCATCCACTGCGATAACGACGAAGCGATCATACAGGACATCCACGGTGGCATCCAGTTCTGCGCCATGCGCAGCCCAGCTTCCGGTGAAATTCGCACCTAGGTCACGCACCATGCGTTGTTCCGCTGCACTTAGAACACGTGCCGCTTTGTACACCCAGGTGCGGGCATGGTCCGGCATATCGGTGATGCGCTTGATACTGGGGGCTGTTTCTAAGGTTGTCATGGCTCCTGCTTCGTTCGTTCCCGGTGCAAGTTGCAAACGATATACCAAAGTTCACAACCGGAATGTTCGAACTTATGTACGAGATGAATGTTGATTGGGTTCGAAGAGGGGGTGGGGAATTAATGATCGGCATTAGATCATTCCCTTATCCAAATTGGAATTTGTTGGGAACAGCGCCCGCATTTATTGGCACCAATTCTGACCCGTATGAAGGGAAGAGAAGGGTCGATCACAGATCCGCCGCCTCAGCGATCAATTCCGCGATATCCTTCACTTGTACTTCGCCTTCCTTGTTGAAGTGCTTCACACCGTCGGTGAGCATGGTGTTGCAGAAGGGACAGCCGGCAGCGATCACACTCGGTTGCATGCCCAGTGCTTCTTCGCTGCGCTCAACGTTCACTTCCTTGTTGCCGGGTTCGGCTTCTTTGAACATTTGCGCACCACCGGCACCGCAGCACAGTCCTTTTGCACGACTACGCTTCATCTCAACCAGTTCAATATCCAGCTTGGCCAACACTTCGCGTGGTGCTTCGTATTCGCCGTTCCCACGACCCAAGTAGCACGGGTCATGGAAGGTGATCCGTTTCCCTTGGAAGCTTCCTCCTTTCACTTTCAATTTTCCTTCCTTGAAGAGCGTGTTGATGAATTGTGTGTGGTGCATCACTTCATACACACCGCCCAGGACCGGGTATTCGTTCTTCAGCGTATTGAAGCAATGCGGACATGCCGTTACGATCCTTTTCACCGCGTAGCCATTCAGCACGGCGATGTTCTGCATGGCCTGCATTTGGAAAAGGAATTCGTTCCCAGCGCGACGTGCGGGATCGCCGGTGCAGCTTTCTTCTTGGCCCAGCACGGCGAATTTCACGCCGGCACCATTCAATAATTTAGCGAATGCTTTCGTGATCTTCTTAGCGCGATCATCGAAACTGCCGGCGCAGCCGACCCAGAACAGTACTTCCGGTACTTCACCGGCGGCGGCGTAATCCGCCATGGTGCGAATGTTCAGGGTATCGCTCATTGCGTCCAATCCATTCGTTTATCCGGTCCGAAAGCCCACGGCGCTCCGTTGTTCTCCACGTTCGTGAACATGCTGGTCAATGCCGGACGCGACTTGCTTTCTTCCATTACCGAGTAGCGGCGCATATCGATGATGATCCCCACCGGATCAATATTGATCGGACAAGCCTGCGTACATGCGTTGCAGGTTGTGCATGCCCACAACTCTTCATCGGAAATGTAGCTGTGCAGGCTCTTTCCATCGTCCTCCCACTTGCCCTTTACATCGATCACCTTGCCCACTTCCTCCAAGCGATCGCGGGTATCCATCATGATCTTGCGTGGGCTCAATAGTTTGCCGGTGAGATTCGCTGGACATTCGCTGGTACACCTACCACATTCGGTGCAGGAGTATGCATCCATCAAATTCTTCCAGGTGAGGTCGAACACGTCCTTCGCTCCGAATCGTTCCGGTACCTCGGTGCCTGCCACGTTGTTCACCATGGGTTCCGGTGGCGGTATGGAGGGATCCATCATGGACTTCACCTCTCCTGCCACACGCGGCATGTTCTTGATCTGTGTCTTCGGAAAGAGGTTGCTGTAGAACGTATTCGGAAAGGCCAAAAGGATATGGAAGTGCTTGCTGTACGGCAGGTAGTTCAGGAAGGCGAGTATGCCTACGATGTGGAACCACCAGAACCCGCGTTCAAAAGCCAACACCGTGCCGGTGGACATGCTTTCGAAGAAGGGGCGCAACCACGTGCTAACAGGGTAGCTTCCCGCTGTAGTGTAATGCTCCACACCGCGCCCAGCAAGCACTTGGTCCGTGGCATTCATCTTCAAAAAAGCCCCCATCAAAAGGATCTCCATCACCAGGATCAAGGTGGCATCCGTCTTCGGCCATTTGGTCATTTCATTGGCCCAGAACCGAGGGATCCGCAGTACAAGCCTTCGCACCAAAAAGATCACGCAGGCCACCAACACAGCAAGTGCCAACCATTCGAAACTACCAATGAGGACATCGTAGAGAATACCCATGGAACCGAAGATGCGGTGCGTTCCAATCAACCCATCGATCACGATCTCCAGCACTTCCAAGTTGATGATCACGAAGCCCGCGTAGACGATGATGTGCAGGATGCCAGCAATGGGCCGAACCACCATTTTCCCTTGGCCAAGTGCTAACCGTGCCATAACGCCCATGCGCTCACCCAACCGATCATTGCGATCCTCGGTCCTACCCAATAGGATGTTACGCTGGATGGTCCGTAGATTCTTTGCGAAGAACAGCACCGCTGCAAGGAAAACAATCGCGAAGATGATCTGCGACACCATGCTCAAGGCTTCTTCTGTTCCTCCAACGCACGACCGATCCGATCGATATCGCTGTCGCTCAACTTTGGCAGACGGTCCTTCTTTCCAAAGAGCGAGAGGTGTACATACCTGTTCGGGTTCAAACGGAAATCTTCCATCAACAAGTCCAATTCGCGACTTGCGCTGTTCAGGTTGTTGTACAAGCTGTCCTCTTTCAGCAATTTGCCCATGGAGCCTTGACCATTGTTGATGTCGGCAGTGATCTTGTGCATGTCTTCCGTAACGGCAGCAAGTTCGTCCATGATGGCGCGCAGCTTACCATGTGCGAGCTCGGCGCTCAAGGTATCCAGGTTGCTGAAGATGTGGTCCATCTCGTCGCTGTTGTTCGCCAAGGTACCGCTCACCCTTTCCAGGTTCTTCATGGTCGAGGTAAGTGAAGCACTTTCCCTTTCCACCAATTGGTCGATCTTTTCGGCAGCTTGACTTAAACTTTCCAAGGCCTTGCGAATATTCGTGAAACTGCTATCGATGTCGCCGACGGTTTGCGGATTGAGGATCTGTTGGAAAGAGATCAGTACAGAGTCGACCGAGGCGAACACCCCTTCTGCCTTCGCCTTCAACGGATCGATGTTCTCTCCCAACGCATCGGTGAAGCTCAGCTCCACATCACCAATGAGGGTATCGCCCGGTTGCGCCATCTCGTTACTGGAGCCAACGAAGATCTGGATCGCCCGCGAGAACAGGTCCGAACTGTAGATCTGCACTTTGCTGTCCCTCGGCAATTTGAGGTCGTCCTCGTTCACTTGGAAATCCACCACGATCCGGCCACTTCCATCAGGCATCATTCCGGTGCTCACCACCAAGCCCACTTTGAACCCATTGAAATAGACCGGACTTGCCCCTGCAATGCCGGATACGTTGTTGTACACGGCGTGATAGACATTCCGTTTCTGGAACAGGTCAAGGCCCTTCAGGAAGTTGATCCCGAAGATGAGCAACCCCACACCGGCCAAAACGAGCAATGCAATGGAGTATTCGCGTTTGAATTTCATGCAGTGCCCAAAGGTGGGTGAATTTTCCGGTGTTGATCGTTCAGACTAGTGCGCATCCGTCAATTTAAGCGCTTCTTGGAGACCTATTCGTACCCCATTCTTGAATGCCACGATGAAGCAACCGTCGTAGCCCTTGGTCCTGTACTCCTCTTGCAGCTTTCTTGCTTCGTCCAGATCCTTGGCGGCACCTGCCGTGTATTTGAACAGGCCTGCACCATGGTGTTCCTCCACCCCTACAATTCCATTGAAGTTCTTGGGTTTGGGGTCGATCTGTTTGGAACTGGTCGCGATCTGCACCTTGAACACAACGCCGCTGGCCACAGCAACCACTGGGGGGGGCGGCCCTGGGCTGGAACCCTTGGGTGGCTCTACGCGGGTCGCGGCTGGGACACCACCATTGCCTTCAACCGTGGTCTTGTATTCCTTGAAAGCGCGATAAATAGCCGAGGCCATGTAGTCTTGGCCTTGGTCACCTTGTAGGTAGTCCTCTTCCGTCGGGTTAGTCAAAAAGCCCAACTCCACCAATACACTGGGCATGGTGTTGTAGCTGATCACAAGGAAGCCGGCCTGCTTTACCCCTCGGTCCGGCCTACCCACACGCTCCTTGAACTGCTTTTGTATAAGGGCACTCAGAAGAAGGCTGTGATCCAAGTGCACATTCTGACGCAAGCTCAACGCGATCATGCTCTCGGGATCCTTGGGGTCGTAACCGTCATATTTCAGCTCATGGCCATCTTCCAAAAGGATAGCCGCGTTCTCCTGTTGCGCAACGCGCATGTTCGCCTCGGTCTTATGAAGGCCCATCACGTAGGTCTCACACCCATTGGGCGAATTCTTTTCATTCGCGTTGCAGTGTACACTGATGAACACATCGGCCTTGGCGGCATTGGCGATGTTGCACCGCTCCTTCAACTCGATGAACGTGTCGTTTTCCCGGGTGTAGATCACCTTCACATCCGGATAGGTCTCGTTGATGTACTTGCCGATCAGCTTGACCACGTTCAACGAAACGTGCTTCTCCGTTGTCTTATACCTGCCCGTTCCCAGATTTCCGGGATCCTTGCCCCCATGGCCTGCATCGAGCACAACCGTGTGTATGCGATTGGGATCGCGCGGTTGGGAATGGACCGTTGTTGAAGCAAGGAAAAGGAGGAATACGAGGAACTCTGGCAACCCAAAACCCTTCGTGGACCTTCGGATACGAGCTATGGGGCTGCTTCCTTTCGAACCCATAACGACAAGCATGAAAAGATAAAGCGGACCGGCCCCAACACGCAACCACGAAAAACTACGTTCTACCATTTCAGCGACCCACACGGGTGTTGTGTATTTTCGCGGCCCGCGAATGGATATTGATGACGGAACCACGTTGTTGCAACACCATACGGTGCGAAAGTAGCGGGTACGATATGCAGGCAGGTTCCACGTTCCGTGCAGTTTTCATCATTTTCCTGTTGATGCTCGTGCAATACCCCGGCCACGGCGCAAACCCTTGAGAGTGAAGTGAAGTACGGAGCACGGGACAGCATGCGGTACGATATAGCCGAGCAAACCGTATACCTTTTTGGGGCAGCGACCGTGAAATACGGTGAAGTGGAACTCTCTGCCGATCGGATCATCTTCAGCTTCAAGAACGAGGAAGCGCAGGCTTTTGGTGCGCCCGACAGTACCGGGACAATTGTTGGCAAACCGGAATTCGTGCAGGACGGCCACACGATCAATGCCGATAGCATCCGCTACAATTTCCAAAGCAAGCAAGGTCTTATCCGCGAGGTGCGCACCCAGGAACAGGAAAGTTGGGTAAGTGCAAAGCTGAGCAAGCGCTTGGCCGATGGCGAGGTACACAGCAAGGGTGGAATGATCACCACATGTGATCGCCCCAAACCGCACTACCACTTCAAGGTGACACGGATGATCGTGATCCCGGACGACAAGATCGTGACCCGTGCTGCCTACATGAAGGTGGGCAATGTGCCTACCCCACTTGCCCTGCCATTCGGCCTTTTTCCCAATAGTAAAGGTGGATCCAGCGGGGTGCTCATCCCCACGTGGGGCGTGGACCAGAGCCGTGGGTACTATTTGCTCAATGGTGGCTGGTACCAGCCGATCAACGACCATGTGGATGCCCAGATCACCGGCGATATTTACAGCCGTGGCTCATGGGCTTTGCGTGCAGGCTCTCGCTACCGCACACGATACCGCTTCAATGGCAACGTGGACCTGAGCTACAGCACGTTGCTCAACAGCGACAGGGAGTTCCCGGACTTCAGTCGGCAGCGCAACTTCTTTGTGCGATGGAGCCACGTGGTGGATCCCAAGGCCAGCCTTACCAGCCGTTTCAACGCGAGCGTGAACCTGGGTACGAGCAACAACTTCACCAACAACTTCAACAGCACCAGAGCGATTACCTGAGCAACACCTTCCAGAGCAACATCAGTTGGTCGCGACTTTGGCCCGGTAAACCGTACAACCTGAGCGCCAACTTGAGGCATAGTCAGAATACACTGAACAAGACCTTCGACCTTACGCTGCCCTTGGTCACCTTCAACGTGCAACGGATCTTCCCATTCCAACAGATCCGGCCCGTTGCCGCACCGCCGCGCTTTTACGACCAGATCGGGTTCACCTACACCGGAAATTTCGAGAACAGACTGAATACCACAGAGAACAACTTGGCACTCGATAACCTCGGTTTCCTCACACGCAGCATGCGCAATGGAGTGCGTCATTCCGCCGCTGTTACCACCACCATCAAAAGCAAACTCTTCACCCTGAACCCGGAATTCCGGTTCACCGATCGCTGGTACTTTGATTATTTGCGCAAGACGTACGACCCTGAGACCAACACCACCACCACCGATACCGTACCAGGTTTCAAACGCGTGGGCGAATGGAGCACGGGTGCGACGCTCACCAGCAAACTCTACGGCATGTACGGATTCCGGGGCAATGGGCTGAAGGCGATCCGCCACGTGATCACCCCTAGTGTCGGTTTCAACTACCGCCCGGACCTCTCCACACAGATCGAAGGACCCTTCGGCATTGATGGTGCGATCAGCAACTATTCGCCATTCGACAATGGCATCTACGGGAAACCATCAGCAGGCGAAAGCGGCACGCTGAATTTCGGCCTTATCCAGAACTTGGAGGCGAAGGTGCGCGATGGAAAAGCCACTACGGACAGCACGAATACGAGCAATGCGATCAAGTACAAGAAGATCAAACTGTTCGATTTCGTAGGGCTTACCGCCAATTACGATCTGCTCCAGGACAGCGTGCGATGGTCGCCGGTGAACGTGGCCGCCCGTACTTCTTTCTTCAACAAAGTGAACTTGAACTTCGTGAGCATTTGGGACCCTTATGCCGTGAACGACCTTGGCCAACGCATCGCCACCAGCGAACGATCGCAAACCGGAAAATTGGCGCGCATGACCTATACCAACGTGGCCTTGGGTTTCGAACTCCAGAGCAAGCGGTATGGCCAACCGGTCGGCAGTAAGAATACCAATGATCAGCAAGTGGTGGAAGACAGCGACCCAAGCAAAGGTGCCCGCGTCAACTTCAGCTTGCCATGGCGGTTGGGTGTGAACTACAGCTACGACATCAGCCGTTCGTATCTGGGCGGCGAGGTTAGCGATTCCCAACGCCAAAGTATTCTGGTGAACGCCGATGTAACGATCTTGAAATACTGGAAACTCGGCTACTCCGGCGGTTATGATCTGCAAGCCGGGGAATGGACACCCACTTCGCTCAACTTGTACTGGGACCTGCATTGCTGGGAATTCAACTTCAACATCATCCCGCTTGGTGTGCGCAAGAGCTTCAGCTTCCGCATCAATGTGAAGGCGAGCATTTTGCGTGATCTGAAATTCGAGCAACGCAGGCCTTACGGGAACACAAGGAATTTGTTGTATTGAATAAAGCCATGCGCAGATGGCCAATTCGTATTAAGCATGGCCCATGTCCGGGGTAGTTGTGTGTGAACAAATATGGAACTGTGTGCGTTTCTCACACCAGGATCCAACAGTGAGGGATAGCTTCGCCGATCACCATGGAAAACGCTTTGCCGCACTTGGATACTCCTGTAGCATCGATCATTTACACGAGCCATGATCGCGTCGAAGTGCATTTCAAACCTGGCGTTCGCTTCACCCCGGAAGGTGTGGCCGAATTGATGAAGTCCCGTCAGTTACTGGGTGCATCCGGTAAGCATCGTGTGCTGATGTTGTTGCCCGAGGAGATCCAATTCGACCCCAGAATGGTCAGTACTGACCACTACGGTAATGTTCCACAACCGAATACGGAGGCGGTGGCTTGGGTGGTCCATAACATCGGCGATGCACAGATCACGAAGATCGTATTGAGCAGGTCACTCGTATCGTTCCCATGGAAGGTGTTCTTGGATGAGCAGGAAGCAAGGAATTGGCTGGATAGCGTGACCCATCCAGTGATCGCCGAATAGTCCAACGACTTTTGCAACGTGTTCGCAGGTCCTATTGATCTGCCGATGAAATACCACCGGCCATAGGAAAATTGACCCAAGGACATCATGACCGAACCCAGTTCCTGATCATGATGGATCCATCTTTGGTAAGGATGCTCTCCGGATGGAATTGCACACCGCACACGTTGTAACGTGCATGTCGGATCGCCATGATCACACTCTTTTCGCTCTTCGCCGTTACACGAAGATCGGACGGTAACGTTTGGGGATCCACTGCCCAACTGTGGTAGAGACCCGCATCAAATCGTTCAGGCAGATCAGCGAAGAGAACATCCATCGGTTCTTCCACCGCACATGTTACTGCTCGGCCATGCATCACTTCCGCTTGGTTGTACAAGGTGCCACCGCAGGCTTCAACGATGCCTTGCATGCCCAGACAAACACCCAGGATCGGATGCGTTGGCATGAGCTTGTTCAGCAGCTCCATCATGATCCCCGCCTCACTTGGTAACCCCGGACCCGGTGAAAGAACAATGCGATCATAACGCGATGCTTCCTCAATTGTGATCGTATCATTCCGCACAACATCGACCTGCGCGAACGGCTCCAACAGATGGTGCAGGTTCCACGTGAAGCTGTCGTAGTTGTCGAGTAATAGGAGGCGCATTCTCGTTCAGGTGGCAGGAGCAGGTGGCAGGTGGCAGGTGGCAGGTGGGAGGTGGCAGGTGGCAGGAGCAGGTGGCAGGTGGCACGAGGAGGTCGCAGGTGGCAGGCGGCGTGGAGAAGATCTCTGTTGTTTCAGACAGCAATGATCCTGCCGAAGTCGGTTCATCAGAGATCAATAGTACTACGCCTTGCCTCCTGCACCTGCCTACAGCTCTTTGCTTTTTCCGATCCACCCCAAGTGCGTGTGCTGGAAACTGTCGCCGAATTTGAGGCCGTAGCCGAAGATGCGGTCCATGCTGGCATGGCCATAGAGGCATAATGCCGACCACAAGCGCGGCCTGTTCCGCCGTTTCCGGTGAGTCGGTGATCATGCGTAGGTAGGAAGTTAGCGCACCCAATGCGAGTACTAGGATCGCAAGTCCTTTGTGATGAAGCAAATTGTATGTGATCGCTCCAACTTTACTGTTCACCAAATATCCAAGCATGCCAATGTCTGGACCGATGGCCAACAATAGATAGCACCACCACGACGGATGGAATGTGATCAATGCAAAAAGGCAGACTGCGAACTGAGCAAGTTCTTCCAGACGGAGGAGGTTCTTCATTCTAAATTCTTCATTCTTCATTCTATTTTCCGCAAAGCGGCTACCACTTGATCCCCACCGGGCAATGATCACTGCCCATTACATCGTTCAAGATGAATGCATCCTTCACTTGCTTTTCGAAACCACCGCTCACCAACACATAGTCGATCCGCCAACCCACGTTCTTCATCCGTGCCCCGAAGCGCTGGCTCCACCAACTGTATTTGACCTGTTCCGGGTGGAAGTACCGAAAGGTGTCCACAAATCCTGCTTTGAGCAATGCACTCAGCCCATCGATCTCTGTTTGGGTATAGCCACTGATCTTGTTGTAGTTCTCCTTCGGCCGTGCCAAGTCGATGGGTTGATGCGCCACATTGAGATCGCCGGTAACGATGACGGGTAGCTTCCCCTTTGCAAGTTTGGAAACATAGGCCTTGAATGCCGCATCCCAAGTTGCACGGTATTCCAGTCGCTTCATTCCTTCACCACTATTTGGGGTGTACACGTTCACAACGACCACATCCGAAAACGTTGCGGTTACCACACGGCCTTCATCATCATGACCTGGTAGACCAATTCCGAAAGCGACTTTTTGCGGCTCCAGCTTACTGATGATCGCGGTGCCACTGTAACCCAATTTCTCGGCTCCGTAGGCATGGACATGGTAGCCGGATGCTTCCTTTAGCGCTTCCTTAACCTGATCCGGGCTCGCCTTGGTCTCTTGGAAACAAACGATGTCGGCATCCAATGTCCGGAGCGTTTCCGATAGTCCCTTTTTAACACTGGCACGTATGCCGTTCACGTTGAATGAGATCAGTTCCATAGTGTGTCAAATGTCGCACAACACACGAGACCAACCAACTCGACGTTCATTCCTCAAGCCACCCACAAGGCGGTGTTCGTTGAATAGGCTTGCGTATTCTCGTTGATCATTCGACCTTTACTACTTCAGTTCGTCCTAATACGGAAAATTCCCACCATGCCGCTAGAACCCTATACCGGTCCTTTTGGGACACCACAGCTGAGGCATTTGTTGCGCCGCTCCCTCTTCGGCTGCTCCAATGGCGATCTGGCCTATTTCAACGGTGCGTCCATGGAAGCCGTGGTCCAGGAACTCCTCACGTTCACCAACGACACCACACCGCCGATCAAAACCTATTGGGGGCTGAACGGGACCACTCCGGATCCATCCTTGTTGGACCCCAACGTGCCGTTCGGTAGCACTTGGGTCAACACATTGCGCGATTTCGACGACGACGATATCACCGGGAACAGGATCGCGAATTTTGCGTGGTGGCGCACTGGCCTTATGACCCACCAGGATCGGAACCTGCGCGAGAAACTTGCCTTGTTCTGGTTCAACCACATGCCCAATCAGGCAGGTGATGTGTTCGTACCGGAGTTGATCTACGACTACGATCAATTGTTGCGCACGCATTGTAAAGGCAACTTCCGCGAGCTGATGTACGAAGTCTCCACCAGCGGTGCCATGCTGATCTACTTGAATGGATATTTGAACACAGCCTCCGCGCCTGATGAAAATTTCGCACGAGAGGTGATGGAGCTTTTCACGTTGGGCGAAGGAAGTGGATATAGCGAGCAGGATGTGCAGACCGCGGCACGTGTGCTCACGGGTTGGAGCCTTCGGGTGCAAGAGGACGGGCAGCCGATCATTCCGGTGACCACATTCTATGAAGTGAACCACGATACCACTGACAAGACCTTCAGTGCGTTCTTCAATAATACGGTGATCCAAGGCCAGAGCGGGCCGAACGCGGGGGTCACGGAACTGAACGCGTTCTTGGACATGATATTCGCGAACGAGGAGGTGTCATTATTCGTTTGTCGTGAGCTCTATCGGTTCTTCGTACATGGCGAGATCACCGCTGCGGTGGAGGCTGACGTGATCGTTCCTCTCGCTGAGCTGTTCCGCACGAATGTTGGAGCACCGGACCAGATCCGTATCGTAATGCATGCCTTGCTCACGAGCGCACATTTCTACAGTGTGGAGATCGCGAGCTGTATGATAAAGAGCCCGGTGGACCTTGTGGTCGGTACTGTGCGTATGCTGGATATGCCGTTCCCGACACCTGCACAATTCGAAGCACGTTACTCCGCCTGGCGCGATGTGTACTATCTCATTGCGTTCAGTGGTCAACAACTGCTATCACCTCCGAACGTTGCCGGATGGCCTGCCTATTACCAATACCCGCAATATGACAACTTGTGGATGGATACGGCCACGTTCCAGACCAGGAACTTCTCCATGCTCGGTTTGCTTTACAACGGTTTCAACACCGATGCCAACATGTACCAAGTTGAAAGTCGAGATCTGATGAACAAGGTGGATCTGATGGCCGTGCTCGCCCAATTCGCTGACCCTTCTGACCCCAACAACACGATCTCGGAAAGCGCGGACCTTCTCTATAACGTGCCGATCTCGCAATCCGTGAAGGACCAGCTCAAGACCAACTTCCTTTTGCTCGGACAAGCTAACGATATCTACTGGACGGATGCCTACGACATCTATGCCGCAGATCCCAATACGACCAACATGACCGCCCAATTGGTGCCGGCCATACTGCTTTGGTTGTACGGAGAAATGGTGCAGGCCGCTGAGATCCACATCCATTGATCACACCATGAACAGAAGAAAATTCCTTCGCAACGCCTCCTTGGCAACGATCGGTGGCATGAGCGTGCGGTCCTTCAGCAATCCGTTGGTGCAAGCTTTGCGCGACCGCGAATTGGGTGGCGACCGGGTGCTGGTGATCGTGCAGCTCGTCGGTGGTAATGATGGATTGAATACCGTGATCCCATTGGACAGCTACGATCTGTTAAGCCAGTTCCGCAGCAATGTGCTGATCCCCGAAGGGCAAGTCCTTCCGCTTTCCGGACTAAGCAGCACCGGGTTGCATCCTGCAATGGGCGGCATGCGCGATCTCTGGGAAGATGGCAAGCTCGGTATCGTACAAGGTGTCAGCTACCCCTCGCCGAACTTTTCGCACTTTCGCGCAACAGACATTTGGGAGACCGGCGCCAATGCGAACCAATTGCTCAACAGTGGTTGGGCAGGGCGGTACTTGGACCTCGAATTCCCGAACTATCCAGCAGGCTTCCCGAATACCGACATGCCTGACCCCTTGGCCATTCGCATCGGTGGGCCGGTAAGCTTGGGCCTGCAGAACATGGGCGTAAGCATGGGTGTGGCGATCAACAATACCGATGACACATTGAATCTGACCGGCAACATATTCAATGATCCACTTACAGCGGATTGCAGCGGGGACAAACTGGGCTATGTACGCAACGTGCAACGGCAAGCGGATCTTTATGGTGATGTGATCAATGCAGCGGCCACGGCCGGTTGCAATCAAAGCACGCTCTATCCTACCGGCGTGGAGCCCGGCGCGCAACTCGCACAAGCCTTGAAGATCGTTGCACAATTGATCTGTGGTGGGCTGAAGACCAAAATATATTGGGTCAGTGTTGGCGGATTCGATACCCATGCCGCGCAAGTGGTGGCTTCCGATCATACCACCGGTGCACATGCCGATCTGTTACAAGGCTTGAGCGATTCGATCCACGCATTCCAGGATGATCTCGGACTGCTCGGCTTGGAGGACCGCGTGCTGGGCATGACCTTCAGTGAATTCGGTCGCAGGATCCAAGACAACGCTTCCGGTGGAACGGACCATGGAAGCGCACTACCGGTGTTCCTATTTGGTAGTCAAGTCATGTCCGGCATGGTGGGCACCAACCCGGATATTCCTGCGAATACCGGGATCAATACCAACCTGGCCATGCAATACGACTTCCGTTCGGTGTATGCTTCGGTGCTTACCGATTGGTTTTGCGTGGACCCCGCCGATGTGGACCAGGTACTGCTGGACACTTACCAACCGCTCCCGATCATAGACCCGGCCGGTTGTTTGGGCACTGCGGTGCGTGAGGTCAACCAAAGCGCTGGTGATCGTATTTTGGAAGTATACCCGAATCCATTCGTGGAACGCACAACACTGAAATATACCAGCAATGGTGGTCGGATGCTCGTGCAGGTCTTCAATGAACAAGGGCAGCTGCTCACCACTTTGCTGAACAGTGTCGTGGCCGCCGGTACGTATACCATGGACTGCGACCTGGGCGACCTTGCACCGGGTGTATACTATGCCCGCTTGCAGAACGAGGGCCACCAACAGGTGCGGAACATGTTGAAGGTGCGCTAGGGATCCCGTTACCGAACGGATCAACGGGATGGCCTGGGATGGGACACTTACGTTCCGTTCCTACTCAAGTTCCCACAAGCATTTCATACCAAATAGTACCTTGTTCCGCATAGAGCAGGCATTGCCATGGAAGAACGATTAACAACCGAGGAAAGGAAGGACGGCAGCGCTACTGAGAACCCGATCCAGAAAGCAAAGGAGGCGCGCACCTTGAACGCACCGCCCGTGGCGCAGCAGTACGACGATGTAGACCCCTACACCGCGGACCACCGTGATATCATGCTGCAACAGAGCCGCGTGAACCTGATGGCGATAAGTCAGATGAGCGATCTGAAGGCCAATTTGATCCTCACCCTATCTGCTGTTATGCTGCAATTCGCGCTAATGAAAGTGACCGACCACGAACTGGTCGGACCCAAGTTGCACCTTTGGGTGATCGCCATCGGATCGTTGATCACCATTCTCTTCAGCGCTTATTCCACCTTGCCGAAATCAGCCATTCGGTTCAGGGAAAAGCCGGACAATGGTGGTGTTGATGTGCCGAAGAACATCCTCCACTTTTCCACCTTCATTCCGCTCACCTTGGTGGAATTCAAGCGGCACATGACCACCGTACTGCGCTCTCCGCCTCATACACACGAGGCGATCGTGGAAGAACTCCATGCCCACGGTCGTTACATATCGCGCCGGAAGTACTTACCGCTGCGGTTGGCATACATGTCCTTCTTACTTACATGGATCGTGGGTGCCTCTCTGTATGTTCTTGTATAGGCTTGGGTCCGTCGAGATAAAATCCATTCGCGCATGTGCTACGGTGTAAAGGCCCGCACGGAAATGTCGCTCCGGATCGCAAAGAGCAGGGGAAATAAAGGTGCCGTGGAGAAGTTGACGGAATTGCTCAACCCATTACCAGAATTCGATCTCCACTTTGCGAATGCATTCACGCACCCGAAGTTGGTGGTGTACACCGATGCCGAACCACAAGAGCCACAACTCGCACTTTGGGGATTGGTGCCTTCATGGACCAAGGACTTGGAACATGCAAAGAAGCTATGGAACCAGACCTTGAACGCACGGGGCGAAACCATCTTCGAGAAGCCGGCGTTCCGCATTGCAGCGAAACAAAAGCGTTGCCTTGTGCATGTGGAAGGGTTCTACGAACATCATCATTTCGGCAAAAAGACCTACCCCTATTTCATTCACCTGAAGAACCGACCCTATTTCGCTTTGGCCGCACTTTGGGAAGAATGGAAGGACAAGGAGACGGGTGAAGTGTTACGGACCTTCAGTATCGTGACCAGTGAAGGGAACGACCTGATGTCCAAACTGCACAACAACCCAAAACTTGAAGGTCCGCGTATGCCGGTGATCCTCACCGAGGAGGAAGAGGCGGCTTGGTTGGCACCGATAAGATCGGAAGCGGATGAAGCGGCGATCAAAGCGTTGATCCGTCCCTACCCTTCGGATGCCATGGCTGCTCATCCGGTCTATACCCTGTTGGGTAAGGACGGAGTAGGAAATAACGTACACGCTAGCGAACCGTTCGAATATCCGGAACTTGCCTTGGCCGATCCCTTGGGTTAAAGGCACAAGTTGAGCCGCAGGCGAAATCCCGCACAGCGGGGACTCAAGTCACAAGATAAAGGAAGGGAAGTTCCGATGTTCTCGTTCGCAAAAATGAACCGAGGAAATTGGACCTATGTTGTCAAATTGGTCGACCCTTTTCAATTGACCAAAAGGTCTGAACGCAGCGAAGCCCCTACTTTTCAGCAGGGGCTTCGCCCAATTGGATCGTATGTGGGGCTTACGCCTTCTGCACGTTCACTGCATTGAGGCCCTTCGGGCTTTCCTCCACCTCGTAGGTGACGGCGTCGCCTTCCCAGAGCGCTTCACGGGTACCGGTCTTGTGAACAAAAACGTCCTTGCCGCCTTCATCGGGGGTGATGAAACCGAAACCTTTCTCCGTGTTGAAGAATTTTACTTTACCACTTGCCATTGTACTGAATTGTTTGTTTAGGGCGCAAAAGTACATGGTTCCGCATTAATTCTGACACATCGCCCGATAATAATGAACCACATTTCGATCAAAACCCAGTGCTAAATGGCATAACCAGTTGACCCACAGTATATTTATGAGGAATACAGCCAACCCTTCGACCGTGGTCCGCTTTTCCTCAGGAATCTATTGGACGTAGGTCTGCGGTATCCTTAAGCTCCCTAATTGGCCCTCATCCCTTCTCGCGGACCCGCAACCAGGCCTGTACCATGCGCAACTTACCGTAGCTATAACGCCCAGCGAAATGACCAAAGACCTCACTACTACCTATTTCGGGATTTCCGGTAATGTAGTCCGCGATCGTGTTGCGTGTGGGTTCGTCCATCAACATGCCGATCTCCACTTCTCCTTCGGCGATCCCTTTGGCCACATGGCTCTCGATGGTGCTTTCGGTCAGTGAGCGCTCGGCGGCTATGGAGGCTATGTCCTTACCGGCTTTGATCAACTCGTAGGTCTTCAGGTAGGTCTCACCCTTTACCGCTTTGCCCTTTCGTTCTCTCGGTGCTCGCGCACTTTTTCCTTCGCCTCGCTCCCGCTTTTTGCCGCTCTTGGTGGTCACTTTCGGTCTGTTCTCCTTTGCCCATTCGCCTACCTCTGCGGTCAAGCTGGTGCGTTGGTCCCTGATGGAATTCTCCAGATCCGGTTTGCGCTTGATCTCTTCACCATTCAAGATGCAACGTGTTACGTATTCAGCCTTGTTGATCATCGTGAACTTCGAGACAAGCAAGGTGTCGATCTCGTGAAGGTCTTCGGAGTAGCTCTTCGAACGACTGACTTGTTCAACTTGGGCAATGTGTTGAAGTAGTTCCTTCATACTGAGCTTGAGCATTGCGCCGTAGTACGCACTTCCTTTCTCGATCCGCTCCAACAATCCATCGCTGTCATCTTCATGCAGCAATCGCAACAACTGGTACTGGAACTTTAGCGTGTTCGCTTCCTCAGCGTTCAACTTTTCCGACAAACGCACAAGAGCGGATCGCATCGTTTCATCCTCGAATTCTCCAACTTCGGTATGGTCCTTCTGCACGAAGCCCACTTTCTTCTGGATATCGCCCAGGTCGTAGGTACTGCTCAATACGGCCTGCAGGTACTGGCGCTGTTGCTCTTTCAATTGGACCGGCAACGGCTGCTGGGTGTGCATCCGCTCGCTAAAGGCCATTACATCCCGGTCAGTTGATACCACCGATGGAGATATCCGTGTACGAAGGATCAACCCGTTCAACGAACGCAAACGCGATAACGCAACATACACCTGCCCGGGAGCAAAAGCACTACCGACATCAATGATCGCTTTATCGAATGTGAGTCCTTGGCTCTTGTGTACCGTGATCGCCCATGCCAGCTTTACCGGATACTGTTCGAAGGTGCCCAAGATCTCCTCCTTCTGCTCCTTCGAAGTGCCATCCACGACATACCGTTTGTTCTCCCACAATTCCTTCTTCAGGGTGTACGGTTCGCCGGATTCGAACATTTCCACATGCACACCGTCGGTATCGATCGCCTTCACTTTCGACAATTTTCCGTTGAAGTATTTCTTCTCCGGATCGTTGCGAATGAACATGATCTGTGCACCCACCTTGAGTTGGAGATCGACCAGAACGGGATACATGCTCTCCGGGAACTGGTCGCACACCGCGGCCTCGAAACTGTGCGCCATGCCTGGTAATGCGGACAGCGCACGTTGGTTCAACTCATCGGCGGTGCGGTTGTGCGTGGTCAACGTGATCACGCCTTCTTGTTCGCTCTGTGGGATGTTCGGCTTATAATACGAGTTCAACACCTCCACGTCATTCGTGCTCACCGTGTTGTTCCGCAGGTTGTTCAGGATGTCGATGAAGTCACCGTCCTGTTGGCGGAAGATCTTGTCCAATTCAATGTGCGCATAACCGGCCTCCTTTATCACTTTCGCCTCGAAGAAATGTGCGCTGGCGTAATACTTGCGTAGCACCTGCCACTCGTTGTCCTTCACCACGGGTGGCAGTTGGTACAGATCACCGATCAGCAACACCTGCACCCCACCGAAACTGCGATCGTACACACCACGAACGCTCCGCATCCGGTGATCGATCGCGTCCAAGAGATCGGCGCGCAACATGCTCACTTCATCAATGATCAACAGGTCAAGACCACGCAATACGTTGCGCCGAATACTGTTCAACGGATGCCTTTTCGTAAGCGTATCACGGTCGTGAAAATTGCCGTACGCTGGGATATCGTTGGGCAAAGTGCGCTCCGGGATGTACGTGCCGAAGGGCAGCAGGAATTGGGAGTGGATCGTAACGCCCTTCGCGTTGAGCGCGGCAATGCCCGTGGGCGCAAGGATCGCGTACCGTTTATGCGTGCTTCGGGCCAGGTTGTGCAGGAAGGTGGTCTTGCCCGTTCCCGCTTTTCCGGTAAGGAAAACGTGGCGCGCAGTGCTGTTCACAAAGCGCGCGGCAAGGGCGGCCATCTCGGTCTCTTCGTGTTCCATGCTGCGATCAGCACCCGTGGTGGAAAGTGACTGCAAGATCGCATTCTTTGGAAGATCCGAGTTGAAGGTTGTTCTGGATCTTAGGTTGTCTACTTGTCCAACGGCAAAAGGCATAAGGTTAAAGTGTGAAGTACGGCTCCGGTTGTCACTGACGACATTATCGTCACCGGCGAAGTTGGTAAGGTAGTTGCGATCTTTGTAACCTGATGAACTGGATCGCACTTACCGAATTGGACCAATTGGATGCCATCGATCAAACATCGAAGGATCGGCCAGTGCTCATTTTCAAGCATAGCACGCGTTGCAGCATAAGCAGTGCAGCCTTGGGGCGATTGGAACGTGCTTGGACCCCGGTGGATGATGCACACATCGCGTACTTCCTTGATCTACTGAAATACCGATCGATCTCCAACGCGATCGCAAAACGCTATATGATCGAACACGAATCGCCGCAAGCGTTGGTGATCCGGAACGGCAAGTGCATTGATGTTTCAGCACATTTCGGGATCACATACACCGACCTGATCGCCCAGTTGAAGGTC
This sequence comes from Flavobacteriales bacterium, assembly GCA_016717305.1. Classification (GTDB taxonomy): domain Bacteria; phylum Bacteroidota; class Bacteroidia; order Flavobacteriales_F; family PHOS-HE28; genus PHOS-HE28. The sequence goes on from JADKFY010000020.1 coordinate 82,810, forward strand.
GAGGCATGATCCGTTCTGCGCCATATCGGATTTCGCCCATGCGTCAGTTGCTTCTTACGGCAACGTTCGCGGCATGCTCTGCATTGTTCGCCCAAGAAAGGCTTTCCGCAGATGAGTTGGAACGTTTCTCCTTGTTACACCCCACAACGGCAGTTGACCAAGGTGCTCTGGGCACGCCGATGATGCCGTACGCACATTCACTACCACCGATCCCTTCCACATGGACGTACTCTTCCCTCGGACTATTTTGCAAGCTGGATGTTCAACTGGAGCGCCACTTTCCGGTGCCCGTTTTCTTCCGCGTTGGCGGTGACGTGCGGCAAGTGGATCTTTGGGAAGGGAAACATGATCCTTCGCACTGATAGCGGCAAAGGGTGTTTATGGCTGCACTCGAGATTTTGCGCCACTTTTTCTGGTCTGATCAATTGAACAGGCAAGTGGTCCGGTGGGTGGACTATCATTGGACCTGCGCACTGTCCGATAGGCAACGCACATGTATCTGATCCTTCGCAAAACCGTGCGCATGGCTTTGCATTTGTACTGCGGCCGGATCCGTGTGTTGCACGTCGAAGCACTACCAATAACGGGACCCTTGCTGCTCGCAAGCAACCACCCGAATTCCTTCTTTGATGCTTTGATCATCGCCACCCATTTGGACCGACGCATGTACTTCCTTGCACGTGGAGATGTATTCAGAAAGCCACGCATCGCAAAGCTTTTGTACGCCATGAACCTGATCCCGATCCATCGGCTCAGCGAAGGAAGGAGCGAACTCCACCGGACACAAGGGAGCTTCGAACGATCTCATGACATTCTGTTGAACGGTTCGAGCATGTTGATCTTTTCGGAAGGTCTTTCAGTGAACGAGAACGGACTTCGATCGTTGGGAAAGGGAACTGCCCGCATTGCTTATCGCGCGTGGCACGGCAACGAGCCGATCCCGCTGGCGGTGGTGCCCATATGGTTGCATTATGATACGTTCCACCGGCCGTTCATGGACGTGACATTGGCCACTGGAGCATTGATGCATGCCAAGAATGAAGTGGCGAATTCAGAACCTTCCTTTCTTCGAAAGTTCAATGCCGACTTGAAAGAACATTTCGTCGCGACCGGCGAATTCGCGGACCGGCACATTGAAGCGAACCGAAGGAATGAGCGCAGTTCATTGGTCGGGAAGGTGATCGTTGGGGCCATGACAGTGTTCGCTCTACTCTTGCACGCACCTTGGTACTTCGCACTCCGAACTTTCACAGCGAAACGAACGAAGGGTACCGTGTTCTTCGATAGTGTGTTGTTCGGCCTGCTGTACATCACTTATCCGATCTGGTTGATGGCACTAGTGCTTATTACGAAGCTCCTCGGTAGTTCGTGGTTCGAGGGGATGGTCGTGGCTTTGAACGCACCGCTCTGGGTATATGCACTCCGGAAGTACCGTAGCTGATCCACGTCAATTGTGGCGAAGAGAGGCTTAGCGACCGCAGAACCGGAACACGTCACTCCGGGAAGCCGGGGCGCCTCCCGCAGTGCTGCGGGACTGCGTTCGCCCAGCTTCCGGAGTGACGTTTCTTGGGCTGCGCGTGGCAATTATCACTTATCTAGAAATTGCATATGCGATCACCTACCGTTCAACTGGCATTGGGCCTGTAGTTGAGCATGATCCCATAAGTGCGCACGATCTCCTCCTGTGATGCGCCTCTGCGATACATCCTGACCACCTTCATGTTCGCGAGCTGCACGCGTAACCATGAAATGTGATCGTATTTGCGAGCGGAGATCAAGGTGCCTTGATCGGAAAGATGAAAGGTGCCGATCTTGCGAAGGCGCGCCAGAAGGTCATATTCCTCCATGATCAGCATTTCTGTTTTGTAGCCACCAGCGCGCACGAACAGATCGCGGGTCACCCAGATGCTCTGGTCGCCGCCACGGAAGTACGGCAGATCGAAGCGGGTGAAGAATGCATTCACCTTGAGCATGAAACGGTCACTATCGAAGCGTGTTCTGAAACTACCATGATCAGCACCCGAGGCCAGTGCTGCCGAAACTATCGCCGCGGAATTCACCGGTGGTCGTGTATCAGCATGCACGAAATGGAGGATATCGCCATGCGCCAAGGACGCACCATGGTTCATTTGTCCGGCTCGCCCTTTGATCGTGGACAAGGTTACCGTGGCACCTTCCGCTTCGGCGATCGCCAACGTATTGTCGGTACTACCTCCATCGCTGATGATCACTTCGGCACCCGAAGAATTGCGAATGGACAACAGATGGCGCACGGCATTGCCGATGTTCTCGGCTTCATTGTACGTAGGTATGATCACCGAAATGCGCATGCGTTGCGAAGGTATTGCGCCGATCCATGCGCACCGATCATGGGACGTGTACGCTACTTTGTTCAAGCTTTTCGATCTTCGTCCGGATCCACATTCATCCTTCCGGCTCGGATCAACGTAAGTATCGATCATCATTTACGACTCTCCTTCAGCCATGGATCAAGACCCACCACAGACCGACAAGGCTTCATGCTAAGATCAACGATAGTCGTTCTCCTCTGTGCTTGTGGCTTCACCAGTTCGGCGCAAGTGGATAGCACGGCAAGCAAACGAAAGGCGAAGTTCCTCGCGCTTCCCGGTGTGTTCTCTTCCCCCGAAACAAGCTTGGGGTTCGGTGTTGTGGGGCTGACGACCTTCCGTTTCAAGAACGAATCGGATTCTTCGCAAACCTCACAGATCAACATTGGTGCAGCTTACACCCTGTTGGACCAATTCCTGTTGTACCTGCCCTACCAGTTCTTCTGGAATGAACAACGTTATAAGCTTTACGGTGAAGTGGGCTACTACAAATATTTCTTCCTTTTCCACGGGATCGGCGCGGACCATGAAGGCGAAAACCTGGAGTCGTTCGATGTGCGCTTTCCAAGGGTCCGCATCAACTTCTTGAAACGCTTCGGTGATCGTACGTTCGTTGGAGGACGGTACGCGTTCGACAATTTCAACATCACCCGTTTCGATACCACCGGCGTGTTGCAGGATCTACAGATCGCAGGAACAGCGGGTGGTGCCATATCCGGACTCGGCCCCATCGTGAACTACGATACCAGGGATAATATCTTCCAGCCGTACAAGGGAATTCTTGCAGAGCTTTCCTTCTTGTTGAATGACGAGGCGATCGGAAGCGCATACAACTTCACACAAACGTCGTTGGAAGTAAGTGGCTACATTGCATTGAAGAAACCCAAGGCATTACCTGCGAACAGACGACCGATACGACCTGTGCTCGCACTGAACATGTTGGCGGTAGCAGCAGGTGGAAATGCGCCATTCAATGCACTGGGCCTGCTGGGCGGAACCAAACGCATGCGCGGCTATTACGAAGGCTACTTCCGCGACAAACGCATGATCGAAGGACAAGCTGAATTTCGCATACCGCTCTTCGCCAACAACGCAGGCTTTCTTCAGCGCTTTGGCGTTGTGGCTTTCGGTGGCCTTGGCACGGTGGCCCCAACTTACAAGTCGCTGAACCTGCAGGATCTTGTGCATACGTACGGCGGCGGACTGCGCTTTCAATTGGACCGAAAACAAGGTATCAATTTGCGCGTTGAATATGGCTTGAGCGCGACGACGTCAGGATTTTACCTGAGCATTGGCGAAGCTTTCTGAACCGCGCTTCAAACGAGAAACTGGCGTTCCGTTTCCGAACCATTCTGCAACTCGACCCAGAAAGACAACCCTCTGGAACCGGTGATCATGGATCGATCAAAAAGCAAATGGCCCACTGCGAAGTGGGCCATTCGAATTCCGATGTGCGACCCCGATCCACCCCGTGCTCGAACACAGGACCAGGGTCGCGCTTCGGGAGAGATCAGGGTTGCGGCATCGTCGCCTTTGAGGTGACGCGTATGGTGATGCACTTCATGATCCTGTTTCCTTGTTCGTGCCAAAGTTGAACGACAATGGCTGCCCCACACCTCGTATAAATACCAGTTCTGCACGGAGGCCGTAAACGGGACAACCCCGACCGAGGCCGGGGCTGTCCCTAACTGTTCAAGCTCTAGTGTACCTTCAATGCTGCACCATGATCCGGATGGCACGTTGCTGTCCGTTGCGCGTGGCCAACACGTGGTAAACCCCAGAGGCCATGTCTTCAAGGTCCATCTGTAAGGTACGTTTTCCTGAGACCAATATAGGTGCCTTCACGACACGTCCAGTGGCGTCGTACACGGCGATGCTCATTGCGGTGTTCACCTCCAACGCATTTAGTTGGAACTTGCCGTTCGATGGGTTCGGCTGCACAGTGAACCATGCATTGGAGCCGGTTCCTTCTTCGATGCTGGTGATGATCGTGCCTACGCATTCGCAACCCACGGTGTACACATCGTTCTCGGTGCCCGCGTTGGCATCATCGCATGGGGTGCCGGGTAAGGCGAAGCCGCCGGGAACATCTAGGCAGTCCAAGGTCTGGCCACTGCACTCGCAGAAGGCATTGTACACATCATTGCCCGTTATGGCGTTCCCATCATCGCAAGCTGTTCCGGGTTGTGCTGCTCCTCCGGGAACGCCGAGGCAATCGTTGGCCAAGGTCCCTACGCACGCACAATTGGCAGTGTAGGTATCATCACTGGTTTGGGGGTTATTGTCGTTGCAAGGAGTTCCTGGCGCTGCACTTCCTCCGGGCACTCCAGCGCAATCGTACGGGAGTCCGGAACATCGCAATTGCAGTGTAAACATCATTGCCGGTCGATAGGTCGCCATCGTCGCATGGTGTCCCCGGTTGGGCAGGACCACCCGCAACACCTTCACAATCGTTGACCAGAACGCCCGCACATTGGCAGTTCGCGATGTAGACGTCATCTGAGGTCATCGCATCATCATCATCGCACGGTGATCCAGGTAGTGCGGTACCACCTGCTACGCCAATGCAATCGATCAATTGACCGGCACACTGGCAGCTGACATTGTACACATCGTTGCCCGTGGCCGCATTGCCATCATCACAGGGTGAACCGAAGATGGCGGTGCCGCCCGGTAGGCCAAGGCAATCGTAGGCGAGGCCTGCGCACTGGCAGTTCGCATCGTACACGTCGCCACCGGTACCCGGGTTGTTATCATCGCAGGTCGTACCCGGAAGGGCAGTTCCCCCGGGCACTCCTGCGCAATCAGCAGGCACACCTGCACATACGCAGTTGGCGGTCCAAGTGTCGTTGCCCGTATTCGCGTCGCCATCATCGCAAGCGGTGCCGGGCAAGGCAGGGCCGTTGTTCACACCGGCACAGTCCTGTGGTGTATTGGCGTTGATCACCACGGCATAATCCTCCGTTTCGCCCAGGTTGTAGTTGAAGCAAGGGGCCAGTACAGCGGGTTCGCCGCCTTGCACGTTCACACCGCGCACACGCATAATGGTGGAACCGAGAGCGGCGGATACCGGCACCGTGAAAGCGATACTCTGCGCTTCACCCGCTGCTGTACTGTTGAACGCGCCGAGCTTCTCATCCTCCTCGAACGTGCCACTGTGATCGTAGTCGATCCACACGGCATAGCGCCCATCAACGTGCGTTCCGGTGGTAATAGTGATGGTGCGTTGCGCGTTACGGGACAACGGCGTACTCAACGATCCGCTATAGTCCGTGTAAGAGGGTCCGGCCACACCACCTGTGCCCGTGTTGTTGATCGAGGCGAGTTGCACACCGTCCACATAATCTCCTTCCGCAGTGCCCGTCACGCTCACAGGTATGCAATAGTCGCCGAAGTTCCCTGTACCGAAGTGGGCGGAGATGGTGATGTACGATCGCACATAGGGCGGGTATTCCTCTTCGCAAAGCGAATAGAGCCGCAGGTTGATGTTGTCGAAGTCCAGCACACCGACGTTCGGCTGTGTGAGCGTGAGGCTGGTGTTGATGCATTGGCCGCCCAACAGTTCCAGTTGGATGCCGTCGTCGTTGGAATTGAGCGTGTTGCCGAAGGCCTGCATCACGGCGCCTTGCGCATTGGTGGCCGCGTCGAACTTGAGGTAATAGGTGCGGGTGGTATCGCTGTTGTTGCAAACGACGAGCGGGAAGATGACATCCGAACCAATGGGCGCTTCGTTCACGGCCATGCTCGTGTAGCCGAGCGTTCCCACAGAAAGCGAAGGCTGATCGAGCGGATACCCGCCTTCGTACTTGCAACTGGTGCGCGAGTTGGCGGAATCCAGTTTGAAGACGTAGCTACCGAACACCTCATCCCGGTATAGGTCCACTGTGTGGCTGTCGTACACATCACCATCCTCTAGGTGATAGGCCATTGTATTGGTGTTCTGGTTGGAGGCTCCCGTTGAACTGCCGTATTCAGTGCGCATCTTCATGGAGCTGCCGAGCGCCACACCGCTGCCAGCGAGGTATGCGCCGAATTCAAAGCTCAGCCCTTCTTCAAGCGCAACGGTGTAGTCGATGTTGCGCTTGATCGAGGTGGTGGTGGTCTGCGAGAAGGTCTGCCCGGCTCCACCACCGCTGAATGCACGGGTGAGGGCGAACGGTGCAGCGGCCTTGATCGAGTCATTTAGAGCGAGCGCCTGGTTCCATACGTTCAATTGGTTGACCTTGTCGTCGTACACGGAGGTGCCCGGTGTGAGCGCGGCGATCTGCGCCGTCAATTGGGAATGAGCGTGCTGCGGATATGGCTCTCGGTATGGTGGTAGCTGGAGATCAAGCTGACCGCTTCTGAGGCGAACTTCGCATCCGCAGTGATGGTGCCGCAAGCCGGCCGCTCAATCACCTTCATCATGCCATATCCATAGCGGATGGCGCTTCCGATGAACATGTCATCGGGCGTGCCGCTGGCCGAAGTGGTGAATTCGGATGAAGCCTCGAAGCATGTTTCATATTCCAACGCGCTCGTTTCGGACTGTTCGGCCGTTACCTCCACCCCGAACTCGGCATAGATCTCGAACGGGACGTCCACGATCCAGCCGATGGAGCCCGCGAAGCCCACCTTGGCCCTGACGAAGTCGTTCTCTTCGGTACCCGTTGTGACCGATTGAGAGAAACCCGAACAGGTGGTACCCCCCTGGCTCATGCTGGCATAGCTCTCACCGCCGGGCGGATAGCGCAAAAGGAAATAGGGTAACGCAGGTGCATTATAGTAGCCCAGCAGGTCGGTGAACGAGTTCCCGATCATCACCGCTTTGAAGCGGAATTCCGTTTGCTGAAAGGTGCTGCCGAAGTAGTTCACGCTCAAGCCGAACTCGCGCACACCCGTTGGCCAGTTGTTGCTCGCCGTGTGCCGCACCTTCAACTTAACATCGTTGTGGTAGAAGGTGTAAGGGCCCGACTGGTAGGGCGTGGAGGCGAAGGTTTCCACCACTTCCGCTGTACAGGAAGAGCAGGCCTGGCCGTCCACACGCAGGATCCATGGCGCACCATTGTACGCCTGTAGGGAGTTGTCGTAAGTGACCCGCACATAGAATTCTTGGATGCCGCTACCGGCAGGCACATTGAAATAACTCCCGATGCCACCGTAATTCTGGCCCCATCCGCTGTTGACATCGACCATCTGGTAGTCCACCCCGCAACCGGGTGCTCCTCCGTGGTTTCCGTAAACCCCGAAACCAAAGGCCTCCGTGATGTTATAGTAGTGCTGGCCAGCATTCCATTGTTCAGGGATCTGTGCCAGAACAGGCAGCGCTGTTGCGCCCAGCAGCAAGGCCAAGGCGGTGGATCGCAGCGTAGAGTGTTTCATTGAAAGGGGGTTGTAAGGTGAGCGAGCAAAAGTCCCTATCGCGTTTCACCCCACACCTAGTAGAAATACCAGTTCTTTCTGTGACTACCCGGAACGAACAGGGTGGGCTCTCTTGCGAGAACCCACCCTGGAGAATACACGACGCTATAGAGAGTACCTAGTGCTGTACCATGATCTTGATCACCTGATGGTGTCCATCTGCTTCTGCATGCAAGAAGTACGTTCCAGCAGCAACACCCGATAGGTCGACCGTGGAGGCACGTGAGGAGCCTACCATCATCGACTGTAATACGAGGCGACCAAGGCCGTCGCGCACTTCAATACGGGTGGCCCGTTGTGCCGGGTTGTTCAAGGTGAACATACCGTTCGAAGGGTTAGGCTGCACGGTGAAGTAGATGGCAGGGCCATCAGCAGCCGCGATGTTCGTTGGCAGTTGGCCAATGCATTCGCAGCCCAAGGTGTACACGTCATTGATGGTGGAAGCGTCACCATCATCGCAGGTCATTCCGGGCAGGTCTATTCCTCCGGGTGTGCCTTCGCAATCGATCGTTTGGCCGATGCACTCGCAGAACGAGCTGTAGGTATCATTCCCGGTGTTGGCGTTGGCATCATCGCACGGCGTACCAGGTTGTGCCGGACCACCCGGAACACCGGCGCAATCAGCCTCCAGCGTACCCAAGCAATCGCAATTGGCGTTGTACACATCATTTACACTTAGCGGATTCCCATCATTGCATGGCGTACCGTTACTGGCCGTTCCACCAGCTACACCAGCACAATCGTATGCAAGACCTGCGCATGTGCAGTTCGCACTGTATA
>JADKFY010000021.1 GCA_016717305.1 Flavobacteriales bacterium
AGAACCCATTTTCGTAGGTAGGCAGCTTTCAACGCGTGGTAGGTTCAAGCACTGGAATACGTGCGGATGGTGTACCAATTGCCGAGCGCTTTAACACTAGTAACATGCTGGAACCAAACGAACATGATAGGGCCGAACGCGAACCCCACCACTTTGGTGCCGAAGCGCTGGAAGAAGAACAGGAGGCAAAAGGTGCCACGACTATCCCTACAGTTAAACTGGCCCAGTGCGATCAAGTCCTCGAACGCGGGAACGCCTTCCAGTCCTTCTATCGCCGACGAAACTGAAACCGGAGGAGTGATGATGCCATCTACCAACAATGTGCTCCAACGATAGCCGGTAAATAGACCATTTTGCGTCCAGCGACGAACCAAGGCGTAGAGGGAGAATATACCGCCCTCTCCGCGGTTGTCTGCGGTGAGCGTAGTAGTATGTACTTGAATGTGGTCTCTGCAGTGTAAGAGTCCAGATCGCGCAACTGATACCACCGGAAAACAAGGTCTTCAAGCGTCTCGAACCGATGATCGTTTTGAAAACGTATAAAGGTGATGTTCCGATATCACCAGATGATACCAGGTGACCAACATGCCCCGCCAATGACGGATGCGGATGTACTCTTGTTCATGAGATGCGCAACAGTGAATGACCAAGACAAGGAACAGCGCGCACGGGAGTAAGGGTTGACGTTCTTATGAGGACCTTCTATGGTCTTAAACGGCGGGGCGAATTAACTGACCAAAGCGAACAACGCACAGGTCTTTTTGAAGAATGGCTCTTTTTGGGCCAAGGAAGACATGGTACAAAAAGCGTATGGACCGGTCGCCGATAGTTGTCCCAAAGCCCCTTGCTATGCTTGGAACCATGCGGCGGGTACATGGGAGCTTCGTGCATCGCTGAACATTCTGCTATGGAAAAACTGTCCCTCATTGATCTCGGTGCAGCACTTGTCGCTTTCTCTGGTCGCCAGCCTCCGATGGCCTGCTGGTCTCGATCAGAACATCTGCACCAACTCAAGGTACTGTCTGCTGATGCACTGGGTTTCCGGTGAGCAAGGCATTCGGTCGTCTTCTCGAAGCGGCATTCTCTTCCCAAACATCAACGGTCACCACAGGTCAGCGGTCTTTCACTTGGTGAGAATGTGATCCATGGACCATCCTCGGTAACGGTGCACCGGTTATCGATGGTCGTTATCGCCGTGTGTAACGATCCCACACTACCAGCGGCATCAAGCTGGACCGGATGAGTGTGCTCTGCGCGGCTAACCCCACCATGTTCTTGTTGGCCGACCCATTGCCTCTTGTGTTGGGCATGGGTGGTTTCAGTGGAACGGCAGTTGCTTCTCCTACTGATGCATCCTCGCGTCCGTCCAAGGCAGTGGGCCAGACGTTGACCCTGGATCCCTTGTTCAATGGCCCTTGTGGTCAACCGGAGGATGCGGTCACTTTATCCCTTCAGGAATGTGAGTGGGTTCTGGCGAAGCCTCCGAACGCTGCGAGCGTCCTGTTCCATCTGAACCAAGAACGGATCACTGTGAAAGGTTTATTTCGGTTGGAACGGGTGGAGGTCTTTGACGCTATGGGCGTTCTGTGAACGTGACGAACGCCAAGGGGAGCGCATTTCCATTCCATGCGGGGAGGGCGGAAGGTGTGTATCTGGTGAATCTTGTTACTCAAACGGGTTCTTTTGACCCGCCGTGTTGTCATCGGGCACTGATCACCAACACGGTAACAAGCAGTTTTCGGGCTGCGCCATGGCCGCATTCTGCCATTTCGAGTAGGCTTGTGCCGCCCGTTCGCGTATTTGCTCATTGCTTTCATTCGCACCCAACCTTGTAAAGGGCGTCCAGCGTATGAGGCTTCCGGCGCCATCAGGCCGTGGTCCAGAGCAGAGGTGACCGGCCCCGGTAGCCTTCAACGGAGCGTTGAAGAACCGTTTGCTGATGTTTGCGAGGATGACCGCTCTCTCTTCTCGCTATTCGCTGGTTGGCGGGGTGAAAGCGGTGCGAAATTCCATGTAACCCATCATGGCCGCAGTAGGCTATCAGATAGGATCCACCAATGGCAAAGTTTATGTCACCAACTTGAAGGGTGGTTGATCATACCCTCCGGCGTAGCTCAAGAAATCGTCCGTTGCTTGTTGGATGAACTTTGCCATCGCATGCATCACGCCACGAGAACACGTTCTCGGTTATGTGTTTCCAGATTGATCCGTTCCAGAATATTCGTTCGGGGGCGCGTCGAACGCCTCGATGGCCTTTCCATTCCTTGCTTTTGGTGAACCAGCGCGCACACCATAAGCCGCACCCCAACCTACAATTTTCGTTCGGTGTCCGGCCATCGCCCAATGCGGCCGGTAGCGGGCACGGACCCGGTTCACGTTATCGCACAAGGCCAACACCATGGACGCGTTGCGCGCTACCCGGCGACCATCATCGCCCACGCGCACACCGTCAGCGGTAAACAGTGCCTTGGCCATGCGGTCATCATGTTATCGTCCAGTAGTTTTCCGATCACCCGATGATGCGAATGCGCGAACGGGTTGTTCTGTACAACGCCTCGGCCGGTACTCCTATTTCGTAATGATCCGCATCATCTACCCCACCAACCGCCTCCCGTTCCCGATAAGTGGATCAGGGTTTTCCGGGAAATCACCCCTTTCGCATCACTTTTTATCTTGCGTAATTTCGCTGTTCTTTTCGCCTTCGGAATCTCGATAGGGCAGGCCCAGACGATCGGTCTGTTGGAATACTCACCTGGGAATCTGGACGGTTATGTGCTTTTCGCTCCTATCCCAAGTACCACTACCTATCTGATCGACAAGTGTGGGCGCGAAGTCCACGCCTGGCCCGGTGCCTACAAGCCAGGACAGTCGGTTTACATGTTGGACGACGGATCGTTGATACGTCCCGCGTCTATTCCGAATAACGTTTTCACGCTGGTGGAAAAGCCGGTGCGGTCGAGCGGATCTCCGGGATGGTGTGTTGGAATGGAGCTACCAGTCAGTGATACCGGGCAATGCAGTCATCACGACGTTTACCCGATGCCGAATGGGCACGTTCTCGTTCTGGCGTGGGAGAAGGTCAGCGTTGCCGAAGCGTTGGCGCAGGGTCGTGATCCGGCACTTCTAACCAATTCGTTGTGGCCAGAGAAGATCCTGGAACTTGAACCGATCGGCGAGAACCAAGCCAACATCGTTTGGGAATGGCATACATGGGACCACTTGGTGCAAGAATTTGATGATACCAAACCGAATTTCGCTCCCACCTCGGAACACCCGGAACTGGTTGATCTGAATTATGGTAACGGCATGGCGCAGGCTGATTGGATCCATGCGAACGCGCTCGACTACAATGCCGATCTGGACCAGATCATGATCAGTGCGCACAATTTCGACGAGCTCTGGGTGATCGATCATAGCACGACAACAGCCGAAGCCGCCTCGCATTCAGGTGGAACACAAGGTCACGGCGGGGATCTGCTTTACCGTTGGGGAAATCCGGAAGCCTACGCGCGAGGAACTACAGCCGATAAACGTCTTTTCGGGCAACATAACTGCCAATGGATCAGGCCCGGGTTGCCACGTGCGGGTGAAGTCCTCGTGTTCAACAATGGCGCTGGAAGGCCGGGCGACCTGTATTCCTCAGTTGACATATTCGATACACCGGTTGATGGGAATGGCGGTTATCCGATCGGTGTGGGTGTTCCTTTGCTCCCGCAGCACTGGATTTCCAATGGACGGAACCGGTTCCGACTGATCTGTTCGCCCAGCGCATTTCCGGTGCACAGCAGTTGCCGAACGGAGGATTACTTGTTTGTGATGGCCCTGCGGATCTCTTTCGAGTTGGGAACCAACAATGAGAAAGTGTGGCGGTACATCTCGCCCGTGAACTGAACGGTCCAATGACCCAAGGTGCGCTAGCCATTTGAACACGGTATTCCGCTGTACGTGGATCGCCTCGAACCATCCGGGTCTGAATGGCCATGACCTCACTCCCGGCATCCCATCGAACTGGAACCATTGGCGAATGCATGTACCACATCCAACCACCTCGAAGAAGCTGAGAACCCAGGCTAGATGGTCTTTCCTGATCCGACCTCTGGACCTGTTCAGCTTTCGCTGAACGGAGGTATCAGTTCTGTTTCCGTCACGGATGCCGGGGTAGGAGCATGGTGTGGCGCCATTGGTATCGGCAAAAGGCAGAATGAATGTGGATCTTTCCTCATTAGCGGATGGTATCTACTTGATACAAGCCGAACAAGACGGAAAGCGCTTTACCTCCCGCGTACTTGTTTCCCGTTAGGCACCGGCATTCTTGCTCGCTCGTAAGGCATACACCATCGGTAGTTTGCCTTCCATGCCCTTGATCATGAACTGGCCATCGGCGGCGGGAACAGTATTTTGAAAGCAGTCGTAGGGCGAATGGTCGTATTCGCGGAAGACATCCAAGTGAAGGCCTGCGATGATAATTGCTTGCACCACATCTGCCAGGGAATGGTTCCATGCGAACGATGGCAGTTGTAATGGGGCGTTCCGAACGGCGTAGGTCCCGGACTCGTTCTCCTCGATCACTTCGCGATTGAAATAGAGTATTGTACCCGTGAGAAGTCGTTGCTGTACATCCAGAGAGCCGGATGGAATTCAGCGAAGACCAATCGCCCACCAGGCTTCAAGTATGCTGCGATGTTCGCCGCCCAAGCGCTCAACTCGGGGAGCCAGCCAATGGTGCCGTATGTGGTAAAGACCACGTCGAACTTTCCTACGAGCTCTGCGCGTCGGTCCAACACATTGCCCTCGATGAATTCAGCACGAATGCCACAGCGATCGCTCAATTCTCGCGTTCGCAACAGCTCGGTCCGATAAGTCCAGTCCGGTGACGCGGGCGACCAACCGTGCGAGTGAAAGTGTGTCCTGGCCGAAGTGGCATTGCAGATGCAACAGGTCTTGCCGGTTCACATCGCCCAAGAGATCCAACTCTATCCGGTTCAGCGTGCTTTTGCCATTCACGAAGGCCTCCACATCGTAGAACCGGCGCATAGTGAAGCTCGGTGCGAGCATTCCACAGGGCTCGGTTCGCTTCGAAATCGCGCGACGATCATCCATTACCGCAGTGGGACCTGCTTTTCCTGCACGGGTTGAACAGTCCCATCCTTCACGCCCCGTGATCACCCAACGTTCGTGATCGCCTTCAGTGAATTTCTCCATGTTGCTCACCATCGTGAGCGTGCCGTTCTCGTATTTGTAGGTGCTTCCACCGCGATGGCCGGGGCCCGCGTACCATTGAGAGCTCACCATTTGCCGATCATGGTCGAACATGGGTTGTTGGACGTTATCGAGCATGCGCGACGATGTGAATTGGTTCGTTGCAGCATCCCACAACCACTAGCGGTGCTCGGCGTTCGTAAGGGTCCGCCGCTGCTTCCATGATGCTGATGTCCTTGCTGCCGTTGAAGTCGTAGTCCAGCAGTTGCACCGCAGGGAATTGGCCATCAGGCATCGGGCAAGGGCAGGTCATGTTCTCGATCGCCAAACGTTGGAACGGCTCTTTGGCTCCTTTGGCACTTACCGTGATCGCATCAACGGAGCATTGCACACCCATGCTCATATGCATGTGTGTGCTCACGAGGAAGCGGATGTCCCGAAGGCTGTCGGTGAACAGGTAGCTTTCTTGTTTTGGTTTCTGTTCCGCAGCTGTGGCTGATGGGATATCCGTAGTCGCTTGCGGCACAGAGCTTCCCATGCACGCGAACAGGAGCAGGACCGGAAATAGACGAGCATCGGACGATCTTTGAGTTGCGAAGAAGCAGGGCTTCCAATTGGAAGCCCCTGCTTTCGGTCAATTTCGGGAAGGATCAGGTACATCGTTGATCTCTACACCGGGGAACTGGCCTTGTCGAACGTGAAGACACTCTCGGCATCCACGTTGGGGCTGAATTTCTTGAGCATGTATGTCACTTCGTTGCCCTCTTTGTAAAGCACCTTCACCAGCTTGGGTTCCATTTTCGCTTTGTCCACGGATAGGATCACGGTGTGATAGGGCTTCTTACCGGGTTCCAGAGGGGAACAACTTTGAGCACTTGCACAACAGTGCCGTCGGCTTCCTTTTTTCTTCAACGAAAGTGCTTTTGAATCCCTGCTCTAAATGCTGGAAGATCTTTTGTGGGGTCCAGTTCCTTGTCCATATCCGCCGGATGGCTGATGGTTACCTGTTGCTCTTCTTGCCGTAGGTCCAAATGGCCTTGCCGTCGTTCACAACGGTGTTGTCCGTAAGCGTGAGGCGGAAAAGTTTGCCTTTCACTTCCACGTTACCTCCGCTTCACGTTCAATTTGCCCGTGGTGTTGACCAGCGTGTTGCCGAAATCGGCTTCGAAACTGGTGTACGCGCGACTCTTCGCGATCAACTTGTCGATGATGGCTTTGCTCTTGGGGTCGTCCTGTGCACGAACATTGGCGGTTCTGAGTATCAATAGAGCAAGGAGGAGAAGGGTCTTCTTCATGTGGGCGAAATTAGCCGACCGCTGATGGCAAGTGGTTGTGCCGAAGTGTACCGAGGCTTGAAAAGGTTGACCGGAGAAGTGGTTCAGGCCCTGCGGGTTTTTGTCTTCAGGCCTTGGTCCGTTTCTTCGGAGCGGCCTTGGAAGTGGACCTCGCGGCAGCCTTCTTCACCGGCTTTGGCTTCTTCCACGTCAACATGGGTGCCTTTGCATTTGGGGAACCCGCACCCTGCATTCCCACGCTTTCATTCTGCGGCTGTGGGTGGCTCGCTCAACACGATACCGTAGTCGTAGATGATCTCTTCACCGGCCTTGATTTTCCGCTTGGCTTCGATGATCACTTTGTCTTTCGTGCGGTCTTTGCCTTTGGCTGTGTGAACGAAGGCGACCCCGTTCGGCTCACATCCGGTGTTGATCCAGCGCGCATCGTTGCCATCCCGGTTGGCATCGATCACCCATTGCTTGTTCAGGATGAAAATGAACGTATGTCCGCTCGATACCGGAACTGTAATGCTCATCGGCCTCGGCATGCGTGATGAAAACGCTTTTGTACCCAGATATCCTCGCCTTTCTTGATATCCTCGAGGGCGAAGACGCCGTTACCGTGGATCTTGGATCGGCGACATTACTACTTTATTCTTCATGGCTCGTTTAAAGGCCGCCAAGTTTGCGAATGGAAACACAGATGACGCCGATCCGCACAAGGAATCCACTACCATGAACATCTTTGCGGAGAGGAAAGCGGCGCTCAGAAATACGCCGCACACGCACACCGCGGTGATCCAGATCAGGTCCACCAGCAACATGACCCAGCGTGTAACGGCTGTTCTTCACGTTCACACTTCCGAAGTAAAGCGCGACCACATAGAACGTTGTTTCTGCCGCGCCTTTGAAGAGGCAAAGAGCTGCCCGGTGAGTGTCCAGGCCATGGTCTTCATCGCACCCAACATGAAGCCGCGTGATCCTCCTGCGCTGAACGGGCGCATAAGCGCGACCGGTATGGCATCGATCAACCGCTTGTCCACGCCTACCAGTCCCATCGTCCACGAAATGACGTCCATCACAATGGTCATCAATCCGCTGTTGCGGAAAATGCTGAGCGCCGCAAGCATCGTGATCAATGGGCAGCACCCGAAGGACTGTGGTGAAGCCATCCTTCGCGCCGTGGATGAACGAGTCGAACATGTTGGTGCCTTTCTCCGTGAAGTACTTCTCGAAGAGGAACGCATAGCCCACGATCATTGCGATAATCGCCAGCACGCAGCCATTGCTCAGGTTATCGTGAAGTGGAATTTCTGAACACCCGTGAGCTGCGTGATGTAGGTCATCAACCCACCGATGATGCCACTGATCAAGAGCACGAACAACATGACCGGGAGGTTGAACAAGTTGATCCGCTGGCGAAAGCCCACGATGAACAGCGCCGCTAACGTGCCTACGAACGACGTGATGATCGTGGGGATCATGATGTCCGCTGGATTCGCAGCGCCCTGTGCAGCACGATAACCGATGATGCTCGTGGGCAGCAGCGTGAGCCCGGCTGCATGCAAGCACAGGAACATGATCTGGCTGTTCGATGCTTTGTCTTCCGGTCGCCAGGCGGTTGCTCTCCTGCATGCTTTCCATCGCCTTCAGGCCGAAGGGTGTGGCGGCACTGTCGAGCCCGAGGAAATTCGCCGCGAAATTCAACGTCATGAAACCGTAGGCCGGGTGCTCGTGCGGCGGATCAGGGAAAGATCCGGCGGAAGACAGGGGAGAGGAAGCGCGCGAGTTTTTCCATGGCGCGTGAGTCCACCAAGAGGTTCAACAGGCCGCAGAAGAACGTGAGGTAGCCGATCAATGGTAGCCACAGATCGGTGATCGTGCCGCGACAGGTCTGGAACAAACCATCTGCAGACTGCTTGCCGATGTTCGCACTTAGTATGCCGCCCTTGCTCAACTTGAAAAGCGTATCGCCGTGTTGAACACCATTGTCACCAGCATTGCGCAATTCGGCAAGGAAAGGTGTGCCTGCGATCGCTATCGTATCGCGCTCCGCCACCACCAACGCGTCACCCTGCTTGCCGTTCACCATGCTGCCCAAGGTGTACTGCCGTCCAGCGAACAACATCACCAGGATGTAGCCGATGCTGAGGAGTAGAATGAAGGTCCAGAAGCGGCTGAGGGCCATGGGTTGTTCGGTGGTTGGACAAAGCAGCAATGGAATCAGGATCCATTCGTACTCCATCCCCACTCGTGGCGAACAAACCGATGTGAAAGAGATGGCGGTGATGCGCCGGCGTGTGCGATCTTGGCGCCCCAAGCATCCCCACAGATCCCCGCAACATGCTCCTAATGAAGAATGCGCTCTCCCGTTTCCTGATGATCGCATTGTTTGGTTCCTGTTCCGATCCCGGGCCGGCGGTGGTGGCGAAAGACCCCATCCTCGAAGTGGAAACCGGCCTTTGTTATCCCAACTACCTGGTAGGCGACTCCACTTGGACCATTGAGGAGCGCATGGCGCATTACGGTGTGGCCGGCATGAGTATCGCGGTGATCAAGGACAACAAGATCGCATGGATCAAGAGTTACGGTGTTGTGGACAAGGAGACCAAAGAGCCCGTTACGGACGCCACGCTCTTTCAGGCAGGATCCATCAGCAAGCCGGTTTCCACATATGGCGCTTTGAAGCTGGCAGAGCTGGGCCTGATCACATTGGATGCTGATGTGAACACGCAGTTGCATTCGTGGAAACTGCCGGAGAATGAGTTCACGCAGAAGCAGAAAGTCACGCCGAAGTTGTTGCTTGGCCATATGGCTGGCACCACTGTGCACGGCTTTCTCGGCTACAGCCCCGACCTGCCCGTGCCCTCGCTTGTGCAGGTTCTGAGCGGTGAAGCACCTGCAAATTCGCCACCCATCGTTGTGGACAAGCTGCCAGGCGAGAGTTTCCGCTATTCCGGCGGCGGCTATTGCATTATCCAGCAATTGATGATCGATGCCAAGGGCGCGACTTTCCCCGCCATCATGGATGAATTGGTGCTGCGCCCATTGGGAATGACCAAGAGCACGTACGATCAACCCCTGACCGGTGAACACTTGAAAATGGCCGCCACAGGCTACGTGCCCGATGGGTCCATGACGAAAGGGAAACGACATACGTATCCCGAAATGGCCGCCGCTGGTTTGTGGACCACCGCGGAGGACCTCGCGCGCTATGTGATGGACGTTCAGCGTTCGTACAGCAGCGACAGTGGCGCTGTGATCTCCAAGGCTTCGGCCGCGATGATGCTGTCGCCGTACATGGAACCCTTTGCAGGCGTGGGCATGTTCCTGCGGATGAACCAAGGTGAAACTTCTTTCGGACACGGAGGTTGGGATGAAGGTTTCTCGAGCGAATGCATCGCATACCGCGACAAGGGCTACGGTGTGGTGGTCCTTACCAATTCCAACCAGCCGGACTTCATCAGTGAGGTGATCCGTTCCGTTGCGCGGGCTTATGATTGGAATGGGTATGTACCCACGTATACCAAAATGGAAATGGATCCAGCAGCGCTTGGAACGGTAAGTGGGCGCTACCGCCTTTCAGGAAACTCCATGACGACCATTTCACATTCGGGTGGCCGCTTGTTCCGGCAGGCCATGGGCGAGGAGCCGGTTGAAATGTTCCGGATATCGGATTCCACCTACATCAGTCGGGACGGCGACTTCCCTATCCAGTTCAAGGGATCAGCAGCAGATAGCACGATGATCATGGTGTGTTGGGATACCGAAAAATGGACTGCCGCGTCAAGCTACCCAAGGTTGCAGGAAAATGACCGCCTGCCGATCGAGATGGTCCTTTCCGGTGATGTGGAAGGGGCCCTCATCGCTTACCGAACACGCCTGGTTGCGGATCCCAAGGATCAGTCCATTTCCGAACAAGCGATCAACGATCTGGGCTACCAATTGCTCGGCAACGGAAAGATCGTGATGGCCAGGGATCTGTTCAACGTGAACAGGCAGCTATATCCCAAAAGTGCCAATGCGAACGATAGTTATGCCGAAGCCTGCTTGAAGAACGGAGAAAAAGATCTGGCGCTGACCTATTACAAAAAAGCCGTCGCTATGGACCCCACCAACAGCAACGCGGCGCGGGTGATCAAGGAGTTGGAGGAAGGAGAACGTTAAGTGATTCGTCAGGAGGAAAGTCAATGATCCCAGAATGCCCAACAGAAAACCGACCATGGGGCTCAATATGTTAATGTTGTTCGTGGAGAGATGATCTTCACTCGATAACGAATTTCGAGTTCATTTGAGCGCCGTTCTGTCCGGTCAAGTGGAGTATGTACATGCCTGTGGACAAGGCAGCAATATTCAAGGGTTTGCACCCCATGCCCCTGGGAGCGTTCCCGCAACACGGTACGGCCAATGCGATCCGTTATCGTCACTTCGGCATCGCTACCCGTGTGATCGTGGAAAAAGAGAAGTCCATTCAAAGCATCCACTCGGACCTGTGGATCATGTGATGTTGGTTCGTTTATCGCGCTGAAGAGATCCGATGTGAATCCGTTCGCCGCGATGAAAACTGCCGAATCGAAAGCTGTGTCGCCTCCATCCGCGATCACTAGTTTCAAGTGGTACATAGATCCGCTGATCACGGCAGCAACAGCCGTCATTGCTACTGTTTGTCCGTCAAGTTGAATTTCAGTGCTACCTGTGTTGTCCACGTAGTAGGCACTGTTCTGCTCCCAATTGGGATCCAATTGAGCGCAGTTGCTGGCGATATTCAAACCACCTGGTATCCCCGAATTCACTGTGTTGATCGTGATAGGTATGGTTCCGCCCGGCACCACGGCAACATTGACGGCATTGTTTTCGAATGGACCATTGATGCCAGGACCACTCAAGAAAATGCCAAACGCATCGTTAGCGATACCGCACACGTATTCGGGATATTCCTCCGATCCGAATGCGAATCGCAACCAAACAGAATCTTCAGTTGAAATGAAATCGAATTCCAGTCTCGCCACGTCATTCATTGAATAGCCGCTGAGTATTTCCAAGTCCGTATCCGATGCACCAAAATTTCCGCCACCAAGGGTATATGACCCGCTAGTGTTCGGTCCATTAGCCACAGCAATGCTGCCCGATGCGAGTATCACGCCTTGGTCCCAACCCAAAGACGAGGTCCCGTTATTGAACGATCCCGCTTGTTCATTGACGAAGGTGCCACTTGTAGAGTTGAACAACACATTGCTCGCCGTAATGCCGGGGCCTAACAACATGTTCTGCACCAGTTCCAATGGGTTCATCGTATTGTCCACGGTCAATTGGGCCGGAAGTAGATACGGGGAAATAACCAGTGGTATCAGGTGTAAGGTTCGCTTCACGTTCATCGGTTGATCAGTCTAACTGGTTTTGCAAAGACGCCGTCGCTGGGATCTAGGGAGCTTCGGATGGGCTGCGTTGATCGTCGTGAG
>JADKFY010000022.1 GCA_016717305.1 Flavobacteriales bacterium
TAACGGCGACTTCGGCGGTACGGCATTCCTCGACAACTGCGCAATGTGCGTCGGCGGCAATACTGGTGAAGTAGCTTGTGTAGCTGACTGTAATGGAGACTTCGGCGGTACCGCCTTCTTGGACAATTGCGCAACGTGTGTAGGCGGTAACACTGGCCTCACCGCTTGTGTAGCTGACTGTAACGGCGACTTCGGCGGAACGGCCTTGCCCGGAACCACCTGTAGTGACGGCAATGCCGGAACGACCAATGATACTTGGAGCAGCGATTGCCAATGCATTGGCACGCCCTTGACTGAAGACTGTCTCGGCGTACCTGGAGGCTCTGCTCTACCAGGAACAACCTGCGACGACGGAAACGCAGGAACGACCGGTGATGCATGGACCACCGATTGCGAATGCGCTGGCACGCCGGTTACGGTGGACTGTTTCGGTGTACTTGGAGGATCAGCTCTTCCAGGCACCAATTGCAATGACAATAACGCAAACACGATCAACGATGTGTGGTCCACCGATTGCGAATGCGCCGGAACATTGGTGATCTACGATTGCCTTGGTGTGGCCAACGGGACCGCATTGCCGGGAACCACTTGCGATGATGGAAATGCCGGAACGACGAACGACCTCTGGAGCACTGATTGCAACTGTGCCGGAACTGTGTTAACCTGCGCCAGTGATGCAGGTCCAGATCAAGTTATTTGCGGGACCAGCGCAAGCTTGAACGCGGAAGGGAGTGGCACATGGAATGGTCCATCAGGCGTGAGTTTCATGGATCAGTACGACCCAGCTACCACGGTCACGACAAGCCTTCCCGGGAACTATGAATTCACCTGGACCGTGACCGTTCCCGGCTGTACAGCTACTGACACCGTGAATATCACATTCTTGTCAGCGCCAGTGGCGAATGCTGGACCAGATGCCGAAGTCTGCGGAACCGGAACACGGATGCAGGCTTCTGGTGAAAACGGACAATGGACCGTTCCTAACGGGATCAACGCGATCTCAGTCAATGATCCTCATGCGGATATCACTGCGTCGGAATTCGCAACATTCGATCTCTTGTGGACGGTTGTACAAGGTACTTGCAGCAGCACGGATACCGTTTCGATCACCTTCCATGATCCGGGCGCCAATATTAGCGTGGATGCAGGTCCCGATCAGCATCTTGAAGTGGAACTAGCCACGGAGCTATACGGTTCAGTGACCAATGGGGCCACCGTTGAATGGACCGTCTTGTCCGGCACAGGTGCTTTCAGTCCTTCCGATGCAGCAGTCACACATGTGAGCGGCCTTTCGCTCGGCATGAACACCTTCCTCATTACCGCTTCCCTCGGCCCATGCGTTGCCGCTAGCGATACCGTTCTGATCGAGACCAAAGAACTCTTCATTCCCGAAGGATTCTCACCCAACGGGGATGGTGACAATGATCGATTCGTGGTTACCGGCATGGATGCCTACCCGAACAGCGATTTCACTGTATTCAACAGGTGGGGCCAAAAGGTGTACGAAAACAACGACTACTCGAATGAATGGGACGGCCATTCCAGAAATGGACAGGAATTGCCGAACGACACCTATTTCTACGTCCTGAACTTATCCGGCGAAACCGCGTACAACGGGTTCGTGGTCATCAAGCGGTGAGGAACATTCTCCATATCCTTTTGCTAACAGGGGCGCTGTGTCCGGCTTTTTGCAAAGCCCAGCATACACCCCTAACTAGCCAATACCTCTTCAATGGTTTGGTGATCAATCCTGCGTATGCTGGTAGCCGAGATGCGTTGGCAGCGAACATCAACTACCGCCACCAATGGGTCGGTTTCGATGGAGCTCCGGTAACACAAATGATCAGTGTACACGCCCCTCTCAAGCGGAAAAAGCTCGGGTTGGGGTTGTTGGTATACAATGACAGGATCGGGGTCTCCAATGAAACTGGAGTGTTCTCCAATTACGCCTACCGCATAAAATTCCGGAACGGGAAACTTGCCTTGGGACTTGGTGCCGGTTTCACCTTATACCGTAGTCAGTGGTCCACGGTCGCCACCCAGCAATCCAGTGACCAGTCCTTCATGGCTGATACCCGCGGAAGGTTCCGGCCCAATTTCAGTGGCGGGGTGTACTACTACACGAAGAAATGGTTCCTGGGCCTTTCGGCACCCTTCCTGATCTCAAGGCGCTTCTCCCCGACCAATGATGGTTGGAAACTATCGGATACGAAAGCCGACCTGCAACCCATGCTGACCGGTGGCTATCTGTTCGAATTGACCCGTGATGCCAAGCTGAAACCTTCGGCATTGCTCCGGTACCGCACGACCAGTGGACTCCAAGCCGACTTAAGTACGAACCTGATACTAAAGGACAAAGTTTGGATCGGTGTCTCCTACCGTACAGCAGATGCGCTCATTGGATCCTTGGAAGTGCTTCCAACACCACAATGGAGAATTGGATATGCCTATGATATGGGCCTCTCGAAACTGGTAGCGTACCATTCCGGATCGCATGAGTTGATGTTGCAATATGAATTTGGCTACCGCATACGCGTGAAGGACCCACGCTATTTCTGATGTGTAAACTGCTCCACATAACCATCCTCTCCCTCCTTTCGCTCCACGCTATGGCGCAAGAGGTGATAGAAGTTGCGCCTGTGATCATGGGTGCTACGGCTGAGGACTACGCGCCTGTGCTTCGTGGCGATGGTCTGGTGTTCTGTTCGGTGCGGGAGGCCAATGCGACCATTACGTATAAGGATGCTGAAACCGGCAAGTCACTCTCCGATCTCTATTGGGTTACGATCAATGGAGAGACCCCTGGCACACCCATACTATTCAGCGGCAACTTGACCTCCCCGGTGAATGAAGGGCCTGCATCATTCTTCAACAACGACCGATCGATCTGTTTTACCCGGAATCAAGCCTTGCCTAAAAAATTGGGGAATATGCGTGCAGCACATTCCGATCTGGGTCTGTTCTTCTCCACTGAGACCAACGCGATCTGGAGCCTGCCGGAACCATTCGAGCACAACTCCAACAAGCATTCCGTTATGCACCCCGCGTTCATGGACAACGGCGAGTCGTTGATCTTCGCAAGCGATATGCTTGGCGGCATGGGTGGCGTTGACCTGTACCGATCCACGCGCACGCCCGATGGATGGAGCATGCCAGAGAACTTGGGACCCACGATCAACGGTCCAGGCAATGATATGTTCCCCTCCATCGGACCGGACGGAACCTTGTACTTCGCCAGTGATCGCGACGGTGGCATGGGTAAGCTGGATATCTATTCCTCAACACGTCAGAACCGGACATGGAGCAGTCCAACAGCACTTCCTTCCCCAATTAATTCCATAGGGAATGATATCGGCTTCACTATGCGTAAGGATCTACGCACCGGGTTCTTCAGCTCCGATCGTGCCGGGAATGACCACATCCATACCTTCAAAAGGACCGTACCGAAATTTAGGGACTGTATACCTCAAAAGGAGAACAATTACTGCTACTCGTTCAAGCAAAAGCACCATGCCGCAACAAGCACTTTGCCTATTGATCACGTTTGGGACCTGGGTGATAGTACCCGCTTTACGGGCGACAAGGTGGAGCACTGCTATTCCCGGCCTGGTACCTATACCGTACGCTCTCTGCTCGTTGACCGCAAGACGGGTGCAACCTTCCATGAACTCCAGAGCCACATATTGGAAGTAAAGGATGTTCGCCAAGCATGGATCACCGCGCCGGACACTGTGCGAACCGGTAGAACACTTGCCCTGGATGCCAAGAAAACCTTTCTACCGGACCTGTTAGCGAGCGAATACCATTGGGACATGGGCGATAGCACGACCTCAACCGGGCTACGCACGTTCCACACCTATCGCACCCCAGGTACGTACGAAATGAAATTGGACGTGCTCGCAGTACCTGATGCGAACGGGGAGATCGCCAATACATGCAACACGCGCACCATTGTGGTTGTGGACAAATTCAGGGACCATGAGGATATGAACGTGGTCGCGGTATACCAGGACGCGCTCGGCAAGGAGCACACCTTCACCTATCAAGAACTTCCCTTCGATGAGATGGGCATGTCCATGGATGACCTCACCGATGCGACCTTCTCCGTGGAACTGTTCGCTTCGTCCAAACGCGTGGACCTGGACGATCCGCGCTTTGTTGAGATCCGGAAACTCTACCGTGTGGTGGAACGTTTTGATCCAGAACGGGGCTTGTACACCTACTCCGTTGGCGAGACCAAGGACCTTGAAACCCTCTACAAGGTGTTCCAAAAAGTACGGGAGCTCCAGTTCATGGATGCCGAAGTATACCAGCTGAAAGTGGAAAAGCTGAAGGACCTTAGCGAAATGGATATGAGCTCCTTGAAGGACTTGAACAATACCAAGTTCAGGACAAGTGCGATCCACTTTGATTACAAAAGCGCAGTGCTCGACACCTCATCCTACAAGATACTGCAACACGTCACCGGACTTCTGTTCCAGCATCCCGAGCTGCAATTGGTGATCGAAGCACATACGGATGATGTTGGAAGTCTGTCCTACAACATGGCTCTCTCTCAGGAACGCGCTGCTTCCGTTCGGCAATTCTTGGAAATGAGCGGGATCGAAGGAACACGGCTTTTGCCGATCGGACATGGCAAGAACCAACCGATCGCGACCAACAAAACAGAGGATGGCCGCCAATTGAACCGTCGCGTGGAATTCCAACTTACAACGAAGAGCCCGGAACATACGGCGTTGCAGAGCCGCTGACCGATCCGAAGGATCCGTATCCGGACAGCTTTGTGATCCTTGGTTGCAGGCGTAACCCGATGTTTGCACTACGAACCATGTGCCGTAGATTCGACCGCACATGTCCGGCCAACTTCGTTCCGCTCTATTTGTGGTGATCCTGCATTCGTTGTCGCTAACACTGGTTGCGCAACGTTCAGTGCCCTTCTTGCAGAACCGTGGCCAGTGGCCAGAACCTGTCAAGTTCCGGGCGGAAATGGCCGATGCCACCGTATGGATCGAACCGGCCGCACTCCTGATCGACCGGTTCGATCGCAACGCACTACAACAACTTTCGCATGCGCATGTCAACGGGATGCCCGACGGTCCCCTTTCACAACTTATTCGGCACCATGCGATCCGCCTTCGGTTCATGGCTACAAATTCGGACCCCGAGATCGAACCCGTAGGTGTACGGCCTGGGGCATTTAATTTCCTGATCGGAAATGACCCGAGCAAATGGGCAAGTAACGTTCACGCATTCAGCGCGATCGACCAAAAGAACATCTACCCCGGCGTGGACCTTCGTATACGTACCGATGCCAGCGGGCTCAAGTATGACCTCTTCCTCGCTCCCGATGTGGATCCTACGATCATCAAGTTCCTATACGACGGTGCCGATGGGATCACCTTCACGAACGACCGATTGACCCTTGCCACTTCGCTCGGAGATGTGATCGAGACCATTCCGTTGGCCTATCAGGAAAGGGATGGCGTGCGTATGCCGGTCCCTTGTCATTACAGAAAAGGCAGCGGCCATTTCGGTTTTGAACTGGGTGCGTACGACCGTGCGCTTCCGCTTGTGATCGACCCCACGGTGATCTTCAGTACCTACTCCGGTTCTGTCGCGGACAATTTCGGATATACGGCCACATTTGATCGCGATGGCTTCTTGTACAGTGGCAGTACTGCGTTCGGACAAGGTTACCCCACTACCACCGGTGCCTTCCAAGTGACCCATGCTGGTGGCGATGGCCTTTTCGATGGAACCGATATCGCCTTGACGAAGTACGATACCACTGGAACCTTCCTGATCTGGAGTACCTACATCGGTGGTAGCAGCGATGAACTTCCGCACAGCATCATTGTGAACGGCAGCGACGAACTCTTTCTCTACGGGACAACAAGTTCACCGAATTTTCCGGTCACAACGGGATCCTTCGACACTTCGTTCAACGGTGGGCCTCCGGTTAATTTGACCAATGGCCTGGGCGTGAATTTCCCGAACGGCGTGGATATGATCGTAGCCCGTTTGAGTGCGGATGGCTCCACATTACTGGCAGGAACTTTCCTTGGGATCACATACCGATGGGTTGAACACGGATCCGGGGCTCAAATTCAATTACGCTGACGAAGTACGTGGTGAAGTGTTGTTGGACCCCAATGACAACGTTTACATCGCCAGTTGCACTTCTTCACCCAACATGCCAACCACTGTGGGAAGCATGCAGCCCACATACGGAGGCGGCACACAAGATGGAGTTGTTCTGAAGATGGACGCTTCGCTCACTACGCTTTTCTATTCGACCTTCCTAGGAGGATCATTGGCTGATGCCATCTACAACGTTGAATTGAACGGGAACGATGGTGTCTACGTTTCCGGTGGAACACGCAGTACCGACTTGCCTACTACACCTGGTGCACTGCATACCACTTTCTTGGGTGGCGCTGCAGATGGCTTCGTCTCTTCGATCAACGCCAATGGATCCACGTTGGTCGCGAGCACCTACTTTGGAACTGCAGCTTACGATCAGTGTTATTTCGCTGATCTGGACCAAGAGGGCAATGTGTATCTATTCGGGCAAACAAGTGCACTTGGCAATGAGCTGATCTTCAATGCGAGCTACAACGTTCCGAATTCCGGACAATTCCTGAGCAAACTGGATCATGAACTGACCACCTTGTTGATCAGTACCCGGTTCGGCCAAGGGGATGGAGTTCCAGATATTTCTCCGACCGCATTCCTGGTGGACTATTGCGACAAGATCTACGTGAGCGGTTGGGGCAGTGCGGTTCAAGGCCAGTTGAGCACCACGGGAATGGCCGTTACCCCGAATGCTTTTCAAACGACTACGGACGGCAACGACTTCTATCTTGCTGTATTCGAGATCGATCTTTCCGACTTGTATTACGGTACATACTATGGCGGAAGTGTAAGCTCGGAACATGTGGATGGTGGCACCAGCCGATTCGATCGTCGCGGAAGGGTTTACCAAAGTGTTTGTGCCGGATGCGGCGGCAATTCAGACTTCCCCATTGTACCCGATCCAGGCGCATGGAGCCCTACCAACAACAGTGGACTCTGCAACAATGGTGTCTTCAAGTTGGACATGGACATTCCTATGGTGGTGGCCGATTTCAATAGCACGATCAATTGCCTGCCCGATCCGATCACGTTCACCAATGCTAGCTATGGTGCCAACGGATACCAATGGACCTTCGGTGATGGTACAACCAGTGTTCTCGCTTCGCCGACCCATGTATTCCCGGGACCCGGCGTGTACACGGTTACACTTGTCGCGAACAACCCCGCCACATGTAATGTGAATGACACCACGCAACGTCAAGTGGTCGTGTTGGACAATAGCGCGATCGACCTGAACGACACCACGATCTGCGCTGGCGCAAGTGTCCAGATCGGCGTGCTCCCGATCAATGACCCGAGTATCTCTTACGCATGGACACCTGCTACTTGGCTCAGTAATGCGAACGTGGGAAACCCTGTGGCAACGCCTCCGCAGACCACGACCTACACACTCACCTTCGGGAATGGCGCTTGTTCCTTGACCGCCACACAGACCGTCGTTGTGGCCTCTTCCATTCTCGATGCAGGCGTTGAACAAACCGTATGTGGACCGAACGCCACAGCCTTATTGACGGCGAATGGAAATGGTACGATCACTATTTTCCAATGGTCCAGCAACGCCAATTTCACGGACACGCTCAACGCTCCGCTCACGGATAGCACCGCGACGATCCAACCTATGCAGAGTGGTTGGTACTTCGCTCGTGCCCTGGACAACATCTGCGGTGGGGTCGATAGTGTGCGGATCAACGTATCACTGGGCGATCCGAGGCTCATCGGCGAAAACGGGATCTGCTCCATGGATACCGCACAGCTCACCCTTTCCGGTATCGATCAGGGAGCAACGATCGCATGGTCGCCTGCGGAAGAGATCCTGATCGGACAAGGAACCCCGAATGCCAGTGTAGCCCCTGTGGAGACCAGCACGTATGGTGTGACCGTGACCACACTCGCAGGTTGTACTTGGAGCGGCACCATCACTGTTGGGGTATCACCGATCATGGGTGGTACGGTTACCGCAACCGTTGACCAGACCATTGTGGAACCGGGTACCACCGTGCAATTGATGGCCACGCCAACGCAAGGAACCACGTTCTCTTGGGTCCCCGCAAACCTTGTGAGCAACCCCACGATCCCCAACCCAACTGCCGTGGTACAAGAGACCACCACCTTCACAGTAACCGTAAGTGATGGAATTTGCACGAAGGATGCTTTGGTGACCGTACAAGTGCATGATGTCCTCTGCGAAGACCCGGACATTTTCGTACCCAACACATTCACCCCGAACGATGATGGCAACAACGACGTGCTCTTCGTGCGTGGTCGTGCGATCCAAGAATTGGAGTTCAAGGTATTCGACCGCTGGGGTGAAAAAGTGTTCGAAACGAATGACCAAAAGATCGGTTGGGATGGCGCATACAAAGGCAAACCCGTAGACCCTGCCGTGTTCGTCTACCACTTGACCGTTTTCTGTTCGGATGGGCAACGCTTCTTCACCAAGGGTAATGTTACTGTGGTGCGATGAAGTGGGTCCAACGACATCGTAGAATGCAAGATGCCGTCTTTGGGATCTTGTTCGTGTTGTGTACTTCACCGATCCTTGCGCAAGACATCCACTTCTCGCAGTTCTTCAATGCACCCTTGGCCTTGGGTCCGGGAGCGATAGGGACGTTCGATGGGGACTATCGGGTGAACGGGATCTTTCGGCAACAATGGCGCGCTGTCACCGTCCCCTATCGCACGTTCGCATTGGGCGGCGATGCCTCGAACGCAGCTGGTGTGCAAGGATTGGGATTGGGCGCTTGGGTCTTCAACGACAAGGCGGGAGATAGCCGTTTGCAACAAACCCATTTAAGCGTTGGAGCAAGTTGGACCCAGAAATTCGGTACGGCGAAGGACAATGCGATCACCGCTGGTGTGCAACTCGGTTTCACCTCGTTGAGCTTGGACCAGAATTCACTTTCGTTCGACAACCAGTACAACGGTTTCAACTACGATCCAAACCTCGCGACCGGTGAACGCTTTGATCGATCTTCGTTGATCCATCCAGATCTGCATGCCGGATTCATGTATCGCTACCGCCCTGCGAAAAGGACCAGTCTACAGTTCGGTGCTGGGTTCTTCAACCTGACCAAACCGAAGATCGGTTTCCTTGGCGGACCTGGATCTCCATTGGACATGCGAACGAGCGTACATGCCATTGCCCAATTTCCAGTGAGCAAGAAATTCGATGTATTGCCCATGATCCAGTTCATGGCCCAAGGAAAGTTCAATGAACTGGACTTGGGTGCCAACGTGCGCTACATCCTCAATGACCGATTCGGCTTGAACAGGGCCGTGCAACTTGGCGTACACTTCCGTGCAGGAGATGCCGGTTATGTTTACGGCGGTGTGGAATACGACGACTGGACCGTTGGATTGAGCTACGACATCAACACGAGCGATCTTGTGCCGGCCAGCCGGAATCGCGGTGGAATAGAACTCACCGTGGTCCGCATTTTCCGCAAGCATCCACCGGTGCCGGTTCGTTTCAAAGCATGCCCTGCGCAGTTGTGAATATGAACACGATCCACCGGCATTATTTTCTATTCTGCTTGGCCCTGCTGCCTTTCGTGGGAAGTGGGCAGTCCGTTGTGCAATGGACCATTTGGGGCGATGCGGCCTTCGAACGGGGCGAATTCTATGGAGCATCACGCTTCTACGGAGGTGCGCTGGAAACCGATCCGGGACGCATGAGCCTTCAGTGGAAACAGGCCGAAGCCCTTCGCCTAAGCAACCAATACGACAAGGCCGCAGCGCTATACGACCGCGTGTACCACAAGGACCAAGGCCGCACACACGCCGATGGGCTCCGTTGGTTGGGTGAAATGCAATTGTGCAGTGGGCAATACGAAGAAGCAGAACGCACTTGGAAAAAGGCGTTGCAAAAGGAAAAGGACAAGGGCTCATTCACCGCCTTGCGCGCGGCGAATGCATTGGAAGGTTGTCGGTTGGCAACAGCTTTCAAAACCAGAACAGACAGCTTGACCATTGAACATTTGCCCCAACCGGTGAACACCTATGACAGCGAATTCGGTGCCCGGATCGGTCCGGATAGTGCGTTGTACTTCACCAGCCTTCGTGGAAAGTTGAATGCAGACGAAGAAGTCCAGGATACCGCGACCTACTACACGGCTTTGTTCAAAGTGAAGGAAGCCGGAAGTGCGTGGACCGAACCGTCCATTGATCCGCAGACCTCGTCGCAGCAGGTGGATATCGCAAACGTGGCGTGGAGTTCTTCGGGTGAATGGATGCTCTTTTCAAAATGCAACGGTGTAGAAGGGTGCCATATCCAGATCCAACGATCCAGCGATAATAGCAACGCAACCCCTTTGCCGGGGTTGGTTGTTGATCACACCACCACCCAACCTATGGTCGTGCAAGTCGAAGGGAAAGAGTGGCTATACTTCGTGAGCGACACACCGGGCGGCGAAGGCGAAATGGATATCTGGATCGCTCAATTCAAGGACGGTGTCGCCGTCGACCCAAAGCCCTTGGGCAAGCCCGTGAACACGATCGGGAACGAACGAAGTCCTTGGTATGATCGGCATTCGAATACGCTCTATTTCTCATCGGATTTCCTGCCGGGTATCGGGGGCTTTGATGTGTTCACTGCTCAACAAAATACGGATGGCTCCTACGCAGAGCCGGTGAATGGAGGCAAGCCGATCAACAGTCCGGCCAACGACCTGTACGCTAGCTATGATCCCAAGCGGAACGAGGGTTGGCTCACCAGCAATCGCATTGGATCCTTCGCCGCCAAAGGCGAAACCTGTTGCAATGACCTATATCGCTTCCGCCTGAACGAACCACTTATCGTTGAAGTGCCGCCCTTGATAGTAAAGGTGGATAGTATTCCGCCGATAGTCTCCACTCCTATCGAAACCCCACAACGCACCCTTGCCCAGCTCCAAGCGGACTTTCCATTGGTGTTGTACTTCCACAACGATGAACCCGAACCACGATCCTGGAAGGTGAAGACCGACAAGACCTACAACACCACCTACGATCAATATGCCGCATTGCGACCGCTCTATGAAAAGGAGAACGGTGATCCAAAAGCCTTTGATGCATTCTTTGGATCGGAGGTACAACATGGCCATGCACAACTACAGCAGTTGGCGCAAGCCTTGATCCCAGTGCTTAAAAGCGGCCAACAGATCACCTTGGAAGTACGTGGCCATGCCAGTCCGTTGGCCCGCAACGACTACAATAAGAACCTTTCATTGCGCCGGATCGAAAGCCTACGCAACCAATTGCAACGTGCCAATTCGAATGCACTCGCAACTTTCATGGATAGCACCGCGAGCAATGGCGGCATCTTGCGCATCCGAGAACTACCCTTCGGCGAGGACCGTTCAGCAAACACCGTGAGTGATGACCTCAATGACCTGGAACGATCTGTTTACAGTGTGGCCGCGGCGCGCGAACGTCGGATCGAAGTGGAACGGATCCTGATCGATCCGAAAACCAAGGATCTGCACTTTTCGATCGGGACGGTTCGACAAGGCGTAGAACAAAGATTCAAGTTCCCTATCACGAACACCGGTCCTGTGCCACTCACCATAATGACAGCGCGGTCGGAATGCGATTGCATCATGCCACGAACACCGGAAATGCCCATTGCGCCCGGTTCTACCGGTGAATTGGAACTGATCTACACCGGGCGTACCATTCTTGGACCGCTAATGCGAAAGATCACCATTACCACCGACGGAACCCCGGACAAACTGATCCTGGTCGTCGAAGGAACCGTGATCGAATAGCGCTCCATTGCCAATATATCTTTAACAAACGCCGATGCAATTGCTCCTTCTTTCAAATTCAACCTTACCCGGCGAACCGTTCTTCCAATGGCCACACGCTCATGCGAAGTCCTTTTTGCAAGGGCACAAGAAGGTCGGTTTCGTCCCGTTCGCGCAACCGGAACCCGAACAAGATGCTTATGTGGAACGCATGGCAGCGGTGTTCGGTGAATTCGGTTGTGAGACCATTGGTCTGCATAAGGCCACGGATCCGAACAAGGCACTGGACGATCTGGATGCTGTCGCGATCGGTGGTGGGAATAGCTTTCTGCTCCTGCGTTCACTGTATCGGTCTGGACTATTGCGCGCGATCGGTGACCGTGTGAAACGCGGACTCCCCTACCTCGGTTGGAGCGCCGGTGCGAACGTGGCCAGCCCAACGATCATGACCACCAACGACATGCCGATCGTGGAGGTGCCTTCCTTGCGCGCAATGCACTTGGTGCCCTTCCAGATCAATCCGCATTACACCGAAGCCACGATCCCCGGCCATGGCGGGGAAAGCCGGGACAAACGTTTGGAGGAATACCTTGCACTTAACCAACGCAGCACGGTGGTGGGCTTACGCGAAGGAGCCTTGTTGCAGGTGGCCATCGGGCGCATGGAATTGAAAGGTACCGGCATGGTGATCTTCCGAGCCGGCAAACCGAAGGTGGACATCAGCGGCGACGCTGAAATGCGACGGGACCTTTCGGATCTATGAGTGTGGATGTGAGGAAGTGAGGAGGGTGGTTCTACTGCTCAATTGCTCCGGAAGAACTCTTTACGTTTCTCACTTCCCCACCTGCTCCTCCCCCTCTTTCCCCATGTTCGGGTGTTCATCCTTTTGGCCTATCCGAGTGATCGGCCGGGGGATCGCCCAAATACCTTCGTCGCACGATGTTGTTGATGAAGATCTCCCCTGAACGTGTGGACCACATTGTGGATCGGTTGGGGTTCAATTTGTTGTTGCTCTTGAAGGTCTTAGTGGTCCTGTTGGCCGCTTTCATCGTGGAGCGGCTCCTGTACCGCTTGTTGCGACGCATCTATAAACGATCGGACAAGTTCCGGGAGGATGCGACCCGTTACCGTTTCCTGCGAAATGCACTGCGCTTCATTGTTAGCCTTGGGGCCATCGCCACCATCGTCTACATGATCCCTTCGTTCAAGCACTTGGCGGTAACACTGTTCGCAGGTGCCGGTATCCTGGTGGCCATTTTGGGGTTCGCCACACAACGCGCCTTCGCGAACATAATCAGCGGCATCTTCATTGTTTCGTTCAAACCGTTCCGTGTGGGCGATTTGATCAAGATCGGTGAAGCGCACATCGGAACCGTGGAGGACATCACCCTGCGCCATACCGTAATCGTTACGTTCGAGAACCGGCGAGTGATCATCCCCAATGCCGTGATCAGCGATGAGACCATTGTGAACAGCTCTTTGGTGGATGAGGCCACATGCGAATTCGTCGAGTTCGGGATCAGCTACGAAAGCGACCTGGACAACGCCATGGCGATCCTTCAACAAGAAGCGGAAATGCACCCAATGTGCATTGATCGCCGCACGGAGCGCGAAATGGAACTAGGGGAACCGAAGGTGAGTGTCATGTTGGTACGCATCGATGATTCTGCCCTTTTGATCCGCGCATACGTGTGGGCGGCAGACCCGGTTTTAGCACGTAGGATGCACTATGACCTGAACCGATCAGTGAAGCTCCACTTTGACCGCGCCGATATCGAGCTACCCTATCCGCAACGGACCATCTCCTTCAAAGAAAATGGTACCAAGATCGCTTTGACCCAAAAAGTCATTGAAGGAGCACTATGAAGAAGGTTAAGAAACGCTCAGGGAAAAGAGGACTGCCACCGGGTTCTTTTGTTCAAGTGAATGACGAAGAGAACCGAAATACTTCACTCCGTGTGTTCACGTTCGACAAGGAAGAATGGTCCGAGAAAACCTTGAAAAACTTGGGAGAGTGCCCCGTTGTGGACCCGACCAGAACGACTTGGTTGGACATAGACGGGCTGAACACCGATGAAACCTTGCAAGCCGTTGGCAAACAATTCGATCTACATCCTTTGCTTTTGGAGGATGTGTTGAACACCGAGCACCGGCCCAAAGTGGAGGAGTATCCGGATACCCTGTTCATTGTGGCCAAAATGCTCACTTTGGGCGAAGAAAATGGCAACGTGCAGGTAGAACAGATCTGCTTCGTACTTCGGAAGGGGCTCGTGATCTCCTTCCAAGAACGACCCGGTGATATCCTCAACCCCATACGCGACCGCATTCGCCAAAATACAGGACGGGTCCGGCGCGCCGGTGCGGATTATCTGGTGTATGCGCTGCTTGATGTGATCGTGGACAACTACTTCGTTATCGTGGAGAGCCTCGGCGAACGAATTGAGAAGCTGGAGCAAAAGGTGATGCTGAGACCCGGGAACGAAGATCTCTTCACCATGCAGGAACTGAGGAGCCAATTGATCACTATCGGCCGATATGTTACTCCCACACGTGAATTGGCCGGTCGCTTGCACACCATGCAAAGCGACGTGATCGACAACAGCACACGCAAGTACATCAACGATCTCCAGGACCATGCTGTCTATATTGCGGAAACGATTGGGACACATCGGGAAATGCTCACCAACTTGGAGAATTCCTTCCACGCCATGTTCAACCTGCGCAGTGGTCAGGTGATCAAATTGCTCACCATTACCAGTACGATCTTCATACCGCTTACCTTCATAGTTGGTGTTTATGGGATGAACTTTGACCGGATGCCGTGGCTGCACTCACGTTTCGGATTTTATGGCGTAATGGCATTTATGATCGCGTTAAGTTTCGGCATGCTCTTGTGGTTCCGGTCCAAACGGTGGTTGTAAGCGAACTCGGTCGGCACCGTTCAAGCCCGTCTTCGGTAGATCTGGTCTTCCACATTACCGTTTGCTGCGCCGGGAACTATTTTCTAGGACCATGCCGCGGGCCGTGCAACCTTCTTTTACTTTGCACCGCATCTGATGAACACCGAATTCGATCTTCAAATCACCCGACCATCCGCTCTTGGCGTTTCGGTAGACTTGGTGCAGTTGCGCTTTCCTTTCCGTCCAAGCTGATGTCGACCTCTAACGTATTGCGAACCCTCCCCGGTGTGATGCCGTTCTCCGGGGTTCGAGGCGTAGACCTTACTCAAGCTTATCGCCCGCACGTCGAAAGGGCATCATTCCGTACAACCTTTTAATACCGCTTTGTCCACACCATGAAGACCCGTTACGTCGATCTTATCGAGCAGACCTTCGACTTCCCCAAGGACGAATTCAAGCTCGACGATGACAAACTCGTGTGGAACGACTTGCCTTTGACAGAGATCCTGGAAAAGCACGGTACCCCTCTGCGCATCAGTTACCTGCCCAAGATCGGCGAGAAGATCGAACTGGCCCGGCAGTGTTTCGCCAATGCGTTCAAGACCCACAATTATCAAGGCACTTACGAGTATTTCTACTGCACCAAAAGCAACCACTTCAGTTACGTGGTGGACAAAGTGCTGGCCAAAGGAGTAAATCTGGAGACAAGCAGCGCCTATGATCTGGAGATGATCGAACTGCTGATCGAACGCGGACGCATCACGAAGGATGCCACGATCCTGTGCAACGGTTTCAAGGATGCCCCATACATCAAAGGGATCGGGAGACTTGCCAATCGAGGCTTCAATGTGGTGCCGATCATCGACAATATGGGGGAGATCCTGCAGCTCGATGAGGTGATCGATGGCAACTGCGACATCGGGATCCGTATTGCGGCGGAAGAAGCTCCAAAGTTCGAATTCTACACCAGTCGTCTGGGGATCGGTTACAAGGACATCATCCCGTTCTACATGCGCAACGTAAGCAAGCAGAAGAAATTCCGTCTGAAGCTCATGCACTTCTTCATCAATACCGGGATCACTGACACTGCTTATTACTGGAACGAATTGAGCAAGTGTGTGAACGTGTATTGCGATCTGAAGAAACTCTGCCCTACCCTGGATACCCTTGATATCGGAGGTGGATTACCTATCAAGAACAGTTTGAATTTCAGTTTCGACGTGGACTACATGATCAGCGAGATCGTGGGGCGGATCAAGGATGTATGTACAGAGAACCATGTTCCCGAGCCCGACATCTACAGCGAATTCGGTAGCTTTACGGTGAGCGATAGCGGTGCCACGTTCTTCAGCTTCGTGTATCAAAAGAAGCAGAACGAGAAGGAGCGCTGGAACATGATCGATGGCAGTTTCATGACCACGTTGCCGGATACCTGGGCCATCAGCAAACGGTTCATCATGCTTCCGGTGAACAACTGGAACGATGAATACGAACGCGTCTTCCTCGGTGGTATGACCTGCGATAGCGATGACTACTACAACAGCGAGCAGCACATCAACGCGATCTACATGCCCAAGTACCAAGAGGAACGCAAGCAGTACATCGGCTACTTCAACACGGGCGCCTACCAAGACACACTGGGCGGCTTTGGAGGGATCCAACATTGCCTGATCCCAAAACCCAAACACGTGCTGATCGATCGCGATGCCGACGGAAACCTTACTGACCGCGTTTTCGCAGAAAGACAAAGTGCCGAACGGATGCTTCAGCTGCTGGGGTATTTGTAAGTGGATGAACCTTTGGTGCAGTTGGCAGTTGGCAATAGGCAAGGGCAGG
The DNA here is from genome assembly GCA_016717305.1 of Flavobacteriales bacterium. Lineage (GTDB taxonomy): Bacteria > Bacteroidota > Bacteroidia > Flavobacteriales_F > PHOS-HE28 > PHOS-HE28. Next base: position 16,595 of record JADKFY010000022.1, read on the forward strand.
GCGTAGCGCTAATGAACTTTGTTGTCCCGACATTGGATAGTGTACCTTCAAACCGCAACAACAAAGATCTTCTCCAAGCACCTTGCCTCCTGCCCTTGCCTATTGCCACCTGCATCTTGATTTCATCCTACAATTCTATATTCGCCCCGTAACTTCAACGCATGAACAGTAAACGTCCCATTTCGGATTTCATAGAGAACAACTATTTGCATTTCAATGCAGCAGCGCTCGTGGATGCCGCGAAAGGCTACAAGGAGCATCTGTCGAAGGGCCGCAAAATGATGGTCACCCTTGCTGGGGCCATGAGCACAGCGGAGTTGGGTAAGACTTTTGCGGAAATGATCCGCCAAGGAAAAGTGGACATCATCAGCTGCACCGGTGCCAACTTGGAAGAGGACGTGATGAATCTGGTGGCGCACGACCATTACGAGCGCGTGCCCAACTACCGCGATCTGACCCCAGCCCAAGAACGCGCCCTGCTGGACCGGGGCATGAACCGCGTTACCGATACGTGTATACCGGAACACGAGGCATTCCGGCGGCTGGAGAAGCATGTGGTGGACCTTTGGACCGTTGATGACAAGAGCGGAAATCGCCGTTTCCCACACCAGTACTTCTACGAGATGATCAACTCGGGCGTGCTGAAGCAGTACTACCAGATCGACCCGAAGAACAGCTGGATGGTGGCCGCCGCGGAGCGGAACATCCCGATCATTTGCCCTGGTTGGGAGGACAGCACCTTGGGCAATATCTTCGCTGGACATTGCATTGTAGGCGATTGCAAACCCGGCATGATGAAGAGCGGGATCGAGTACATGATGTTCCTCGCCGACTGGTACACCAACAATTGCGGTGAGGCCGGTATCGGGTTTTTCCAGATCGGTGGTGGCATTGCCGGTGATTTCCCGATCTGTGTAGTACCCATGTTGCAACAGGACCTGCAAAGAGAAACACCGTTCTGGAGCTACTTCTGCCAGATCAGCGACAGTACCACCAGCTATGGAAGTTACAGCGGTGCTGTACCAAATGAAAAGATAACTTGGGGCAAATTGGACATCGATACCCCAAAATTCATCATCGAAAGTGATGCTACTATCGTGGCACCGCTCATCTTTGCCTACGTCCTTGACATGTGAACACCCCTACACCATGCAACGCCTTATCCGCTCTTTCAACACCTTGACCGACGCACTCAAGGAAACCCTCCAGGAACAATATCCGGATGGGGTCGATAGCTCGCACATCAAGTCCATTCCCACTGCAACAGGCGACACCTTGCGAGTGATCGAACTGAAAACTCACGATGCTTTATACCTGATCAAGATCAATTCCGAAAGCCGGGAAGAGATCGATCAATACCTCGACCAGGACGACAGCGGAGGTGGAGGAAGTGATGATGATGATGATGACACCGCTATGGAAGGTGCCGAAACGCCAGATCTGGAAGGCGACACTTCCGATGACGACGAAGAAGATGCCGATGACGACGCACCAACGGATGACAGTGAGGGCGACGACGATGATGATGAAAAGTGATCGTAGTTCCAGTTCTTGAACTGGACCACGAACAGAATAGGGCTGTCTCATGTGAGGCGGCCCTTTACCGTTCAATATTCCTAAGCCACAGGTTCGGACCATGTTCCATGAGCGGAAACGAACTAACTTGGTGCTGTTCCGTATCATTCCGGTCCCACCAATTCGGAAAACCCATGAACAGCCGATTCCACCTAGCGTTCGCCACCACCGACCTCAAACGGATCCGGGCGTTCTACGGAAAATTCCTCGGTTGTACCGAAGGACGAAGTGCAGATACCTGGGTGGATTACGACTTCTTCGGACATCAACTGACCATCCAAGAAGTGCCCAAACTGATCAAGACCGCCCGCATCTACAACCCCAAAAGCAGCGTACCCGCCAACCATTGGGGCATTGTGCTCACCATGGCCGATTGGAAGAAGTTGCGCGACAAGTTCCAAAAAGTGGGCATCACCTTCTTCATGGAACCACGCATGGTGATGAAGGGAACGATCGGGGAACAAATGAGCATGTTCATCGAGGATCCTGAAGGAAACGCTATCGAGTTCAAGGCCTTCACTCACGCAGAAGAGCTGTTCCAGAACGGATAACGGAGGGGCAATGAAGGTCATTAAGTCCGTGTGCTACATATTCTCCTTCCATCTGGCTGCGGGCTACTTGGAGGGGTTTCTGGGGAGTTGATCCAGACCAAACCGTTACGAATTGAACCTGGTTGCATTGAACCATAAAACCCAGATCAAATGAAAATCCGGATCGCCCTTTCCTTGTTGCTAGCAGGTACCGCCATTCTCACCTTGGGTGGCCTATTCAAATTGCTCCACTGGCCAACAGCGAACATCCAATTGATGATCGGTGCGCTGGTGCAGGTGGTTGCCTTGTTCGTGCTCGCCGTGAAGATCGCGACCACCGACGGCTTGCCGGGCATGCTGAACAGATAGATGATCAATAGGCGCGTTGCGCCGTGATCATTCCCGTGGCATCATATGCTTCGCCTTGGGCGAGTATTCCGCCAGAATAGGTAAGCTGGCCTCTGGGTAGATCCGCTTCATTGCGGAATTCCCAAATGCCTTGTCGCTCTCCGTTCCGGAAGCCTGCCTGGGCTAACAACACGCCGTTCTGGGAATATTGCTTCCAGACCCCATCGCGCCGTCCGTTAAGAAAACAGCCAACCGCATTCACCTTGCCATTCTCGTGGTAGGTGATGAAGTGGATCTTGGCTCCTTCCGCATAACGCGTAGAGCGTAACGTACCATCCGACCAATATTCCCTGCCCAAAAGTTCCTGTGCAAATAGCCCAGAACTCGTGGAAAGAAATAAGATGAGCAGGATGTGTTTCATCGTGTTGTGCTTACCGTAACGACACAAATGTAGGAATGGTTTCACATCCAGTTAACATGGATCTAACATTGAAACCAACGGGGCCTTGTGTGGCGAACTTGAGCCGCATCCTACATTAGTCGGCTTCCTTCTCAGCTTTGGATGGTATTCAGCTCGCCCGTCTTCCTATTTCTATTCCTACCGATCGTGCTGCTGTTGGTGCTCACCGCACTGGACCGGAAAAGGCAGAACACGCTGCTGCTTATAGCCAGCTTGTTCTTCTATGCGTGGGGCGAAGGAGCTTATGTGCTCCTTATGCTCGTGATGGTCTTGGTCAATTACTTGGCCGCTTTGGCGACACAAGGTGCACCTGGGACCAGATCATGGATAGCGATGGCGATCATCCTGAACCTTGGGGTTTTGGTCTGGTTCAAGTACGCCAATTTCCTTGTGGATAGCTGGAATACCTTACTGGAAGGGCTTGCTCTACCCTTGATGCAATTGGATCCTGTCCACTTGCCGATCGGGATCTCCTTCTTTGTCTTCCAAGGGATCTCCTATGTGATCGATGTCTATCGTGGGCACGCCAAGGCCCAGACCAAACCGGGCTCTGTTGCTCTCTACATCAGTCTATTTCCGCAGCTGATCGCGGGTCCGATCGTCCGCTACAGCGATGTGGCCGAGCAGATCGACCAACGCTCATTGAATGTTCCGTTGTTCGCCAGCGGTGTGCGCAGGTTCATCATCGGTTTGGCAAAGAAGGTGCTTATCGCGGACCAAGTTGCGCGCATCGCGGAACCCGTCTTCGAACTGGATGCGGGGGTCATTTCGCCCGGGGTTGCTTGGTTGGGCATCATCGCATACAGCATCCAGATCTACTTTGACTTTTCCGGATACAGTGACATGGCGATCGGTCTGGGACGCATGTTCGGCTTTCGGTTCTTGGAGAACTTCGACCTCCCGTACATCGCTCGTTCTGTGCGCGAATTCTGGCAGCGTTGGCACATCAGTCTAAGCACATGGTTCAGGGATTACCTCTATATCCCGCTGGGCGGAAATCGGACGGGCCCGGTGCGCACCTACGTGAACCTGTTCATTGTCTTTCTCCTCACCGGTCTGTGGCACGGTGCAAGTTGGAACTTCGTTATCTGGGGCCTCATACACGGTTCGTTCATGATCATGGAAAGAACCGGTGCCATGCGGTGGATACAACGAACCCCGCGTTCTGTAGGGACGGCCTACACGCTCTTGGTGGTGTTGGTGGCGTGGGTCTTCTTCCGCGTTGAGGACCTTACCGATGCGTGGCACTTTGTACTGGGCATGTTCCACGCGCGATCGTTCGATGCCATCACCTACACTCCCGCTCAATTCCTAACACGTACGTCCATGGTCGCACTGGCCATCGGTGTGCTCGGTGCGTTGAACGTGCATGGCTTCATTGCCTCACTCATGAGCTGGAATGTATCGGAGGAACGTATCCCCGTGGGTGCACGCGGGATGCTCCAAGTGGTCGGTCTTGCCCTCCTACTGATCATGGTCGGTATGCATGTAGCGAGCAGCACCTTCAGTCCTTTCATCTACTTCCGATTCTAGCGATGAAAAGGTCCATTCTCCACCTTTTCCCATGGCTGTTCGCAACGGTGGTGTTCGGACTATCGTGGAATTCATTGAAGATGGATGTCCGTCCTCAGGTGCTGGAGATCATCGTTGAACTGCGCACCAGTTTCACTTCGCACCAGACCCTCTTCTACGACGACATCCAGTTCGCTTATACCGCAGACCGATCCGTAAGTAAAGAAGTGCATCCGGACCCCGATATCCAAACACTTACATACACTTTGCCAGCGGACGTTCAACGCGTTCAGGGGATCAGGTACGATCCAGGGGAAGAGCCGATAGCCCAAGAATTGTTCGGCATAACGCTGAAGGGCCCATACCGTTCCATTCATTGGGATGCGGAGAAGATCCCCGATCTCTTCCGAGGAATGCATGATCTGAAATCGTTTGAATTCGATCAGGAGCGTGGTTCCATTGCCTTGGAAGCAACGGGAGGGGACCCCTACTTTGCTTCCCAAGTGGACCTTTCCCCTTTCGTGGTGGAAGTGCTCAACCCCACCCGACCGGTGATCCGGCCTTTCGTAACATCCCTGTTGATCGCTGTGGTTGCTTGGTCCTGCATCCATTTGCTGCTTATGCTGCGGATACGAAGGTTGACACGATCGGACCGGACACGCATACTTCCACCTTTTGGCAGAACCGTCCTACTGGCATTGCTGACCTCGGTGTTCACCACATTCATATTGAACAACATCAATTTCCAAGAGAGACGGATCCACATTGACCTGGAACTGGTAGCCACCGTATCGGACAACTTCCAGCTCTTCTTCGCCCAAAAACCCGGCGATTTCCATGAGGGCAATTTTGTGAATGTTCCAGTTATCGGCTCCTCCCGCATCCAGATCCTGAGTTTTCCAATGCCCCAGGACACCATGTTCAGCCATTTGCGCTTCGACCCCGGGAACATGCAGGACTCGTTGTTGATCAAGGCCATGAGCATTCGCTGCAATGATCGATCAAGACGCTATTCTGCTGCCGAGTTGTATGCGCTGTTCCACCCCAACGAGCAGGTTGCAACATTCGATCTGACGGACCGGGGATCGGTACTGCATTTCAAAGGCAATGACCCGTTCCTTTTCAGTGACCGGAACTTGGGACCTGAAGTGAAGTCCATCTGGGAACGCTCGGGCAACGGGCCACTTCCATGGATCTTCGGGATCATAACCGGAGCCTTCATCCTATTCCGATACTGGCGAACACCGATCCTGACCGCTGCAGACAAGGACCTTAGGGGAAATGAATGGGCGTTGGCAATTCTCTTCACGCTGCTCATCAGCATGCCGACACTCTCAGAGTTGATGCCGATACAACCGTTCCTGGAGGACACCGAGAAACGGCCAACTGCCGAAAAGCCCTTGCTGCGCATGCATTCGCTGCTGGAATTCCCGGATAAGTATGCCAAATTCTTCAGTGACCATTTTGGTTTCAGGCGCGCATTGTTCCGAATGAATGCATTCTTCCATGCGTACGTGCTAAAAGACTCTTCGATGCCAGACCATGTCATTTTCGGAAAGGACGACTTCCTTTTTCTGAACCGGCCCGGAGCAGTGGACCTATATCGTGGTCTTCCCGCCTTCACGAACGATGAACTCAAGGAGGTCGGTGATCGGTTGGAGAAAAGAAGGCATTGGCTCGCCGAACGAGGGATCGACTATTACCTCTATTTCCCTCCGCTGAAGGCAACGATCTATCCGGACAAATTACCGGATGCGTACATGCCCGTCCGCGACACGTCTGCCCTTGACCTGTTGATCCAGCATTTACAGCTGCACACGAAGATCCCGATCATTGATAGCCGTGCTGAACTGTTGGCAGGCAGAAAAGTTCGCGATACGTACTATACCACGGATATGCATTGGAATCCTTGGGGAGCGCTCATCGGCTACCAAAAACTCCTTTCGCGCATTGCATTGGACAATCCCGAAGTGGGGCAACCTTGCATTGAAGAAGACTATGTGGTCGAAGCCGTGCCGAACGACCAAGGTGACCTGGCCATGCAGATCGCGATGAACGATAAGCTGACACGTGTCACCTACATGATGGTGCCACTGGCCGGCTCTAAGGCCGAGGCCCTACCAGAAGAAACTTTGCCGGCCTCAGCGTTCTTCAAATACAAGCCCATCTTCATGAAAGGGCCAGACCCCAAAGCACCGAGACTGCTCATGTTCCGCGATTCATTCTCGGTGTATCTGATACCGTACCTGAGCGAACATTTCAGCCGCAGTGTCTATGTCTGGTCCCCCATCTTCATTCCGGATATCGTTGAACAGGAAAAGCCAGATATCGTGGTACATGAAATACTGGAATTGTTCATGACCGACCTCTTGGAGGATAAACTCCGCCCCGACCTTTGACCGAACTCAGGCCAGGCGAAAGTCGTGCGCCCCACGCGTCAAATTAGGATTGTAGCACGGATCATCCGCGATATACTTCGCCCAACGATCCTTGAACAAACCGACCTCCCGAAGATGCCGTTCATAGCTCTCCTTCGTCATGTGCGGATGGCCGCGGGTAAGTGACTCGTAGTGGTATACGGCAACGTCGGGCAAGTACACATTATCATAACCCGCTTCACGCAATCGCAAGCAGAGGTCCACGTCATTGTACTCAACGGTAAAGAGCTCTTCCCAACCACCGATCTGTTCCAATTTCCTTCGTTCCACCATCATGCACGCGGCCGTAACAGCACTGTTGTTGTTCACCGTGTTGATGTAGTTGAAATAACCTGGACCATCGCGGTGTTGACCTACGAAGGTGTGGCCAGCTACACCTCCCAGACCGATCACAACACCCGCATGCTGAATGGTGTCATTGTGATACAATAATTTCACGCCAACAGCGCCGATGGACGGTCGTTGGGACCAGCTATGCATGGTGCTCATCCAATCGCGATGGATGATCTCCGTATCGTTGTTCAGGTAGAGGATGTGTTCACCTGTGGCCCTAGAGAGCCCATAGTTCATCAACGCTGAGAAATTAAATGGCTCATCCGAGCGATACCAGCGGAATTTCTCAGGATGGAGCTGTTCCATCTTCTGCATCAATGCGAACAAACCTTCTTCCTTGCTGTTATTGCTCAAGACGATCACTTCAAAGTCCGGATGCTGGGTGCGATCGAAAACTGAATGAAGACACGTTGCGAGGACCGCAGCTTGGTCCTTGGTCGGAATGATCAGACTCACCTTGCCACGCAATGGGGTTTCGAATTTGATCGAGTAACCACGGTAACCGTCCAGGAATCCAACCTCGGCCGGCTCGCCACGACGGATCAAACTTTCCGAAATGGCCTTGCGCGCCGCCTCGTAGGCATATGGCTTCACTTCCTCGTTCAAGGCCGCACTCGCTGCATGTATCCGCCAATGATAGAGGACCCTTGGAATATGTTCTATGCGTCGGGATCGTTCCGTTGCACGCAGGATCAGGTCGTAGTCCTGGCTTCCCTCAAATCCTTCGCGAAAGCCACCGATCTGTTGAACAAGTTCGGTCCGCATTACGACCAGATGACCGAAATAATTCCTGGATAGCAAATGGTCCGGACACCATTGGGGCTTGAAATGGGCATCGCTGTGTTTACCACTTTCATCGACCTTGTCCTCATCGGTGTACAGGATATCCACGTCGGGTTTTCGATTGATGCGCTTCACGATGTGGAACACGGCATCCGGGGCTAGCAGGTCGTCGTGGTCCATGAAGGCGATGAACGTTCCGGTCACCAGTTCCAATGCACTGTTACTCGCTTTGCTGATATGGCCATTCTCTTTGCGGAAAACCACACGGATTCGTTCATCGATCCTCTTCCATTCCTCCAAGAACTTTCGCACGTCTTTGTTGGGTGATCGATCATCGGCAATGCAGAGCTCCCAATTGCCGTAGGACTGGGCCACCACGGAACGGATGGCTGCATCGAGCAAAGCGATAGGTGGATCGTATACTGGCATAACAACGCTTACCAACGGCTTCTCGTTGAAGTGCTGGGCCTGTTCCCGTTGATCATCGAGATCGCTCGAGCGCGCGAAATGCGCCGCCATCCATTGCTCATACGGATCGTCCGAAGCGCCCCATGTGGTCCGCTGTTGTTCGTCGCCCAGCACGATCCTGACCGGTTGATCCTCGGTCATGAGGTACATGGCACGGAAGAACTTCGCAAGGAACCGGCGCACGATGCGTCTGCCATTGTGCGAGACCAAAAAGGTGACCCGTTTTATCCAACGGAAGCCTGTACTCGAACTTCCACTCGATGTTCGCAACAAAGCGCGCATCTTGTTGTAGCCTTTACGCAATCGCCACAGTTTGCTACTCTCGATCGCCTTGATCCGGGCTTCGTATTGACCGATCATGCCCTGCAACGCTTTGCTGTGCTCACGATGGACCTGCAGGGCTTGCTGCAACTTGTCGGTCTCCCCTACCAGCCGGTGCGCTTCGGCGGCGAGTTCTTCCTTCTCCTTCCGCAGTGTGGCCAAACCGGTCTCCAACTCCCCAATAGAACGTTCGAGGGAAACGCGTTCCACTTCTGCACGTTCCAAGTTCTTTGCAGAGGCATCGATCCGCATACGCAGATCCGACCTCTCCGCTCCCCATTCCCGAGCGACCCGTTCCCGATAAACCCGCATTAAAGCGAGTTCTTCGCTCAACAGTCCGGACCGACCGGACAGTTCATTCGAACGAAGAACAAGCTCGTTATAGGCCGCCTGCACGGCGCGCAGCCTTGCCTGATCCGCAGCTTGGATCTGATGCAGTTCCGGTACCACAACATCAATTGAGGCTGTGTACAGTTGGCGATGTTTCGAAACAATACGCTCGACGATCCTTCTCCTGATCTCGGGGTCTGCGGCTTTGCTGAGCAATGAACCCTCCCGCACACGGTAATGGAACAACGTCCCGGAAAGGTGATGGAACATCTCCCCCGCTCCCATCAAACGGATCCAGAACTCCCAGTCCTCGTACCCCTCCAAAATGCTTTCATCAAAACCACCGGACCGTTCCAGTAACGAACGCCTCACAACCGCACATGCATCGATCCTATTCCCGACCAACTCTTCGGCCAGCGTTGGAACTCGTTGTTCCACCAGCGTATCCCTTGAGCCGAACTCTTGCCGATCCCCAAAAACAACACCTATCCGAGGATCGGCATCAAGCACTTTTGCAGCCTTTTCGGCGTAATCGGGGTCCACGAAATTGTCCGCATCCAAGAAGAGGACATAGGCAGAGGACAGTGCACGCCACCCGATGTTACGCGCAGCAGCGAGTCCGTTGTTCGTCGTGTCCAATATCCGGCAGCCTTCAACTCGCAGCGCTTCCAGAACACTCAACGTGGCAACATCGGTGGATCCGTCATCCACGATGACCACCTCACCGATGTGCTCACCGGTCCTGACGCTTTCAAGCGCTTCCCGAAGGAAGACCCCATCGTTGTAGCAGGGTATGACCACACCGACCTTGCTCATAGTGGTATGCCTAACAGTCCGTGGTAATGCACGCCTACTTCATGCGTATTCCCAACCTTCACTACCGTTCCATTCTCCATGCACGCTGCGCGATCACAGATCCGCTGTATCTCACCCAACATGTGCGAAACGAAAACGATCGTACAGCCCCGTGCCTTCAACTCCTCGATACGCCGATAGCATTGTTGCTGGAACGCTACATCGCCTACGGCCAATACCTCGTCGATCAATAGGACATCGGGATCGGTGGCGGTTGCAATGGCGAATCCCAAACGCGCCATCATGCCCGTGGAATAGCGTTTCACTTGCATCTCCAGATCGTCCTCGGACAACCCGGAGAAACTTCGGATGTACGACCTGACGCCTTCCCCATCGAAACGCTGATGGCCCATCAACATCCGGCACAATCGCACGTTCTCCCAGCCACTCATCTCAGGTTCCAGGCCCACGCCCAATGCCAACATGGGCGCCACATGTCCATTGATCCGCACATGACCCTTTGTGGGTTCCACGATGCCTGCCAACAACCGTAGCAAGGTGCTCTTCCCCGAACCATTCCGCCCGACGATCCCGAAACATTCGCCCCCATTGATCCGAAGATCGATGTCGTGCAGGATATGCTTCCGCTCCAGCAACCGCTTCGAACCGAAGGAGGTGAGGTACGACTTGATCGATCGCATTCCGTGCCGCTGGACCAAGTAGTCCACATGCACATTCCGCAATTCGATCATGGTCCCGCTCATGCTCAATAGTTCGCAATAAAACCGGGACGCAGAACCTTGAACAAGTAACCACCGATCACGATGGAGAGAAAGGCCATGGCAATGATCACGTACCACGTTTCGGCGGTTGGCACCAGCCCGTCGTACAGCACGGTCCGGAATGCATTGATGTAGTGGTAAAGTGGATTTACTTCCGTGATCCAGCGCATCCGCTCAGGGATCAGGTCCGACGGATAGGCGATCGGTGTGATGTAGAAGAACGCAGGCAGCAGGGCGTTCCAAAGCAATCCGATATCGCGGAAATAGACGTTCAAAGCGGCCAGGGCAAGGGAAACGCCCATGATGAACCCGGCGAAGCAAAGGACGATCGGGAGCACGAGGAGGTCTGAAATGTGCGGCAACCTTCCGAAGAAATGAAGGATGATCGCGAAGGGAATGAACGACATGAACAAGTTGAACAGGCCCGCCATCAACTGCGAAACCGGGAAGACCAACGGCGGCACGGCCAACGAGCGTAGCACCGCGGAATTCTCGATCAGTGACCCCATGATGTGTGCACTCGTGGTGGAAAAGAAGGTCCAAAAGATCAGCCCGCTCAAAGCGAAGACCGGATAGTTCTGGATCTGGGGAAAGGCTTCGCTGAAGATCAGCAGGAAGATCATAAGAAATAGCAAGGGGTTCAACAAGGTCCAAAAGAAACCGAGAAAAGAGCTTTTGTACGCAGCCGAACGTTGCGCCAAGCCACGGCACGAAGCATGGGCCAGTGCGAACGGTTAAGACGCAACTGCGGCCTGGACCCGACTCCTTCAGCTATCTCTACGGGAACACTCACCGCGCCAAGTTAGAGCGCATCTGCACGACCCGCTAACTTGGCAACCCATGGGCTTGGTTGTGAACGGCCGTTTCCTTGCGCGTCCCATTACGGGAGTGGAACGCTACGGCCGGATGATACTGGAGGTGATCGCCCGCGAATGGCCCAACGCCCGAGTGATCGTTCCACGATCGGCACCAGCAGATGTGGCTGCTTTCGGTTTGGAACTGGTCCGGACCAATGGCATCGGAGGCCATGCTTGGGAACAGCTGATCCTACCACGATACATAGGCACGAACGACATTCTTCTTTCACCAGCCAATACCGGGCCTTTGCGCGTTCGGCAGCACGCGGTGGTCGTCCACGATCTTGCGGTGGTGCATCACCCGGAGTGGTTCGATCGGCGCTTCGCGGCCTGGTACAACTTCCTTCTTCCTCGCTTGGTCCGAAGAGCTACCAAGGTGATCACGGTCTCAGCGCGCTCGGCCGCAGATATTCGTCAGACCTACGCATTGAAGGATGGACACGTAGCGGTTGTTCCACCATTTATCGCAACTGGAACTTGGGGCAATGTGGATCCCGGGATCGGATCGCCTTACTGCTTGGTCGTTGGCAGCTTTGATCCACGGAAGGGAATGGACCGAGCATTTGAATGGTACCGATCCCTCAATGCCCCCCCCTTCAAGCTGGTCTGTGTGGGCCGCGCTATCAATTCATTCGCGCAAATTGACGTTCCGGAATTGGACGGAATGATCCTCTTGAATGATGTGGATGATGACCGACTGGCAGCCTTGTACAAGGGTGCTATCGCACTATACCAACCTTCGAGGTTCGAGGGATTCGGACTACCCATTCTCGAGGCCATGCACCACGGATGCCCTGTGGTCGCAAGTGACTTGCTGGTCTTTCGGGAACTGTTCGAGGATAACATCCTGTATGCGGAGATCGGCGGAACGCCGTCCATGGTGGATGCGATGTATCGGGTCTCGAACGGAACCGAACGCGAACAGATCATCCAAAGAGCAGCGCGACACGCCGCGACCTATTCGCTGGAACGCACCACCAAAGCCCTGCACGCCGCACTAGACCCCATGTTGAACACCTGATGCGGATCGCATTCGTACACGATTGGTTGGTGGTCAGCGGTGGTGCCGAGAAGGTGACGCGCGAGATATTGCAGTGCTATGATGCGGATGTTTTCGCGTTGGTCGACTTCTTGGACAACAACGATCGGGCATTCATCCTACAGGGGAAAAAGGCCAAGACCACCTTCATCCAGCAACTGCCATTCGCACGGCATCACTTCCGCAATTACTTACCGTTGTTCCCTGCGGCCATTGAACGTCTGGATCTCTCCAATTATGACCTCATCCTTTCTGCCTCTTACGCCGTAGCGAAGGGCGTGTGCACTAGGCCGGACCAAGTGCATGTGTGCTACGTACACACACCCATGCGCTATGCGTGGGTGAACGAGGCAGGTTACTTGAAGGACCATGGGCTCGTTCGCGGACCAAGATCATTTCTCGTGCGAAAGACCTTGGAGTACCTGCGGGAATGGGACCTAAAAAGCAATGCATCCATTGATCGGTTCATTGCAAACAGTGCGAACGTGGCCAAGCGTGTGAAGGACATCTACCACCGCGATCCGGATGTTCTCCTTCCACCAGTGGACACCGACCTTTTCACCTTAGGCACCGGCCCGCGCACTCATTACATCGCGGCCAATCGGATGGTGCCGTATAAAAGCGTGGACCGGATCATCGAAGCATTCCGCCATTGCCCAAAACGGAATTTGATCATCTGCGGCGATGGACCTGAACGGGCGAAATGGGAAGCCAATGCTCCGGACAATGTTCGCTTTCTCGGCCACTTGGATCAAGCGGAATTCATCGGTCTGCTACAAAACGCTAAAGCCCTGATCACCGCTGCGGATGAGGACCTTGGTCTTACGCCCTTGGAAGCGCAGGCCTGTGGTACCCCTTCCATCGCACTGCGGAAAGGTGGCTACTTGGAAACGATCACCGAAGGTGTGAACGGCCTATTCTTCGACAGTGATGATCCAGCGGATATCGTTGAAGCGATGGGCCGGTTCGAGGCACATGGCGTAACGCTCGGTCCTGCTGATCTTCGTGCGGGCATGATGGACTATTCAAGTCAGAATTTTCGCGAGCGTTTCAAACAATTGGTTCTAGCGACCCTAAAAGCGAAGTATGCTCGTTGAATCAGGCACCAACATGAACAGGCTGTTCCGGTACGGCACGCTCGCGCTTGCTGGGATCCCGATCCTGGGAATGCGGACCATGGTGTTCGTGATCGCCTCCTGGTTCGTGATCGCTATTGCCATGCTACTATTGAGGGAAGCAAAACAAGCTTGGAACTGGAAGGAGACCTTGATCCTTAGCTGCCCGTTCTTGCTCATGCTCATGGACAGCGCGCGTGCCTCTGATTGGATCAGCGCGTGGAAACTAGCGGAAACCAGTGCGGCACTATTGATCTTCCCGCTCGGATTCGCTGTGATCGATCGATCCGCGACACAACCCGTGCGGAACGGAATGATGGAGGTCTTCTCCTGGAGCGCACTGGCCTTAGGGATCGGGGCGAATAGCAGCATGCTGATGAACGCGGAAGTCTGGACCTCGGCAACGGGAACAGCTTTTGCTTTCAGCCATTTCTACCGGGAAACGTTCGCCTCGGTGACCGGTGTGCATGCTCCCTACGCCGCTTATTGGATCTTTACCGCCGCGCTCTTCCAAGTCCATCGTTCGTTGCAGGGTGAACAAATCACTAAATGGCGAATGGTGTTCGCTTTGGTACTTGTCGTTTTCGGATCGGTGATCGGTAGCCGAATGCCGATCATTGCTTTCGGGATCGCACTCGCCGCCATGCTCCTCTTCCGATTCAACACACGCAAAGCACTTCTTTGGACCTTCTGTACCGTGGTTGCTCTGACACTTCTGATCATGGCCTTACCAAGCTCCCGGGCCCGGACCGTGGAAGCCTTCAACACCCTTTTCTCAAAGACCGGTGCAGAGGGCATCAACTCGGTTAGCGTGCGTTCACCGATCCTGGATTGCAGCCTTCAATTGTTGGAGGAACATTGGACCATCGGCATGGGACAACCCGCTGTTCAACCTGCGCTGGATGAATGCTACCAAGCAAAAGGGCAACCCGTTCTCGCCGACGGCAGCTACAGTACGCACAACCAACCGCTGCATTGGTGGATCTCCTTCGGCATCCTAGGCTTGGCGGCCTTTGCACTTCTGTTCGGCTATTCGCTGTTCACGGCCTTTCACCAACGCGATGCGATCCACTTCTCCTTCGTGCTGTTCATCTTGATCTGTTGCTTCACGGAGAATGTTCTAGCACGGCAATGGGGTATGGTGCTTTTCGCGTGTTTCAACAGTTTGTTCTTGGCCGCGCCGATACCAAGAAGCGTGAAAGTTGATGTCACGGCCTACTTCTCCGAAACCGGAGCTCCGCGAAGCACCCAATAGCCCAAGGCACCTGCTACGATAGAAGCAATGAGGATCCCGAGCTTGGCCTCTTGCCGAAGATCTTGGTCGGTGAATGCCAATTCATTAATGAAGAGCGACATGGTAAAGCCGATGCCCGCCAATAGAGCTGCACCGATCATATGCCTCCACGTTACCGATGGACCCAGCCGAGCCCAGCCAAGTTTCACGAACAACCAACTGACACCAAGGATACCAAGTGGCTTCCCCAACAACAGCCCAAGCCCGACACCTATAGTAACCGAACCCGATAGTGCACCACCAAGGTCCGTAGGCAACTCCACCCCCGCATTCGCCAAGGCAAAAAGTGGGAGCACGATGTACATCACGATCGGTTGAAGCCTGTGCTCCAGGCGTTGCAATGGGGTTTCAGCATTCTCACTTGCCCGGTCGATCTTTTCGATCGTATCCAATTGATCCGCTGTTAGCGTGGGCTGGTTGTTCGGCTTCAATAGTGCGAACTCCGTTATGTACTTGGTGATCTTCGTGATGTACGTGCGTTCATCCAACTTGGTGACCGCCGGAATGGCCAATGCTGCCAGCACACCAGCGACCGTAGCGTGGATCCCGCTCAGCAAAAAGGCGGTCCACATACCTCCGATGCCGATCACCGCATAATACCACGGACTACGCACGCCCAACAGATTTCCAAAGACCAGTAACAGAAGGAATGCCGCACCGATCCCGACATTCCAAAGACTGATGTCCGAAGTGTAGAAAAGCGCGATCACGAGAACAGCCCCAAGGTCATCGGCAATGGCCAAGGTTGTAATGAACACTTTCAACGCAAGTGGAGCCTTGTTTCCCAACAATGCCAACAAGCCCACCGCGAAAGCAATATCCGTTGCCATCGGAATACCCCATCCATCCTGGGTTGGGCCTGATGGGTTCAGACCCAAGAAGATCAGTGCGGGCACGACCATTCCGCCTAAACCTGCTGCAACTGGGAGGATCGCATCCTTCGGGTTCGCCAATTCACCACCCACGATCTCACGCTTCAATTCAAGACCAACGAGGAAAAAGAACATGGCCATCAAGCCATCGTTGATCCAGTGGTGAAGGTTCCGCTCAAGCACCCATGTATCGAACCGGATAGCCACTGTGTGCTCCCATAAATGATGATAGCTCTCCTTCCAAGGCGAATTGGCCCAGATCATGGCTACCACGGCAACCAAGAAAAGCACCACTCCCGCGTTGGATTGGTTTCGAATAAGATCAGTGAACGGTTTTCGGAACCGATCGATAGGGGCTCGCTGCATACGCGGTGAAATTAACCCTGCCCTTGTAGATGATGTTAGTTAAGGATCGTTCATTCGTATGCTCCAACCACGATGCGCACATGCGTCTCGCGGTCCCGACCGAACGATCAATGCCTCTCAAACTCTACAGGCCCACTTTTGGTCCCAAATACCGGTTCCAATCGATAGCCTTTGGCTCGTAGGCCTTCGATCAGCCCAACCGGAGAAGGAAGGTGGGCGGCACCGATAAGGAAGAAGGCGCTCTTCTCAACCGTCATCAAGCTGTCCATACGGTGGACCATTCGTGTATTCCGCTGGGTGAGGAGTGCCTGCTCCATGGACTTCGACATGCCGCTTTTCTCGGCAGTGGCCAACAATTTCTCCAAGTCCTGTGCGGCGTAAGCATCGAGCATGGCATCCATTTCTCCCGGGCTTCCGTCATGCTCAACATGGTCCAAGAGCATGCTTGCTTGTTCCTTCAAGGAAATCGCATCCAGCGCCTCCATCTGTTCGGCAACAGTCTCCAAGCCGAGGGTCCGCTGTCCGTTCGCCTGGGCCGTACTCATCAAGTATTGGTCGAGGACCTCGGGGTGGTCATTGCCCATTTCTGTTTCCGCCAACATGGCCAATACAAAGAAGGGTTTCGTCCCGTACGTAATTGCCGCCGCCGCTCCCAACTGTTCGGTCAAGAAAGCACTGACCAGCTCCCACTGCTTCTTCGTGTACAGGTCTTCCAGTGTCTTTCCGTCCCCCATACGGATCCTGGCGAGCATCTGGAACATGTCCGGACCCGCTTTGTCAAGGTCCAATTCCCCTACCACTACAGCGCAACTTGCCATGGCAGGTAAGGTGGCTTCACCGAACTGGAAGGCACGGTCATCTTTGCTGTGCACAGTTCCGAAGAGATAACTGGTGTCCACTCTTTCGTGGACCGGAACTATTCGCCATAACAGGCTGTTTTCCAATGACTGACCCCAAGTGAAGGAGGCCATTAACAGAAAACATACCGCCACCATCCCGCGCATGGCTCGAATGTAGGTCGTTCTTATGAAAATACGAGTGGGCCCTACCAAGCCACGCGGGCCAGCGAGAAGGAGACGATGGCCAGTACGGAGAATAGCAACATGCTGAGCCTGATGAGGTTCGAGCGGTCTGCGGGTCGGGTACGTTCCATTGTAGAGGTGCTGAAGACTACCCTATTGACGGAATGATGCCGAAAGGTTGCTTCCTCTGCCAGGATTATCTTGGTCATGTGCGAATTGCCGAATGAGCTTGGCTTCGGCCATGAACGGTAAGCCCTCGGTCATTCACCATCTTTGCCGCGACCACGACCGATCCGTTCCAAGATGCTCTTCAATTCCATCGATTTTGTGGTCTTCCTGCCGATCGTATTCATCCTGTATTGGTGGGTAGGCGGAAATGATCTGCGCAGAAGGAACCTGATCCTACTGATCGCCAGTTATGTGTTCTATGGATGGTGGGACCCACGTTTTCTAGTCCTCATCGCTTTCAGCACTCTATTGGACTATTTTGTTGGTGTCCGGTTGGGAAGTACATCCGATGCACGCTCCAGAAAGCACCTCCTTTGGACCAGCCTTGCCGTGAACCTTGGCTTATTGGGGTACTTCAAGTATTCGAACTTCTTTCTCGAAAGCTTTGTGGATGCCTTCAGCCTGTTCGGTCAACCCTTCAGTATTGAGCGGCTCAACATCATTCTGCCGGTGGGTATCAGTTTCTACACCTTCCAAACTCTGAGCTACAGCATTGATGTGTACAGGAATAAGCTGCAGCCCACCAAAGATCCTGTTGCCTTCGCAACGTACGTGAGCTTCTTTCCCCAGTTGGTGGCCGGCCCCATAGAGCGCGCTGAAAAATTACTGCCGCAGTTCGCCAGCCTCCGCACGTTCCGTTATGACATGGCAGTCGATGGCGCACGCCAAATGCTGTGGGGCCTGTTCAAGAAAATGGTCATCGCGGACAATTGTGCGTTTGAAGTGGATCGCATCTTCGGGCAGTACCACACGCTTGGGGGGGCCACGCTGCTCTTGGGCTCAGTCCTTTTCGCATTCCAGATCTATTGCGACTTTAGTGGGTACAGCGACATTGCCATCGGTTGTGCCCGTTTGTTCGGCTTCCAGCTCATGAAGAACTTCGCGTTCCCTTATTTCTCAAGGGATATCGCTGAATTCTGGCGACGCTGGCATATTTCACTGAGCACCTGGTTCCGGGATTACCTGTACGTTCCTCTTGGCGGTTCGCGCGGTGGCACCGCAATGAAAGTGCGCAACACGTTCATCATCTTCATCGTGAGCGGCTTCTGGCATGGTGCAAATTGGACTTTCTTGGCCTGGGGTGCGCTCAATGCCTTCTTTTTCCTTCCCCTCTTGCTCAGTGGCCGGAATCGGACCCATTTGGGCACCGTGGCGCATGGTCGGTGGTTGCCCGGTGCGAACGAGCTGGTCCGTATGCTCTTCACGTTCTTTCTTACCTGCGTGGCTTGGGTCTTCTTCCGGGCCCGCGACATGGACCAAGCATTGGGATACTTGCGAGGCATGTTCACCGGTTCGTACACCGAGATCTCGGCCCCGACCATGCAGAGCCTGCCTTACCTGCTCGTCTTCTTTCTGCTACTGGAGTGGGCAGGTAGGGAACATGAGCACGCGTTGGAACGAACCGGCAACCGTTGGCCAAGGCTTTTCCGTTGGTCCTTGCATATCGGGATCGTTTCATTGATCGGCTTGTTCATGGCCACTGGTGAAACACCATTCATCTATTTCCAATTCTAATGGAAATGCGCCGTTTCCTCCAACAGTTCGCCTTGTTCGCTTTGGCCTGCGGACTGCTGTACCCTTTGGTGGTCGTGGCTTTCAGCATATTTCTACCGTTACCCTATGTGAAGAACGTAAAGCATCCGCTGGGCGGCAACGGACATATGCATACCCGCCTTCTGGAATTGGAGGGACATGGACCGGTCGATGTACTGTTCCTTGGTTCATCGCATACGTACCGTGGTTTCGACCCGCGTATTTGGGAGCAACGGGGATACTCGTCATTCAACTTGGGTTCCAGTTCGCAATCGCCGGTACAAACGGAATTGCTGGTGAAGGAATGCTTGGACCAGTTGCAACCACGGTTGGTGGTCTACGAAGTGTATGGTGTGTTGGGGAACTTGGACGGTGTGGAATCCGCTTTGGACCTGATCGCGAACCGAAAGGTGGATCTTGCTTGCTTGGAAATGGTCCTCCGTGTCGGGAATATGTTGGCATTCAACTCCATGATCTATGGTACTACGCGCCAACTTTTGGGTGTGGACCAGAATTTCACCGAGGTACGCTCGATCCCTCCAGATAGGTACATCCCCGGCGGTTACGTTCAACACGAGGAGACAACAAGCGATACTTCAGCAGCGGCAGGAACTTCCGCAGGTGGCCCGAAAGCTTTTCAATGGCACGCATTCCAACGGACCCTTGCGCTATTCAAGGAACGCGGTATTCTTGCTGTTCTCGTGGAAGCACCAACCACGCGCAATTTCCACCAGGAACTGCACGCGACGCCATCGGAGGTGGACCAATGGCTTCGGGCCAAACCGAACTTCTTGGATATGAACGGTGTGACGGGTTTGGCGGATAGTACCCACTTCTATGACCGGCATCACCTTCGCCAGCAAGGGGTGATCCTCTTCAACAATGCACTCATCGATAGCCTTGCTGGACGCGACTTACTTCCCTCGCCACACGTTGATGCACGACGAACGAACCTAGGCAGATCGATCATGCACCGAATGCTTGTCAATGTACGTTGACCCCGAGATTGCTTCTTGCCCACTTTCCGGCAGACCATGCGCCTCGAATTCAGCCTGTTGATCGTTCAATTGGCCTTGGGTACCTTCGCAGCCTTGTAAAACAGGAGCATGTGTTGAACTTGTTGCAATTGCGTTCTGCCCTTGCCTCCTGCCCCCTGACAAATGAGTACACCACTCAAAGCGGCATTCCATACGCTCGGTTGCAAATTGAATTTTGCCGAGACCAGCACGCTTGCCCGTTCGCTGGAAGACGCCGGCTATGCCCGGGTACGGGTCGAGGATAGGCCCGATGTGTTCGTGCTGAACACGTGCAGCGTTACCGAGAATGCGGACAAGGAATGTCGTAGGCATGTGCGCCGTTTCCAAGCGATCAACCCCGATGCGTTCATTGCCGTTGTGGGCTGCTATGCCCAACTGAAGCCGGAAGAGATCGCGGCAATTCCAGGTGTCGACCTCGTGCTTGGTGCCAATGAGAAATTTGACCTGGCCGAATACCTTGAGAAGGGCATTTCCTCACCTCTCATTGGGAGAGGGGCAGGGGGTGAGGCGATCTACTCCCCGATCAAGGAAGTGCGCACGTTCGTACCCTCTTACAACGCGAACGACAGGACCCGTACCTTCCTGAAGGTGCAAGATGGATGCGACTATTTCTGCTCTTTCTGCACGATCCCATTGGCACGCGGCCGATCCCGTAGCGGCACTGTTGCAGAGACCATGGAGCAAGCCAGGTCCATCGCTGCCAATGGGGTGAAGGAGATCGTACTCACAGGTGTGAACACTGGAGATTTCGGTCGTCTCCAGAATGAAAGCTTCCTCGAATTGATCCAAGCATTGGACAATGTGGAAGGCATCGATCGGTTCCGGATCAGCAGCATCGAACCGAACCTTTGTCACCATGGCATCATTGACTTCGTTGCCAACAGCAAACGTTTCGCTCCGCACTTCCACATGCCCTTGCAAAGTGGTAGTGATGTGATCCTGGAACGCATGCGCCGCAGGTATGATACCGCATTGTATAGTGAACGTGTCCTGCGGATCAAAGCACTGATGCCGCATGCGTGCATAGGTGTGGATGTGATCACCGGTACACCCGGTGAAACGGAGGAAGAATTCGCCAAGACCCATGAATTCCTGCGTTCCATTCCCATCGACTACCTGCACGTTTTCACGTACAGCGAACGCGCCAATACCACGGCCGTACGTTCCGCAACCCCGCATGATGGCATGCGGAAGCCCGACGTCATACCGGTCAACATCCGTCGCGAGCGGACGAAGCAGTTGCGCATCCTAAGCACCAAGCTGCAGCGTGCCTTTTACGAGAGACATGCAGCCACCACTAGACTTGTCCTTTTCGAACATGAGGACCACGACGGTACCATGCTCGGTTTTACCGACAATTACGTGCGTGTTTCCATGCCGTTCAACCCTTCCGCAGTGAACAAAGTGATCCCCGTGGTTATCGGCCGGATCAATAGCGATGGACATTGTGAAGGGACCCAAATCTCCGCCGAGTTCCCAGAGCGATCCACGGACCCCACTGCAAGTATGCGCACTCGAACATCTGTCCTTCAAACTAGCTGATCGTCCGATCACCCCATGTACCCGACCCTCTACCACGCTCTTCTCGACCTAACTGGAATAGACCTTCCGTTCCTGAGGTTCATGAACAGCTTCGGCTTCTTTGTGGCACTCGCATTTCTATTCGCAAGCTGGACATTGGGACTTGAACTGCGCCGAAAGGAACGGGAAGGACTCCTTCAGCCCGTAACTCGTAAGTCAACGATCGGGCTTCCTGCTTCACCCATCGAGCTCTTCACCAGCGCACTCATCGGATTCATCCTTGGCTGGAAAGCCATCTACTTGATCTTGAATTTCTCTACCGCAACAGCGGATCCACAAGCGTTCCTGCTCAGCACGCAAGGGAACATCTTCGGCGGTCTTGCGGTCGCAGCCATCATGGCCTTCCTAAAGTGGAAGGAAAAGGATAAAGAGAAACTCGCCGAGCCACGCACCGAGGAGGTCCGGATGCAACCGCACGAACACAGCGGGAACATCACGTTGATCGCAGCGCTGTGGGGCATTATAGGGGCCAAACTGTTCCACTGGCTTGAAAATCCGAACGAGTTCATCCGGTTCGTCAAACAACCCAGTGGTGCCGACCTCTTCAGCGGGCTTACCATGTACGGTGGCTTGGTCTTCGCAGGGTTCATGGTGATCCGGTACTTCCGTAAGAACGGCATACCACCGTGGGCCGGTGCCGATTCCGCAGCGCCCGGTGTTATGCTTGCCTACGGCATTGGTCGTCTTGGCTGTCAAACCAGTGGAGATGGCGATTGGGGGATCGTGAACAACGCACCGGCTCCGAGCTGGATCCCGGATTGGCTCTGGTCATACAGCTATCCGAACAACGTGAACAGCGTAGGCATTCCGATCACTGATGGCACCGGTTATCCCGGCTACGGCATGGTGTTGCCAGAGCCGGTATTCCCTACCCCCCTCTACGAATTCGTCATGTGCGTGGGCCTCTTCTTTGTGCTGTGGGCCTTGCGGAAGAGGTTGAAAGTGCCCGGCATGATCTTCTTCCTCTTCCTCGCCTTGAACGGTGTGGAGCGTTTCTTTATTGAAAAGATCCGTGTGAACGTCCCCTTCGCCGGAACATGGACCCAGGCCGAAGTGATCTCGTTGATCCTCATTTTCGTTGGCATCATTGGAATGGTGCTTCGCCAACGGACCAATTCCCTACCGAATGGACCTCAAGAAACACACTGAACAGGTCGAAGTGATCTGTATTGAAATTGCCGAATTCATCCGTGATGAAGCCGGAAAGCTCACTGAAGCCGGCGTAAGCAACAAGAGCGCGAACAACCTGGTGACCCATGTGGACCACACCGCAGAAGATCGCTTGGTGGAGGCCTTGGGAAAAGTTGTTCCGGAAGCGGGCTTCATTGCCGAGGAAGGCAGCGGAGAGCGCGGTGAGGGGTTGAACTGGATCATTGACCCATTGGATGGTACCACCAACTTCGTACATGGTGTGCCATGCTACTGCATCAGTATCGCCTTGGTCGACGGCACGGAACCCATTCTCGGTGTGGTACATGAGGTTACCCGTAACGAGCGCTTCACGGCATGGAAAGGCGGCGGTGCTTACCTGAATGGCACACGCATTCAAGTCTCGCCTCGCAAGAAACTGGAAGACAGCCTGCTTGCCACCGGATTCCCTTACGATGATTTCGGCTACGAGGCGGAATACATGGACCTCTTGCGTGAACTGATGCACCGCACACGCGGGATCCGTCGCTTGGGAAGTGCCGCTGCTGACCTGGCCTACGTGGCCTGCGGAAGGTTTGAAGCCTTTTACGAATACGGCCTGAACAGTTGGGACGTAGCAGCAGGTGTACTCCTTGTGCGCGAAGCCGGTGGAAAAGTGAGCGGCTTCGCACCCAGCAAGGACCCCGTCTTCGATGAGGAGATCGTGGCCAGCAACAGCGCGATCCACGACGAATTGTTGGAGGTGATCGAACGGAACTGGCAGCGGCAGGATTGAGGGACCGCGGTGCGGCGGGGCGCGGACCGAACGCGGACCGAATCAGAACGTTGTCATCCCCACCTGTGGAAGGAACCCTTCCCCCAACCTGCGCGTACAACGCCACTGCTTTGCAACTTTGCCAACTCCAGCGCCATTTCGTAGGTTTCCATGAGCAGTAAGGAATTGATCCGACCATTGACCGCATTGCGCTTCTACGCGGCATTCTTGGTCTTCTCCATACATGCCAGCATGTTACCTGGCCTGCAGTGGCTCGGCCATGTGGGTTCCGATCTGCAAGGCAAGATCGGGGTCTCTGTGTTCTTCGTGCTCAGTGGTTTCATCATGACCTACGTCTATTACGGCGAGGATCGCTACGAGCCCTCGCGCCTAAGTGGTGGGCGCTTCATCATTGCCCGGCTCACGCGAATCTACCCGTTGCACATGCTTACGATGCTCATCAGTTTACCACTGGGACTCAACAGCCCTACGGCGCCGGTGGATCCCGCAGCATTGCCCTACCACTTCCTTTTGCTCCAAGAGTTCAGCCCGTTCGGTTATTTGGGTGATGCACCCAACAAGGTTTCGTGGACCCTGAGCTGCGAAATGTTCTTTTACCTCATGACACCGCTGGTCTTCACACTGATGATCCGCGCCAAGAAGTTCAAAGCATGGACCGTGGGCATCTTGTTCTTGGTCGTGTCGGCTGCTACGGTCCTGTTCATGTTCTACCCGGAGATCCATGAGGAGCGCGCCATGTTCCGTTGGAGCGATTATTTACTGGGGATCCTCGCCTTCCTCTTCTTCCAAAAAGCACAGTTCAATATCCGCCCTTGGATGAAATGGCTGATGCCGTTCGGTATCGCTTGGTTCTGCTTCATGATGTACGGCGAATACCACTGGTGGGACGAGTTGCCGACAACGCTCATGCTTCTACCGGGGTCCGTGGCGATCGTGTTGGGGACGGGCTTCCTGAAGCATACGAAAAGTTGGTTCCTGGCCTCGGACCGCATGGTATTCCTTGGCGAGGCGAGCTTCGCGTTCTACATGGTCCACGAATTCATTCTTCGCTATTCCAGGGTGGCGCTGATGAAGATCGGTTTCGAGATCCACTGGCTGTTGTACATCCCTTGGATGGTGTTCGTCTTCATCGTGATCCAGTGGGTCGCGATCCAATTCCATGTCCGGTTCGAAGTACCCATGCAAGAGAACGGCCGACGTTGGTTGTTCAAGGTGTTCCGGTTGGACAAGAAGAAGGTGGTGCCTGCCGTGAGCCGGTGAAGAAGTGAGGAAGTGAGAAAGCCGCGCCCACGCGCTGCGCGCAACTACTTCCTTCGGATCAGTAGCAATCCCAGCATTGTGATCGCGCCGTTCACCAGCAACAGTTCGAAGCCGAATTTGTAGCCAGCGAAGAGTTGCACGGAATAGAGGTCGAGCACGTACGTGATCACCGGTGAAAGTACCGCCACAATTGGAACCAAGCGGTCCTTAACGGCAAAGCGTGTAAGCATGCCGAAGGCGAACAATCCCAAGAGCGGACCATACGTATATCCCGCAACCCGGAAGACGGTCTTGATCACGCTGTCATCATTCCATGCCTTGAATAACAGAATGAGCACCACCATGACCACGCTAATTATCACATGCACACGCAACCGCAAAGGCACACGTTCTGCCTCGGGTCGTTTTTCGATCTCCAATACATCCACACAGACACTGGTGGTCAATGCTGTAAGGGCACTGTCAGCGCTGGAATAGGCCGCGGCAATGATACCCAGAATGAACAACAAGCCTACGATCACCGGCAAGCTGCCATCGGTAGCCAGCATGGGATAGAGTTGATCCGGTTTCGGCGGCATAGCTACCCCGAATTGCTCCGCATACATGAAGAGCATTGCGCCCAAGGCCAAAAAGACCAAGTTCACGAATACCAATACCAGACTGAAGGAGACCATGTTCTTCTGCGCTTCGCGGATGTTGCGACAGCTCAGGTTCTTCTGCATCATGTCCTGGTCCAGGCCCGTCATGGCGATGGCAATGAACATTCCCCCGAGGAATTGTTTCCAGAAATAGGTGCCGGGCTTGGGGTCATCGAAAAAGAACACACGGGACAAGGGGCTCTCGCTCACCTGTGTGATCACTTCGCCAAGGCTCCAGCCCAATTTCTGACCGAGCAATACCACGGTCAAACCCACAGCCACCAGCATGAACAAGGTCTGCAAGGTGTCAGTCCAGATGATGGTCCGTATCCCACCCTTTCGCGTGTACAGCCAGATCAGTGCGATCGTCAATACCACGGTCACCACGAATGGAACGCCCATTTGCTTGAACACCAAGAATTGGAGCACCTCGGCCACCAAATACAAACGGGCTGCGCTACCCAAGCTTCGACTTAGCAAGAAGAACCATGCGCCGGTGAGGTAGCTCTGTCGTCCCGAATCGCTCCCCGAGGTAACCGTAGATCGATGTGAGTTGCAATCGGTAATAGAGCGGTAGAAGTACGAAGGCGATCACTGCATAACCCGGCAAATAGCCGAGCACCATTTGCAGGTAACTGAACTTATCGGCCCCTACCATGCCCGGCACACTGATGAAAGTGACCCCACTTAGGGAAGCCCCGATCATACCAAAAGCAACAATGTACCAAGGTGACTTCCGCTCTCCAACAAAGAACGCTTCATTCCCTGCTCCTCGCGAGGTGACCACGGAGATGCCATAGAGCAACGCGAAATACGCAGATATGGCTGTCAAGATCAAGGCCGGGGTCATGGGCTCGGATTAGTGCTGCAAGTTGGTGCAGTGTGCAACCTGAAGGAATGGTACGACCCTTTAGTTGTCAACGGTTGCCCATGGAACGTAGGCTCCATCCGGAATATTCAGCAGGAGATCCGCTATGGGATCAATTGGCCGATGTCGGCTCCGGAGACAACCCGTACTTCCGGTACAAGCGTGCCTTGCGCTTCTCCAAACGGGCTTGGGCTTTTGCTGTTCGTGCGGAGCGATCTGCAACGGCCAGTTCACCCCGTTCGATCCGTTGTACGATCATCTCGATAGCGGCATCCTCGCCCATACCATCAAATTCAGCCTTCAAGTCTTGGCCGAAAAGCTTTGCCACACCTTGCCAAACGAATGCAACGAAGGCTCCACGTAGTTGCTCCACCAGTTCGTAGGAGGTGGCACCGGTTTGCCGATCGATCAACTTCACCAGGATCTTGCCTTGGCCAATGGTGAGGTCCTTCACCTCCGCTTCGAACTCCGCGCGCAATTCGGCCTCGGCCAATTTCACGTACAGGTCCTGATCACCGTTCTTTCTGATCTGCGCCAGATCATGTTCGTACTCCTTCAGCATTTGCCCAGTGAGCCGCGCGTACGGATAAACCTTCACCACGTAACGGACCAAGCGATCATACCGCTCAGCAGCCCTGCGATCCCGTGGGCGCCAAACTGCTGTAACGTTGGCCTCAGGCAGTTGGACCATTGGCACTGTGTCGCCATCGATCACCACAGCCTTCAAAACACGGGCTGGGAATTCCTTTTGGGCAAGGCATGTCCCGGACATCAGCAGTAGAACGCTGGCACTCAGGATATATCGACCGTGCTCCATTTCGCTTCTGCGAACGTGAAGGTACAACGCTGATCCCGTGCCAGTATTCTTTACAGCCCGGGATAACGTGCCCACGCGCCTTTAACGTATCAGCGACGGTTTAGTTTCCAGGCACTTAGACCACTTGCCGGTGGAGCTATAGTTGTGGCCCTTCGAGTGCGTTCCTCTGTGATATGCGCGGCCACCAGCGCAGCGGCCATCATAGCCTCCGGATCCTTGCCTTCCAGTACTTCCGGGGTGAAATGGTCGCGCACGAAATGCGTGTCGTACTTCCCGCTTCGGAAGGTCTTATGACCCATGACGTAGCGGCAGAAAGGCAAGGTGGTTTCCACCCCGCTGATCGCATAATCGTCAATGGCGCGTTCCATGCGTTGGATCGCTTCTTCGCGGGTAGAACCGTAGGTGATCAACTTGGCGATCATGGGGTCGTAGTAGATCGGGATCTCCATGCCTTCCTCAAAGCCATCGTCCACACGAATACCCATGCCTTGTGGTGGCCGATAAGTGGTGAGCGTGCCGATGTCCGGCAGGAAATTGTTCGCTGGATCCTCCGCATACACGCGCACTTCGATCGCGTGTCCAGTGATCTTCAGGTCTTCTTGTTTGAAGGATAGCTCCTCTCCTTGCGCCACTTTGATCTGCTCCTTCACCAAGTCCAGACCGCTGATCATTTCGGTGACCGGGTGCTCCACTTGTAAGCGGGTGTTCATCTCCATGAAGTAGAACTCCATGCTCTCGTCCAACAGGAACTCAACGGTGCCGGCACCCACGTAATCCACACTCTTCGCAACATTCACTGCCGCTTCGCCCATTTTCTTCCGCAAGGCCGGTGTCAACACGGCGCTTGGTGCTTCTTCAACAACCTTTTGGTGCCTGCGCTGGATGCTGCATTCCCGCTCGAAGACGTACACGGTGTTGCCATGTGTATCGGCCAAGATCTGTATCTCGATGTGCCGCGGACCTGCCACGTATTTCTCGATGAACACACTGCCATCGCCGAATGCATTCTGGGCTTCGCTGATCGCTCGTTCGAGGCCTTCCTTCAATTCGCTTTCCTTCTCTACGATGCGCATTCCCTTTCCACCGCCACCGGCCGCTGCTTTGATCAGGATCGGGAAGGTGATCGTCTTGGCTACGGCCATCGCTTCCTCCAAACTCCCCACTGCTCCTTCTGTTCCGGGCACCAGCGGTACACCGTGACCCTTCACCGCTTCTTTCGCGGCGAGCTTATCGCCCATCACCTTCATGGCATGCGGCGTGGGACCGACGAAGATCACACCGGCCTTTTCCAGCGCTTTGGCAAAATCACCGTTCTCACTTAGAAAACCGTAGCCCGGGTGAACGGCGTCCACGTTCAGGTCCGTGCACACTTTGATGATCTTTTCGAAGACCAAGTAGCTCTCCTTGCTTGGAGCAGGACCAATGCACACGGCTTCATCCGCGAAGCGAACGAACGGCGCATTGCGATCGGCTTCTGAATAAACAGCAACAGTGCTGATGCCCATTTCACGCGCACTGCGCATGACCCTAAGAGCGATCTCGCCACGGTTGGCGACCAGGAGTTTCTTGATGGTGTGCTTCTTGGCCATGGAAATTCTTCAAATGATCGAGCTGTACCGGACCTACCGGGGAGTGCGAAGATGCGAACATTGGAGTGATCTTTGTTCGTTGCCCGATATGAACAAGACCTACAACCTGTTCGTTGGACTTACGTTCGCCTTGTTGGTCACACCCCTTGTTGATGTGATCGCACAGGTCCCATATAACGTGCATGCACCGGATGCCGCGCTGCGCAATGAGGTGCGCGTAGTGAATGGTTCCTATTGGCCTATAACGGTCTCGGTGGTCCCGAAGGACTCCACCTTGGCACTCCAAGGCATGCAATTCGTTCTCCATTCCCGGGATACGATCATGATCGCGGACTACACAACACTTGGCGAATTCCGTTCACCGGTGGAAACGATGACCGTGAAGGGCACTATGACCAACACGAAAGGCAAGGTGAAGACGATCGGCGTGCTGATGATGGAGAAACGCCAGATCAGCAAGGAACACCGTGTTTGGTATTACGAAGTGATGCCTGCGAGCGGTGGTTCGATGCGGTTCGGGTTCTGACCTCGAGCTTTCTAGAGCTAGTTGATCGGCACGAGCAATACCCGATCTCGATCCGTTAACAGTTATCGGCAACTAGCATTGCATGACCGCCAGTATATTCGCGGAGAAGACCGAACTCTGATGAACGGGAGTTGAATAACCAGTCGGTTCGCTCGATTCCGCTCCGTATCCTTTATGACACATTTGCCCGCTCTTATAGCCGACCTCGGCCTGATGCTGTCCACGGCGGCGGTGACCACGTTGGTCTTCAAGCGGATCAAACAGCCACTTGTTTTGGGCTACATCATAGCCGGGCTCTTCGTGGGGCCACATGTGGAATTGATCCCTTCGGTCATTGATGAGAAGAGCATCAGCACCTGGTCAGAGATCGGAGTGATCTTCCTGCTCTTCAGCTTGGGTCTGGAATTCAGTTTCAAACGGGTCGCGCATGTGGGCGGAAGTGCAGGGATAACGGCACTCACCACGGTCTTCTTCATGCTGGGGGTCGGCTATTTCACCGGACAGGTCATGGGCTGGTCCACCATGGACAGCATCTTCCTCGGGGGCATTCTGTCGATCTCTTCCACCACCATCATCGTTCGTGCACTGGATGAACTTGGCCTGAAAACACAAGGCTTTGCCACATTGGTGATGGGTGTACTCGTTATCGAGGACCTCGTCGCGATCCTGCTATTGGTGCTCTTGAGCACTGTTGCCGTTAGTCAACAATTCTCCGGAGGGGAGCTCATCTATGCGATCGGTAAGCTTGGTGGTTTTCTGATCGCCGTTTTCGTTGTTGGCATCTACCTGATCCCGAGCATGTTGCAGCGCAACCGCAAGTTGATGAATGCTGAAACGCTTCTCATCGTCTCCATTGCGCTGTGCTTGGGCATGGTCTACTTGGCCACCATGGCCGGTTTCAGCGCTGCGCTCGGCGCGTTCATCATGGGTTCCTTGTTGGCGGAAACGGTCCTTGCCGAGCGTATCGAACATTTGGTTAAGCCAGTGAAGGATCTCTTCGGTGCCATCTTCTTCGTGTCGGTCGGCATGTTGATCGATCCCGCGATACTGATCGATCATTGGAAACCGGTGCTCCTCCTTTCTTTTGTGGTGGTGATCGGACAACCCCTCAGCAGCACGATCGGTGCGTTGATCGCGGGCCAGCCACTGAAACGTTCCGTGCAAGCCGGAATGAGCCTCTCGCAGATCGGTGAATTCTCGTTCATCATTGCCACACTGGGTCTTTCGCTGGGTGTGATCAACTCCTTCCTCTACCCCATCGCCGTGGCCGTTTCCGCCGTTACAACGTTCTCCACGCCTTACATGATCAAGGCTTCGGCCGGAACAGCAACTCGATTGAAACTCGTGTTGCCCGCCCGGTTCGTTGCCGCAGTGGATCGCTACAGCAGGCAGGCTGAACAAGTACAAGTGACCAGCGATTGGCGCATCATGTTGCGTGCGTACATCGCAAACTTGGCCATTTTCTTGGTGCTCAGCATCCTGGTCATCATGATCGCGGCACGCTTCGTCGAGCCTTTGTTGCATGAAGGACTCCCCGACATGAGCAGTGGATCCATCACCGGTCTGCTTACCCTTTTGGTATTGTTGCCGATCATTTGGGCGATGTCCATCCGCAGGATCAAACGTGCAGAATATCGGCACCTCTGGTTGCACAAGAAACAACTACGCGGACCACTGGTGGTATTGGAGATCATGCGGGTGATGGCCGCAGTGATCGTACTTGCCCTTGTCGCGAATTTGTTCTTCAGCATGGAATGGGCCTTCTTGACCACGGTGGTCGTGGTGTTCTTGGCCGTGTTCCTGTTCCGAAGACGATTGAACGCTTTCTGTCCGAATGGAGAACCGATTCATCTCCAACCTCAACCAACGCGAAAACCAACGCAAACGAACAGACCTTGCTCCTTGGGACATGCACCTCGCGGAAGTGGAAGTCGGCATGTATTCCATCGCGATCGGACGAAGCTTGGCCGAACTCCAGTTGCGCGAAAAGCATGGTGTGAACATTGCCCTGATCGAACGTGGGGACTACACGATCCCCGCGCCCAGCAGGGATGAACGCTTGATGCCCGGCGACAATCTATTGGTGATAGGCACCGATGAACAGCTCGTGGAAATGGATCGTATCCTGGCCGCTCCGGTGCCCTTGGATCGGTCCGTGGAATTGGACAAAGAAGACATCGTTCTGGAAAAGTACCGCATCCTCCCACGCTCGCCATTGATCGGGCGAACGATCCGCGAAACATCACTACGCGAAAAAGCAACAGCATTGGTGGCCGGGATCGAACGAGGCGATGAGCGTTTGGTGAACCCCGATGGCACCACGCCTTTTGAACAGAACGACCTGCTTTGGCTGGTGGGTAGCAAAGAGCGGATCCACCGTTTTATGGAGGAACGAAAAGGAGCGCGGGAATAAGATCCAGTGCTCCTTTCCATGTTCCGGACCGGTCTTTGCCTTGGCGTTGATATGAAAGCCTTGCACTTCACTTTCCTGCTTCTCCTTTCCATGGGTTCGCAAGCGCAGCCCCGCGAAAAGACCGTGCAAACCGATAGTGGTCAAGTCGTACTCCACTTCTTTGCCGACCGAGAAATAAGCACCAAGGAATGGACGGACCTTGATAAGCGCTGGGGCCGCTCCCTCGCATACGACCAGAACGGCAAGGAGATCTTCAACTACCAGACACGCAGCATCGGTGGCCATGCCAGCGTATACTTCAGTTATCACCCCAATGGCGGAGTAAGCAAGATCGAAGTGAGCAATGCACCCGATGGCGGGATCCAGTGGTACCGAAGCACCGCCACCTATGATGAGGCAGGGAACCGGACCGGCTTCACAGAAGAAGGGAACGACAACTACGGACCTATTACCGGTCCGGGGCACTTACAAACGTGGAACACTCAACAACCAATAGTGACCGAGCCGCCCAAACAAGAAGTGGTGGAATGCCAGAAGATGTTCCTTAACGAGGTCTTTTTGGTGAACGCCACACGCAAAGCTGTCAAGGCAACCGTGAAGGCACTGAAGCCCTCACCCACATTGAAAGACAGTGAGCACACCCTGGCCCCTGGCGATACCCTGCGCTTAGGCAGCTACAGCATGGGAGAAACGTTTACTGCGCCGGATCAAGAACTGACCATTGTGGTGAAGCGCGCACTACGCAATCCTAAGAAGGCCGCTGCGGATGGTTTGCTGCGCACGGATAGTGCGAATGTGAATGCTGAACACCGGCGGTATTACGTTGTGGTTCGCGGGTGGAAGTGATCTTGGGCACAACCTTGATCAGAAGCCCCACCAACATTTTCCACCACTTCCATTTCTTGCCCGAACTTGTGCCCCGGCCCACTTCAAGTATCAACATACCCATGCGCACCCGCCTTACCGAAATGCTCCACCTGGATCACCCTTTGATCATGGCCCCGATGTTCCTGGTGAGCAACGTGGCTATGACCGTTGAGGGCATGCGCTGTGGCGTGGCGGGTTGCATTCCAGCGTTGAACTACCGAACGTTGGAAGAGCTACGAGCTGCGCTTCGCGAACTGAAGGCGGCGAAGACGAAGTATGGCAAAGGTGCCTTCGGGTTCAACTTGATCGTGAACAAGAGCAACCCCAAGGCCATGGATCAACTCGGCGTGATCTGCGAAGAGGGCTGCGACTTCATCATTACTTCGTTGGGCAGTCCGCAAGAGACGATCCGGCAGGCGCATGCGGTGGGCATCAAGGTCTTCTGCGACGTAACGGACCTGCGTTTTGCGCAGAAGGTGGAATCACTTGGCGGTGATGCTGTGATCGCCGTGAACAACGAGGCTGGCGGTCACCGGGGTGAGCTTTCGCCCAAGGACCTGATCGCATTGCTGAAGCAGCATTGCAGCATACCTGTGATCTCGGCCGGTGGTGTTGGAACCAAAGGAGAAATGGACCAGATGCTCGCATACGGTGCGGAAGGAGTTTCGGTGGGCAGTCCGTTCATTGCAGCGGTGGAAGCCCCTATCACCGAAGCCTACAAACAAGCTTGCGTGGAATATGGCGCCAAGGACATCGTTCTAACGGAACGCATCAGTGGCACGCCGTGTACTGTGATCAATACGCCTTATGTGAAGGAGATCGGTACCCGCTCGCCGTGGCTGGAACGCATGCTGAACAAGAACCGCAGCCTTAAAAAGTGGGTGAAGATGTTGCGCTTCTACAACGGCATGAAGGCCACCGAGAAAGCCGCGCAACAGGCTACTTACAAAACGGTGTGGGTAGCAGGGCCCAGCATTGCGCACACCACCGCCGTGGAACCGGTGAAGGCGATCATTGGGCGGTTGGTGGGGGCTGTGTAGCTTAGGGTAAACGTTCGGATCACGGTTTGTAGGATCGACGTAAATGGACTGTAATGGACGCGGTAGGCGCGTCCATTACAGTCCATCAACTTGTCTATTTGGGTGAAATGCAGAACGCCCATGGTGTTGGCCACGGGCGTTCTGTTAGGTTGACGCTACAGCGAGGTATTGAAATGATCTTTGATCACGCCAATACCTCCTTCACCCGATCCGCTGCCTCTTGCAACGCCACTGCACTTAGCACTTTCAAACCGCTCTTGTCGATCAGTTCTTTTGCTTCGATGGCGTTGGTGCCCTGCAGGCGGACAATGATCGGCACCTTGATGTCTCCGATGTTCTTGTAAGCATCCACTACACCTTGTGCGACGCGATCGCAGCGCACGATGCCACCGAAGATGTTCACGAGGATCGCTTTCACCGTCGGGTCCTTCAGGATAATGCGGAATGCTTTCTCCACACGGGCTGCATCTGCTGTACCACCTACATCGAGGAAGTTGGCTGGTTCGCCACCACTTAGTTTGATGATGTCCATCGTGGCCATGGCCAAACCGGCACCATTAACCATACAGCCAACGTTGCCCTCGAGCTTCACGTAGTTGAGACCAGCCTCACCTGCTTCCACTTCGGTCGGATCCTCCTCGGTCTTGTCGCGCATTTCAACGTAGTCCGGATGACGGTACAACGCATTCCCATCAAGGCGCACTTTGGCATCCACCGCAGCGATCTTGTCATCACTTGTCTTCAAGACCGGATTGATCTCGAACATGGCGGCATCGCACCCTTCGTAAGCCTTGTACAACGCCGCGATGAATTTTACCATGTCCTTCTTCGCTGCTCCGCTCAGTCCCAAATTGGTCGCGATCTTACTGCACTGGAATGGGCGAAGACCCACACGTGGATCAACGTATTCCTTCAGGATCTTCTCCGGCGTATGCGCGGCCACCTCCTCGATGTCCATGCCGCCTTCGGTGCTGTACACGATCACGTTCCTTGAAGTACCTCGATCGAGCAACACGCTCATGTAGTACTCTTTGGTCTCGCTGGGACCCGGATAATACATGTCCTCGGTGATCAGCACCTTGCTCACCTTCTTGCCTTGCGGCGGGGTTTGTGGCGTCTTCAACATCATACCGATGATGTCGTTCGACTTCTCGCGCACCTCGTCCAAATTCTTCGCCAACTTCACTCCACCACCCTTGCCGCGACCTCCGGCATGGATCTGCGCCTTTACCACCCACCACTTGGTGCCGGTTTCCGAAGCGAGCCGCTTGGCCATATCTACGGCCTCATCGGCATTGTAGGCCACCAGTCCGCGTTGTACACGGACGCCATATTGTGAAAGGATCTGCTTGCCTTGATATTCGTGGAGGTTCATGCGAAGGAATAGGCTTGGTTGTGTGTTGCCTCTAAACGGGCGGTGCGAATGTACTGCCTCGTGCTTTTTCGGGTCCATGACCTTTTCAACAAATGGGTGATCGACCCCGGCGAGAACTCTGCGACCCACTTCCAACCCTGTAGATCCCGCCAACACCACATTCATAGAGCGCATCTCAAAATAGTTTTTGGAAGCGAGAATGATGGATCTCGTGACCATGCGAGGCGCCAAAGTCGAGCATAGCGTTGGCTATGTGAGACTTTTGCAACGAAGCAGGGGCCTGATAGACACATTCGCAGCCCGAAGGATTATTTTGAGATGCGCTCTAGCTTTGCGGCCATATGACCAAAGGTTCGCGCTATTACGAGACACTGAATGGACAATTGGAGCATTGGCTTGCGTTGAAGGGATTTGCACCGGAGGATTCCGCGTGGATGATCCCGTTGCTGGGCGGCCTTGTGCTTTTCCTCGCCATGGCCCTGCTCTCCAAGCTGTTGAACTGGTTCTTGACCACCACGTTCCTGCGTTTGAGCCACCGTACAGATACCCGGTTCGATGACCTGGTAGTGTTGAACAGAGTACCCCGCTATGTGGCCCGGATCATTCCGCTGACCATCGCGTACCAGATCACCCCCGTGCTCTTTAGTGAGTTGCCGGTCTTGATCCCCATTACGCACCGGATATTCACCGTATTCTTTGTCATCCTCTTCGTTCGTATTGCAAGGGCCGTTTTCAAAGCTGGTCGCGATGCATTGAAGGATATGCCGCATTACCGGGACAAGCCTTTGGACAGCTACGTGCAGATCGCATCGCTTGCGCTTTACATCATTGCCGCCATCCTGATCTTCTCACAGCTCACCGGTCGCTCTGTGCTCACGTTCCTCACGGCCATGGGCGCGGCCTCGGCAGTGCTTCTCTTGATCTTCAAGGATACCATCCTCGGATTCGTGGCCAGCATCCAGATCAGCACGAACGACATTGTTCGCTTGGGCGATTGGATCACCATGCCCAAATTCGGGGCGGATGGTGATGTGACCGAGATCAACCTCACGACCGTGAAGGTGACGAACTGGGACATGACCATCACCACGATCCCCACCTACGCCTTGATCGCCGACAGTTTCCAGAATTGGCGCGGCATGAAGCAGAGTGGTGGAAGGCGGATCAAACGCAGCATCCTGATCAAGATCAACAGCATTCGCTACTTGGATGAAGCGGAGATAACGGAACTGGAACGCGTGCAACTGTTGAAACCGTACATCGAAGAGATGCGGGAAATGCTGAAGGTCTATAACGCGGAACATGCGGTGGACAATAGCATAAAGGTGAACGGACGAAACCTCACAAACGTGGGCCTCTTCCGCAAGTATGTGGATCTCTATCTCGCTGATCATCCGCAGATCCACAGCGATATGACGCGCATGGTGCGCCAACAACCGCCCAATGAATTCGGCCTGCCTATTGAAATATATTGCTTCACCAAGACCACCCAGTGGGAAGCGTATGAAGTGATCATGGCCGATATCTTCGACCACTTGCTCGCCAGTACCAAATATTTCAAAGTGGTGGTGTTCGAGCGCCCGGCTGCGGATGATATGCGGATGATGGCCTTGGAGCGCGTTGAAGAAAAGCGTGATGGAAGTTGAACGCTTTGCTTCACTTTGTTCGCAATGACAAGACGTGGGTTTTTATGATCAACGCTGATTAGATGTTGAAGCCATTTTGTGCCTGCATGGACTCTATTTGCATCTTTACCCAAGCGTTCCTAACAACCAAGACCAACCCGCTACATTCGCCACATGATCCGCGCCAACGGCATACACAAGAAATACGGTGATCTAGCTGTGCTGAAGGGTGTTGACCTGCACGTGCAGAAAGGCGAGGTGGTGAGCATTGTCGGGGCCAGTGGTGCGGGCAAGACCACCCTGCTCCAGATCCTGGGCACCTTGGAACGCGGCGATGCCGGCACCTTGGCGATCAACGGTGAAGAGGTGAGCAAGCTCGGCACCAAGGCCTTGAGCGCCTTCCGCAACAAACACATTGGTTTCGTGTTCCAATTCCACCACTTGCTTCCCGAATTCTCTGCGATCGAGAACGTCATGATGCCGGGACTGATCGCTGGTAAGAGCATGAAGGAATGCGAGCCGCGCGCCGTGCAGCTATTGGAACGACTGAACATTTCCCCTCGTGCGCAACACAAGCCCAGCCAGCTAAGCGGTGGTGAACAACAACGTGTGGCCGTGGCGCGAGCGCTCTTCAACAATCCCAGCGTGGTGTTGGCCGATGAACCGTCCGGCAACCTCGATAGCGCACACGCCAAAGAATTGCATCAACTGTTCTTCGATCTGCGGAAGGAACTCGGGCAAACTTTTGTGATCGTTACGCACAACGAGGAATTGGCGGAGATGGCGGACCGGAGGCTGGTGATGCGGGATGGGGTGATCTGAGGGGAATCGTCCGTTCAAATCGACTTTCGCTGAAGCAACCACGCTCACGGAGCAGCGTCTAATTTGCATAAACCAAGTACTTGGGCCAAAATGGGATCCTTACGCTCTTTCACACTGACCATTTTGGCCTGGTGCGCATTCGGCTTGCACGCGCAGGATGGTTCGAACGATCCAACGTTCAATCCAGATGACACTGGGCTCGGTTTGAACGCCAACGCTCGGTGTGTTGTCGTGCAGCCAGATGGTAAGATCCTGATAGGTGGTCTTTTTACCACCTGCAATGGTGTTTCACGCAACGGCGTCGCCCGATTGAATGCCGATGGGTCCTTGGATACCGGATTCAACCCCGGCTCGGGTGTGGCATGGACCCCGTCCGGGAATTACGCCCTACATGAATACGGTGTTATGGAAATGTCTCTCCAGTCCGATGGAAAGATCGTTATCGCCGGTGAGTTCGACGGGTACAATGGTCTTGCGCGAAAGAACATCGCACGATTGAACGCCGACGGGTCATTGGACACCGGTTTCGATCCTGGAACTGGGCCTAGCAGCGACATCTATGCCCTGGCGGTCCAGTCGGATGGTCATATTTTCATTGGAGGCACGTTCACGGCCTACAACGGAATTCCCCAGAGTTGCATAGCACGATTGAATTCCAATGGAAGCTTGGATACAGGAAGCGGCTTAGGAACTGGGGCCCAATGGACCGTCCGTTGTATTACAGTGGGATCGGACGACAAGGTGATGGTAGGGGGCGAATTTTCATCATTTAATGGTGTACTGCAGAGAGGTATCGTTCGGTTGAACACGGATGGAAGTCTTGATGACGGGTTCGGT
>JADKFY010000023.1 GCA_016717305.1 Flavobacteriales bacterium
CATGTTCCGCAGTTGTCGAGCACGGCTGTTCCGCCGAACACGCCAGCGCAGTCTTGTGTGCAGGCAACGTTACCGGTTGTTGCACCCACGCATGGTCCGCAGTTGTCCAGAACGGCTGTTCCTCCGAACACGCCAGCACAGTCTTGCGTGCAGGCGACGTTACCTGTTGTTCCACCGACGCATGTTGCGCAGTTGTCCAGAACGGCTGTTCCGCCGAACACGCCAGCACAGTCTTGAGTGCAGGCGATGTTACCGGTAGTTCCACCCACGCATGTTCCGCAGTTGTCCAGAACGGCAGTTCCGCCGAACACGCCAGCACAGTCTTGTGTGCAGGCGACGTTACCGGTAGTTCCACCCACGCAGGTGCCGCAGTTGTCGAGCACGGCTGTTCCGCCGAACACACCTGCACAGTCTTGTGTGCAGGCAACGTTACCTGTTGTTCCACCGACGCATGTTCCGCAGTTGTCCAGAACGGCAGTTCCGCCGAACACACCTGCACAGTCTTGTGTGCAAGCGACGTTACCTGTTGTTCCACCGACGCAGTTGCCGCAGTTGTCCAGAACGGCAGTTCCGCCGAACACGCCAGCGCAATCTTGTGTGCAAGCGACGTTACCGGTTGTTCCACCGACGCAGGTGCCGCAGTTGTCGAGCACGGCTGTTCCGCCGAACACGCCAGCGCAGTCTTGTGTGCAGGCGACGTTACCGGTTGTTCCACCGACGCATGTTGCGCAGTTGTCCAGAACGGCAGTTCCGCCGAACACGCCAGCGCAGTCTTGTGTGCAGGCGACGTTACCGGTTGTTCCACCGACGCAGGTGCCGCAGTTGTCGAGCACGGCTGTTCCGCCGAACACACCTGCACAGTCTTGAGTGCAAGCGACGTTACCGGTTGTTCCACCCACGCATGTTCCGCAGTTGTCCAGAACGGCTGTTCCTCCGAACACGCCAGCACAGTCCTGTGTGCAAGCGATGTTACCTGTTGTTCCACCCACGCATGTTCCGCAGTTGTCGAGCACGGCTGTTCCGCCGAACACGCCAGCGCAGTCTTGTGTGCAGGCAACGTTACCGGTTGTTCCACCCACGCATGTTCCACAGTTGTCCAGAACGGCTGTTCCTCCGAACACGCCAGCACAGTCCTGAGTGCAAGCGACGTTACCTGTTGTTCCACCGACGCAGTTGCCGCAGTTGTCGAGCACGGCTGTTCCTCCGAACACACCGTTGCAATCTTGTGTGCAAGCGACGTTACCGGTTGTTCCACCGACGCAGGTGCCGCAGTTGTCGAGCACGGCTGTTCCTCCGAACACGCCAGCGCAATCTTGTGTGCAGGCGACGTTACCGGTTGTTCCACCGACGCAGGTTCCGCAGTTGTCCAGGACGGCGCTACCGCCGAAGACGCCAGCGCAATCCTGAGTGCAGGCGATGTTACCGGTGGTTCCGCCCACGCAGGTGCCGCAGTTGTCGAGAACAGCTGTTCCGCCGAACACACCAGCGCAGTCCTGGTGCAGGCGACGTTACCGGTAGTTCCACCCACGCATGTTCCGCAGTTGTCCAGGACGGCTGTTCCGCCGAACACGCCAGCGCAGTCCTGTGTGCAAGCCACGTTGCCGGTAGTACCGCCAACGCAGGTTCCGCAGTTGTCGAGGACGGCGCTACCGCCGAAGACACCAGCACAGTCCTGGGTGCAGGCTACGTTGCCGGTTGTACCACCAACGCAGGTTCCGCAGTTGTCGAGCACGGCTGTTCCGCCGAACACGCCAGCACAGTCTTGAGTGCAGGCGATGTTACCTGTTGTTCCACCGACGCATGTTGCGCAGTTGTCCAGAACGGCTGTTCCGCCGAACACGCCAGCACAGTCTTGAGTGCAAGCGATGTTACCTGTTGTTCCACCCACGCATGTTCCGCAGTTGTCGAGCACGGCTGTTCCTCCGAACACGCCAGCGCAATCTTGTGTACAAGCGACGTTACCGGTAGTTCCACCAACGCAGGTTGCGCAGTTGTCGAGGAAGGCTGTTCCGCCGAACACGCCAGCGCAATCTTGTGTGCAAGCGACGTTACCGGTAGTTCCACCGACGCATGTTCCGCAGTTGTCCAGAACGGCAGTTCCGCCGAAGACACCAGCGCAGTCCTGGGTGCAAGCTACGTTGCCGGTGGTTCCACCAACGCAGGTTCCGCAGTTGTCGAGCACGGCGCTACCGCCGAAGACACCAGCGCAGTCCTGGGTGCAAGCGACGTTGCCGGTTGTTCCGCCAACGCAGGTTCCGCAGTTGTCGAGGACGGCAGTTCCGCCGAACACGCCAGCACAGTCCTGTGTGCAGGCGACGTTACCGGTTGTTCCACCGACGCAGGTTCCGCAGTTGTCCAGAACGGCTCTCCTCCGAACACACCTGACAGTCCTGTGTGCAGGCGACGTTACCGGTAGTTCCACCCACGCATGTTCCGCAGTTGTCCAGAACGGCAGTTCCGCCGAACACACCTGCACAGTCCTGTGTGCAAGCGACGTTACCGGTTGTTCCACCGACGCATGTTCCGCAGTTGTCGAGCACGGCTGTTCCGCCGAACACGCCAGCGCAATCTTGTGTGCAGGCCACGTTACCGGTAGTTCCACCTACGCAGGTTCCGCAGTTGTCGAGAACGGCTGTTCCGCCGAACACACCTGCACAGTCTTGAGTGCAAGCGACGTTACCGGTTGTTCCACCCACGCATGTTCCGCAGTTGTCCAGAACGGCTGTTCCGCCGAACACGCCAGCACAGTCTTGTGTGCAAGCGACGTTACCTGTTGTTCCACCCACGCATGTTCCGCAGTTGTCGAGCACGGCTGTTCCTCCGAACACGCCAGCGCAATCTTGTGTGCAAGCCACGTTACCGGTAGTTCCACCGACGCAGGTTGCGCAGTTGTCCAGTACGGCAGTTCCGCCGAACACACCTGCACAGTCTTGTGTGCAAGCGACGTTACCTGTTGTTCCACCGACGCATGTTGCGCAGTTGTCCAGAACGGCTGTTCCGCCGAACACGCCAGCACAGTCCTGTGTGCAAGCGACGTTACCTGTTGTTCCACCGACGCAGTTGCCGCAGTTGTCCAGAACGGCAGTTCCGCCGAACACGCCAGCACAGTCCTGTGTGCAAGCGACGTTGCCGGTTGTTCCACCGACGCATGTTCCGCAGTTGTCAATGGATCCTGTCCCATTAACGACCCCCGCACAATCACACGTGCCAACGACGATTATTACTGTGGAGCTATTGGAGCAGCCCACGGAGGAGACAGTATATGTCAGCATTTGACTGCCAACGCTAGGGTCGAACATACTTCCGGAAACTCCTGTTCCGGACCATACGCCTGCGGATGGGGTGCCGTTCAGTGCGAGATCTGGCCCAGTGGGGCATTGCGCCGGATATGTTCCGGTATTAGGGGCTTGAGGGAGCGGTGTTTGGGAGATGACCTTTTGTGCACTGGTCGCACTGCAATTGGCTCCGTTCGTAACGGTGACAGAGTATATTCCCGCTGCGGTTATCGTGATGCTTTGTGTTGTCTGACCATCG
Source organism: Flavobacteriales bacterium (assembly GCA_016717305.1). Classification (GTDB taxonomy): domain Bacteria; phylum Bacteroidota; class Bacteroidia; order Flavobacteriales_F; family PHOS-HE28; genus PHOS-HE28. The sequence continues at coordinate 3,535 of JADKFY010000023.1, forward strand.
GGGCTCCATACATTACCAGTGGCACTGCTGCTGGTCAAAATGATGCTGGATCCTGCGCATAGGCTGGAAGGACCGCTGACGGAAGGAGTTGCTGGTGACACGTCAGTAGTCACCACCTTATTCGCGCTGCTGGCGCTGCAGCCCGCACCGTTCGTTACCGAAACCGAATAGGTCCCGGCAATGGTTACTGTTATGCTTTGGGTGTTTGCACCATTGCTCCACATATTACCCGTTGCGCTGCTACTGCTCAAGGTGATGCTTGCTCCTGCACAAAGGCTGGAAGGGCCACTTATCGTTGGTATAGCCGGTAAACCATCGACCGTTACCAACAGGTTCGCGCTAGTGCTACTACAGCCCCCTGGGTGCGTTACAGTTACCGAGTACGTTCCACCTGAGGTAACGGAAATGCTCTGGGTGGTTTCACCATTGCTCCAAACGTTTCCAGTGGCACTGCTGCTGGTGAGCACGACGCTGCCTCCAGCACAGAAGGTGGTTGGGCCACCAGCTGTGATCGTTGGCGGCGGTGGAAGATCCACCGTAACTGTGAAGGCGCAATTCACGGTGTTCGTCCCGTCCGTTGCTTCATAGCGGACTACTGTACTTCCAATAGGGAATACACCTCCACTGGAAGGACCATCCGTCTGGACCGGCATGAAACTTCCACAGTTGTCACTGACGGTAGGTTCCACCCATGTTATCGTGGCGGTACAAGACCCATCTGCGGTGACCGTGATATCAGAGGGGCAACCACTGATAACAGGAGGCTGATCGTCGAGAACTGTTACCGTATACGAACATAGAGCGATATCCTCCACACCATTCTCATGGACGAATGCAACAGTGTGCCTACCCGCCGTCAAAGACCTGTTGAGGCTTGTGGTGATCTCGGTCCAAGCCGTGGGGTCGAATGTCCCCATGGGTGTGATCACCTCGGACCCCGATATGATGTAGGTCTTTTCTGCTGTGCCACTACCCCAACAATTATCCGTGTATGCGATCGGTACCACCGCGTGGTTTGTGCTACATGCACCTGCTCCAACGTTGAGATCAATATCCGCCGGACAAGTGAACATCGGTTGGATCGTGTCCAAGCCGAGCAATGTAGCCGTGCAGGTGGTCGATGTGATCCCGGATGCATCGACGGCGCTGATCGTAATTGTGGTAGCATCCGTCATGGGGATCATGGACCCTGCCGCTGGGGTTTGGGTCAATAGCGGTGTCGATGTGCAATTGTCGGACGCCGTGTAGTACGACAAGAATGATGGCACTCGTATTTGACAGGATGCATTGGAATATGCTGTTTCTACCGGTTCCGAAGCGGGACAACTGAGCGTTGGTGCGATATTGTCCTGCGGTGTCAGGGTCACGGTAGGGCTGAATCCCGTCCCGCACCCCGACTGGCTCAGTTCGACACGGTATAGTGTTGGCCCGCTCAGGTTGGTCCAAGTAATGCTAGTGGAATTAGTGCCGGCTTGGCTCCATGAACCTCCGCCATCCGTGGAAACTCCCCAGCGAACAATACTTCCACTGTACCCGCTGATCGACAGTGTCCCGGAGGCAGGGGAGGGGCAAACCGCTCCAGCACCAGTGAAGGTGCCGCCACTGGGGGTTGCACCGACCGTTACGGTGGCGCTTGCTGATGCACTACCCGTGCAAATACCGGTAGGCGCTACACTGTAGTTGTAGTTGCCGGGCAGCATGGTCGACGGATCGTACATACCTCCGACCACTGGACTAGGGCCGGACCATGAGCCACCCGCCTGTGGGCTGCCGCCAAGTTGACCGAAGAGCGCGACTGGCGGGGAGCCGCTACAGATTGAAAGTGTTCCATTCACACCAGCGTTCGGTGCTGCAGTGATTTGAATAACATTCGTCGTCCCGCTGATGCACGCACCGCTACCGACCGTATACGTCACATTGATCGGGCCGGATAGCCCCGCAGGGTTGAACGTGGATCCGGACACCCCAGCACCTGACCAGGTCCCGGACATGTCATTACCATAAGCGTAAAAGACCCCGTCCACATCGAACCCTACGCTCCCTGTTGAGGGGCGTGTGATCCGCACGTAGCGAGCCGGAGACGAGAGTATTACGTTGCTATAGACCGCGGTCGCCGAGCTGGTCGTGACCGTCCCGTTCGCATTCGTGGGTGAGTTGGATGTTGTGCCTGAGGATACCTGTGCAACGGCGCTACCCCCTTGTGATCTCCACAGGACGCCGATATTGGAGCCCGCTGGTACTGTTGTTCCAAGATCCACGGTAACGTAGCCTCCAGAGGAGTTGAAATTCGCATAGAACCCTAGGACGAAGCCAAGGGCACTGCCCGGGTTTGCAACGTTGTTACTGTTTATCAGCGAAGTTGCGCCACCGGATGCGGCTGGCGTGAGCAATGAACTGAGATCGAATGTCGGCCCGTTGGAACACATGGGTGCCGGTGGGGACCAGGAGGAGGCATCGTTGCCGCCAACACTGGAGATCTGTCCCTTGAAGAGAAATCCGTTCTCACCCGATGAGCCGGTAAGTGATGTCGAACCGCAGGCAATATCGGTCTCGAATGTCCCGCCAAGAATGAAGTTGCCTTGGGCATCCGCATCAATGGCTCTGCCCGCCGCATCGTTCGAGCTGATCAAGGCTTCGCCGGAAACCAATAACCCCGTCGGTCGAAAACTGGCAACAAATGGTTGGACCTTTCCTGTAGCTGACGTCAGGGTAGTGCTCCCAATGGTGATGTCCTCCTTGAAGTTTCCTGTAAGGTGAACGGCTCCACCTTTTCCGATGGCTACACCCGTGCCACCAGTGGTATGGTGAGAACCAGTGGAAGTACCTGTTGTGACCCATTGGAACTGTCCGTTCGCTGTATTGATCCGGCCCAGATATAGGAAATCATGTGTGCCGGTGGTAACCGTGCCAACCCCAGGGAACGTGCAAGGGTCGTGTGTGATCCCGGTTATGTAAAGCGCATCGCAACCGGCGCTCAAAGCACTCATTCCATAGCTTCCATCGTCGGATTCGGCCAGGGATGTGGTCCATTGGTGCGCGGCAGAACTCGAGAATGACGAGATCCTAATCTGTTTTTGGGTCGTATTCGTGTGTGTCGTCAGTACCGTTCCCGTCGGTCCATACCATCTGAACTGCGCGTTCTTGGCTCGGAATGCGACATAGACCCGATCGTCGTCCGTGGTCATCGCCAATGGCAATTCGTCATCCCCGCTTCCGCCGGAAATGAGCCATTGTCCGGTACCGGTCAAACCAAAGGCCGCTGCCACCAGGTTGTTCTTTCCGGTCGGTAACGCTGATGCCACAGCACCGAAGGTTGTGGTTATCTGTCCTCTGATCGACCCGAATACGACGGCCCGGTCGAGGTTGACGGAAATTCCAGTAGGAAGATCCGTTCCGCTTCCCCCCAGTTTGGCACGCCAGCGCAATGCGCCAGCTGGAGTGTATGAAGCAATGAACCAGTCCTCGTTCCCGGAACTGATCACGATCCCAGAGCCAAGCCCTGACATACCATGCAGGTCGATCGTTCCTTTGAACCATCCGGTCACGTAAATGTTCCCCGCGGCATCCAAGGCTATTCCGTTGGCATGGCTCTCTCCAGTACCACTTGGGGTAAAAGCCCATTCTCTTACACCATTTCCGTTCAGCTTGATCAGGAATGCGTCCCGGCTTCCGAGAACGTTACCCTGTGTTCCGGTGATCAATTCGTCGCCTTCGGTGTAACCGCAGCTGTAAATAGCGCCGGACGAACTGAAGGTGGCCACACCGGTCACCTCTTCGTTTGAAGTGCTCGCCAAGCCTCTTCCCCAATTCCAAATGTAGTTCTGGGCATCAAGGGGGTGAGCGGACCAGCAAAGGACCGTAAGCAGAAGAAGTATCGATCGCCGTAGAGTCGTGGGCATCGTTTGGATTGTTGCGTGGAGTGTCCAGTTCCACATTGGGTCAGGGGCTTGAACGGATGTACGGACAATAGGTTTCGACCAAGTCGGTGTCATGCACGAGCAAGTGATCGTTACCTTTTCGCCGATACGCATTCAATGGATGTGAGCGCAGTACAGGTCCCCACCCACGAAACGGCCGAGATCCAAGCCGCAAAGGCCGATCCACGCCGTTTCACACCGCTATACGAGCGGTATCATGCCGATGTGTTCCGTTTCGTTCACCGCCGGGTGCAACGGATGGAGTTGGCTGCGGACCTATCCCAAGAGACCTTTCTGAAGGCTTTATCGGCCCTGCCTCGCTATGAGGACCGCGGAACCCCATTTCGTGCCTGGCTCTATCGCATTGCATTGAACGAATTACGCATGCACTGGCGCAAACGGAAGGAGGTAGTGATCGAAATGAGCTTTGCAGAGGTCCGTGGCTTGGGCGAAGAGATGGGTGCTGACATCGAGGATGAGCGCATGCAAAAACTGGCCTGGGCCTTGGGTCGCCTTCCTTCAAGTAAGGCAAGATTGATCGAATTGCGGTTCATGGACGGACTTAGCTTCGCAGAAATGGGTGTGGTCCTCGAGATCGGTGAAGACGCGGCGAAAATGCGCACACACCGTGTATTGGGCCTGTTGCGCAGCATGATGACAACACGCGGATGAAGCACCGATATCAAATATCAAAGGAGGGTAGGAAGGAATTGACCGATGCCGAGATCACGAAGTACCGTGACCCCAAGAAGCTGCTGTACAACTACCAAAGGGCCAAGCTCCTGCTGCACAAGAAACCGTTGTACAAGGATCCGAAGTCGTTCCTTGTGTTGATCTTGATCGTAGCCTTGGCGATATTCATTGCCGAAGTGGTGGAAAAGGACCGGAGCACAGGAATTGAAGATCGGGAACAACAAGTCCCGTAGCGATCCTATTCGATCCAGTAGGCTATTTTGGGCCTTTGATATCAGCATTCCCATAAAGCCAAGCCAGATGCGTCAGGTCGTAAGTTGTCTCCTCGTCCTATGTTCCACTCTTGTCCTTGCCCATGAAGGCATGTGGCTGCCCACGGTGCTCAAAAGCATTGAAGGTGATATGCAGAGTGCCGGTCTCAAGCTCAGCGCAGAGGATATCTACAGCGTGAACCGTGGTAGCATCAAGGACGCGATCGTGTTGTTCGGTGGGGGGTGTACGGCAGAGGTGATCAGCGGTGATGGCCTGATCCTTACGAACCATCACTGCGGTTTTAGCGCCATCACTGACCATAGTACCTTGGAGCACGACTACCTGAAGCACGGTTATTGGGCGGCCGACAGGCAAGCTGAGCTCCACAATGCCGGTCTCACCGCCACTTTCGTAGTGCGTATGGAGGATGTTACGGACCGCATCCTTCCGCTGTTGGCGGTAGGCCTTTCGGAATCGGACAGGCGCGATGCCATTGGCAAATTGGCTACAGTACTGACGGACGAAGCGGTGGCGGGCACCCATTATGGCGCTGTGGTGCGACCGTTCAACTACGGGAACAGTTACTACTTGATCGTTACCGAGACTTTCCGCGATGTGCGTTTGGTAGGGGCTCCGCCCAGTTCCATTGGAAAGTTCGGCGGCGATACGGACAATTGGATCTGGCCACGGCACAACGCCGATTTCAGCATCTTCCGGATCTACGCGGGCACGGACAACAAACCAGCTGAAGTTGCGGATGGGAATGTGCCGTACAAACCGCGACATGTGCTGCCTATAAGTATGGACGGAGTCAAGGAGGGCGACTTCGCAATGATCTTCGGATTTCCAGGCAACACCCAGAGGTATTTGACCTCGTATGCAGTGGACTACGTGATCAATACCAGCGATCCCATGCGTATTGAGATGCGAACGGCCAGTTTGAACGTGATCGATGCGGCGATGCGTAGCAGTGACAAGACCCGACTGCAGTACGCCGACAAGCAAGCGGGCATCAGCAACGCTTGGAAGAAATGGCAAGGTGAACTACGTGGACTGAAGGAATTACGCACCTTGGACAACAAGCGGGTCTATGAGCAGGAATACCAAGTGGCAGCAACAAAGGCGGGGAAGACAGAATACACGAACGTGCTGCCCGAACTTGAAAAGCTGTACGCTGAGTATGCTCCATACGCACAAGCCCGCGACCTTTTTGTGGAAATGGCCTACAACGGTCCGCAGGTGTTTCGCTATGCCGACAGTTTCAAGGCATTGGCTGAAGGCCACAAGAAGTTGGGAACTGAAGGAAAGCTGAAGGAGGCGGTGGATGAACGATCGAAGGCAAGCGAAGGCTATTTCAAGGACTATGATGTGGAAGTGGACAAAAGGATCTTCAAGGCCTTGTTGCCTATCTACCGCAAACACGTTCCAGTGGAATTGGCTCCTGCCTTTTTGAAAGAGATCGACAACAAGTTCAAAGGCAATGGCGATGCATGGGTGGATGACCTTTACGCCCGAAGTGTATTCGTGGACCGATCGAAACTGAACCAACTTTTGGCCAAGCCGAAGAACGCGAAGAAATTGGCCGTCGACCCACTGTACAAGGTATCACGTGATCTGTTCGACAACTTCTTGGTCAAAGTTCGTCCACAACACGCGGCTCTTGGCGACCGGATCGAACCCGCCATGCGCACCTACGTGAAAGGGATGATGGAACTGCTCCCGGAGAAGACCTACTGGCCCGATGCGAACAGCACACTTCGGCTGTCCTACGGAAAGGTGGAAGGCAGCGAACCACGCGATGCGGTGGAGTATACCGCGCAAACAACATTGGCCGGTGCGATCGCGAAGTACATTCCCGGCGATGCGGAATTCGACCTGCCGCAACGCCTCATCGATCTGTACAACGCGAAGGATTATGGTGAGTACGGGGTGAACGGGACCATGCCGGTCTGTTTCACCAGCAGCCTGCACACAACGGGAGGCAACAGCGGAAGCCCTGTACTGAATGGCAAGGGAGAGCTGATCGGTCTCAATTTCGATCGAAGTTGGGAAAGCACCATGAGCGACATCCAGTTCGATCCGAAGAAATGCCGCAACATCAGTGTGGACATTCGGTACGTGCTCTTTCTCGTGGACAAATATGCAGGGGCAAAGCACTTGATCCAGGAAATGAACTTGGTCCACGATAATTCCCCTACCACCATTCAACTCCCCATACACCGATGAGCGCTTGGCAGGAAAAGGACAACAAACTGTGCCGCGAATTCAAGTTCAAGAACTTCAGCGAGGCCTTTGCGTTCATGTCGCGCGTAGCCTTGGCGGCGGAGAAAATGGACCATCACCCCGAGTGGACCAATGTCTACAATACGGTAGAGATCAAGCTGTCCACCCACGATGCGGGCAACACAGTGACCGACAAGGACCGCAAGCTGGCGGCGGCGATCGATAGGATCATCGGGTAGGAAGGGTGGAATTCAATGCGTTCCAAGCTCGAAGACCTATTACCAAATGCAGAAGGACCGCCCAATTGAGCGGTCCTTCAAAGAACTCCAAGTCGGTTAGGACCTAGGATTGATCACTCGGCTTTCGCTCCGTCCGCTCCAGGCACTTTTTCCACGTTCGCTTTGATCCGTAGCGTAGTTTCCTTCGGTTCCGTATTGGCGATCACGGTAACGGTCTTGGTCTGAGCATTCTCCTGTTTGCCGGGCTTGTACACCACTTCGATCTCGCCGGTACCACCTGGAGGGATCGGCGCCTTTGGGTAGTTGGGCACGGTGCAACCGCAGGAACCATTGGCGGTCTCAATGATCATCGGTTCCTTACCGGTATTGGTGAATGTGAAGATCTTCTTGTTCTCGGAATCTTGTTTGATATTCCCGAAATCGTGCTCATACTCCTTGAAGTTGACCGTGGTCTTAGGGGTATTGTCCACCGGCTCGGCTGTTGTTGCCATAGGGTCGAAGGGCTTGTCCGAGAGTGTTTTCGGGTTGCTGGGGTCAACGTTCGCAGCAATGGAGTTCGAGGCCACTACACTGCTGGCATCACTCGCGCTACCACCGCTGAACTGGTGGTACGCCAATGCAACAAGGGCGATCGCGATCACACTGAGCAGGCCGATCTGTACTTTGTCTTTCATTCTGGTACGAAGTGTTTCGAGGGTGTTATTTGAGAGTGCGAATTTAGATGATCCATGCATTCACCCGATACCCATTAACAGAGCATTAACAGGGATGCAACAGGTTGAAGGTTGAGGTTCTTCAGGGTTGGACAAAAGTGGCCGACATCAACGCCCATGAGCGAGGTGAACCGTAAACGACTTCCGCTTCACTTCACCATCCCGAATCGTTGGAACGAGCCATCGGTCAGGGCTTCTAAGGCCTTTTGGAAGCTGCGGTCGACCGGATTATCCGCGTTGATCACTTCCCAGTATGCGGAAGTATCCCACAGGTCCCTGGCGATCAGTGCTTTCAGTCGCAAGGAAATGAGTTCTTTCGACCTTGCCAAGCCGTCCGCATCACCCTCAATGCCCTCTTTTCCGGCGTATGTCACAAGTTTGGAGATCAAAGTGGCTTCGACCGTGAATTGCTTGCGGAAAGCTTCCGGTCCCGAGTACGCCGCCAGCAGCTTACTGCGCTGTTCATCCACTTGGGCCAATGCGAAGGTGTTGAGTATCCCTTTGCGAACGAGCTGGCCGAAATAGTTCGAACTAAGTGTAGTGTCGATAGGTACGAACACATCGGGCATGATCCCGCCTCCGCCATACACGATCCGCTTGTTCATGGTGAAGAACTTGACGGTATCAGCGTTATGGATACTGTCGGCAAAAGTGAGTTCACCTTTCGCGAGACGATCGATCTTTTCTTGTTGGTAAGCTTCCAGCCCATCCTCGTAGGATTTCTGGATCGAGCGACCGGAGGGTGTATAATAGCGTGAGACGGTCAGCCGCACGGCAGAACCATCCGATAGCATCACGGGTCGTTGTACCAGGCCCTTTCCAAAGCTGCGGCGGCCAACGATCAAACCTCGGTCCCAGTCTTGTATGGCACCGCTCACGATCTCGCTGGCACTCGCGCTACCCTCATCCACTAACACGACCAATCGACCCTTCTCGAACAGTCCCTCCTTGGTAGCATACGTATCGTCGCGTGGTGAGGTACGGCCTTCCGTATAAACCACCAGTTTTCGATCGCCGAGGAATTCATCGGCCATATCTATTGCGGTTCGCAAATAACCACCTCCGTTGCCTTGCAGGTCAAGGATCAGGTCCTTCATGCCCTTGTCCTTCAGCTCCACCAACTTCTCACGGAATTCCTTCATCGTGGTGGCACTGAATCGGCTCACCTTGATGTAGCCCACACCAGGCTCGGCCATATAGGAGGCCTCCACACTGAAGATGGGGATCTTGTCGCGCATGATGGTGAAATCGAGCGGATACTCTTCACCGCGGCGCAGGATGGCCACATCCACCTTGGTGCCCTTTTTGCCGCGCAGGCGTGTCATCACGTCATTGTTCTTGAAGCCCACGCCCGCTACGTTCTCTTTGTCGATCCCGATGATCCGATCACCTGCGCGGATCCCGAGCCGTTCGGAAGGTCCACCGGCAATGGCATCCACCACGTAGATGGTGTCCTTTACGATGTTGAACTGGATGCCGACCCCTTCGAAGTTCCCTTTCAATGGTTCGTTCACTTCCTCAAGATCCTCTTTAGGAATGTAGATAGAATGCGGATCCAATTCCTCCAACATGCGAACGATCGCGGCATCCACCAATTTCTGCTTGTCCACATCATCCACATACATGCGATCGATATGGTACAACAACGAACCGATCTTGCCTGTGGTAGCAGGGTCATCGAACTGTTGGGCCGAAGAACGACCAGAAACAGTGGACAAGGCAATGGATAGAAAAAGGACAAGAGCGGTCGAAGGGATCTTCATGGGCATACTGCAATGGAACGCACGAATAGCGTGCCGGGTTGCTTTACAAGGTGGGAAAGTTCGCAAAAGGTTGTGAATGGGATCCTTGGAAATTACGAACGTCAACGACCGGACATCAAAGAGCCGGGACCTACATGGATGGATCTTGGAGCCCTGACCTGCCTATCTACTGATCGAAAGTCCGGGTCCGTTTCAAAGCGCCCTTCCGGAATTTCTCCTGTCTGGTCTGGTTACCATTTGCGAAGTATTTCCATTTACCGTGCTTCTCGCCTTTCTTGTAATGTCCAATGATGCCTTCCTTCCGGAACGCCCATGGTCCGTCGCGCTTCCCTTGCCGGTACTGGCCTTTCAGGGTAACGGTACCATCCTCCGCATACTCTGTCCAATCACCGTGCAGCGAACCGAAACCATAAACGGCGAATATCAACGGACGGCCATCTGGAAAGAACGCACGGTAGATACCCGAAGGTTGGCCCCGTTTGTAGTCCAGTTCCACGGCCACTTTGGTGGTATCGAATGCGAAATGCCCAATGCGCTTGTACTGCGGGTCCATGCGGACGGGTGCATAATGAACGGCATACGGTTCCACTCCGTCCTGATCAGGAACCCAGAGTGTATCGGGTTGTGCAATGGCGCTGCTGCCAATGACCACCCAACTAACCAGACAAATGATCATTCCGAAGGTACAGCGACAAACGAAGAGTGGAAAAGTTGAAATGGTCCGCATTCAATTTGTGGATCGCTCGCGGGTCACTTCTCCACGCGTTCCACATTGAAACGTGAATGCAGTGCTCTGCCGCGTTGATCGGTCAAAGTTAACCGGTGTGGTCCTTTGGAAAGGTCCACGGTAAGGGTATGTTCGCTGTTGGTCGTGCCTAGGTATTGGCCATCGATGTCCCAATTGATCTGCGCGTTCGCGTGGCGGTGTGCGGCTTGAAGTACCACGCTGGAATGGGTGCCGTCCAATTGGAAGGGGATGAAGAGCTGGGCCCCGTTCTCGGGATAGATCATGTCCATAGGCGTATCATCCGACCCAATGGTCGCTGGCGGCAGTGGTTTGTACCCGACATGCGACTTGGCATAAAAGTATTCCATGGCCGGTGGCAGGCTGAACCAGTTCACGAAGTGTCCGTTGTCGCCCGTCCCGCAGCAGTGCGGGAGCACGCGCAGGTCTTCCGAGGCATTCACAAGAATGCGTTGGTGATAGGGACACGGTGCGGTGCGTGCCGCTTCAGCTATCGTCCACAGGCTATCCACAGGTTCGCAATCGGGACCGGCCCTGAAACCGCTTCGTGCGCAAACGCGCATGCGCACCATGGCATCGTACGGTGGGTCGAAGGCATGTCCTTGCGGAAGGATATCGAACACGGAGAAGAGGATCGGGGCTGCCGCCAATGTCCCGGTAAGTCCAGGTCTTCCTGCGCCATCGGCATTGCCGGTCCACACGCCCACGGCATAGTGGTCCGTTATTCCGATGGCCCAAGCATCGCGATGTCCGAAGCTTGTGCCTGTTTTCCATGCAATGCCTTTGCTGTTCTCGAAGTGTTGCCAACCGGCCTCGCTCTCGGGTCGGTTCAAGGTTTGCAAAGCACGAATCGTGTGGTACACGGAAGCAGGGGACAGGGGAGGAGCGCTTTCGTTCAATGGGGCCATATTGTCCATCGTGGCCACGGGTGCATGTACGGCAGTCCTTGGGTCACCGGGCAACAGTGTTCGGGCTAATGAGGCATACGCACCTGTCAATTCCCACAAGGTGCTTTCGGCCCCGCCAACGATAAGTGAAAGCCCATAATTGTCGGCTGAACGATCCACATGGTGCAAGCCCATGGCGCGCAACAGACGCAAGGTGCGTTCAATGCCATGCTCATGCAAAGCCCGAACGGCGGGCACATTGAGCGAACGGGACAAGGCTTGAGAAGCGGGCACTGCACCATCGAAGTGTTCATCGAAATTGCGCGGTGCGAACCCTTCATAATGGGTTGGCAGATCGGCCACCAATTGATCCGGCATGCGTTCACCGTTTTGGAGCATGTCCGCGTAGAGGAACGGTTTCAGCAAACTGCCAGAACTGCGTCTTGCTTGTACGATGTCCACGGCGCCAGCGTGGTCCGCATCGGCTGCAGAAAGGTTGCCGATGTAAGCGAGCACTTCGCCGGTTGGCACGTCCAGAACGAGCAGCGCCGCGTTGTGTACCTCGTTGGCGCGCAGGATGGGAGCGAAGCGATCGGTGATCCGCACAACCTGTTCTTGTAGTCGATCATCCACTGTTGATCGGATGCGTTGGCCAGCATGCCCTTGGAATTGCAACGTGCCCAAGAGGTGTTGGGCTTTCTGTGGAAGTGAATGGGGTTCATCGGGCAGCAGTTCTTCTTTCGCCAAGGACCATGAGGTCGAGTCCAGATCTCCGGAGGCCAACAGACGATCCAAGAGACGATCACGTTTGGCCCGCAGTGCCTGCCTGCCCTTGCCCGGATGCATTTGTGATGGCGCATTCGGCAACACCGCAAGCGTAGCACATTGGGCCCAGCCGAGGTCCTGTGGCCGCATGCCGAACCAGCGCCATGATGCGGCTTCGAGACCAACCACGTTCCCGCCGAAAGGAGCATGGGCAAGGTATTCCGAGAGGATCATTTGTTTGGGATACCTCAATTCCAGTCGAAGTGCCAGCAGCATTTCCTTCACCTTGTTCCACATGGATCGCGACCGCTGACCACCGGACATGCGTGCCAATTGCATGGTGATCGTGCTGCCCCCACTTACCACACGGCCTGCTTCGCGGTTCTGCTTGAAGGCACGGATCAATGATGGAATATGGATGCCCAAATGGGAATTGAAATTCCGGTCCTCGAATTCGAGCAAACAGGTAATGAATCGCTGCGGAACGGTGTCGCCCGGTGGCATGCGCCATTGCCCATCTGGGGCAACATTGGCCGCGAGCAGATCTCCGTTCCGATCCAACAGCACGGTGCTGAAAGGGTCATGGAAAAGCGGATCCATAGGAGACCATTTGGCCCATGCGATCAGGAACACCAAAAAGAACAGTATCCAGCGAAAGCGTTTCAAACGGGTGAGGATCTTGACTTAGGTCATCACTTCACCTCGGATACATACCCTTCACTCTTTACCACTTCAACCCAGCGCCCAACTGATCTTGCATTGATCGTGTTGTCGTACATGGCTTCGCAATGAGTGCCGGGCATGTAGTAGCGGCCGGTGTAGCTGGCATTGAGCATGATGCGGTACGTAACGGTGTTGCCTTGCCACAGATCGAAATACGTGAGCACACGATCATCGCGGATGTCACGATACGTGTAGTAGGAATTGTTCTCGACCTGTTCGGTGCCCTCCATGCGCGCATTGCGGATCTCCCAGCCACTCGGGAAGATCTGCGTAAGCGCAAGGTTCTGGTAGTAGCGCGAGATTCCCGGATGGGTAATGGTGACCACGGCCATGAAATCCGTGCCTTGGGTAAGTCGCGTTGGATCCACTGGAGTTCCATCGGTGAGCTTGTAACTGATGTTCATGCGCATGCCGTTCTCCGCTGCTTTCTCCTGACCTGCGAGCGGTGTTCCGGTGCGGACTAGACGAAGATAAAGCAGGTTCTTTCCCGTGTTGTCCACGGCCACTTTTCCCTTTCCGTCCGGTGCGGGAAGGTCTGTGCGTGCGATCGCTTTTTCGCTGAACCGGTCCTGTGTTTTCCCGTTCGCGGTAAGCGCATAGCTCATGCCTTTTCCGAGCGGGTTCTTTTCCGCAAGGCGGGCCACCGCCATCAAACCGAACGCGGTGCTTTGTGTGCTGTACCAATCGTCGGCGCTCAGGTGTTTGGCAATTTGTTGCACCACTAGCGCGGCTTTGGTGGTGTTGCCCATGTTGAGCAAGGCATCGACGATCAGGGCTTCATCGCGCAGGTCACTTCCATAGGTGAAACCCAATTCGGTGTACGCCGCAACGGAGGTGGAATATCCCTTCACCAGTTCTTCGGCCACATCCTTGCGCCCGATGTAGGCGTATGCGGAAGCGAGCGACCAACGGCTACTTGCGTCCAGGTTCTTCTCTTCGCGCAAACGGTTCATGGAGGCCATGTCCTGCGCACCGGCGATCGCCAAAACGTAGAGGCGGTATGCCTGTGTCAACGTGTGCGCGGCACGGGTCCACTTGTCGTCACGTTCTTGGTTCCATTGTTTGGCTGCGCGTTTTTGGAAGGCGATCCAACTCGCGCGCGTTCCGGGCGGAGCATGGAAACCTTGTCGTTCGGCCTCTACCATGAAGTGCCCCGCATAGATCGAGGTCCAGTTGTCGTAATGGTCGCCGCCGGGCCAGTAGTTGAAGCTGCCATCGGTACGTTGGAATTGAGAGAGGCGACCCAATGCCGCTTCCACGTTGCCACGCATTTCATGGATGGTGCGATCAGGCAATTCCATGACAGCAGCCAAATACAATTGTGGGAATGCCTTCGAGGTTGTCTGCTCCAAACAGCCGTGCGGATAATCGATCAGGTATTTCAACCGTCTGCCCATGTCTACCGGGGGAATGGAGCTGACCTCCAAGTAGGCGCTGTTGGTTCCTGCAACACCCAAAGCTTCCGGTGTGCCGCTCCATTTCTTTCCAGGCTCCAATGCCATCTCCATGGCATCGGTAGCGGGTCGGTTCGGTTGGCGCACTTGCAACTCGATCGCTTCACTTGCGGACTCCCCGGCTCCGGAAACGCTCACCTTCACCTTGGCCACACCGATGGCTTCCTTCACGCGCACTTTGAAGTACACTACTTGATCGCCGATCTTGTTGAATTTGATGGTGCGTTGTACAGGACCTTCGGGGATCAATAGCGCGTTGGGTTCCAGCTTCACCACCACATCCTTCACCTTTGCATCCATGGCGAAAACGGTAACTGGCAGATCAACAAGTTCACCTGGCGCCAGCACGCGCGGCATGGTCGCCAGTACCATCAGTGGTTTGCGAACGGGTACTATTTTCTCCGCATTACCGTAGGCCTTTCCGCCATCTGCAGCCACCACCATCACGCGTACACTACCCACGTAATTGGCGATCGTGAAACTGTGTTTCGCCTTTTTCCCTTTGGTCACAGTGAACGGCCCCACAAACCGCACAACGGGTTTGAAGCGGTTGGCCTTTGCTCCTTTAACTGGGCCACCATCATCACTGCCACCCAAGGCAAGTAGGCGGGTGAGTTGTTTGCCGAATGCTCCGATCACATCATCATACAGATCCCATGTACGCACCCCCAAGGCTTCGCGTGCATAGAAATGGTTCCACGGATCCGGTGTCTTGAAGCGCGTTAGGTCCAGCAAACCCTCGTCCACGATCGCGAGGGTATAGGTCATCGGTTTTCCAGTGGCTTCGCTGACCACCACTTCGAAGGGCACATCGGTCTTCACTTCGCTGGCCATGGTGATCTGCGGCGCAATGTGTGTTGTGGGATCCTCCACAAGGATCGGGATCACGCCGTAGAGCCGGATGGGCAGGTCGTTCGCGACTGTCGCGTGGGGTTGGATCAGGCTCACTTGGGCATACATGTTCGGTGCCATGTCCGCGGTGATGGGGAAGGAGTAGCGTGTTTCCTTTTCCTCCAGATCCACCCATTCTGTTCTGAGCACGCGGCTGCCGGTCTCCAAGCTGATCAAAGCACGGCCCGTGCCGGAGGAAGGAATGGTTAGGGTTGCTTCATCGCCAACATCGTACTTCTCCTTGTCGGCGTTGAAGCTCAACATGGTGGCTTGTTCCGGATCACCACGACGTGAACGACCTTCGTAACCGGGCCAATCGACATAGGCTTGAACAGCTGTAGAATGGCCACTGCTGGGGTCTGTAATGCGCACCACGAACTGGCCCCACTCAGGCCTATCCACCCGGAAGTCGAGTTTGGCGCGACCTTTTGCATCCGTTACCGGATCCAGTTCCGTGCGCAATTCCACGCTGGGAGAAGAGATGTAGTTCGCGTCGCCGCTCAGGTCGCCATCCCACCACCAGTTGCTCCGCATCTTGTAGATCTGCGCCTTCAGTGTATGGTTTGCGATCGCCTTCCCATTGGCATCAACGGCCACCACAGCGTATTTGTAGGTCGTGTCCGTTACCAGGTTTCCCCAAGCCGATCGTGCTTCGGGTGCAAGCACTCCGGCATACGAAGTGTACGGATAGAAGGCAGTCGTGGTCTGGTCCATGCTCGCATCGCCGCCGGCCTCGAATACGCGCGTGACAACATTCAAATTCACCACGGGAGGTGCATTACGGCCGGGTTCCACGTTCATGCTAAAGGGTGCTTCACCGGCTTCGTTCAATTGTCCATCGAAGGCGACTTGTTCTTCTTCCGGCAGTCTGGTGTGCAGGTCGTTGAAAGAGTATTTCGCGAAATCCTTGAAGTCCGGTGATCCGGTGGACATGGCCACGGTAACGCGTGCATTCAACGAACGCGCAGGCGCACCATGCAGCCAATGCGAACGCAATGTTACTTTTTCAAGGTCCGATCTACTCAGTCGTTGCGGAAGGTCCAGTTCGATCTTCAGTCTATTGGGTTTCACTGTTTCGATGCGGATGCTCTTGTGGAAGGAAGTGCCACCCACGGAAACCTGCGCGCTCCAATAGCCGGTGGGTGCATCCGGGTCGGTAGCACAATGGAAGGCATACACGCCATTAACGGCGGTGTTGCGCATGGTCTTCGTCATCAACCGGCCACGTGGGTCGGTCAGTTCCAGAACCACCGGATGGTTGGCGGGTAATTTCTTTTGCAGGTCTTGTAGAATGAACGTGAGGTAGAGTGAATCACCGGGCCTCCACACGCCGCGTTCACCGTAGATCATGCCCTTCAAGCCTTTGTCAATGGCTTCACCTTGGACATCGAATTCGCTCACGGAAAGGGAGGAGCCATCATCCAATTTCAGGTATCCGCGCTGTTTGCCCTTGCTCGCGAGAAGGAGGAAGGGCTTGTGTTCGGTCGCCTTCAATTTGGCCAGGCCGTTCCTGTCAGTGTTCAGTTCCGCCATGGGCTTATGCTGCAGATCCAGTACTTGCAGCGTTACACCGCTCATGGGTTCCGCAGTGCGCAGATCGCTCACCGCAAGTACCATGGATCCGTCGTTCCCGACCTTGGCCACCAAGCCCAGATCGGAGGCCAGTATGTTGCGCGATACTGAACCGCGCCGAGCGAAGTAGGAGGGGGAACAAGGATCCTCGCGCTCTTGGTAGTCGTACTCTTCGTAGTGATCGTAATCGTCGTAGTACCAGTAGTCCTGGATTTTGTCGTACGCGGCTTGTTCTTCGGCAAGAGAACGTTCGTGTTCCAAAACCTCTGTTCCTTCTTGTGCAGTTCCACAAGGGTAAACGGAGTGCTTTTTGTTGAAGGATAGATCCACGCGGTAGATGGCTCCGGGTTCCGCTTTGAATTGCTCGGCTAGATCCAAGTAGTACCTGTTCCAACGGCCCAGATCAGGACCATCAGCGGTCTTCAGGGAGATGGTCTTGCGCATGACCAAACGCCCCACACGAGCTAGTTCCCGATCACCTTCCAGATCATTCACTTGCAGGAATTGGGCAACATTGGGTTCACTGATCCGGACGATGCGTACATCCACCGCACTAAGGTTCACCGCTTCGAACGGCATAACAAGACCGTCTGAACTGGGCAGTATCACTCCTTTGCCCACCATGCGTACGGCTGGTTTCAATTCTTCGAATTCCAGGTCCACGGCAATGTCCTTGCCCAAGGTCTTGCCATTCACGTTACGTACGCCTGCGGAAACAAAGCCTTGCACGTTGCCGCTTAATCGTTCGGTGGGGTACAGCAAGAGTTTGTTGCCTTCCACGGAAATACGGAGGTCTTCGGAACCTGTGATCCCGACCAGTCCGCTCATATCCTGGCCTGCATCCAGCGGGTCGGAGAATAACAGCGTCGCAAACTGCTCGCCTTCGCTGTTGGTGGTGGCACTGATCAATGTGAGGTCCCCGATCGCCGGTATCTCAAAGGCAAGAGTTCCTTTATCCTCGGAAGCGATCTTTTCTCCGTCCCAACTGAGTTCCAGCACTCCTTTCTGTTCGGTACGTAACACGCTGTCCACGGTAAAGAGGTGGTACTTGCCATTGGGTTCATGTTCCCAGATCAACGATCTGTTCTGGTCGCCTTGGGTTGCTGTGAAGCATGCCTCCAGATCTTGTCCTGTCGCGTCATCTGCAGTTGAAACAGCAACAACAACGCGCTGCCATGTCAGGTCAGAGGACGAGAGGGAGCGCATATCGGTAACCCGTAAATCGACCCCTTGCCTGATCGTGTGAACTTGGAAGGTGAACTCGTGCAATCCTGTCGGCAGTTCGATCAGATCTCCCAGGTCCACGGTCACCGTGTAGGTGGTCTCTTGTTCAAGGCGCTCGTCGGGTTTGAACACCAAGGTCCGGTCGTCGTTCAGCGATACCGTGCCCTTCACCGAGGGATCGAAGTGGAAAAGACCCTGCAGTGCCGTTGTGGAGGAATCGCGCCACCGTTGGTCCGGGGCTATGCGCACGAAGATCGAACCACGTGCGCTGATGTGTCCAGCAGTGAAGGCGGGCACATACGGCGTGAATGCCGCATCCGGTGCGATACGATCCGGTCTTGTGCGACAAGAGGAAACAGCAATTGTTAGCAAGAGAGCGATGCCCAATGGGAGGATGTGGCGTGGCAGCGTGGACATGGGTGGGAAAATGGAATGGAAAGATATCGGCTTGGTTCGGAACGAGCTTGTACGTGACCGTATTGTTGGTTTTAGCACAAGTTGGGAGCAATGCGTGCAACCACGGAACGGAGCCAACAGGAAAAGTGGAGAAGACCGTTCGGGGGATCACTACTTCATCAACTCCTCAGCTTCTTCAGCCGGGATGATGAATCCATTGACCTCGCCGACCACGAACGCATCACCGAAGCCTTGTTTCGCGATGACCAGCTTTGCTTCCTCAGCGCTCTTGCGATCCTTGAACTGGCCGTAGAAATAGCGCGTGGCATCAGCGGAAACGATCGGTTTGATGTCACCCATTTCAATCATCTTGTCCATGTCCTCCATTGGCACATTCCCGACGAAGGTCCCGACCTGTACACGGAAGCGGATCAAGCTGCGGTCGATGGTCCCGGAGGCCTTGTCGTTCAGGTTCTCAGGACCAGTGAGTTTTGCTCCTGCTTCCTTCATACCAATGCGCTTGCCATCACGGAAAGCAACTAGGAACGCACCGTTGAATCCTTTAAGAAGCATTTGCACCTTATGGGCCGCTGCAGGATTTACATCCTTGAAGGACCCGGTGTAATAGCGCGTTAGGCCATCATCGCCTTTGATGATCACTAGATCTTTGATCTCCGAGAAAATGTCCCGTGATAACGGGTAGCGGAACGCGCCCAATTGGACCCGAACGATGGCTTCGCCACTTGTTTCAGGTGCTGAGGTCGGAGGGATGAGCTTCTTGCGGGCTTCATCGGCTTCTGCCGTTACATCAACCAATTTGCCGTTCTCTTCGGCCATCACCACCGGTTGCAGACCAACGCCGCGCAACTCAAGTTCTCGACGCAACGCTTCGGGGATCGCATCATAACTACCTACCACATAATACGTGGAATCGCCCTGTTCAACGGTCCGTACATCGGGTAAGCTCAGGATCTTTTGGATCAGGTCTTCGGTAATGCCTTCAACTTGCGAGCCCACCTTCACCACGTACACGCGTTTGGTCTTCACGACCGGTTTCATTGGGCCGAAGGACTCCACGCGCGAGTTCACCGTGTTCACATTACCGGAATCACGATAGGCGAGGTAGGATCTCAGAAGTGTCTCGTCGGTAATGGTCACGCCCTGTTCATCCACTGGCGCTCCCAGTGCCGTATTGGGTTCGTCGTCCTCATGGTCCGGCACACCATCCTGATCACCATCCAATGGGCAGCCATAGGCGTCCACCTTCACGCCAGCAGGAGTATGCGGACATTTGTCGTGGATGTCCTGAACGCCATCGCTGTCCTCATCACCCAGCCAGGCCAATTGGTCCAATTCTTCAGTGGAGAGCGGTGTTTTCTTGGCCTTTTGTGCCTTACGCGCCATGGGGATGGTATACCCTATGGAGAATGAAGAATAGAGGAATCGATCGTTCCCGGCGGTTCCCTTTCGGTTCTCTATGCTATTGTCGCTCACGCCATCGACAAGGTCGGTGAGGGTGAAGTGCATTGTAGCGCCCACCCGGAAATCCAGATTATTACCCAGATCCATGCGAGCACCGACCCCAACTGGGATGGCCCAGGTCCTTTCCAAATACTTTCCAAATCCGTCCAAATTGCTCTCACGCACATCACTTTCGTACGTGTAGTCCCTTTCCACCAAGACCGCATCCGTGGCGTTGGGCGCGGTTTCGGCGATGTCGCGGATAGTTCCGTCGCTCCAATAGTTGTAGGACCTGCCTTGGTTATCGAACAGGTCGGTCTTAGTTAGGAATTCCACCGATTCGAATCCGACATTGATGAACGGCTCCACAACGTGGTCCTTGCGAAGCAGTTGCAGGAAATTGTATTGGAAACGGACGCCACCTGTCGTGATCCTGGATTCGAAATTGAGGTTCCTTTCCAAGCCACGCTCATTTACACCTAACCTACCATGAAGTGCATAGATCCCGGCCTCAAGCCAAGGTGTAATGGGCGTGGTGGCACGGATCTCGAATCCAACACGCGTGACCAAGGGGCTGTACTTGGTGTGATCACGACCTACATCACCATAAAAGGCGAACATGCCCGGGCCTATCCCCAAGGAAGGTCTTAGCCGGAACGCATTTTCAACCGGCGCAGCTCCATCGATGCTTACGGGTTGTGCCGTGGTATCTGCCTGGGAATACGCCGAAGAAGTAGTCAACACTACAGCCAGCAAAGCCGCATGGGCGAACCAACGGAACGGAACATGATCAAGGACGGTGCGCTTTGGCATTCGATCCATTCCGGGTTAAAAGGGTCTTACTGTACCCACTTTTGATTGCTCAACATCAACGCTTCCTGCACGGTGATGCGATCGCCGTTGTTATAGGCTGTAACGAACGGGCCTGGAAAATTGTGACCGGCCGCCACGAACGCCACACGTTGATCACGTGCTTCGTTGTACGATCCGAATTTGCCGCTCACGTATTTCACCCAGCCTTGGTGACGTTCCAAATTGAAATCACCGTTGAAACGATGGCGTGTGCTGAAATAGCTCTTTCCCACCTCGCGGTGTCCCGCGCTGATCTGCACTTTGTATAGCACACCGTTCTCAGGTGCGGGGATGCGGCTCGTTCCGGTCTTAGCAGGAGGCGTGGGCTTGGTGGCGGCAACTGGCTCCTGCTTTGCAGGTGTCGTGGCGGGTTTGGGTACATCCTTAGCGATCGGCTCCTGCACAGGCGGCGTTGGAACTACAACAGGTACAGCCTCTTTCACGGGTTCTTGTGCCGTCTCAGCCTGCATGTTTTCCATGGCCTTGGGTCCGATGAAGAACTTGGAAGTGCCGATCACCGACTTCTGGGTCTCATCATTAAGAAGGTAGCCGAATTCACCATCGATGCTGTATTCGCCTTCTGGCTTTTCGTTCGCACGCAACTTGTATACGACCTTCACTTCATCTCCAGCGGGCAGGTTCAACCAAACAAATTTCGCGATACGGTCCTGTGTGGTGAAGATCGCATCGCTGCTGTTCTTTTCCATGGCCGTGAAACCTTGGGGAATGGTCTCTTGCAACTTCCCGAAGCCTCTGATGCTTCCTTTCTTCACGATGACCTCAACGAGCATTTCGTTTTCAGTGACCGGAGTGATCGTGCGTGAAGCCGTAATTCCGCCAGGTCCTTGGGAGGAAGCAGTGCCGCTGGCTTGGTCGATCACCGCTACCGCGGTCTTTCCTGCTGGGGCAGCTATGACAGCCGCTTCCATATCAGTGGAGCTTGGTTCCTTAGGTGTCGTCACCGTTGCCACTGGCGTTGCAGCTACTGGGTCAGGCGTGCTTGTGGGAGGTGGGGCTGCAACAGGCTCGCTGTCGGCCATGGTATTCGTAATGCCCGAACCGAAATCAATGGTCGAGGTAGGCAGGTCAAAGGTCTTGCGCTCGTTGTCCTCGATGTAAGAGAGGCGACCCACAATGGCTTGATTGCCGCTCACAGTTGCATCGGCGGTGAGTGTATAGGTAACCTTGAAGGTCGGCGTACTTGGCAGGGCCATCCAAATGAACTTGGCCTTTTGGTCCGCGAAGGTGAAAGAAGCGCCTTTGGTCTCGATCGCCGTTGCTGTAAGTCCAGAAGGCAGGTCGAGCTGCAGCTTTGCAAATCCGGTCAGTTCAGCTTTGGTCACCGTTACCGTTACCCGGAACTCGCTTCCGGGCTGCATGGTAGTGGGCAGATTTTGGGTGATGCTGATATCCGCTAGAAAGAACGGGTCTATGAGCAGGAGCCCTATCAGGTTGATCAAGAGTACCAGTTGGTTCATTGCAAGGATTCCAAGGTTGAACGATCACGTCGTGATGCCTCCAAATGTATCGGGCTGTGGAGGGTCGGATAACGGGCACGAACTTAGCAATACAAACAGGATATTGTTCAAGGCCGATGCCTGCTCCGCTCATCGAATGTAGGAAAACGGTCCGGAACGGCACCCAAGGAAGGTGCTTGGTTCCCATTGACGGGTTCATGCGAGCTTCTGGATCCAATGGGCCCGAGCAGCAATTCCAGGCTCAGGAACCACCCAGCAGCATCAGCGAATGGTCTTTCATTTGGAAGTGGTCATGTACCAAGGCGGTTTTGAATCCGCCCGACCGCCTTCCTTTGAGCACCATTTCGTTCGGCAGTTTACCGGAAACCAAGGCGGACCAGGCGAACCAAAGACCCAGTGCGTTGGCCGTATAGAATTCGCCGCAAAGTGGTTTGTAGCAGGCCAACGTTGCATTGGGGAAGTGCTCACGGATCGGGTCGTAAGCGCGGTCTTCCGCAGGGTCCCCATTTAGGCCCACTATCAAAAGATCCACATCTTCGGGTCGTTTTCCTGCTTCGGCCAATAGCCCTTCCGCACGCCCGACCATGTCTTCGGCCTTTGCACAGAACACGGAGTCCACGCCCAAGAGTTCGACGGCTTTCGTTGAAGGAATGCTGTCCAACACAAAGAATGCGGAACCTTCACCCGCCAGCGCTCCACGGTCGGTGGTGGTGAGCACTTCCAGGTTGGCTACTTGGTCATTCTGCTTCCAAAGCCATGACCTGCGGTGAGTGCGGAAGAAATCGGGAGTGACCACATCCGCTGCACCGACCACCACATTCCGTTCACCTTCCTCCCGGACTTTCAGGAGCCCGTCCATCAGCGCGGTCGGGAATGAAGCTCCGCGTTGCAGATAGGTGTAGTTGTATGCCTTGCTATTGAGGGCCATGGCGATCTGGCCTGCCAAGCTGTTGTGGGTTGATCCAATGAATGCCGTGGGGTTGGCTACGGCTTCATCATGATCGACCATGTTGTCCAGAAATCGCGCAACGCTGTCCTTGCACCCATCTCCGGTGGCCACGATGATCGCGCCCGGCTGTTCCACTCCCGCACGTTGCAGCGCATTGATCGCGGCCATCAGACCCATCCGGGTATGCCGGGTCATACGACGTGCGCGGACCGGGTCCATGAAATTTGCGATATCCGGGAGGATCACGTTCAGCGGGTGCGTGGTGTATGCCACTACGTGTTCCAAAGCATCCCGATCGAAAGTGGGTTGTGGGCTAATGGCGGAGGCTCCGGTTATGTAGGCGCGTGCTTTCACGTTGCTGAGAAAACGAGTGATGAATTGTTACCTCCGAAGCCGAAGGAGTTGCTAAGGATATGGTCGATACGTTGGTTGTGCAGCGAGTGACGGACCGGTATCAACGGAGCTTCGATCATCGGTTCTTGGAAGCGCAAGTTCGCAAAGCACACGTTGTGTTGGATCGCGAGAACCGCGAATACGGCCTCAACTGCACCAGCTGCCCCAAGTGTATGTCCTGTGAAGGTCTTGGTACTGGAGAACGGTGGCGGAGCAGGTCCGAACAAGCGTTGCAGAGCGCGGCCTTCTGAAAGGTCGTTGTTGTGGGTTCCGGTCCCGTGTACGTTGATGTAGTTGATCGCATCGGGAGTAAGCCCAGCGCTTAGTAAGGCTTGTTGCATGGCAAGGAATGCACCATCGCCGTTGGGTGAAGAGGCGGTGATATGGAACGCGTCATTGGTGTTGGCATGGCCGGAGACACAAGCCAAGCTCTTTCCATTTCTTGCTTTCAAATGGGCCTCACTTTCCAGGACCAGATAGGCCGCTGCTTCACCCAGGTTAAGGCCTTGTCGATGTTCATCAAAAGGTCTGCACGGCTCGCGGTCCAAGATCATCAAACTGTGGAAGCCGTTCACCGTGAAACGGGAGAGGGCATCGGATCCTCCCACGATCGCCACATCGAGCTTGCCGCTTCGGATCATTCTGCTCCCGAGCATGATCGCATTTGCCGAGGAAGAGCATGCGGTACTGATCGTAGTGATGAACCCGTTGATGCCGAGTTCAGCCGCAATGCGTTCGGTGTGTTCGCCGGGGTCATGCGTGCCTACGTACTGTTCCTGTTCCGCATTCAACTCATCATTGAGGAGTTGTTTGTAGATCGATTCGGACCGGTCCATACCGCCGGAAGTGGAGGCGGAGATCAAGCCTGTTCGCGGGTGTGTGGGATCGATCCCAGCTTGGGCCAGAGCCTCGTGTACCGCTTGCAAACCGAGCAATGCCGTACGTGACCAGCCCCGAATTGACCTTGGTGCCACCAACGCGGCCAAGTCCTCGTGGACCAACTTCACTTCCGCTGCCGGGTATAGTGAGCTGTGGCGTGTTTGCAACCGAGTGATGGGTCCTATGCCCGTGCGTTCGTTCAGGAGCGCGTCCAAATTGGCATCAACACTGTTGCCAAGGGCGGAAATGATCCCGATCCCGGAAATGTGAACATGTTCGGTCATCGACGGCTGGTCATGCGCTCCGCGAAGATGGCGACACCGATACAAATGGTGGTGAAGACCAAAAGTGGTACCAAGAACGGCCAGAGATCAGCGATGCTGCCGTCGCGCAGCAACACCACGTTGTACGCCTCCATGGACCAGTTGAGCGGGGAGAGCTTGCCGAACATGCGCATGGCATCGGGCATGAGGTACAACGGCACCCAAATTCCACCGATCGCAGCCAGGATCACCACGGAAATGGAACCGAAAACAGCGGATCGTTGCTGGGTCATGGAAAAGGAACCGACCAATACGCCGAATGCGGTCCCAGCTCCACCAACGGCCAATGTTACGAGCAACAGCATGGCCCAATTGATCCCGTTCAGGTCCAATGCGGCCAAGCCCAAGAACGGCATCAGGAAAACACCGATCGTGAAGAGCAGGGCTGCTTGCGAAACGCACACCATTAGAAATGCGATCATGCGACCTGCTATGCGTTCCGCCGCACCACCGGGCATGGTCAGCAGCCGCACCATGCAACCGGAGTCCCGTTCCTTCACCATGTTCCCGGCCAAGAGCACCACACTGAAGAACATGGCGAAAATGGTCCATGCGGGCACGTTGTGTTGCGTACTATCGGCCGCAACGCGCGTACCACTAAGCTCTGACCCTGCCATTTCCTGACGCACACCGATGAAAGGCTCCTGCACCTTGAACGGTTCCAGTTCCTTACCTGTTAGCACTTCCAGTTGAGTTGTCATATCGGCCAGAAGCCGATCGGCACTAAGGCTTGCGAGAATGCGCCCCAGTTGGCTCGTGACCAGTTCACGAAAGGCCTTTTTCACCACCGGGTCCACCAATACTTTTACGAATGCGCTGTCTTGGTGGGGAGCAGCGTGGGTATCGCCTTCGTTGGCTGGATCGAAGAACTTCGTAACAACGCTTTGTGAACCTATCCGCATGACCTCGCTTGCACCCATGGGCACCACGATCCCTACTTGGTAATCGCCACTGCGCACCAAGTTCTGGAAAACACTGTCGTTCATGGTCCCATCGGCGCTGACATCAGTTAGCACGAATGGTCCGGCTTTTTCCAATCCGTCCTTGATGCTGCCACCAACGGAGCCACCGTCCAGATCACGGAAGAGCACATGCACCTGTTGTTCAGAAAAGTCTCGGAATGGCGCATCCTGGACCAAGGCCATGATACACACCAGGCACACGGGCATCAAGAACAGCAAGGCAAGACCTCCGCGATCGCGCACGAGCATCAGCAGTTCCTTGTTGATATGGGCCAGAATGCGCGTTAGCATGTCAAGCTAAGTTCTCGGGCACTCGGTCCTGATATCCCGTTACCTGGGATTTCGGCTGTGTCTCAACTCGTGACTTGTGTCTTGTATCTTGGATCTTCATCCTCCACTACCGATCCCTGAATTCTTTCCCGGTAAGCCCGAGGAAATAGGCCTCCAATCGATCTGCACCACCTTTTGCTCCCGGATCTTCCACTTCTCCGATCACCTTTCCGTGGTCGACGATCACAACACGCGAGCAAAGTCGTTCGGCCTCTTCCAAGTGATGTGAAGTATAGACAATGGTGATGCCTGACTGATTGATGCTCTCCAGCAAGGTCCAGATCGCAGTGCGCGATTGCACATCAATGCCCACGGTAGGTTCGTCCAGGAAAAGGATCGCGGGTTCGTGTAAAAGTGCGGTCACCAAATTCAAACGACGTTGCATGCCACCTGACCACGTGCCGACCAGTTCATTGGCACGCTCGTTCAAACCAACACCCTCCAGCAATTGTTCGCCGCGGTCGGTTATCTCGGAGGCCTTCAACCCATGCAACTTGCCGAAGAAGGCGAGGTTCTCGCGTGCGGTGAGCATTTCGTAGAGCGCAATGTTCTGCGGCACCAGTCCTATGGAGGCATGGACCTGATCAGGCTCTTCGGCCACATCAAACCCTTGCACATGGACCGTACCGGCATCGGCCTTTCGCACTCCGGTAATGATGGAGATCAACGAGGTCTTTCCCGCGCCATTCGGTCCCAGCAGACCAAGGAATTCACCGGGATGGACATCCAGATCGATCCCATCCAAGGCTTTGCCGGCGCCCCGTTTGTATTCCTTGACCAATCCACGCACACGGATGTCCATGTTGCCTTCCATGGTTCAACTCGTACGGGCCAGATCCTTGAAGAAACGTTGTTCCATGACCCCGATGGCAACCAAGCGATCGGCGAGCGTTGCGAATGAACTGCCTGCTTCGGAGCGGCCCTTCACCATGCGGCCTGCTTCGAACGCGCACTCACGCCATTGATCACCGATGGCCGTCATCTCCTTGGCCTTTTCGCGCAATTCCGGACGGTCCAACAGGGTTGCAGCTTCTTGCAGGAAAGCGGCGAACATGAAGCGGAACCCAGCACCTCCAGTACCGATCTCTTCTTGCATGCGGATCAGATTGCCCAGATACAGCAACGCACGACGATCTCCCAGTTTCTCTTGGTATTTCCGCAGCTTACCGGCCAAGTAGGGGATGCCTTTGGAGCCGAACATCGGCAGCGGTGTATTGGCCATATCGCGGGCTACGCGGCGTAGGCCCTTGGCAGCAGCTTTCTTCAGATCGGCATCGGTGGGCACTTTCACTGGGTAATACATACGGCCGTTGGTATTCGGCGTACCCTTTGCGAAACGTGCGCGGATCAATGCGGTGCGGTGGATCGTGGTGGTGCCGTCCATGACAGGATCGCTCACGAGATACTCATCGCCCTTGCGCCCGAAGACCACGATGTTGTGCGCATTGAAATGGAAGCGGTATGCTTTCGGCAAGTAGGGCAGGTAGAACACGCTGGTGAGCATGCCCACAGGTAGTCCTTGGTCCAGCACCTTGTCCAGTTCGCGCATGGCCTGATCCTGATCGCGAAAGGACATCCGTTTCATTTCCACCCCGATGTTGCGGCTGAAGCGCTTGAAAATGTGCCCAGGCAAGATGCGGTAGGAGGTTACTGGAATGCCGTTCAGTTTCAAAAAAGGCATGTGGCTATAGAACAGACCGGAACCGATCCCGAAGGCCATGGGTTCGCTCACGCGCAAGCCATGGAAGCGCATGAGGTTGGAGATCACGCCGGTCTCGCAGTGCGCGGATTGTTGGTGATCGAAAGGCACGACGATCTCTTTCTCGCTCATTCGGGCAACTTCTTCAACTCCTCAACAGTGATCATCAATGCGTCTGCGTAGCGTTGTAGAAGGGCATTGTTCAAGGCCACGAATTCGCTGGGCTGCAAATGCTTCTTCACGGTGCGTGCAGGAAGGTTCATATGCTGGGCCAACAAGGCGGGGTCCATCATGTTCACTTCCATGTGGTAGGCCAAGGTGCTGCTTTCACCCGCCTGAACTTTCTTCTTGGCATCAGCCACGTTCTCGTGTACAACATCCCATGCCTGCTCCAATGCCACGTTCTCCGGTTCCCAACCCACGCTGGGCACCACAACGTAATCGCCATTCTCATTAACGGCATACTTCACCACCTTGAACTTGCCTTCCAGTATGTTGGCATCGTCCTGTGGTACATCTTCCTTTTTCATGGGATCAAATTGGTAGGAACACAAAGGTATTGTAGATCAACGCAGAGGCGCGGAGGAGCAGAGGTTCCAGAGTTGAAGGCCACTAGCCGGTTGGACATTCGATGCCTTGTAACACTCAAGACTCGAAGAAGAAATACGCGCACCCCTCCACGTTCCTCAAAAACTCTGCGCCTCTGCGTTGATCTTCCCTCAAACCACTTTCAGCAACGCAAATCCCAGACTGAAGCGTGCACTTTCAGGCACCATCAACAAGAGCCGTTGTCCCTTCCTCACCTTGCCCGTTGCGATCAAGTCACGGAGCATCAGGTAGATCGAGGCGGAAGCCACGTTGCCCACTTCGGGGAGGTTCAGGTACCAGCGATCGTACGGCACGTGGATGTTCCGTGACACCAATTCCTCCTGGATCTTATCGCGGAAGAACATGGACGAGAGGTGGGGCATGAAATGGTCCACCGTATCGATGTCGATCTTCTTTTCTTCCAACACTTCGGCCAACCATTTCACGGCGAATTGGCACATGTGCTTACCGAGCAGGCGGGTATCCTGCTTCATGCTCATGATCGCGTTCGGCGCCAATTCCTCTGCGGAATAGGTCTTCCATCCACGGAAGTTCCCTTCGGCATCTTTTTCACCGCCGAAGTACATGCAGGTCTCCAACTCATGTGCGAACGATTTGGAGACGACCCATTCCACCTGAAGGTCGAATTCGCCGCGGGGTTTGTTCTCCAGCAACATCGCGCCGGACCCGTCGCTGAGCATCCAACGAAGGAACTCCTTTTCGAACGCGATCATGGGGTTGGCCTCCAACTGCCCGATCCGCTCCGCCTCGCTCTCAAAATTGCGCGATAACATCATGGGTGAAAGCAGTTCCGAACCCACTGCAACAGCATTCCGTGAATTGCCGGAAGCCACGCTCATGTATGCGTACTTCAGTGCTCCCATCCCGGCACAGCATGCACCGCTTGGCGAGATGATCTCCATGGGATGCGGCATGTAACCATGTACTTGCGACGCATGTGAGGGCATGAATTGGTCAGGCGAAGAAGTGCCAGCGGCCAAGACTTCAAAATCCTTCAACTCTATGCCGTTCCCGGCCAGTGCTTTCACGGATTCAAAAGCGATCTGCGCGTTCGTGTGGGTAAGCTTTCCGCCCTTTTCCATGGCGTAATAGCGTTGCTTGATACCGTTGTTGCGCAACACCAAGCGACGAGCCCGTGACGGTTCACCATTGATGTACCCCAAGTATTCCTCCATCTCATCGTTTGAGATAGGCTCATTTGGAAGAAAGCCCGATACACGCGTAACGAAAACGTCTTGCATATTGCTGATCGTGAATAAGTTGCCCCCCAAGCCCCGAAACAAGCGCCGTTCACGGGGTAGCAAAAATACGTGTTCTAAATTTCTTCTGAAGGTCCAGCTAATACACCTTCAGTAGCGCAATAGTTCATCCACCTCGCGTTGGATCGCTTTTCGCTTGATCAAAGAGACCAAGAACGTGGTTAAGGCAGTGATCGGAGAAAGGATGAAGGCCCCGATCGGCAGGGCCACGGACAAGATGGCAACACGCTTTTGTCTACTGCCTGGATCGCGATCCACCTTGGCCAGAATGAAGGAGCGGTATTTCCCGAAAAGCACAAGCGCACGTTTTTCGAGCACCAGCAGCTCGGGTTTGATCTGGGCAGAACCCAGTTCCAGGATCTTGGCGTTGAACCAGGCCCAATTCCCGCTGTTCAAGTGGTCCAGGATCGGTCCTGCGAACTTGGCATTGGCAGCGATATCGGCTTCGCGGATCCCCGCCGGTGGGAACAGGGAAAACGCTTCCTTCTTACCCCAGAACATCCAACGGATGATCGTGACCAGGCTGACCAGGTTGGAGCTGCGGTCCTCGGACACGATGTTGCCCACTGGTGTGCCACCGAGGGCAGTGATCATGGCCCGTACCTTCTGCTGGGCATGCACCCACATGTTGCGCACACCGAGCACGGTGAGCACGGGTGTGTCCCGGAAGAGTGCCGGATCAGCTTGCTTCAAGAATGAATTGAAAGGTATCGAAGGATTGAGGAACCACACGGTGTACCCAAGGATGATGAGGTCATACTTCGCACTTGGTGCTGTGTCCGGTCGCAACGGAACAGGATCACCGTTCACGCTTTCCGGAAAGGCACCGAAGAAGCCCATGCGCGTCCATGGAAAAGGGTAGGGGGTAACCGGCACGATCGGGAGTTGGTCCACCTGCACACCTGCCGCGATCAATGGGGCACATAAGGCCTCCAGCACCTTGGTGAGTTGGCCGGTTTGCGAGTAATGGACGACAAGGACTTTCTTCATACAGTGCGGAAGAGTGTCATGTTGAATGGTCAAGTATCAACGAGCTAGCCACCGACCGGGCCTCTGTTCGTTATAACAAGTAAGGTAGCCTCCTTGTCGCTTACGAATATTCGGATCTGTTCCTTGTTGGTGTCAAGGATCTCCATCCATTCTCTGGTGGTCCGGTTACCCAATGCTAAATGGATAACCTTCGGCGGTGCACCATTCAGCGTGCATAATTCAACGAAGTCATCGTCTTGGGTCAAGAGGATGAAAGCACCCTTCTTTGCCCGCTCCCAGATAGTCGCATCAGGTTCCTCCGAGAGGTCCAATTGTTTTACGTGCTGCGTACCTGGATAGTCCTTTTGGAGACGCACGACCAGCTTGTCCGAGAGGTTCTCGTCGATCAAGAACTTCACGCGGCAGAAGGAATGATCGATGTGAAGCGCTCCCGGTCAGCGGCATAGGCCAAACACGCGCGAATGTCCAGCTCGGTCAGTTCGTCGAAGTCCTCCAAGACCTGTGGAATGGTCATGCCCGAAGCCAAATAGCCGAGCACGTCACCAACCGTGATGCGCATGTTCCGGATGCATGGTTTTCCGCTGCGTTTACCCGGTTCAATAGTTATGATGGAGCGATAGTCCATGGGTCGAAATGTGTTGACGAAGTTACACAGCAACTCTTACATGGCCCCACTCCAGGCCGAGACGGACGACTCACTTCCTCACCTTCTTTCGACCTAGAACACCACCCGTACCGACCCCTGCACATTCAACCCCGGAGCACTAACGCCCGAAGCGAAGGTGCGGTAGTTGCGGTCCTCGATATTCTCCAAGGCCAGTTGGATGGAGAGGTTCTTGGTGCACGCCACGGCGGCGCGCACGTTCAGGGTATACCACGGGGGCATGCCATTGGCCGTGGCTTGGGCCAAGTTGTCCTCACCGGAATCGCTGTAGTCGGCAAGGTGCTTCCAACCGTTGTAGAGCACGTAGAATTCACCACGGAGGCGCTTCACGTTCAACACCAATGCCGTGCGCCCATAGATGGGTGGGATGTGGTCCAAGGGCACCTCGGTGGAGTCGGTGCGCACACGGCCGTAAGTGTACGTGAGGCTGCTGGTGAGTGAGAGGTACTTTCCGAAGCGGGCTTTCAAATTTGCGCTGCCGCCGTAGAGGTAGGCCTTGGCTTGGTTGGTCAATGCGGTAACGCGACTGGGTGTGCCGTCGTAATCGATCGTATCGCGGCCGTTGAAGGTGTAGCTGCCCAGCACCAACGCATTGGTGTACCACGTGTGGAAGGCGTTCACTTCAAGGGTGAAGATGGTGCTGATCGTTTTGCTGGCACCGAGTTCGGCATTGAGCGTTCGTTCGGGCTTCAGGTCCGGGTTGGGCACCACCACCTGACCGGGCGTGCTGTCGAACACCTTGCCCAGGTCGTCCACGTTGGGTGCGCGGAAACCGGTGCTGCCCAGTGCCGTGAAACGCCAATCGTGTCCGGGTTGGTACACCACGCCGGCGCGCCAGTTGAGTGCATTGTTCTGTTGCTTCACCGTACCGTTGAGGAATTGATGATCGGCATCATCGGCGAAGGTGGCATTGAGGGCAATGTTGGTGTATCGCAGGCCCTCGCTCAGGACCCAATGCTTGTTCACTTCAACCGTATGTGTGATGAACGCGGCCACGCTGTTCATGCTGGAGCCGCCGTTGGGGTAGCGCGTGGTGAGGTAGCTGGTCTCGCCGGTATTGATGTTGGTGCGTTCTGCGCGGGAACCCACCTTGTTCAAGTACCACTCCACACCGTAGCGCAGTTCGTGGCGGGACAACCGTTTCTCGAATTCGGCGTTCAGGGCATAGGCATCCACCTGTTCCGTGCGATGTCCGAGGTTGCTGCTGCCGAAACTGCGGTTATGGCGGCTTTGTTCAATGTGCTGGTAGCTGGGTGTGATGCGTCCTTGATCGAAGATCTTTCGTTTCTCCAGTTCCAGTGAATAGGCGGCCAACAGGCGCTTTTGCGGACCATAATACCATTCGGCCTGATCGGGAACGAGATCACCCACCAAACTGTATGTGGCCGTGGCCAACCGATCATAGCGCGGCACGTCGCTGCTGGTGCTCAGTTGCAAATTGAGTTGATGCACCGTGCGGTTACCCGTGCGCACCCGCAGCTTTTCCAACACGTCCAGTTGCTTGTAGGCCGTTCCCAACTGCACCAATGGTTCCGGGTTGGGCACCACCACATCTTGTCCGTCCTGCCGTTGCACACTGAACTGGCGAAGCCCGAAACCGCCAGGCATATTCTCATACACCGCTCCTTGCCGCAGATCGCCGAAATCGCTCGCGGTGATGTTTGTGAAACTGGAAACCCGTCTCCCACTGAGACTGAAATTCACGTTGGCTGTTTTCTCCTTGTTGGCCGTGGCGTAGCGGAAGAACGCACCGCCATGCACCACGGTGCCACTATCGCTGAAGGCCGCGCTGCGCGTCATCATGTGTACCACGCCGCCGAGTGCATCGCTGCCGTAGACCACCGAAGCCGGCCCGCTGACCACCTCGATGCGTTCCAAGGCGTTCTGGTCCATCGTCATGATGTCCTGCAAGTGCCCGGCCCGGTAGATCGCGTTGTTCATGCGCACGCCATCCACCACCAACAGCACGCGGCTGGCCTCAAAGCCCCGGATCACCGGACTGCCGCCGCCCGCTTGGCTTTTCTGCACGAAGAGGGCGCCGCTGTTCTGCAACAGATCGGCGGTGCTGCCTTGGTCCATGGTGGAAATGGTGCGGCGCGTGATCGTGTTGATCTGCTCCGGCACATCACGGCGCGGTTCAGTAAAACGGTTGGCGGCCATCACGAATTCCGGTAGACCCACCACACGCGGGGTAAGGGACAACACATTCGAGGCTGTCAGTTGGTCGTAGCTGAAGAACACGGTGCCGTATGCCACATGGCCCACGGCGATCGAGTCGGAACCGGCGAATGCCGCCAATTCCACATGACCTTGCTTATCGGAGAGTTGGCCAATGCCTGCACTACGGAAGAGCACACCCTCGATGGGTTGTAGGGTTTGTTGGTCGCGGACGGTGAGGGTTTGGGCGTGGAGCAAAGCGCTGCATATCAAAAAGGATAGAAGCAGGATCGACCCGCGATGAACAACAGGCATAGCTATGGGACCTCGTGCAAGCCGCATGGATGCAAATATGTGGAGAACTGATGTAAGCCCTTCAAGAGCATCGGGTGTTTCGACACCTAGCGCCCACCATACACTCGCTACACAATAAAGCGTTGTGCAGGACTTGTTGGATAAAGGATCCACGGTAACGCATCCGTGCCATCTTACTCACGTTGTACTACCAAACGCACCACCTGCTGTCCGCTGGCAGTGCCAATAACAGCCGTATAAAGACCAGTGGGTTGCGCACTAAGATCGATCACAGGTCCATTACCGTTGCTGATGAATTGGCCTTGGGCATTGAAGACCGTGAAGTGCTGTTTGAGGCCATTGGAGAGTGTGAATAGGCCGTTGGATGGGTTGGGTGTAAGTTTAATAGCACCATTACTTGATGGTCCATGAGACATAATGTCATCGATAATGTATGGACAAACCTCAACTCCAATTGGCCCTGGAAGCCAATCATCACCGACCATTACTGTATCGCCTACTGTACAAACCCCAGGGTTACCGGTCAATTCAAGCATTGGGCCATAGCTCACCCCCATACCCTCCTGCCAGAATAAGAATGAAGAGGGCAGATCAGAGATGACAAAGTTCACATAATGCCTATGCACTGTTACGTTCGCATTGGTAAGTGTGACTACTGAATGGACCACCATATCAGCAAAGAAATATTCAACACCGGACTGATGCGTAAAACTCCATAACACGTCATACACAGTATCTCCAGCCTGAGCAGAAATATCACCAGTGAGGTATTCAGTCGCAGAATCCGGTAAATATGCATAGCCTTTACCACTGGGGTCAGACCGGACATAATACGCTCTCGCGAACTCATAATCGCGGTATTCCTCGATCTTCTTATACACCACTTGGTTTATGAGCGTGTCCGGTGTTGCCCCCATTTGGTAGCGGACATCGTAACCCGGCGGTGCACCATCATCATCCCGACCAGTCCAACATGCATTGGCTGAAGGGTAGAACTGGGCCGTGGCCGAATGACCGGTAGCCAGAATGAGCACGCATATAAAGTTGAAGCGCATGCCTTAATTATTGAATGACCACCCGCTCAACGAAGCTGGCAGCCGGTGTGACAACAACCACAGAATAGAGACCGTTGAGCACTGAAACATCAAGTACCTTCAATGGCCCTTGCATGCGGCTGGTAAGTACTTGCCTGCCAGTGGTGTCGAAAAAGCGGAGCTGCGCCGTGGTTTCGGCACCCAAGCTTGGGCAAAGAACAGAAAGGATATCACTTGCAGGATTTGGGAATAACCTAAGCGAATGGTCCGTGCTGATAATCGGAACTTCGTCATTCTCAGCACCGTCGGTGGCACCCCTGTTCTTGGGAACAAAGCTATTGCCGGGTATATCGCATCGGTGGATGAAGGCATGGAAACGGGAACCGCTGTTCGCGTCCGGGTAGAATTGAGCACTGCACTGCAACGTGCTAAGCGACGCTGCAATTGCGATGTTGAGGTATTGGAATAACCCCTCATCGCTCCACTGCTAAACGCACTGCCTGCCTACCTGCGCTGCTTTGAATTAACGCCGTGTACAGCCCCGGTGCATGCCCGCTCAGGTCTATCTCTTGCCCTCTGGTGCGCAGTACTTGGCGGCCTTGGGGGTCGAAAACCAACACGTCCTTAGTTCCTGCCATACCCCAGAGCCGGAAAAGACCAGAAGAGGGATTCGGATAGGCACTCGTGCCGCTTGCGGCGTTGCACTCGGCATTCGTTATACCAACGTTCAACGGACTACAACATGCTTGGCCGCCGGGTAGTACACCCCATGGTTCAGGTGTGGGTGTTTCGAAATGGTTGAAGACCACGCTATCACTCACTACTGCACAGGATAGGCCATAGTAACCTCCAAGCGCGAGTTCCATCCTTAAGATCAGGCCGTGAGATGACCCCATGCCCTCTTGCCAATAGAAACGCCAAGCAAAGAAATTGTAAGGCGAAGAATCGTCCAGATTCCAAAACGTAACCTCGTGAACATAGTGGCGAGTTACCGTAACCCCGAGGTTCGTCACGCTGACAATGGAGTCCACAACGATATCTAACAGCCATGTTTCCGACCAGTCTGAACCAAATGGACCTCCAATAAGCACATCTCGCAATGTGTCTCCGGGCTGGGCGCCAACATCACCAACGAGAAACTCTGTTGATGAGTCTGGTGGAATGATGTATCCCTTGCCTTCCAGCGTGGACCGAATGTGCAACGTGCTTTGGAATACCTCCGGAGGATTCGGGGGGTACTCCCAAACTTGTATTTCCCGCACACGCTGATACACCAAGCCGCTGATCAGCGTGTCCGGATCATCAGCAAGGTGATAGTAGTACTCTGCGAATTGATCGCTTGCGCACCAAGAAGCATTCAACGACGGATAGAATTGTGTATAGCCGATCAAAGGTGCCAAAGACAGCACGAAGGGCATGAGTTGTAAGCGAAGTTTCGTGATCATTGTTCAATTGTCACTTTTCCGGAGTAGATCGCATCGCCTTCACGTATTACAACATTGTACAACCCGCTCAGGTGCGAAACATCGAGCTTTAAGCCACCGCAGGGCCTCCTTCTTAGGGACCATGAGGCCACGAAATTCAAATCACAGCCCTCGTCCATTGAGATCGAAGCTACGCAACGGATTAGCAGGGGAAAGTTCTTGGGAAAGTCATGTAGCCATCACTTCTTATTCAAACCCTCAAAGGATTTGGTCTTGTCCCGTCGATAAGATCAGTTTCCTAAGTGCTGGCCACAGCTACACAAATCGCGTCACTTAGAAATTCGGCTTCAGCATGTACTTGCTGTAGAAGCTGTTGATCGCATTCACGGCTTCTTCTGGTTTGTCCACGATGCTGAAGAGCTCGAGATCGGCGGGGTTGATGTTCTTGTGCTGCTCGCCCATGGTGGTCTTGATCCAATCGTAGAGGCCCTGCCAGTATTTCTTGCCGACGAGGATGATGGGGAAACGACCGATCTTTTGGGTCTGGATCAGGGTGAGGGCTTCGAACATTTCATCGAGCGTTCCGAAGCCCCCGGGCAGCACGATGAAGCCTTGGCTGTACTTGATGAACATGACCTTGCGCACGAAGAAGTAATCGAAGTTGATGCTCTTCTCCTTGTCGATGAAGGGATTCGGTTCTTGTTCGAAGGGTAGGTCGATGTTGAGGCCCACGCTGGTGCCACCGCCGCGTTGCGCGCCCTTGTTTGCCGCTTCCATGATGCCGGGTCCACCGCCGGTTATCACTCCATAGCCGTTGCCGGTGAGTTGGAAGGCGATCTCTTCCGCCAGAATATAGGCCGGGTGGTCGGCTGCGGTGCGGGCGCTACCGAACACGCTGACGCAAGGGCGGATCCGTTGCATGGCCTCGAAGCCCTCGACGAATTCGCTCATGATCTTGAACATCATCCAACTGTCGTTGGCTTTCACTTCGCTCCAGCCTTTGCGTTTGAATGCTTTCTTGATGCGACGTTCGCTTTCGGTGAGTGCTTTGGGTTTCTTGGCCATGGGATATGCGGAAAAAGGCTCGATCACGCCTGAAAGAACAAGGTTAGGGGTGGATAGGCTGTGATTTTACCTCGATCGAATGATCTTCGAAGATGGAACGTGCAGCGACTGTGTCCAAACTATGGGAGGAACATGCTATGCCACGCGCCAAAAGAGAAATCGACTACCGACGGACAATTCGGTTCAGGCCAATTCCTTCGCCAGGAAGGGTGCGGTGTGTCCGCGGCCCATCATGACCACCTCTTCCGGTGTGCCACGCGCCACGATCTGCCCACCGCCGTGTCCGCCTTCGGGCCCCATGTCGATCACGTGGTCTGCCACTTTTACGATGTCCATGTTGTGTTCGATCACGAGCACGGTATTCCCGTGTTCCACCAAGCGATCCAGGACGAGGATCAGTTGTTTCACATCATCGAAATGCAGGCCGGTGGTGGGTTCGTCCAAGATGTAGAAGGTGCTGCCGGTATCGCGTTTGCTCAATTCCGTAGCGAGCTTTATGCGCTGTGCCTCACCGCCGCTCACCGTTGTGCTGCTCTGGCCCAAGGTCACATAACCCAAGCCCACATCCACCAATGTTTGCAGTTTCAACTTGATCTGGGGCACATCGCCGAAGACCTCCAGCGCTTCCTCCACGGACATGGCCAAGGCATCTGCAATGCTCTTCCCTTTGAAGCGCACTTCGAGTGTTTCGCGGTCGTACCGTTTGCCGCGGCAGGTTTCGCACGGCACGCTCACATCGGGAAGGAAGTTCATTTCGATCACCCGCACACCGGCACCCTTGCAGGTTTCGCAACGGCCTCCTACGGTATTGAAGCTGAATCGTCCGGCCTTGTAGCCACGGATCTTGGCGCTGGGCAAGCGGGCATAGAGCTCACGGATATGGTCGAAGAGGCCGGTATAGGTGGCGGGATTGCTGCGTGGGGTGCGGCCGATGGGGCTTTGGTCCACTTCGATCACCTTGTCGATGTGCTGCAACCCTTCGATCTTCCGAAAGGGCAAGGGATAGGTATCACTTCGGTAGAAATGCTTGCTGAGGATCGGATAGAGCGTGTCGCCGATCAAGGTGCTTTTCCCGCTCCCGCTAACACCGGTAACACAGATGAACTTGCCGAGCGGTAAGGTCAAGTCCACGTCCTTCAGGTTGTGTCCTGTTGCACCGTACAAGGTGATCTGTTCACCGTTGCCTTTGCGCCTTTCCTTGGGCACCTCGATGCGCAGTTCGTTTCGCAGGTAACGGGCAGTCACGCTATCGCCTTTGGCCAGCGTAGCAGGATGTCCTTGGGCTACGATCCTTCCACCGTGTTCTCCGGCACCGGGCCCTATGTCGATGAGATGGTCGGCGCTCATCATCATCTCCTTATCGTGTTCCACCACGAGCACGCTGTTCCCACCATCGCGCAGGGTACGCAAGCTGCCGATCAAGCGTTGGTCATCGCGTTGGTGCAGGCCGATGCTGGGTTCGTCCAGGATGTAGAGCACTCCGGTGAGGTCGCTGCCGATCTGGGTTGCCAAGCGGATCCGTTGTGCCTCGCCCCCGGAAAGGGTCCGTGCGCTGCGGTCAAGCATCAGGTATTCCAAGCCCACGTCGAGCATGAACTTGCTTCGATCGGTGATCTCCTTCACCGCTTCCTTCGCGATCAGGGCCTTCTTTTCATCGAGCCTGGGAACAAGGCCATCCATGAACGCATGCAGGTCCGTGATCGACATGGTGGCCAACTCATGGATGTTCTTTCCATCCAGCTTGAAGTGCATCGCGGTCTTCTTCAACCTCGATCCTTTGCACAGCGGGCAAGCCACCATGTGGGTGAAACTGGCCGCCCATTTTTGCGCCGTTTTCGTTCCTTCCTCCGCCTGTTCCAGAATGTAAGGAATGATCCCTTCGAACTGCACTTTGCGATCGCTCAGGCCGATGGAACTGGAGACCTTCAACGGCTCATCGGCACCGTTCAGCAAGGCCACCAGAACGGCATCGTCCATTTCTTCGATCGGCGTATCCAGATCATGGCCGAAGGATGCGAGTACGGCTTCCACTTGTTTGAAGACCCAAGTGCTCTTGTAGCTGCCAAGCGGCACGATCGCGCCACGCTTCACGCTTTTCCGGCGGTCCGGAACGATCTTTTCGGGAGCGACTTCTGTCACTTCGCCAAGCCCGCTGCATTTGGGGCAGGCACCGTACGGTGAATTGAAACTGAACAAGTTCGGTTCCGGCTCTTCGTAGGCGATCCCCGTGGTGGGGCACATCAGGTGCCGGCTCAGGTAGCGCACGTTCTCGGTCTTCAGGTCGGCCACCATGAGGTTGCCTTTCCCGAGTTTCATGGCCGTGGCGCAGGTCTCGGCGATGCGTTTGCGATCGGCCTCCTTCACTTTCAAACGATCGATCACCAACTCGATGTCGTGTACTGAATAGCGGTCCAGCCGTGGTCGTGTGGTAAGGTCCACCACGGTGCCATCCACCCGTGCGCGCAGAAATCCTTGTCTTAGGAATTGCTCAAAGAGTTCGCGGTAATGCCCTTTGCGGCCGCGGACCATGGGGGCGAGCACCAGGATCTCGTGCCCGGCATGTTCCTCCATGATCAGGTCCACGATGCGGGCATCGCTGTAGCGCACCATGGGTTCGCCGGTCTCATAGCTGAAGGCATCCGCAACGCGTGCGAAGAGCAGACGCAGCAGGTCGTACATCTCCGTGATCGTGCCCACCGTGCTGCGCGGATTGCGACTGATGGTCTTCTGCTCAATGGCGATCACTGGGCTCAATCCGGTGATCAGGTCCACATCGGGCCGTTCGATGCCACCGAGGAATTGGCGTGCATAAGCGTTGAACGTTTCAATGTAGCGGCGTTGGCCTTCGGCATGGATGGTGTCGAAGGCGAGCGAGCTCTTGCCACTACCGCTGAGGCCGGTTATCACCACCAATTGGTCGCGCGGAATGCGCACATCGATGTTCTTGAGGTTGTGGACGCGTGCGCCCAGTACCTCGATCATATCATCGCCAGGCAGTGCTTCGAGCACCTCGTTCTCTTGCTTCTTCACGTCCTTCGTAACGATCGGGGATCTACTCCTTCATTTCGGCCACGGCATCGAAACCGGGCGCGGGGAGCAATACGGTATAGGTCTTACCGGTCTTGTTCAGCAGGCTGTTGTCGCGCAACCAAGGGTTCAGGAGTTTCAGGGT
The DNA here is from genome assembly GCA_016717305.1 of Flavobacteriales bacterium. Classification (GTDB taxonomy): domain Bacteria; phylum Bacteroidota; class Bacteroidia; order Flavobacteriales_F; family PHOS-HE28; genus PHOS-HE28. The sequence goes on from JADKFY010000023.1 coordinate 44,007, forward strand.
CTTGTAATCAGTTCCTTGTGCAACGGCATAATCAGCAAGGTCCTCAACCGGTCCGTTGATCTCTGCTGTGCGTGTTAGATAGGGAGCGTACAAGTCCTTATTTCGCAGGTGGAATCCATAGCGTTCTGGATCGCGCAGGATCTCCTTCATGGCGAGAATTCGATACACATAACGGCCGGTCTCTTCGTTCAACAGCAGGTCGAAATAATTGTCCTGTTTCTGGCGCCCGAGCTGTTTGTCCACCCCGCCTTGGCCCAAATTGTAGGATGCGGCGGCCAACGCCCATTTGCCATAGTGCGCGTAGGCGCTCTTGAGGTATTTGCAGGCAGCCACGGTACTTTTCTCCACGTGGTAGCGCTCATCCACTTCGTTGTTCACCTCCAAGCCGAATTGGGTACCGGTCTCTTTCATGAATTGCCAGTAACCGGTTGCGCCGGCCGGGGATACCACGTTCATCAGGCCGCTTTCGATCACGGCGATGTATTTGAGGTCGTCCGGGACGCCTTCACGCTTCATGACCGTTTCGATCAGTGGGAACCAGCGTGCAGCGCGCTTGTGTGCGAGCAGGGTGCTGCTTTGCCAGTACGTGTTCACCAATAGTTCCCGATCCAGTTTTTCGCGTACGTCCAGCCTGTTCAACGGGACTTTTTCATCGCAAAAGGTCAATTCGTTGGGCAACGTAAGCGAGAATACCTTGTACCCTTCGTTGAAGACGCGCTGGTGGTCCAGGTCGTTATTTGCAACGAAGGTGGAATAGGTGAGCAGGTGAATGCACAGTGAGCCACCGAGCAAAAGCAAGGCCCAAAGCGTGGTGCGAAGAACGGTGCCCATGGTGTTCGATAATTTCATGTGAGCTTGGGCGGGTGGGTCTTTTTGGTCAGGATGAAGAGCGTTATGGCCAACACGAGCGCGTATGAAACGAAGATCAGTGTGTGAATGTTCTCCCACACTGGAATATACCGGAACATCACGAAGGTCAGGAACCCGTGGAGGACGGACAGCCCGATGAACACCAACGCCACTTGTCCGTCACTGAACCCGGCATAACTGAGGTGGTGTGTGGTGTGGTCACGGCCACCGACGAAGGGTGAGTTGCCTTTTGCGATCCGGGAGAACGTAACTATGCTGGTATCAACGATAGGGAGTAGGAATACGATCACTGCTGAAGTGACCTGCCGGTAGGGTTCCCAATCGCCCTCTATGCTGGGCATGTTCCAAAAGAACCGGATCCCAACGAAGGCGAGGAATACGCCGAGGAACTGACTACCGGTGTCTCCCATGAACATGCGGCTGGGATACCAGTTGAAGAAGAGGAATCCGGAAAGTGCAGCCAGAGAGCCCACCATCAGTACCATGTAAACGGGGTCCACAGGACCGATCACGAGCATGACCATGAGCGCTGTGGCAAGAACGGAGAGGGAAACGATCGTTGTTATCCCGTCCATATTATCAAGCATATTGATCGAGTTCATCATTCCAACCACCCAGAAAATGGTGAGTACGATGTTCATCCATTGTTCATCGAAAAGGTCAATTGCCGAACCGGATACGATCAAGATCCCACCACAGGCGATCTGCACGAGCAGCTTAAGCAAAGGCTTGGTGTTGTAAGCATCATCGGCCAAGCCCATGAGGAACCCCAAGGAAGTAGCGGCCAGTAGACCCAATAGATCGGGCCGCAGTGCATCGGAACTTTGACCCGGAAAAAGAACACTGTACAGAGAGAACGAAGCGAGGAACAGGATGTAAAAGCCGATGCCTCCCAATGAAGGCTTGGCGGTGCTGCTCCAGCGCACAGGGGTCTGGTCCTGATCACGCATGCCCAGTGTGCGTGCAAAGCGCATGAACACGGAATTGATCACCAGACTGAAGACGAGCGCGGCGAAATAAAGGCCGGAATAGATCAGGAACAATTGGGTGGAACTATACATCGGTATTCAGACAGAGAGCAGGTCCTTGATCGTGCTGAACATCAAGCCTTCTTGGTCCTTTGCGCTGATCAACGGTCCAAGCACTCCCCATTCAATGGCCAAGTCGGGATCGTTCCAACGCACAGTGCGTTCGGCGGTCGGATCATAGTACGCGGTGCACTTGTATGCGAAAATGGTTTGATCTTCCAAAGCCACGAAGCCGTGCGCGAAACCCGCAGGTATCCACAACATCTCTTTTGTTGTTCCGTTCAGTTCCACCTTGAAATGTTGTCCAAAGGTCACGCTGTTCGGTCGAAGATCAAGGCAAACATCGAGGACGGCACCCTTCACCACATGAACAAGTTTTCCCTGCGCATGGGGATCCATTTGGAAGTGGAGGCCACGAAGTACATCCTTGGATGAAGTGCTCTCATTGTCCTGTACAAAATCGATCGGCTCGCCGACCACCTCGTTGAACTGTTGCTGGTTGAAGGTTTCCAGGAATTGCCCGCGCTGGTCGCCAAAGATCCTGGGTCGCAACAGGATCAAGCCTGCCAATGGAGTATCAACGGACTGGATCATGCTTTGCCAAAAAGCCAGCTGAAGAAACCTCCGGACCGTTCCGTGTGCTCGTCGTAGTAGCCTCCACCATAACCTTGGCCATATCCGTAGCCGTAGCCATAACCATAGCCGTAGTTGTAACCGTACTTGTTACGGTCAACGTCCACGCCGTTCAAAATGGTGCTCAGGCGTGAAATGTTGTTCTCATTGATCAACCGGTCCACGTTCTGAACGAATTGTTTCTTGCTGTAGTCCGAACGGAAAATGTAGATCGGATAATCGGCCTGTTGGATCATGGGTATGCCATCTGTGACCAAGCCCACGGGCGGGTTGTCGATAAGCACCACATCGTACTGTTGTTTCAAGTCCTCCACAAGCGTTGCCATACGATTACTGATGATCAACTCCGACGGGTTCGGGGGGATAGGTCCCGCAGTGATGAAATCGAGACCTTCCAATGCGCTGTGCTGAACGCAATTTTCCAGATCGTCCTTTCCGATCAACAGGGTGCTCATACCCTTGATGTTCTCCACCCCGAAGCCCAAGTGGATCTTCGGTTTCCGCATGTCAAGATCAAGGATAATCACGCGTTTGCCGCCGAACGAAATGATGCCTGCAAGGTTGATCGCGACAAAGGTCTTTCCTTCACCGCTTATGGTGCTGGTAATGGCAATGGTCTTGGCGCCTGGGGTATTGTCCACGAACTGGAGGTTCGTCCGGATGGTCCTGAAGGATTCGGCGATCAGGGATTTTGGGTTCTTGTCAATGAGGAGCTGCGAGATGGGGATCTCTTTCTTGTACTTGGGCACCATGCCCAATATGGCGATACTTGCTTGGGACAGCTTGGCCACATCGTGGAGCGAGGTAATGTTATCGTGCAGGATATACCGGACCAGAACGATCAGAAAACTAAGCATCAGACCGGTGAGCAAGTAGTAGGTAATGATCAGGTTGCGCTTAGGGGCTAAAGGCTCGGTTGGTCTGCTGGCATTTTCCAGGATCCGATTCTCCGGAACAAATCCAGCTTTGCTGATCCGGTATTCGATGTCCTTTTCAAGCAAAAGGGTGTAGTACTTTTCATTGATGGAGAACACCCTTTCAATGCGTGAGAATTCCAGTTCTTTTTCCGGCAATGAGCGGAATCGTTTTTCAAATTCATCCTGGACCACGTCCAAAGAGGTGCGTTGGGCCTCGGCTCTTTTCAACAGACTATTGATGCTTTCAAGGACCACCCGTTTCTTCATGTCGATCTGGTGCTCAAGCGATTTCACGGCCATATGCTGATCGGTCGCCGTGGTGTACATTTCCTCTCGGCGTTGGAGCAGGTCCAGCAGGGAACTGATCGTACCAGCAAGCATGGTCTCGTACTGGGTGCCTGTAAGCAGCGGCAATAGATCATACGAATTGATCTCGGTCATGGGCTTGTCCGTAGCCTCTTTCATGGCCCGGAGGAGCTGGATATCCAAGGTCAAACGAACTACGTCATCCTCGTACTCTTTTGATCTCTCCAAGAAGATCGGGGTCAATTGTTTCAGGTCGGCCACCTCATTGTCCATGCGGAAATGTTGCATCCGATATTCTGATTCGCGCAACTGCGTGAACACGGTGTCCTTTTGGGCACGTAGGAATGTGATCACGCTCTCTGCGCTTTGTCCTTTACGTTCAACATCGTAAAGGATGAAGGATTCCGCCAAGGACTGTACAATATCCCGTGCAAGGCCCAGATTCGCATCCTTGCAGGTTATTTCCACGGTCTTTGCTACGGCATCCAACGGTTGTATGGAGATCCCAGCAGTATAGCGTTGAAGGATGAATTCGCTGGAGTTGATCTTGAAAAAGAGGTTCAGTTTGGCTTCAGGGTCGTTCAATTGCGGATCACCCTTGAATTCGATCCGGCAGCTGAAGAGGGGCGTGCGCATGATCGTGCCTGCTGGGAATGATGCATTGAATGTGTTCCCCGATATCGTATATGTGAGCCCAATGGTCCCACTGGGTCCAATATCCAAGAATATAGGGAGGTCCAAGACGCTCGAATCCAGAACGGTGAGATCAGTGACCAAGAAGAACGTACGCGTATAGAATTCCTCCGTCAGGATCTGCCCACGATTGAAATAACTGACCTTCAAAGGCAACTTCTCGAGCGCCCTTGCCATGAAGAATTGGGAACGCATGAGTTCCACATCGGCCTGCAGGTTGTTGTCCTCAGTAAAGCTATTGATGCTCAGGATCTGCTTGGCCGTGTTGCTTTCACGGAGTTGGATCAATGCCCGCGATTGGTAAATGGGTGCGGTGTATCGGAGGTAGATGAACGCCGCTGCAACGGCTGTCAGCACACAGAGCGCGATCCAAATAAGACTTCGCTTGAGAATGTAGAGGAAAAGGCCAAGTTCGAACTCCTGACTGAAGTTCGTTATGCGCTCCTTGTAACTTTCGAAATTGCGGCTACGCTGTCCAATATCCTCGTTGAGCATATCGGCTATTTGAAGGTCCTGGAAATGGAGTAGATGAGCACCAACGAGGTCAAAAGGGTAACGATGGGGGAGAGGTCGCGGACGATCCCTCGTGCGATCTCAGCATTGGGCTGCACGTAAACGACGTCATCGCCTTGCATCACCATATCCGCATATTTGAGGCCATCAATGGTCGATAGGTCGAACTGGTACACCTTTCTTGTGCGGTCGGTATCGTAGCGGAATACCTTCACTTTCTTCGCATTACCACGATTGGATAGACCACCGGCCATGCCGATCACTTCCAACAAGGTGGTGTTGTTGTTCTCCAGCGCAACGGATCTCGCATCACCACCTTCGCCAGGAAAGACAACGACCCGTCGGCTTTCCACCAGCAACTGAACGAATGGCCTTTTGTAGTAGTCCACGTATTTGCTTTCCAAGAATGTTTCGGCCTCACGCAAGGTCATTCCTGCCAATCGCACCTTACCGAGCAAGGGCAACTTAGCAGAACCCAGATTGTCTATGAAGTAAAGGAATGACGTGCGTTGTAGGAAGGAGGCCTCCCGCGTGCCGCCTTCGGATACCAGATCGATCATCTTGAAGCCATCGTTGGCGAACAATCGGAACTGGATCTGGTCGTTGGCTTGCAAGCGCAGGTTGGTGTAACCCGAGTCGCTGAATTGGGAAAACTCGTAGTCGGTCGGGGTCTTGAACATGATATCTCTGTTCAAGGTGCAGCCAGAAAGGAGCAATACCCCCTAATAGGGCAAAAAGCCCGCTGCGTGGAAAGGTCCGCGTCATGTGCGCGCAAAAGTAGCGATCCAGACGTGCCATGGTCAGTTCAGGAGTGAACGATACATCGCGTCCGTATCGCGAACAAGCCGGGTAAAGTGGAAACGTTCGCGCACATGTTCCCACCCAGCGCTGCCCATCTCGTTGCGCAAGGCTTCGTTCTCCACGAGCCGCAAGAGGTGTTCCTCAAGGTTTTGTACATCTCCACTGGGACTCAGAAAGGCCGTCTTGTCCTGTGCAACGACATTCTCAATTCCTCCTACACGGGTAGTGATCACGGGCTTATTGGCCGCCTGTGCCTCGATCAGGCTGACCGGGGTTCCTTCATTGAGACTTGTCAACATGATAATGTCAACCCCCGCGTTCACAATATCCACCTCTTTGATCCAGGAGGTAAACGTTATGGTCGCGTTGGCCACCATGGGCTTACCGTTGATCCCGTGGCCGAATCCGTGTCCGTTGAAATAGGGCCCCATCACCTGGGACATGCCCAATTCTTGGGTCTTTTGCTGCAGTCTTTCGCGTTCCTCCCCATCACCCACGATGAATGCGCGGATCCGCCGGCCAGAGCGTTTGGCCACATTGGATATCACTTCAAGGAACAGGTCATGGTTCTTTATGGGCACCAGCCGACCTACGATGCCAATGGCGATCTCGTCTTCCGAGATCCCATATACCCTTCGGAAAAGTGCGCGTTTGGCGATCTGGTCCTCTTGGAAACGGCAGAGGTCGAAACCCAGTGGGATAACGCACACCTTGTGCTCGGAAGTTATCCGGTGTTCTTCCACCAATTCATTCTTCTGCTTATCGCTAATGGCCACGATACGGGAGGAGCGACGGGCCAAGAAACGTTCGATGTTCTTGTAAAGTGCGGTGCGTACGGGGCCGAAATAGCTGTGGAAAACGTGGCCGTGGAACGTGTGTACGATCGCTTTCACCCCTAGGTCGGCGGCAGCCATTCGGCCCACGGCCCCTGCCTTGGCCGCATGCGTGTGTACAATGTCCGGTTTGAACTCCTTGATCAGTTCCTTGATCCGGTTATACGCGCCCCGATCTCTCCACGGGGCCACTTCCCGTTGCAATTCTGGTAAGATCAATGGTTTAACACCCATTGAACTCAAAATATGGTGACTTCCTACCTCGCTTTCCTCCTCGCTACCGCCTACTAGAAGGGTTTCATAATCATCCGGCAAGTAGCGTGTCAAGTAGGCCGCATTGTGCGTGGGGCCGCCTAAATTGAACCGGTTGATGATGCGGAGGACTCTTGGCATTCGCGGGAACGGTCGGCAAAGGTAACCTACGGAAGGGGCAGTGTCGTTGGATCGATCAACGCATGTGTCTTTGCCACCACGATAAGTAGACGAGCAAAGCGTGAACGGTTGCCTGTGAGGTCCCTGGGGAAGTGGAATTGAATTCGGCCATAACTCGTTGTGTTGGCGTCCAGACCAGTCCTGCTTCCTCCACATTTTCCTTGGTGATCATCTCTCGAACAAGCCCTGAGAGCGGTCCGCGCAAAAGGTCGAACAAGGGAACCTCGAACCCTTTCTTGCTGCGGGTCATCACCGTGGAAGGCAAGAGGTGACCGAACGTATCTCGAAGGATGAACTTGCCCGAACCCAAGCGCAGTTTGGCCTCCGCGGGTAGATTGAACGCGAATTCCACCACGCGGAGGTCCAGGAAAGGCGTGCGCACCTCCAATGCATTGGCCATGCTTGTGAGGTCCACCTTGTGCAGCATGTCGTTGGGCAGGGTGGTGAACAGGTCAGCGAGGAGTACGCCATTCATTCCGGGCAACAGGCTCAAGGGCGCAGTGATCCGCTGCTGGCGTTGTGTCCTTTCTTGTTCGGGTGACCCTTGTTCAACGAGGGTACGGGCGAGTATTGGATCGGCGAACGAGGCCAATTCCAAAAAGCGTTGTTCTGGGCCGGAACGGGCCAGACTTGCGAACCGATCGTATTGGCGCACACGATCCTGCCAAGGGCTATTCCGCGAACGCGGGAGCATACGCCACAAGGGTGCCAAGGCGAGCACGGCTTTTTCAGCGGTTCCTGGTGCTTGCCAGCGCAATTCAGCTTGGTGCTTTCGGTAGCCACCAAAGACCTCATCCGCGCCATCACCGCTCAACGCCACGGTCACCTTCTTGCGGGTCCGTTCACAGAGTATCAATGATGGCAATGCCGAACTGTCGGCAAAGGGTTCATCGGTGGCTTTAAGCAATTTCGCATAGTTCTCCGCAAGGTCTTCACGGGTCAGTTTGAAGGTATGGTGCTCGCTTCCGATGTGCTTAGCCACTTCCTCCGCATAGGGCGATTCGTCGAAGAAGGGGTCATCGGCATATCCTATACTGAACGTGTGCAAATGCTTGTGGTGTGCGGCCGCCAAGGCGCTCACGATGCTGCTGTCCACACCACCGCTCAAGAAGGTGCCCACGGGTACATCCGAGATCAAGCGCAAACGGACCGCATCGTTCAGCAGGTCGAAAAGTTGCTTCTTGGGATCGGGACTTGCAACCACACGTTTGCAGGCTTCAACCGGGTCGTACCAACGTTCCACTGTTGCCCCTGAGGCACTTATTGAAATGCTATGGCCCGGCAACAGTTTCTGAGTTCCCTTGAAAACCGAATAGGGTGCGGGTATGTAGTGGTGCGTGAAGTATTGTTCGGTGGATAAGGGGTCGGGATCACGTTTCGCACCCAACGCGATCAAGGCGCGTAATTCACTGGCGAACAGAAATCTCCCATCGACAACGGTCCACAATAAAGGCTTTACGCCGAACCGATCACGGGCAACGAAAAGGGTGTCCTTCTCGGAATCATGAATGGCGAGTGCGAAAAACCCGTTCAGGTCATGCAGGAAATCGGGTCCCTTCACCGAAAAAAGACGCAATACCACCTCGGTGTCCGTTCGACTTCGGAAAACATGTCCGTCCGCTTCCAGTCCCGCCTTCAAGGCTTGGAAGTTGAAGACCTCGCCGTTGAAGGTGATGGTATAACGTCCGCCTTCATCGGTAAATGGCTGGTGCCCCAAAGGCGAGGTATCTATTATGCTGAGCCGTCGTTGGCCAAGGACAGCGCTACCGACCGCGTACTTCCCCGAATCATCCGGTCCACGATGCGCTATGCATTGTAACGCGGCATCAATGCGCTCACCCGTCGGTGGGTGGCCGTGATCGATCTGGAAACTACCTGCGATCCCACACATGCTGGTTCGATCCGCCTATAAGGGTGGAAGAGCTTCCGCCTTACAGGTGTATCACCTCGCCGTAAGCTGCTGCCGCCGCCTCCATAATGGCTTCGCTCATTGTGGGGTGGGGGTGAACGGTCTTGATGATCTCGTGACCTGTTGTTTCCAATTTGCGGATGCTCACGCATTCAGCGATCATTTCGGTCACGTTCATACCGATCATGTGTGCGCCCAGCAGCTCGCCGTATTTCGCATCGAAGATCAGTTTCACAAAACCGTCCTTGGCACCGGCAGCACTGGCCTTTCCGCTCGCGGTGAAGGGGAATTTGCCAACCTTGATCTCCATACCTTTTTCCTTGCACTGCTTCTCAGTGTAGCCTACGCTGGCCACTTCCGGACTGCAATAGGTACATCCTGGAATGTTGTTGTAATCCAAGGTGTGCGGGTTCTGTCCGGCGATCTTCTCAACGCAAATGATGCCTTCTGCACTGGCCACGTGCGCCAAGGCTTGTCCGGGTGTTGCATCGCCTATTGCGTAATAGCCAGGGATATTCGTGGTATAGTAACCATCCACTTTGATCTTGCCTTTGTCGGTAACAATGCCAACCTCTTCCAGACCGATGCCCTCGATGTTCGCAGCGATACCTACGGCACTTAGGACGATGTCGCACTCGATCACTTGATCGCCCTTCGGAGTTTTAACGGTCACTTTGCAACCCTTTCCAGCGGTGTCCACCTTGGTGACTTCGCTGCCAAGCATAACGTCGATACCTTGCTTTTTGAAGCTCTTTTCCAAGGCCTTGCTCACGTCTTCGTCTTCCACGGGAACCACATTAGGGAGGAATTCCACCAGGGTCACTTTCGTGCCGAGCGCGTTGTAGAAGTAAGCGAACTCACTTCCAATGGCACCACTACCAACCACCACCATGCTCTTGGGTTGTTCCGGCAATACCATGGCATCGCGGTAACCGATGATCTTCTTGCCATCCTGCTTCAGTGCAGGCAGTTCGCGGCTGCGAGCGCCGGTCGCGATGATGATGTTCTTGCCTTCTACGGTCTGCTTCTTCCCATCGGCTCCCGTCACTTCGATCTTCTTACCGGGTTTCACCACACCGGTGCCCATGATGACATCGATCTTGTTCTTCTTCATCAGGAACTGCACGCCATTGCTCATGCCCTTTGCCACATCGCGGCTGCGGGAAATGATCGCTGGGAAGTCCGCTTTCGGTGCGCCTACGGTAATGCCGTAGTCCTTGGCGTGGTTGATGTATTCGAACACGTTGGCGCTCTTGAGCAGGGCCTTGGTCGGTATGCACCCCCAGTTGAGGCAGATGCCACCGAGGGATTCTTTTTCAACGATGGCGGTCTTCAGGCCCAGTTGGCTGGCACGAATGGCGGCCACGTAGCCACCGGGGCCACTTCCGAGAACGATCAAGTCGTAGGTCATCAGGTTAATTCTATCAGGTTGGGCTGCAAATCTACCTTTCCCGACGGATCAAGCGATCGGACCAACGTTCAACACCATCAGGAATGCACGCATTCAGAACGTGGACCTCCTTGTTCGGTTGCTTCATATCCTCTATGGTCCAAGGTCGGTCTCGTCCCCGAGGGGCGATGGAGTAGGTCTTCCAATATTTGTTCTTGGCACATATCTTCGCCACCATGTCCGAAACACAATTCCTGCCAGACGCGAACGGCATTACCAAGCGTCCAGATGTTCTTTCCGTTCTAGGGATCCTCACCTTCCTGAACACCGGCATTTTCATGCTGGTATACCTTCTGGGGACCTTCGGAATGATGGCCGTTTCCAAAATGCCTGTGGATGAATTCACGAAATTGGTCCAGGAGGGACTAAGCAGTTATCCGATGCCAGCTGAACAAATGGCTACGATGGAAGAAGTGGTCATTCTGCTGCATGCAAGCGGCATGTCCCTGATGCTGATCTTCTTGGTCCGGACCATCGGGCGCTTCGTCGGTGCTATGGGTATTTGGAAAGGAAAGAAACAAGGGTTCTACATCTATGCGGTGGCACAAATACTTGGGCTCTTTGCTCCATTCCTCATTTTGCCATGGTCCATGCTCGGCGTTTTCGGGCCATTTATGACGGTCGGCATTACTGCCTTGTACGGAAGTCAACTGAAGCGATTGGTTTGAACGCCGATCTACGATAAGGGCATGTTCCGACATGATCGGCGGCCCTCGTTCAAGTGTTTCCTCGCGGCGGAAGGATTTGGGGAACAGTGCAAGGACTTAAGTGAACGATGACCTGTTGGTGATCATTCGGACGGAACTGCACGATGAAGAACATGATGGAGTTGGCACCCAACGAAGCGGCAGGTCTTATCAAAACATTGAAAGCACGCTTTGAGAAGAACATGGTCCGGCACAAAGACCTTGTTTGGTCCATGGTGCAGGAGCAGTTGGAAGCACATCCCAGAAAATTGTGGTCTCTCCATGAAATGGATCTTACGGGTGGCGAGCCCGATGTGATCAGCCTGGACAAGAAAACGGGCGAGTTCATCTTCTGTGATTGTTCGCCGGAAACACCGAAAGGCCGCAGAAGTGTTTGTTACGACCGCGCAGCCTTGGATTCGAGGAAAGAACACAAGCCTGCGAATAGCGCCTTGGACCTCGCATCGGAAATGGGAATTGATGTACTTGATGAAACCGAGTACCGCGCGTTGCAACAACTTGGTCAGTTCGACATGAAGACTTCGAGTTGGATCCGTACTCCGGACGACATTCGGGAACTTGGTGGTGCGCTCTTCGCGGACCGTCGCTATGGCAAGGTCTTCGTTTATCACAACGGAGCTTCCTCTTATTACGCCGTTCGCGGGTTCCGTGGAATTCTTCGCGTATAAGGTGGAGAAGTGGCCCTCGAAGGCAACCCTCACCCTTTCACCGCAATACCACTGATCTCCACGTTCACGCCTCTTGGCAACCCTTTCACGGCAACTGCTTCGCGGGCTGGCGGCACAGTAGAAAAGTAGGTGCCGTATACCTCGTTCACGCTGGTGTAGTGTGCCATATCGCTCAGGAAGATCGTCACTTTCACCAGGTTTGAATGGTCCAGTCCCGCGGCTTTCAGCAAGTTGCCGATGTTGTCCATCACCTTGCGCGTTTCGGTTGCAATGTCGCCGGTGTGCAGGTTACCATCTTCATCCAACGCGATCTGGCCGCTTAGGAAAACAAAACCACCAGCTTGGATCGCGGGGGTGTACGGAGCGAGTGGCTTGGCGGCGTTCGGGGGGAAGATGGCGGTTTTCATGCTGGCGAAGATCGGGATACGGATCCACTTGGGGTACTTTTGCGGCCCATGAAAGACGACCGCCCATTGATCCTGGTGACCAACGACGATGGCATCTTCGCGCCGGGCATCCGCACCTTGGTGGAGGAAATGATACCCTTCGGTCGCGTGATGGTGGTGGCACCGGACAAACCGCAGAGCGCCATGGGACACGCGATCACCATCCATAGTTTCCTGCGTTTGCAACCGTACCATTTGATGGATGGTGTGGAAGCCTGGAGCTGCAGTGGTACCCCGGTGGATTGCGTGAAGTTGGCGATCTACAAGCTGCTTGGGGGCAGCAAACCCGATCTTCTGGTGAGCGGGATCAACCACGGCGCGAACATCAGCATCAACGTGTTGTACAGCGGCACCATGAGCGCGGCGGTGGAAGGTGCAATGGAGAACATTCCAAGCATCGGGTTCAGCCTGATGGACCATGCCATTGATGCCGACTTCAGCCAAGTACGTCCTGTTATTCGCAGTGTGGTCGCGAATGTATTGCAGCATGGCATGGCCGAAGGAACCTGCCTGAACGTGAACATTCCACGCAACGATGGATCACCGCTGAAGGGGATGCGTGTATGCCGCCAAGCGAAAGCGAATTGGGAAGATGAATTTGAAACGCGCCTTGATCCCGGAAACAAGGAATACTACTGGCTGCGTGGCGAATTCCGTAGTGAGGACAAGGGTAAGGATACCGATGTTTGGGCCGTCGGGAACAGGTATGCGAGCATCGTTCCTACCCAATTCGACATGACCGCACACCACAGTATTGCTGCACTCAACACGTGGGACCATGCCCTCGGATAGTGTCCGCTTGGGTGTTATCCTGGGCCTGTTTGCGCCAGTATTGGGCTTTTTGGTCTATGGCACCATGTACGTGACAAGCATTCGTCCGCACTTGGAACTCGGGTGGTTCATCACTGACCTATTTCTCGGAACACGTGAATATCAAGGACCGGTACTTTCGCTCTCGCTGCTGGCCAACTTGGCCTTGTTCTTTTGGTTCGATCGGCTGGATCGGCCCAAAGCGATGCGTGGCGTGATCGGGGCCACTTTTGTATACGCGGTCGCTATTGTGGTGCTGAGCTTCTGATCGATGGGCAAGCGCTTGTACATGATCGTGGGAGAGGCCAGCGGCGATCTGCACGGAGGCAACCTCGTTCGCGAATTGTTCAACCTGAGTGCCGCCGATGGATCCGAGCTGAATGTGCGCGCTTGGGGCGGGGACCGCATGGCAGCGGCTGGGGCCGAAGTGGTAAAGCACTACCGCGAATTGGCGTTCATGGGCTTCACCCAAGTGATCATGAACTTGCGTACGATCCTGCGGAATATCGAGGTCTGTAAAAAGGATATTGAAGCCTTCAAGCCCGATGCCATCATCTTGATCGACTATCCCGGTTTCAACTTGCGCATTGCGGAATGGGCGCATGAGCATCGCATCCCTGTCCACTACTACATCAGTCCGCAAGTGTGGGCGTGGAAGAAGGGCCGCGTCCATACCATCAAACGGGTCGTGGACCATATGTACGTGATCCTTCCATTCGAGAAGGAGTGGTACGAGACGTATGACATGGAAGTACAATTCGTTGGTCACCCGCTGTTGGATGCCATCGAGCAGGAAGGACGTTCTGCATTGGAACCCTTGCCCGGAGCGGATGAACGGCCCGTGGTAGCTCTTTTGCCGGGGAGTCGTGTGCAGGAGATCGCGCGGATCTTGCCACGCATGGCCGAGGTGGCGCAGCGTTTCCCCCAGTATCAGTTCGTTCTGGCTGGAGCTCCTTCGATACCAGAGGAAAGTTACCTCGAGCTGATCGGTGCCGCACCCATCACTGTCGTCCCGGGTCGCACGTACGATCTGTTGCGCACGGCACGGGCAGCTTTGGTGGCCAGTGGAACGGCCACGTTGGAGACCGCCTTGTTCGGCGTGCCCGAAGCGGTGTGCTACAGCGGTGGCGCGCTCAATGTGTGGATCGCACGACGCTTGGTGGACATCAAGTTCATCAGCTTGGTCAACTTGATCATGGACCGTGAGGTGGTGCGTGAATTGATCCAGAAGGACCTCAACGTAAAGGATCTCTCCACCGAATTGGAGCGGTTGATGGCAGATGGTGCTTACCGTTCCAAGATGCTCAAGGACTTGGCCACATTGCGCGAAAAGCTAGGTGGTCCCGGCGCTTCGGCCACGGTTGCCATGTCGGTGTGGAAAAGTACGTGAACGGGCGATCGGTGTCCCACTGCGGCAGAATACCTTCGGCGCGAAATGCGGAAACTTGCGGTGATCCTGCCGTTCCTGTTATCGTTGACCGTGCTCGCCCAAGAGCGCGACCTGCGCATCGGGATCATGCGCCAACGCACCATCAGTTCGTTGTTGGTGATGAGTTCCCGCGGTAACTGCACCGTTTACGCCGATGGGGTGCGGCAAGGGGAGATCCCGTTGAATGACGGTCTACGGATCGAAGCCACGGGCCGTGGGCTCACCGCCAAGTCGCTGAAGTTGAACATCGCTGCCAAGAAACGGATCGAAGTGGTACCACGCATGGCCCACAGCGGGGTGCGTTTGAGCCTGTTGGGCACCAAGTACCCGGAGCGTTCCTACCCGGGTGCGGTGGAGGTGCAAGTGAGCGGAGGCAAGCTGCAACTCACCAACACAGCACCCTTGGAAGCATACACGGCGGGCGTGGTACAGGCCGAAGCCGGCAAGGAGCACCACGCCGAATACTACAAATTGCAGAGCGTGAGCTGCCGCACCTATGCCTTGTGCAACCAGCGTAAACACGCCGGTGAGGGGTTTGCACTTTGCGATGCGGTCCATTGCCAAGTGTTCCATGGGATCTGCAAACAGGACAGCATCCTTCAGGCGGTGGAGGCCACCAAAGGCATGGTGATGGTGGATCCGGATATCAAGATGATCCATGCCTTGTTCCACAGCAACTGCGGCGGCGAGACCGTGAATGCCGAAGATCTTTGGAGCAAGCAGGAACCATACCTCCGCAGCACACCGGACGCGTATTGCCTTGCTGCGCCGCATGCCACTTGGAAAAAGACCCTTTCCAAGGCGGAATGGTTGGGCTATTTGGAGCGCAAGTTCAAGGTGAAGGATCCCGCAAAGCAAAAGGCCTTGTTGAACTACGAGCCTATGTGCAGGGACCTGTATTTGGGGAACACCTTTCCACACATCCCGCTGAAGGCCGTGCGGGAAGACCTGAAGTTGAATTCAACCTGGTTCAAGATCAGCACCACCGGGGACAAGGTGTTGCTGGAAGGGCGTGGTTATGGACACGGGGTCGGGCTATGCCAAGAAGGCTCCATGCGAATGGCCCGGGAAGGGATGAACTACTTGGACATCCTCCATCATTATTACAAGGACGTCCATCTCATGGATGTTTCTTCCTTGGAATTCTTTCGAGAAGAAGAACCGATGCCCGCAATTGCGGGGCCGAGCCGGAAGTAAGTAGATCGACTTGGATCGGTACAGGGTTCCTTTGAATGGAATACGGACACCTGTGAGAAGTACGTGTCCGTACCGGTGAAAGAGACGTTGCTCCGGATCGGCGAGGCGCCAAAGTCGAGCATAGCGGTGGCAATGGGACTTGTTCAGCGAAGCAGGGGCGTGAAAGACACATTCGCAACCCGATGGATCATTTTGGGATGCGCTCTACCGACCATGATGGATCGAACACGTGTGGGACTTGAGCATGGTCATGGCCCAATTGCGAGGTTGGGACCTGCTATCGATCCACCACATGTCTTGTGAAGGGTCGCCTTGTTATCCCGTGCTCCCGCAGATCCGCGGTAGCGGGCGGAAGAGGTCAGGGTCTTCAGTGGGTTCATGGCCAGATGATCTTGAGGATGGCTTGAGGGAGCGATGGTTTGAGACAAGCAACCGGAGTTCAGTGCTGCACTTGGATCTTGCCGCTCGCTACTTCGACACCGATGCGGGTAATGCGATACACATAGAGTCCATTGGCCAACCCGGAGGTGGTGATCGTGGCGCGCCCCTGGTCCATGTTCTGTCTGGCCACGGTGCGGCCTATTCCGTCCAGCACATCGATGTGCAGGGTTGAACCCGCACCGATGCGTGTTGCATCGAAGAAGATCTCGCTATCGCTGGGGTTGGGGAACAAGCGCAATTGTCCGGAAGTCGGGCCTTCTCCCACCCCGATGGTGTTGTCCACCAGATCCACGCAGTAGTCCTCGGTCTCGCCGATGTTGTAATAGTCGCAGCTTGTGGTTGCTGGGTCACCCTCCACCATGACCACGCGCATACGGGTGCTGCCTGTCAACGCACTCGCGGGAATGTTGAGGATGCCGCTGATGGGGCCTTCCACAAAGACGCTGGTACTATAGGCCAATTCCCCGGGGCCGGTGAAGTTGCCGTTCTGGTTAAGGTCCACGTACACTCTCACGTACATGGGGTATTCTTCGTCAAAGAGGAAAAAGACCGTTTCAAGGGTGATGGGGTGGCCTTGACCGATCTGCAGCTCGGTACCTAACGCGGTGAAATCGCCATATCCATCATTGGCGCCGGACGGGTTGTCCAAGGTGCCCAACGCAACACGAGCGATGTATTCATCTCCGGTGAGAATGCTGTAGCTGGGGCAATAGTTCCGTTCGATGCACGCGCCGCAACCCAGGGTGGTGCGGATGAAGCTTGCCGAGTACCCCGTCAACAGGCCATCGCACAACCCTTCCACTTGGAACTCGTACTCGGTGCAACCGGCAAGGCCCGCCAAGGTGTAGGTGGTCCCGGTGATCGTCCCGATCACCGACCAGGTGGCCGCACCCGTTGGCCGGTACCGCAGGTTGAAGGTGTCGGTGGTGGTCGATTGCCACGTGATGATCACCGTATTGGAGTCCACGTTGTTAACGGATAAGCCGGAGGGTATGGCGCATTGGGTCTCCCCTGCGTTGATCCCTGCGTCGGGCAAACCAGAGTATGCGTAGTCCTTCAGCGTGAAGCGCGCACCATTACCGGGAATGCTCAAGCGGGCCCAACCATAGTAGGTGCTTCCAGCGCTATCGAACCGCAGGCCGAGGAACTTGGGTGAAGCCACGGATGCGCTATCCAACCATGCTCCTGTGTAGCCCCCTTGCCGACAAGCCCATTGGGGATTCACCATCCCAAATAGTCCGCAGAAGGGTGCGCCCTGGGTGATCAATACCTGGTCACTTGCATTGTTCCATGCCGAAGCAGAGGTGATCGCCTGCCCCTGTGGAAGCTGTGAAGCAAAGGTGGCCGCGGTCACCACGGAATTGGTCCCTTGCGGTGTGATCCTAACCCAACTTCGCGGTCGTGTATTGGTCGCAGCGCATGCGGCGGGGCCTCCCGGGCACGGGGCGTTCACCGTGCTTTGCACGATCAGGAAGTCGATGTTGCCATCGTTGTCCACATCGAGGGAGCAGGTATCATTGGTGCCCGTGTAGGTGGCATCCGGGATCACATCCGTGTAGATGATCTGGGCCTGCGCCTGCGTGGCGATAAGGGATAAAAGGAGTAGCGCGTGTTTCATAGTGTGTTCGCCGAAGCCCGGCGAAGGCGTAAGTGTGAGCGTGTTGGTGTTCCGAGTTGTCTGCATACCGATCATCCGCTACTCCTTCACCACCTTCCGCACCATCCGCTCGCCGTCGGTCTGCATTTCCAGCAGGTAGGTGCCGGGTGCCAGCGATGCGAGATCGAGGGTGATGGAGGAAGGCCCGCTGGAGGCTGCGACCGTTCGCGTGATAACCGCTTGGCCGAGCAATGAAAGCACCCTGCAGTTGACGGCACCCGTTGTGCCAGTGGGGAGTGTAATGCTCAACACGGAGGAGAACGGGTTGGGCGATACCTGCATGCCTCGGAGCGCTGTGCTCGTAATGCCCGTGGAGATCGATCCCATATCGCCCGCCAGGATCGCTTCACCGGGCACGCTGTTGTAGGCGTAGTCCTTCAGGGTGAAGCTCGTGCCATTGGCGGGAATGCTCAAGCGGGCCCAACCGTAGAACGTGCTTCCAGCGATATCGAACTGCAGACCGAGGAACATGGGGGAATCCACGGATGCTCCGCTCAACCATTCTCCGGTGAACGACCCAGGGCCGCAAGCAAATTGGAACGGCGGACCTTGGATGCATAATGGTACGCCCTGTGTCATCAAAACCTGCGCGGCCGCATTGTTCCATGCCGAAGCAGGGTCGATCGACTGCCACGCTGGAAGCTGTGCAGCGAACGAGGCCACATTCGCCACGGCATTGGTCCCTAGTGGTGTGACCCTCACCGAACTGCGCGGCCTGGTGATGGTCGGATTGCATTCAGGGCGATTGCCCGGGCATGGTGCGGCCAACGTGCGCTGCACGATCAGGAAGTCGATGTCCCCATCGTTGTCCAGATCGAGGGAGCAAGTGTCGCTGCTGGCATTGTAGGTGGCATCCGGGATCACATCCGTGTAGATGATCTGGGCCTGTGCCTGCGTGGCGATCAAGGCGATCAGGAGTAATGTGTGCTTCATGGGGTGTAGGGTCGGGTTTTTCGCTCCGTGCAAACAGCTTCCGGAGCTAGACCAAAAGTGCCCACCTTGGTTGGCCCCCCAATGCGTAGAAATACCTGTTTTGCGTCCGTGGCCGAAAACCGGTCCCGAGATCGGCTTCAGTGCTGGAGCACTTCCCGCAGGCGCGCGAGCAGCACCTCGCTCTGGATCGGCTTGGGCACGTAGGCGTCCATGCCGGCGGCGGTGCATTCCGATCCTTGTCCGAGCACGTTCGCGTAAATGAAAGACCGAACAAGTGCACCGCATTATCCCGGAATATGCAATAGGATTTCTACTACGGCCCAAAATTCGCTGCAACAGGTATCAAACGCTTCGCTGGGTTTCCTTTCGTCAGAATAGCTTCGGCTATTCCTCCTCAACGAAACCCTTGATACCATTGCGAATTTGACCCTCGCTCCCGCAGTACTGCGGGAGAACCCTATTGCATATTCCGGGATTATCCAGCCATAGGAACGTGGCCTCCGTTGATGGCTCCGCATATGTCCGGAACAAGCAGGGTGGGCCTCCTTGCGAAGACCCACCCTGGAGGAAACAAACGCCAGTGCTCAGTTAGCGCTGTACCATGATCTTGATCACTTGCTGTTCTCCGTTGCGGGTGGCAAGCAGGTAGTACGCACCGGCGGCCACATCGCTCAGGTCCATGTCAATGGTCCGTTGACCAGCCACGGTGAACGGCGCCAGTACTTCCTGACCAAGGCCGTTGCGGATGCTGATGCGCAATGGTGTTGCATCGGTCGTTGACGGACGCAGTTGGAAGATGCCGTTCGATGGGTTCGGTTGCACTGTGAACCATTCGCCGTCGTTCGCTTCGTTCGTGGCGATGCCCGTGTTGAAGTCCACGTTCACCGTTGTGCAACTGGTGAGTTCGCAGTCGCCCACCATGGCTGTTACGCAGAGTTGTACCGGACCGGCCGTGTTGTTGGCTTCAGCGAGCAGCACGAAAGCGCCATTGTCGCTGGTGCTCCAGCCGTTGGGCAGTTCCCACGTGTAGCTGGTGGCGTTCGCGATCGGGGAAATGACGAAAGCGTTGGACGTGTTGCCCACCACTGTAGTGGCACCGGTCACCGCGCCGATGGTGATGGTGGTTCCGCTGCAGGCGCAATCCGTGCCGCGCACATCATTCGTGGTGCAGGCCAAGCCGTCATCGCAAGGGAATCCGGGAAGTAACCCACCTCCGATCGTGCCATCGCAGTCGATCACTTCCCCTGCGCATTCGCAGTTGGTGCCGTACACGTCATTGCCCGTATTCGCGTCGCCATCATCGCAAGTGGTACCCGGCTGGGCTGTTCCGCCGGCCACGCCTACACAATCGTTGGGGAGTACGCCGGCGCAGATGCAGTTCGCCGTGTACACATCATCGCTGGTGCTCGCGTTGCCGTCATCGCAAACCGATCCGACCAGGGCCTCGCCACCGGGAAGACCCAAGCAGTCGATCAGCTGGCCTGCGCACTGGCAATTGGCATCGATCACATCGCCGCCGGTGGCTGCATTACCATCATCGCAACCAAAGCCGGGCTGGGCGGGGCCACCGATCACACCATTGCAGTCGGTGAGTTGACCAGCGCATGTGCAGAACGCGTCGTACATGTCATTGCCGGTATCGGCATCACCATCATCGCAGGCCACTCCAGGCAGTGCGGTTCCGCCCGGTACACCGAGGCAATCGTTCGTGAATACGCCCTCGCAGCCGCAATCCGCGGTGAAGGTGTCGTTGGTGCTCGCGCTGTTGCCATCATCGCAGGGCGTGCCGGGCAGTTGCGGTCCACCGGGGTTACCTGCGCAATCGTATGCTTCACCGGCGCAGGTGCAGTTCAGGCTGTAGACATCGTTACCTGTAGCAGGATCGTTGTCGTCGCAGGGTGTGCCCGGTTGTGCGGTGCCGCCTTCCACACCGGCGCAATCGGTGGCGAAGGCACCCACGCATTCGCAGTTCGCGGCATAGGCATCACCGCCGCTCAGCGGGTTGCCATCATCGCAGGGGGTACCCACGGTCGTGGTTCCACCGATCACGCCGAGACAATCGATCAGCTGACCTGCGCACTGGCAGCTCGCGTTGTACACATCATTGCCGGTACCGGCATCACCATCATCGCACGCCGCACCGATCGTGGCGGGGCCACCCAGGTTGCCTAGGCAGTCAAAGGGTGTGCCGGCGCACACGCAGTCCATGCCATAGAGATCCAGGCCCGTGCTCGGATCCCGTCGTCGCAATCGGTGCCCGGCCCCGCTGCTCCACCCGGTGTTCAGCACAATCCAGCGCTTCGCCCACGCAGGCACAGTTCGCGTTCCAAGTATCGTTTCCGGTGCTCGCGTTGTTGTCGTTGCACGCAGTGCCCGGCAGTGCAGTTCCGTTGTTCACACCTGCGCAATCCTGCACGGCGGCGTCATCGATGACCACGGCGTAGTCCTCGGTTTCGCAATTGTCATAGTTGAAGCAGGCCTCCAGGTCGGTGGGCTCACCTCCCAACGGACTTGCGCACCGGACCCGCATGAGGGTTGGACCCAACAATGCACCGGCAGGCACGGTGAAGGAGATGTCCCCAGGTATACCGGCCTCGGTGGCATTGAACTGGCCGAGCTGCTCATCGCCATCGAAAGTGCCACTGTGGTCGTAGTCGATCCACAGCGACGGAGCTGCCAGGACGCGAACCCGGTGTGATCGTGATCACCTTTTGCGCATTGCGCGACAGCGGTGTGCTGAACTGCGCGCTGTAGTTGTTGTAGGTGGCACCACCTAAACCACCTGTTCCGGTGTTGTCGATGTCCGCCAACTGTACGCCGTCCACGTAATCGCCCTGGGCGGATCCTTCGGCGCTCACGGGTGTGCAGTACGACCCAATGTTGCCTTCGCCGAAGTGGGCCGAGATGGTCACATACTCGCGTTGGAAGGGCGGATAGGCTTCCTCACAAAGCGTGTAGAAGTAGAGGCTAATGTTGTCGAAGTCCACCACATCCGGGCTGTCTTCCGGCTGTTTGAGCAATAGGCTGGCAGTAATGCACTGGCCCCCGATCAGCTCCACATAAACGCCGACACCGTCGATAGGGAGATCACCGCCGAAGATCTCCAAGTCGGCACTGTTCAGGTTGGTGATCACGTTGGGCTTCAGGTAGTAGAACCGCGTGGTATCGCTGTTGTTGCACATCACCAGGGGGAAGATCGCAGTTCCATCAAGGGGTACCTCGTTCACCGTCATGCTCGTGTTGCCTGGTGTGCCTACGGAGATGGAAGGCTGGTCCAGCTTGAAGCCGCCCTCCCATTTGCAACTGGTCTGCGACGCTGCGGAATCGAGCGTGAACGTGTACGTGCCGAACACGGGATCCGCCCCGACCTTCACCGCGATCACATCGTACCCGTCCGGATCGTTCAATTTGTATGCTACGGTATTCGTGGTCGCATTGGAGGAGGTCTCGCCCTTGCCGTACTCCTGGCGCATCTTCATTTCCACACCACCGGAAACCCCGGAGCCGCCCACTTCCAAGCAGAATTCGGAAGTGAGGCCCACGGACAAGCCCACCGTGTATTCGATGGAGCGCATCTGCGAGGTCGTGCTGGTCGAGTCGTACCGCTGGGTAGCCCCCCCTCCGGTGAAGGTGCGCGTGACCTGGGTTTCCGCCTCGGCCTTGATCGCCGCGTTCATGTCCAGCATCTGGTGCCAGACACTGATCTGCTCAGCGGCACGCCGGTACGGTTCGGTGCCGGGTGTCAATGTAGCGAGCTGTGCTTCTGCGGCCGGGACAAGGATATCCTGATGTAGCTCTCGTTGTAGTGATTGCTGCTGATGACACTTACCGGCTGCGATGCGAAATTGGCGTGCTTGGTGATCACCCCGCAGCTCGGCCGTTCAACGGTGGTGAGCATGCCATACGCGTAGCGGATGGAACTCACATAGAACAGGTCGTCCGGCGTTCCATCATCCGACGTGGTAAGCTCCAAGCCGGTCTCGATGCAGGTCTCGTACTCGAATTTCGAGGTGGACGATTGGGTCGCGCTAAGGCTCGTTCCGGCCTCCACGTAGAACTCGAAGTCTTCGCTGACGATCAGGCCGAATTCACCTGCGATGCCGACCTTGGCCTTGAACCAACCGCTGTTCTCTTGATTGAGCGTGGCGGATTGCGAGCCACCAATGCAGGTAGTGCTGTTGGTCTCGATGAGACTGAAGCTGTGACCTCCCGGTGGATCACGCAGGATATAGACCGGCAGCGACGGGGCGTCGAAATAGCCGAGTACGTCGGTGAAGCTGGAGCCCACCATCACAGCTTTCCAGCGCCAGTCGACCACTGGATTACCGTTGACGCTTTCTCGCAGCCCGAACTCATGCACACCCGATGGCCAGCCATTGTCCGCCTGGTAGGTCATGGTCACGTCGGTTCGACCTATTCCGCCTACACTGAAGTACGTTGCAGTGGCTGTGCAACTGCTGCATAGCTGGCCATCTATGAAGACCTGGAACGTGGGCCACTGGTTACTGGCATACGGCCAGTTGTTATACCCCAATTGCATATTGATGGTTTGAGTGCCGGAGGGCATGGTGAAATAGGTATTGACGCCTCCGTATTCCTGGCCCCAAGGGGTGGTGGGGGGGACTAGTGAGAACTCGTGTGTTGGTACCAATTGCATGCGCCCTCCGGGACCTTGACGACCAGTTGCCCACCGCAAGAGGGCCACGGGCAGATATAGCCGAATGTGCGGGTGGGCCGCCTGATCCTGAGCGGGAAGCGAAGTGCGTGGATGCCCAGCAGGAGCGCCAGAGCGGCAGTGGCCACCGTAGCGAACAGGCGTTGGCGGGGTGAGGGATGCGTACCGTGTTTCATGGGTTATGCGCCGTAGCCCGGCGAAGGCGTTGGTGGGAGGGGTTGGTAGGGTCGGGTTTTTCGCTCCGTGCAAACAGCTTCCGGAGCTAGACCAAAAGTGCCCACCTTGGTTGGCCCCCCAATGCGTAGAAATACCTGTTTTACGTCCGTGGCGAAAACCGGTCCGGATCGGCTTCAGTGCTGGAGCACTCCCGCAGGCGCGCGGGCGCACCTCGCTCTGGATCGGGCCGGGGCACGTAGGCGTCCATGCCGCGGCGGTGCATTCCGTTCATTGTCCGAGAGGTTCTGGGCGGCGTCGGAATGAAGATCCCAACAGGGTCAGCAACGCCTCTCATTATCCAGCCATAGGAACGTTACCTCGTTGATGGCTCCGCATATGTCCGGAACAAGCAGGGTGGGCCTCCTTGCGAAGACCCACCCTGGAGGAAACAAGCGCCAGTGTTCTACTAACGCTGTACCATGATCTTGATCACCTGTTGCTCCCCGTTGCGGGTGGCGAGCAGGTAGTACGCACCGGCGGCCACATCGCTCAAGTCCATGTCAATGCTCCGTTGACCAGCCATGGTGAACGGTGTCACCACTTCCTGGCCAAGGCCGTTGCGGATGCTGATGCGCAGCGGCGTTTCATCGGTCGTTGACGGACGCAGTTGGAAGGTGCCGTTCGTTGGGTTCGGCTGTACGGTGAACCATTCTTCGCTGCTCGCACTCGTGGTGGCGATGCCCGTGTTGAAGTCCACGGTCACCGTGATGCAGCTGGTGAGTTCGCAATCGCCGACCATGGCCGTGACGCAGAGTTCGACCGGACCCGGCGTGTTGTTCACCTCCGCAACCAGCGCGAAGGCGCTGTTGTCGCTCGTGGTCCAACCGTTCGGCAGGGCCCAGTTGTAGCTGTTGGCATTGGCCACGGGCGCTACCAGGTATACGTTGGTGGTATTCCCGATCACCAGGGTGGAACCGGTCACGGCACCGATGGAGATGGTGGTCCCGCTGCAAACGCAATCCGTGCCGCGCACATCATTGACGGTGCAGGCCAGGCTATCATTGCATGGGGTACCGGGCAACACGAAACCGCCGATGGTGCCTTCGCAGTCGATCAGCTGTCCCGCGCAAGTGCAGTTCGCGCTGTACACATCGTTGCCGGTCGTCGCATCGCCATCATCGCAGGTGGTACCGGGCTGTGCCGTTCCACCGGCCACGCCTTCGCAATCGTTGGCCAGCTCACCTGCGCAGATGCAGTTCGCGGTGTACACATCGTTACTGGTGTTGGCATCGGCGTCATCGCACGCCGTTCCGACGGTGGTCGTTCCACCGGGCACGCCGAGGCAGTCGAGCAACAGGCCAGCGCACTGGCAGTTCTCATCGACCACATCGCCGCCGGTGGCCGCGTTGCCATCATCGCAGGGGAAGCCGGGTTGTGCATTGCCACCGATCACGCCATTGCAGTCGATCGGTTGACCAGCGCAGGTGCAGAACGCGTTGTACACATCGTTGCCGGTATCGGCATTTCCATCGTTGCAAGGCGTTCCAGGCAGTGCGGTACCACCCGGCACTCCGGCGCAGTCGTCCGCGAATTCGCCTATGCAGCCGCATCCTGCGTTGAAGGTGTCGTTGGTGCTCGCGCTATTGCCGTCATCGCATGGCGTTCCCGGCAACTGTGTTCCACCGAGTGTACCGGCGCAGTCGTACAGTTCACCGGCGCAGACGCAGTTCACACTATAGGTGTCGTTGCCCGTGGCGATATTGTTATCGTCGCAGGCGGTGCCTGGTTGGGCGGTTCCACCGGCAACACCGGCGCAATCGGTAGCGAAGGCGCCCACGCATTCGCAGTTCGCATTGTAGGCATCACCGCCGCTCAGCGGGTTGCCATCATCGCAGGGAGTACCCGCGGTCGTTGTTCCACCGATCACGCCCAGGCAATCGATCAGTTGACCTGCGCACTGGCAGCTCGCGAAGTACACATCGTTGCCGGTAGCGGCATCTCCATCATCGCAGGCTGTGCCTTGCACGGTGGTTCCACCTGGAACACCCAGACAATCCAAGGGCAGACCAGCGCACTGGCAATTCGCGTCATAGACATCACCGGCGGTGTTGGCGTTGCCATCGTTGCAGGCTATGCCCGGCAGGGTCTGGCCGTTCGGCACACCCACGCAATCCAACGGCTGGCCGAGGCATGTGCAGTTGGCGTTCCAGGTATCATTCCCGGTGTTCGCATTGCCATCGTTGCAGGCGGTACCGGGCAACGCCGGGCCATTGTTCACGCCCGCGCAATCCTGCGGGGTGTTCCCATTGATCACCACGCCGTAGTCTTCCGTTTCGCCGGCTTGGTAACTGTAACAGGGATCCACAGGCGTGGGTTCGCCTGTTGCGTAGTGTACGCCACGCACACGCATGATCGTGGAACCTACTTGCGCGCTCATCGGAACGGTGAATGCAATGTTCTGGGTCTCGCTAGCAGCGCTGTTCTCGAACTCACCGAGTTTCTCCGAAGCTTCAAACATGCCATCCCGGTCGTAGTCGATCCACGCCGCGAACCGGACACCCGCGTTCGCTCCCGAAGTGATGGTGATGATCTTCTGCGCGTTGCGCGAAAGCGGTGTGCTGTACTGTGCCGAGTAGTTGGTGTAGCTGGGGCCCGTGATGCCTCCAGTGCCGGTGTTGTTTATGGAGCCGATCTGCACCCCGTCGATCCAATCTCCGTTCGTGGTGCCGTTCGCGCTGCTTGGGATACAATAGCCGCCGAAGTTGCCTGTGCCGAAGTACGCTGATAGGGTGATGCTGGAGATGATCTCCCCTCCACAATTATCAGAGAGGATGATCTCCAAGTCGGCCACGCTGTCCGTGGCGACAGGCGGACCAACGGATATGTTCCCGGTGAACGTGGTGTTCGCGGCAATGGTAAGAGATACTGCGGTCGCGGGGTTGATCCCGCCATAACCGGAGAGTGTGACACCGGGGTTCGTGGTGCCGTTCACGAAGAAGGAATACGTCCGTTGGTAATTGCTGTTGTTGGTTACGGTGATCGGGAAGGTCGCCTGCGGGGTAAGTACTTCATTGAGCAGCATGTGGGAACCTCCGCCTACGAGCAACAGGGGTTGGTCCAATTGGTAACCGCCTTCATACGGGCAACTGGTCTTTGAAGTCGAGGCCAGGCGATACACGTTATTGCCGAACACCTTGTCCTGCCTGATCTCCACGTCGAAGTTGTCGCCATTG
>JADKFY010000024.1 GCA_016717305.1 Flavobacteriales bacterium
CACACAATCACCGAAAAGAATCAGTTCATCACTTCGCTTGAGTCATTGATAGAGAAGGAAAGAGAACGTCAATTTCTACTGCTGAGTCGAGTAGCAGCCTCGAATTCGCAGATGAGCGCGAATCTACGCGCTCTCAAACACGGAAACCCTGTGGGTGTGGGTGCAGGAATTGAAGACCTTAAAGCCTTCAATCTCGCAACTAGGAACGATGATAGTACATGGACCATAACACCTCTTGGCCATAAGGTTGCACAGAACCTGGCATAGCCTTTGAACCCAAGCAGGATCTCTGCTCCAGCCCGCAGAATCACCATCTCCCTACTCCGTCGGCCCAATATCCACCACCGCCTCCAACTCCTCTTGCACGGCAGCGGCAACCAAATTGAGCAGATCAAACCGGTGCTGGCTTCAATGGCATTCACGCTAGTGCGGTAGTCGCCCCAAGGGAGTGCGCTGGCGGCTTGGGTGTTGGGCATGTCCACGGCGATCACGCGGGTGTCGGGAGTAATGCGGTTGAGGTCGTCTTCGCCTTCGGGTAGGATCAGCAGCACTTTCCAGTAGCGGGCGGGTACGGTAATGGCGCCACTTGCAAGGGTGGTGGTGGTGCCGCCTTGGCTACCGGTGCCGCCGCTGCCATAGCCTCCGGTAATGATGTAGAGTTCATTACCGGCCGCTACCAATGTGCGGGCATAGATCTCCAGTTCGGCCCAGATGCCTTGGTTCAGTTGCGGCGCTTGGGGCATGATGTTGGTGAGCAGGAAGGTAGCGGCATTGTCGCTGTCGTTGGCATCGCGATCGCTGCTGGGGCACAGGTGCCCACGATCGAAACCGGTGCCGGAATAGTCCCACGTTATGGCTTGGAAAAAGCCGGTGGGCAGGTCGGTGTCCGGCATGAAGCAATCGCAACGCGGCACGTTGCCCAGCCAACTCGCACTGAGGTGCCAGCTCACCCACGCGGCGGTGCCCCGGCTGTTGTTGTAAGCCAACGCGTATTGTGCTTTGCTGATGAGGGTAGTTGTTCGGGTTGATCACATCGGCCGTTGCCTCGCTGGGGTTGCCCAAGGTGAGGTGTTCCGTTTGCGGGGCCACCACGGGCGGTGGTGTGGGTGTGGGTTGTTCTTCCTTCCGGCAACTGAAAAGAGCAAGTACCAGCAGGGTGGTAAGGGTTGCACGGCCAAAGGAGGGTGTGGTCATGGTGCAAAGATGGGGAGGAGGGTTCCTAAACTCTCAAACCACACAGGCTTTCCTTCTTCGGGACCCTGCGTTCTCGGTTGTGGAACGGTCTGGAAGAACTACGATAAGAAGCGCCAACTGTAAACCCGGTTCAGGTCGAACAACGAAACGTGAACTTATCTTCGGACATCAACCCAAAACTGTAAACCTGTTTTAGGACGGGACACTCGGCTTCGAGGCCGCAGGGTCCCTAAGAAGGAGACCCTGCGGAGGCTTAAAATTCAATCATGCAGTCGCTGTAGCGTCGACCGACCCATCGTGTCGCACATCCTCCTTGTCCGTTGGGGAACCGCTCGAGTCCGGACCGTTAGGTTGACCATGCGGCACCGGTGGCATGCCTGCGTTCTTTTTGGCGGTGAACGTGTCCACGAAGATCGATGGGGCTGACGTCACGAACATTACAAGCCAGATGAACACCAAGAATTTGCAGCACAGGTCGACGATTAACCACAGGCGACCGTCATAGGTCCACTTCTCCGAACTGGAGAGGCCGATGAACGAAAAGACATGCGAGAGGCACACATCTAGACCGGGAACGGGGTAACGCCCCGACTGCAGCAGCCCGGACCCGGCCAACGAATAGAAAAGGAACCCCATCGCGACAAGGAGGGTCATGAACTGCGGGATGTACAGATCGGTAAAGGATGATTTGGACAGCGCCAAGTGGACCTTCTGCTTTTGGGATTCATCCGAAATGTCATTCATGGCTGTAAATGCACTAGGCAAATACCTCATCCCGGAATGCATCACATCCTTGAAATCGATGGTCTTGAACAGCAGCATGTCGAACACGATGTGTGAGATATTCAGGACCGCTGAGACCAGTATTACCGAATATTCCAACCAATGGCTTGGTTCTGTGAAAATGGACCGATAGACCCAGTACCCCAATAACATCCCCGTGGAAGCAACCAACAAGGACATCCACTTCACGATCCCGCCGAGATATAAGGGACGCATGATAACCTTGACCATGATGGGGCCTATCCATGGCAACCGGGTCGTCAAGGTGCACACCAAATAGATTACGCTGCCGACTATGTTGGAATGACGATGCGATATTCCCAACAGGGCAAACAGCAGGACGAGCTTGATGATTATCATTGAATTGTTCCGTTACTGGGCGGGTTCGACATTGGCCTTGACGGTTAATGTAGCACCTGATACCATACCCTACGATACATCGTTCACTAGATGACACGACCCTGAGGCGGAAGGCAAAACGCCGATACACGGGTGCGGCATCGCCGTTCTTATAGCGTTCGATGCCATATAGAGCAATGTATCCGGCATGGCGTTAGAATGAAAAGGTGTTCGTCTCTGCCGTTCGTCTCAAATATAGACCACCGTACGGATGCTCACTCCTTCACCACCCGCACCGGCACCGACCCCGATCTCAAACCCACGCAGGGTCTCCTTCTTAGGGACCCTGCGTTCTCGGCTATGGGGCGGCCTGGAAGAACTGCGATAAGAAGCGCCAACTGTAAACCCGGTTCAGGACGAACAACGAAACGTGAACTTATCTTCGGACATCAATCCAAAACTGTAAACCTGTTTTAGGACGGGACAGAGTGTTTTCAGACTGATATTCGTGCCCGGCATTGGTTGTTGCCGTATAGATCCGTGCATACCCATTGTCGAAGGTTTGCTTGAAACGACCAGACAACAGGCTGGGCCATGGATGCTTCAACACCTGTTGCTCCATGCCCTCGCCAACGAACAGGACCTGATCCACTTCCGGTGGTAATCCTCTGCGCCAATGGCGCATGAGCCAATAGGGGTCACTTGCGAAACGATGCCAAGGTCCGCCCGCTGACCAAGTGTGTGGTCCAAGGAAATGGAGCTGTTCCTTGGGCGCGATCAATACCCCGCTATGACGTAGGGCCACGTATGACAATTCGTGTTGCAGCATCCGGTCCGGTCGGGACACTACGGGGAATACCAAACTGTGGGGAGCAAGTACTGCGCAGGCTTCCATGGTGGCATTGTGGGCAGGTTCAAATTGCGAAAGGAATTCTTCGGCCTGCACAAGCCTGATCACATGCAAAGGAAGCGCACACAATGCAGCACCACTGATGATGCGAGCGATCGAACCAGGTGAGGTACCGGCAATGGCAACCAGCCAAAGCACAAGTACAACAAGCGCCAACCACTGCGCACGATCCGATATGATGAATAGACGGCCGTGCGGTGTATTACCGAAAAAGGAGATAGCGGAAAGGGTGATCATGATCACGATCAATAGGTCGTGCCAAAACAGCTTACGACCTGATCGCCACCGCCCGAAGGAACCGGCTATTCCCGCGATCAAGAACAAGACCCCGAGCGCCCTAACGACCCCAAGTTCCTTTGTATGGTCCAATAGGAACAAAGGCCGCAACAGGAAGTCATGGGTGAATGAAGGTGTTACCGTCGGAAGATATAGCGTGGGCATTCGCATGCTTCGATCCATAAGGAATGCACCCAACAATAGCAGGAGCACGATCGGCCACGCGATCCGAAAGACCTTGGATCGCCGATCACCTGCCAGAGCAATTTTCCAGTCCTTGAACAGATCGAACAAGAAGAACGGGACGAAGAACAAACAGAGGAGGAATGGTGCACCACGGTTCGTGAAAACGGAAATGACCACGCCGATCAACAGGCCGATCCAGCGGATGTAGGTGGATGCTTGTGCCATTTCCACCAGACCACCGTTCCCAAGGCGAGCGCCGTGCCCAGCTGAAAATGGAACAAGCCCATGATCAATAGGCTGCTGAACAGCAGGGGGGCGAGCAATAGGATCGAAAGACCCACCTTGACCCCGTGGACATGCAAGAAGGCAAAGACGGAAACAACGACCATACAACTTGCCAATACCATGATCAGATCGTGGGCACGTTCAGGTGTGGCAAATGCCAACAACGCAGCTAGGATCCAATCGCCGAGCAAGGCACGTTGCACTCCGCTATCATACACGAAACCGTGGGCTGCATGGCTTGTAGTGGACCATGGTGTCTTCAACAAGGACGCATGCAACACATGAAGGGGTCCATCAACCGTTGTGAAGTAACGGAAGAACAGGATCGTTGCCGCGTTGGCAAGTAACAAGACAAGGAGCACTTTGCCAATGTGACGGTTGCGCATCGGCAGGAAAGTAGCTATTCCTTCACCAACAACAAGACCAGCAAATGCCGGTATTGTTCGGTTGAATGGTGTGGCCCGTTAGAGCGCGTTCACGTCCACTTCGAACTGGGCAAGTGTGGTCGGGGTGAATGTCATCGGCACAACTATCCCGTTCGTAACGGTGATCGGGTTGAAGGATGAAGAATAACCCGTCGCATTTTCCTTTAGACCTATAATGACCGCTTGCGTCCCGATCGGAACGTATGGATAGCCATAGGTTTGGGACCCCGTTAAGCCCAGCGACGTAACACTATTCCCTGCCGGCAGTGCCAACCAGACACGTGTACTATCCGATGATTGGCCAGCTGGTATGGTCGCAACGAGCGGTGTTGTGTTCGGGGCATTCCACCAGTAGTCGCAATTCAGCCAGTTCAATTCGGTATTCCCGTCAATATCGTAGTAGAAGTAATAGGGGAAGGTGTAGGTATAGTCCGTGCTATCGTAATAGGCGGGGTCCACGGTCAACATGCTCGAATCGATCGGGTCCCAGATCATGTCGCCATTGGCGTTCTCGTTTCCAGTGAACAACTCCATGGATGGATCGCCAACATTTGTTGGGATCTTTGCAACGAGGCCGCCTTGGGTGATCCGCACTGGAGTACCCCCCTGTGCGGCGTAAACGTTGATCGCACCACCGCTGCGCAGGATCCTTAGTGTACCGTTGTCATTGCCCACGGTCTGCTTGTTCAGCATGATCATGTCACCCATGGTCAACGCCTCCACCAACGATACTTGAACTTGGCCGGTAACAGGAGTTCCGTTGGCGAATACGAATGCACCCGGTTCGAAGAGCAGCTGCGTCCCTTTAACGCCCATGACCTGCCCGCCGCTCGCCGCATTCATGGAAAATGTTTGTGTGGCATTCGCAATGTTGTCGGCGAATAGTGTTTGAAAGGAAGGGTTGGACGAGGTTGGATTTGGAACAGGCGTGTTGGCCGGTTCATCCTTTTTGCAACCCCAGATCGTTGCCATTGCAAGGGTGCTGATCAGTATTACTTTGGAGATCTTCATCAGTTATTAGTTTGATGGGCGGGGAGAGAACGAAGTGAACTGTTGAGTGAAGGACGTAACGCAATCGTTATGACGCGGAACTAAAAGAAGGGTTGCCTTTGCTACTTGGATGCCACACTAGGACAAACTTAATGTCCAGAACGCTGCTTTCACCCTGAAAGATGATCCATTCAGGCAAGAGGACCGCGTTCCACAAAATACATCTCCATTTCTCCTTTTCCTTTCGCAACCACCTTTCCGCGTGGGGTGAAGGTGAATGCGGGTCGTTGGTCCGTTCCATCACTCAACCGGTCCGGGTCGACCCCAGTGTGTCGACGCTACACCGTCTTCGTGAATGAATGCGTCCTTCACCAATTCATACGTCGCGTCGCTAATGTTCACTTGCCCCACTTCGCCACTGTTCTCCATGCGGCTAGCCGTGTTCACCGGTCGTAGCTGAACTTCTTCACACCGCCTTTCCAATGGGCCACGTGGGTATGCGGACCGCTACTCCCTGAACCCCATGTCGCTAGAGCGCATCTCAAAATAATCCTTCGGGCTGCGAATGTGTCTTTCACGCCCCTGCTTCGTTGCAAAAGTCCCACATTGCCACCGCTATGCTCGACTTTGGCGCCTCGCATGGTCACGAGATCCATCATTCTCGCTTCCAAAAACTATTTTGAGATGCGCTCTAGACATGGGGTTCAGCAATTCATGCGCCTCTTGGATCTCGCCTTGCCACACCACATACCTTCGCCGCCATGCCACAAGCGCGCCTGTATATCAACGATACGCACGACCGGATCCAACGCGGACATCCGTGGATCTTCGACAACCAGATCATTCGTGAGGAAGGTGAATATGCACCCGGCGATGTGGTGCAGGTGTTCGATGCGCGCAAGCGTCCGTTGGGGCAGGGGTACATCAATCCGGCCTCGTTGATCAGGGTGCGGTTGCTGACCGCTTCAGTGGAAGAGAAAGTGAATGCGCAGTTCATGGCTGCACGGATCAAACGGGCATGGGCGTTCCGGCAGCGACTGGGTTACCAGGGTTCGTGCCGTGTGGTCTTCAGCGAAGCGGACATGCTGCCCGGTCTGGTGGTGGACAAGTTCAACGATGTGCTTTCGGTGCAGTTCCTCACCTTGGGCATGGAGCGTTGGAAGGAGGTGGTTTTGGAAGCCTTGGAACAGGTGATCACACCGAAAGGCATCTACATCCGCAACGACGTGCCGATCCGCGAGAAGGAAGGATTGGAGGTGTACAAGGCGTTCCACGGAAAGGCGTTCCCGACCGACCTGGTGATCGAGGAGAACGGATTGAAAGTGCATGTTGATGTTGCGAACGGCCAGAAGACGGGGCACTTTCTCGATCAGGTGTTGAACCACGCCGAGATGGCCCGGATCAGCAAGGGCCAGCGCGTGCTCGATTGTTTCACGCACACCGGTGGCTTTGCATTGAGCGCGGCGAACAATGGCGCGAAGGAGGTACTGGGTTTGGACATCAGTGCGGATGCCGTGAAGCAAGCCACCCGCAACGCGGAATTGAACGGGTTGGAGAATTGCACCTTCCGCGCAGTGAACGTGTTCGACTACCTGACGGAAGCTGATCGCAAGGGGGAGAAGTGGGACGTGATCGTATTGGACCCACCCGCATTCGCAAAGAACCGGGGTGCGTTGGAGAATGCCACGCGTGGCTACAAGGAGATCAACCTACGCGCTTTGAAGTGTTTGCCGAGCGGTGGTTTCCTGGTGACCTGTTCATGCTCGCAGCACATGTCCCCGGATCGCTTTCGCAAGATGCTTGCCGAGGCGGCCCAAGATGCGGGCAAACGCGTGCGTGAAGTGTACAACGGCACGCAGGCGCCGGACCATCCGATCCTGTGGGGCGTTCCGGAAACACATTACTTGAAGTGCATCGTGCTGGAGGTGTGGTGATCGCTGGTTGATATTCGGTTGGTGATCTTTGGTGAGTTCCGGGAAACGGAGCGCCTATCAGCATGGTTTTGTGGTCCTGAGGTCTTGTGGAACGGGATCTTCGTGGAGTGAAGGTTGGTTTTGGCAACTGCGCTACCTTCACGTTCCTTCCGGAACCATGGATCCCATAGTTCAAGGTGCTTGGTCCACCTTATCTCGTGCACCGAAGTTGCGCATTGCGGTTCCATTCATTCTCGGGATCGTGTTGGCGATGTGGTTCCCGGGTCCGATCGCAGTGGGGTCGGGTATTCTGGTCCTTACGACGATCGCGGCGATCACGGTCATGCGCATGCATGTCGAGTTTCCGCATCGGTGGGTACGCGGTCCGTTTGTTTTCATCTGGTTCTTCGTGTTCGGTTGGTTTTGGCAAACGGTTCGGGATCCGTTGCAACACCCGCTCCATTTTTCGCATCAGCAACCAACGGAGGCGCTG
Source organism: Flavobacteriales bacterium (assembly GCA_016717305.1). Taxonomy (GTDB): domain Bacteria; phylum Bacteroidota; class Bacteroidia; order Flavobacteriales_F; family PHOS-HE28; genus PHOS-HE28. The sequence goes on from JADKFY010000024.1 coordinate 7,795, forward strand.
TGGATCATGCAACTGAATACGATCAATGGCAGCAGTGCCAAGATCATTCGTGCCGATGCCACCGTCCAATACGTTGGGCAGAATGACACCTTGAAGCCGAGCAATGGCCGGGTGATGATGACCTTGCTGCGGCATGATGATGGGTCGGAACCAAGAGCGGGTGACATCCTTATTGTTCGCACACGGATGGAACCGATCACGCGCATCCCGGACCCGGGCGGTTTCGATCGCCGCTCGTGGGCAGCATCACGCGGCATGTACCACGAATGCTTTGCAGGTCCTCAGAATTGGGTTGTAACAGGGCATGGTTGGCGTTTATCCGATCTGTTCTTGGGGCCGCGAACACGGGTAAGCGAATGGTTGGTCGAGAGCGGACTTCCACTGCGTGAACGGGCCATGGTAAAAGCGTTGGTCCTGGGCATGCGCGATGAACTGGATGGCGCACAACGGGATGCGTTCGTTCGCAGCGGCACGATCCACATCTTGGCGGTTTCCGGTACGCACGTCGGTTTCATCTACCTCATGTTGTTGTTCATGTTCCACTGGTTGGGCGGTGGGCACAAGGCAAGATTGGTCCGTGGGTTGATCATCCTGGTCGCATTGTGGTGCTATGCGGGTCTTCCCGGTGGAAGCCCGAGCGTGCTGCGCGCCACGATCATGTTCACCCTTGTTCACCTTAGCGGGCATGTCGCGCCAACGTGCCAGTCCGTTGAACAGTTTGTTCTCGGCCGCTTTCATCTTGTTGGTTTGGGACCCGCACATGCTCGTGGAGATCGGGTTCCAGTTGTCTTTCTTGGCCGTGCCGGGATCGTTTCTTTCCACGCGCCGATCGAACGGAAATGGATCCCGGATAATGTGGGTGGGCCGCATCTGGACACTGTCGGTCATGTCCATCGCTGCGCAGCTGCTCACCACCCCGTTGACCTTGTATTTCTTCAAGGCCTTTCCCACGTACTTCCTTCCCGCGAACCTTTTCGTTGTTACCGCTGCGGGTTTTGCGGTCTATGGTGCCGTGGGCATGTTGGTCATATTCCGGATCCCGTTCCTTGGGCCGCTCGTTGCATTCTTTCTCATGGTCTTGCTAATGGCGGTAGGTCATGTAACGGAGTTCTTTTCCGGCCTTCCGGAGCCTATCCGCGGTGCGGATCGGGATCCCCGAAGTGTTCGTGTTGTACGCACTTGTCATTTCAACCATGCTGGTGGTCGTCTTCAAATGGCGACCAGCACTGCGGATCGCTGGGCTTGCCATGGCTTGTCTGCTGCTGGTGTGGGGCTACAGGTCGCGCGCAGTGCAGGCGGAAGAACGATTCGTGGTCTACGACGACAGGCACGCCATTCAAGCCACGATGTCCGTGGGCCGTTCACTGCTCGATCGCCGATGATGATATCCAGGACGTATCGGGTTGGACGCGGAAGAAGTTGGATCGCCATCAGCGGAGCACCGGGAGTGATGATCCTGTTGCGGCGAGTTTTGCGACGATGGCGGGTACTGATGCGGTCCAAGTGGGTCCTACTGTAATGGGCGGCGGTCGTTGGTCATCCCTCGGAATTGATGTGCGGTTCTTTACGGAAGATGATCCCGATCTACCGGCAACGGATATGATCGATGTGCTGGTGATCCACGATCACGGTACATCAGTGAAGAGACTCTTGGGAACATTGCGCACACACGCGGCACGTGGTGCTCGCCGGTGAAATGGCGTGGAAGGCGAGGCGTTCACCAAGAAGTGGTGCAGCGAGCATGCGTTGCCGGTCCACGATGTGAGGGATCAGGAGCGTTCGTGCTGGCGAAGAATTAAAGGGCACCTCGAAGAACACTAGAGTGCGGAAAGCGGGAAGGTCTCCTTCAGCCCGGATCCTTTCTCGGTGCGTTCCACGGTCGCACATTGGTTGTGGGCATCATGTTCGAAGAAGAGCACGATGTTCTCGTCGGCGGCTGATCCCAGAAAGTCCTGCTTCTCCGCCATGGAAAGCAAGGGGCGAGTGTCGTAGGCCATGACCCAAGCCAACGGAATGTGGTGGACGCTCGGGAGGAGATCGGCCATGAAAGCTATCGTGCGACCCTTGTACTGCATATGGGGGATCATCATGGCATCGGTGTGGCCGTTCACCATGAAAGCGTCGATGTTGGGCAGGATATTCCGCAGGTAGATGTTCTCTTCCGCACTACGTCGTCCGATCTTAACGAACTTCAATTGACCGCTTTCTTCAATGGGGAGAATGTTCTCCGTCAAGAACGACGCCTTCTCACGTGGATTGGGTTTCGTTGCCCATCGCCAATGGTATTCATTGCTCCAGTAGGTGGCGTTCTTGAATGCTGGCACGAAGCGTTCGCCTTCGCGGATGATACTTCCACCGCAATGGTCGAAGTGCAAATGCGTCAAGAGCACATCGGTGATGTCGTCCTTGCTGGAAACCGGCTTTCTTCAAGGAGCCATCAGGCGAATCATCGCCGTGCAAGTCATAATGCCCGAAGAACTTGGCGTCCTGTTTGTCTCCGATCCATTGTCGATCAAGGTCAGTCGATCTCCGTCCTCCACCAAAAGACAACGCATCGCCCAAGTGCACAGGTTGTTGGCATCGGGTGCATGGCGCTTTTCCCAGATCGTCTTGGGCACCACACCGAACATGGCACCACCATCGAGCTTGAAGAAACCGGTATCGATCACGTGTAGGTTCATGGTGTGGACCACACTTGCATATGTGCAAGCGTGATATGTGCGAAGATCGCAAAGTCTGGGGGATCGAGCTGCACAACATTTGTTATACATCGATACGTGCAGATCGCTATCGACACTGATCGGTGAATGATGCTCCGACAAGGACGGCGATCACGTCCCTGCACGCACCTCATCTTCGCCCCATGCGGCACGTACACTTCATCGCCATTGGCGGCAGCGCCATGCACAACTTGGCCATTGCCTTGCATCAACAGGGATTTGAAGTGACCGGGAGCGATGACGAGATCTTCGAGCCGAGCCGAAGCCGCTTGCATCGCTTGGGGTTGTTACCCGACAAATTGGGTTGGGACGTGGGCAACATCCACAAGGACCTGGAAGCCGATCCTCGGCATGCATGCACGACTGGATAATCCGGAGCTGGTGAAGGCGCAGGAATGGGCATCCCGATCTGCAGTTATCCGGCCTATTTCCATGAACGGACCAAGAACAAAACGCGCGTGGTGATCGGCGGTAGTCACGGGAAGACCACGATCACCAGCATGATCGTGCACGTACTGCGGCATGCGGGCGTGGAGTTCGATTACCTCGTAGGCGCCCAGCTCGATGGCTTCGATTGCATGGTGAAGTTTAGCGACACCAGCAAAGTAGCGATCATCGAGGGGGATGAATACCTCGCATCGGCGTTAGAACCTGTTCCGAAGTTCCATTTGTACAAGCCGGACATCGCGTTGATCAGCGGGATCGCGTGGGACCACATCAATGTATTCAAGACCTTCGCGAGCTACGTAGAGCAGTTCAAACTTTTCATTGATGCCATTGAGCCCGGCGGCAAATTGGTCTATTGCCAAGAGGACGCGGAAGTACGCGCACTTTCCGAAGCAAAGGACGTGACGGTCGATCGCGTGGCATACGGCATACCGGAACACCGGATCGAGAACGGAAGCACGGTGCTCATCACGGCGAACGGCGAGGTGCCCCTTGAGGTTTTCGGCAAGCACAACCTACAGAATTTGGAAGGAGCGCGGCACGTCTGCCATCTGCTCGGTATCGGCAACGCCGTTTTCTACGCTGCCATTGCCAGCTTCCACGGGGCGGCCAAGCGCTTGGAGAAATTGGCGGAGACCACGGATCGCGTGGTGTACAAGGATTTCGCACATTCCCCCAGCAAGCTGAAGGCCACGGTGGAAGCGGTCCGCGAACAATTCCCGGATCGTCAGTTGGTGGCCTGCATGGAGCTGCATACGTACAGCAGTTTGAGTGAGAACTTCCTGGACCAATACGCCGGGTGCATGGATGCCGCGGACCGAGCGATCGTGTTCTACGATCCACATGCGGTGCAATTGAAACGATTGCCGCCGATCCCGCCCGAACGGATCCAACGGGCCTTTGCTCGTGATCTTGAAGTTTATAGCGACCCCATATCCATCATGGGTGGCGTGCGCAAGGACCAGAAGGAGCGGAGTGTCCTGTTGATGATGAGCAGCGGCAACTTCGGTGGCATGGACCTCCAGGCCATGAGCGAAGCGTTCATCGCGTGATCAACTTGCGGAACGCTTCACAAGTTAGTAGTGCTTTGGGTGGATCAGAAGATAGCGATCGTGGCCAGTAGCCCCATCGAGGCAAAATAGCAAAGCTTCGGCGTCCCAGACCTTCAGGCCGTGAACGAGGCGTTCATTGCCTGATCAACTTGGTCATCGCTGCACGAACTTGCGGAGCACCTTGTTGTGGAGAATTGCTATGGTGATCGCGGCCAGTAGCCCCAGCGGGGCGGAATAGCAAAGCGATGGGTCTTGGCCCATCGGTAGTGCATTACCAACGACATCCAAGCCCTGAAAGGGCGGAATAGTTCCACCGGTTATTCCTTGATCGCTTTCCCAGTTTCAATCCCATAAATAGCGTTCATCATATTCGACTTTATACTTTTTCAAGAAGAGCAGGTACTCTTCTTTGAACGACCGTGTCCGGTGGTGCTCATGCTGTAGTTGAATATATTCCTGAACGCGACCGATCTCGGTCGGGTTCACACTGAACGCACCATAACCATCTTGCCAGTAGAATTTTTCCAAACCAGTACCATTGGTCTTCATCCATTTCGAAGAATGGCTCTTTAGGGCCTTTATCAGGTCCATTGGTGCGATCCTTGATGACAGTCTGCAAAGGAGATGGACATGGTCCACATGACCGCCTACCTCTAAAGCGGGACAGGCGTGTTCGTTCGCCACCTTGGCCAAGTAACGGTAGCGCTCTATTTCATGATGAGGATGGATCAATGGTATCCTGCCCTTGGTGCTAAAGACAATATGGCTGTAGTTCACGAACAAAGACTGTCCCATGTGGATCTGTTCAGCGTTCGGGTCGAGGTTGTGGTCCAGTAGACTTAAGCTGTTGGGCACCCGAACTATTTCACCCTTTCAGGGCTTCAAGATACCCGCAAACGGAACAGAACGATGGGCCAAGACCCATCGCTTTGCCATCTCGCCCTTTCAGGGCTGTTCCTAAGCGTTGGATCGTACCATGATCGGATCATTTCGGCCTGGAACAAGAGATGAACTTTTGCAAATGCGTTCCTAGCGACCGCACTGGTGAAAACAGCTTGCAGTAATTAATGGTGAAGGTGATCAAGCAACTTGTTGATCAACGCACAAGTTTTCGGAGCACCTTATGGTGAAGTAGCCCGATCGTGACCGCATTGAACGCACCCACGGCCAGCAAGGTGAAGAAGGTCATGCTCGCGTAATTGAACGGGGTGAAGAACTGTTCCATGCGCGGCCGGATGACATCTTCCGGATTCCCGCTTTCCACACCGGCCTGAACGAGTCCATTGATCCGATCTGCGAAATAATGGGGTTCCACCAATTTGTAGTAGGCGAATACGAACACCGAATAGATCAAGGCATAGACCGCGGCGTTCTTGAACCCATCGCGCATCATATCCGGGAAGGGAGTTGACCTGTCCGTGCTCAGCAGCCGTTGTCCGGTGAAAAAGACCAACGTAACGATCGCCAAGAAATGGACAAGCATGAATTCCGTTCCCTCGGGCGGTCGTCCCATGTTGAGGAGCAGGAGACGCAGGCCGATCACTGATGCGGCGGTGATGAGTGTGAGTTTCATCGCAAGCGATGCCTCGCTCTTAGCTGTTCATACTAACAAGGAACTCCTCATTGCTCTTCGTTCCTTCCATGTGCTTCTTCACGAATTCCATGGCCTCAAGACTGTTCATGTCACCGAGGTGTTTGCGTAGGATCCATGTACGTTGGAGCACATCCTTGTGGTGAAGCAGATCATCACGACGTGTGCCGCTTGCCATGATATCGATCGCAGGGAAAATACGGCGGTTGCTGATCTTGCGATCAAGCTGCAATTCCATGTTGCCTGTCCCTTTGAATTCTTCGAAGATCACCTCGTCCATCTTGGAACCGGTTTCCACCAACGCGGTGGCGAGAATGGTGAGCGACCCGCCGTTCTCGATCTTCCGTGCAGCACCGAAGAAGCGTTTCGGTTTTTGCAAGGCATTGGCGTCCACACCACCGGAGAGGATCTTTCCGCTCGCGGGTTGCACCGTGTTGTAGGCGCGTGCAAGGCGGGTAATGGAGTCGAGCAGGATCACGACATCGTGTCCGCATTCCACCATGGCCTTCGCCTTTTCCAGTACCATTCCGGCGACCTGTACGTGACGTGATGCCGGTTCATCGAAGGTGCTCGCGATCACTTCCGCTTTCACACTGCGTGCCATGTCCGTTACTTCCTCAGGCCGTTCATCGATCAGCAATACGATCAAGTAGGCTTCGGGATGATTAGCAGCGATCGCATTCGCGACATCTTTCAAAAGAACCGTTTTACCGGTCTTCGGTTGGGCCACGATCAACCCGCGTTGGCCTTTGCCGATAGGGGCGAAGAGGTCCAACACACGCATGCTGATGTTCGGGTCCTTGCCGGCGAGATTGAACTTCTCATCGGGGAACAACGGCGTAAGGAATTTGAATGGAACGCGATCGCGCACCCATTCCGGGTCACGTCCGTTGATCGTCTCCACCTTCACCAGTGGGAAGAATTTGTCCCCTTCGCGCGGTGGTCTCACGTAGCCGTGAACGGTATCACCGAGTTTCAAGCCGTATTGCTTCACCTGCTGTTGGTTCACGTACACATCATCGGGCGAGGCCAGGTAGTTGTAGTCGCTGCTCCGCAGGAATCCGTAGCCCTCGGGCATCAATTCCAGCACACCTTCCGTTTCTACGAAGGCATCAAAACTGATCTGTTCGCGTTGTGGCTGGCGTTGGTCGTTGCGTTGGTCGTTGCGCTGTTCCGGGCGTTGTTCGTTACGCTGATCGTTACGCTGTTCCGGGCGTTGTTCATTTCGTTGATCATTTCGTTGATCATTCCGTTGATCATTGCGCTGATCACGATTACGGCCATCGTTCCGTTGTTGGTCACGATCGTTCCGCGGTTGGTTGCGGTCTTGGCGTTGACCTTGGTCTTGCCTTCCGCCTGCTGGATTGTCTTGGCGTTGGCCGGTTGCTCCGGGGTCGTTCCCTTGTTTTCCGCCGCCATCATCGGTGCCGCCCTGTGGGCGATCGCGGCGATCGTTCCGGTTCCGTTGCTGCTGGTCATCGCCACCTTTACGCTGGTCGTTGTTCGTATCGTCAGGCTGCTGCTTGCCGCCTTCCGGTTGTCTGTTCTGCTGGCGTTCCCGTGGGTTCCGGTCCCTGTTGCGCTGATCTTTGGACCTATCCGGGTTGGTTCCCGAACCGCTTTCGGAAGTCTCCTTGTCGGCAGACTTTATCTCTACTGTTGGATCGGACTTGCCGCTTTTCTTACCGGCATCTTCCTTGGCGTCATCCTCCTCATCATCGTCGTCGTCATCATCGTCATCCTCCTCATCGTCGTCGTCATCATCGTCATCGTCGTCATCATCGGCACCCAATGGCAGTTCAGGCTCCGGGTCTTCAACAGGAAGGACCTCGTCGGCCGTGGCCATTTCGAGGATCGCCTTGTCATCGCCCACAAAAGCGGGGCCGATGGACTTCGGTTTCTCAGCTTTGGCTCCTTGTTCTTCGAGGATCTTGGCGATCAAGTCCTGTTTCTTCAAGGTGTCGGCCTTTTTGAGGCCTGTCTGGCGAGCGATCTCCTTCAGTTCGGAGAGCTTCATGCCGCTCAGCGTTTTCTGGTCGTACATGTACGGTATCAATGGGTTTGCCCGTAGTTCGGGACTTTGTCCAGTAGCGGAAAGGCGAAGTGGCCTATGAAAGGGACGATGGAAAGAGTGAGGTGGAATTACGCAGGACGGGCAGAACGTTGTTACACGCCACGGTCCTGTGAAGACGGTTGCAATGTTACGGAAACGATCCCAAAGGTCAAGCGACTTTCTTGTGGGTCCTATTTTCGTGCCCTCGAACAAAGGTCGTCCGGCGATCGCGAACCCATGCTCCAACGAAAACAAAGTCTTTTCCTGCTCTTGGCGGCGCTGCTATGCTTCGCTACGTGGTTCTTCCCTGTGGCCAGCTATGATCGCGGTTCCGAACACTTCGACTTCCGTACCTACGGGCTCTATGCGGCAGATGGCACGGAGCTGCTCGATGTAGGGGTGAAAGTGCCGTTCTCCATCTTGTTGACCGTGCTGGGCGTTGGCTTGTTGGTGACGATCTTTCTGTACAAGGACAGAAAGAGGCAACAGCGATTTGTGCGCAGCACCTATTTGTTGCTCCTGGGCATCAGTGTTTTCCTGTTCATCACGGACAATTCCATGCGCAGCTATTTGGAGCAAGGGGGCTACGATCAACCACTTGGGCCTCTCGTTCTATCTCCCAATAGTGGCCTTGGTATTGGCCTTTTTGGCGGAGCGCTCGATCAAGGCCGATGAGGACCTGGTGCGGAGTGTGGACCGGCTTCGGTAGGAGGTAGATCTTGTGTTAGGAGTTTGATAGGTAAGAAGTGTGATTACTATGGAGGAGATGTAGTAGAAAAAGGTATGTGAAAAAGAGTGGTTAAAATTGGTGGTTAATTTGTTGAGAGGGGAAGAGAAATGAGAAGCAAAGTTAAAGTGGGGATAGGGTTTGAAAGAGTCACTGGTGGAAGAAGGTAAGAGAGAATGGAGATTGTTGTTGGATGGAAGGAAGGGAGGGGATTGGATAGTGATTGGGGTTTTGGGATGGTGGAAGGGTTGGAGTGGAGGTGGAGGTAATGGTAATGGGATAATCCAGTAGGAAGAGTCTGTTGTGAAAAGGAGAACCATCTTTGGCAGAATACTTGGGGAAAAGGGCTAGCCGTAAACTTGCACTAGAGATTTTAAGTCTAAGGTAGAAGTTCAGGGGGTAAGACAGCCTTAGGGGAGTAGCGGTAAACGAGTGGCGAAAGGGTGTGGATAACCGGGGAGCATTACCAGCGCACGGAATACTGGCAGGGAAGTCCTTGGGCACCTTCAAAGGGGTAGGGTAGCAGTGTAGCGGCTATTTAGAGAATTGGGTTAGGCGATCCTCTATGTAGCGGGCTTTCGACCGGTCCAAGCAACAAACAGTTGTGGGAGGAGTTGGAAGCCTTCTTCCTCAAGTTGAATTTGTTGGTGCATGTGAAACAGGGCAGAGGGTGTTATGCTGGGGCACACTGGGGGCGAGAACGGTAGGGCTGTGTGAGGACACCAACTGAGCATTGGGGGCAAGCCGGTGGCGAAGAAAAATGGCTTTTCAAAAAAACTTTATTTGGGAGGGTGATTGTCTTGAATACAATTCATTGGCAAATCCTGGAGGGTTTGGTAGACGTGTTTGGAGTTGGCCCGAACAAAGAGAAGGTGGACGAGTGTTGCAACTTTTTCCCACCGACAAGTGAGAAAGTCACCTCCAGTTTCACCAGTACGAATCGAATTGTTGATGGTGTTGGTCGAAAGTCAATGGAAGAGTGTCCTCTGTGTTGATTATTAGCAGTGGCACTAACTCCGTTGTGAGTGGAGATTCCTACAGATGGACTTCTAAGATCCTTAGGTCTAGGTGAGGAAGAGAATTGGAGAAGGTGTGCTTGATAGCCCTGTCTTGAATGGCTATCTCACCTCCACCTTCACAGCCGTGGTCCCACCTTCGCTGTTCATCCGAAGCACATAGAGTCCAGCTGCTAAGCCGCCCACGGAAAAGTGGAACGTTCCATCCTTCCCGACTTGAAGAAGTTGTTCATGCACCGCGTTTCGGCCGCTCAGGTCGAATAATCCGAAGCGGGCCTGTTGTACATGATCAACCTTGATGTGCAGGACATCTTCCGCACACCCGCTGTAAAGCGGGACAGGATACACGACCATGGTTCGGACCAACCCTTTCTCTGTTATCCCGACCGCATTGGCCAGGTCGAATTGATCGGCCCCCATGTTGATCGGTTCCGCTAGAATGGCTGCGGTGGCCAACGTCGCTTTTGTGTTTTGGGTCAAGAACGTAATGTCGATCGTGGCCACGACATCATTCGGGGTATGGTAGTTGGCGTTGCGGAAGTTGCTGCCATCGGTGAGCATTAGGGCTTGGATACCTTCATCCCAGAACGAGGCATGGTCGCTGCGGCGAAGGTCCGGTGCGATCGTTCCATTTCCGGGCACTTCCAAGGTGATGTGGCGCAGCGTTGGAACGTATTGGTCGCACGCATTGGAATAGGTGTTGATCAGCGATTGTGAATTCGTGTTCCCGACCACGGTAAGGAAATTACCACGGTACTCATCTGCTTCAATGGCCGCTACGGCATCCGGAAATAGGAAGTCGAAGCCAGCTGGAACGGTCTGGCTATTTGGTTCATCGCTGTAATACCCGATCATTTCCATGTTCAGTGTGCCATCGTGCGTTTCCCATTCCGGAAAGTCGCTCTGTACGTGGTATTGGCTACCGATCAACCCCTGTTCTTCAAAGGTGAAGCCTATGTAGCGGATGCTGTTCTTGAAAGTGTACTGCGAAAGGATCCGAGCGATCTCCAAGGTCGCAACCACTCCGGTCGCATTGTCATCGGCCCCGGGAACGTTGGCCACTGCATCGTAGTGTGCATCAACAGTGAAGGTCCTTGCTTCATTGATGAAGCCGGGCTGCCTTCCCATCACATTGTCCGAAAAACTGCCGTTGTAGGGAACCGGTGTCGCTACTGTTTGAAGACCGGCGGAAGAGAACTGTTGCCAAATGGAATCGCGCACCTGAGCGAGCCCAGCTGGTGCAGACTGGTAATGGCGTGGAATGGCGATGTTCGCAAGCCGTGCGGCAACCGTTGCTTCCAGCACCTGATCCACCATCGCTTGGATATCGGGCGTATGTCCATCATCCGCTGAGACCCGCACGGTCACGCTTTGGATGTCCACGATCCCGGAATAGGGCCAAGTTATGCTCAGTCCATTCGCAGGGGTGATATCGGCGCCGATCGATCCGGTGGCGAGTTGGGTGTCTTCCATAAATGAGAAGCCCGCGTCCGTGGAGGCATGGAAGTGGACGTTGCACGGATCGTTCTCGGTGTCACTAAGGTCGTACGTGACAGTGACCGTGCCAGCGAGAAGATCAACGGAAGCCCCGGTGATGTCCACGACGGGTGCTGCATTCTGTGCGCGACCGAGAAAAGGGAAAAGAACCAAGAGTACAGTGATGGCTCGCATGTTCGTTCAATTTTTAGCGGCAGTTCTGAATTTGGCAATGGCATTCCTTGTGAAATCACTTAGGACCAATCGGCCGCTCATGATGGCGCGTTGCGGAAGGAGTTCGTCCCAATCCTCGGTGCCTCGCCACATGACCTTCTTAAGATGGGCCATCGCTTCTGGATTGTATCCTGCGAGTTCTTGCGTGTGTGCGGCGATCCGTTCGTCCAATGCTTCCAATGTCGCAAACGTTTCCGCGTAAATGCCATGCTGCACGCACCAAGCTGCGCTGCGTCGTGTTGCAGGTGTCGCCGACAGAAGGCCAAAGGTGCCTGCACCGGTCTTGCGTTCCACCGCGGGACCCACCACGAACGGCCCGATCCCGATGGCCAATTCACTGAGCCGCGCAGAAGCGTTCTCATGAGCGTATGCAATATCCACGGCACAAGCCAGCCCAACGCCACCGCCAACGATGTGGCTATGGATGCGTCCGATAACGAATACAGGTGCTTTTCGGATCGCATTGATCACGGCGGCAAAACCGCTGAAGAACACTGTGCCGTCCTCGATGTTGTCGATCGCTAAAAGCTCATCGAAACTGGCACCGGCACAGAACGCCTTTTCACCTTCGCTTTGCAATATGATCACACGAACGTTGGGGTCAAGCCCTGCATTCTCTATCGCTGTAGCCATGGCGCGCAGCACATGTCCGGGCAAGCTGTTGCTCTTGGGGTGATGGAATGTTACCGTGGCAATACCATTGGTAGTGGAGCTGTGTACGTGGCCGTCTGACATGATGAACGATGTGGAATGTTGGTATGCAAAGATGGAGTTCTTGAAGGAAGCTGGATCGAACGACGAGGAGGGTCTAATTTTATGGATGCGTGACTTTCACACGGCTCAACGTCCCAACAGGTACCAACTCAAAACAGCAACACGATATGTTCGATCAAATTCTCTCCTCTCTTAAGGAGCAAGCAGCACCAGCGCTCATGGAAAAGCTGGGTCTCGACCAACAACAAGCCAGTGGCTCCATAACGGCCGCAGCGGATAGCGCCAAGGAAGTATTGAGCGGGGGCGACGGCTTCGGCATGGACGATGTGATGAACCTGTTCAGCAGTGCGAAGAACAGCTCCGGTGCCGATGGCATCCTGGGCAAAATGGGAACCGTGTTGATGAGCAAACTAACGGGCCAAGTGGGTTTGGACAGCAACAAGGCGGGCGGTGTTTCCGCGTTGCTCCTTCCCATGGTGACCGAACTCATCACCAAGCACGCCGGTGGCAACGCGGGTGCGCTTCGGTCCCTGTTGGGCGGCAATGGCGGTGGTATCGCCGATGCCGCGAAAGGCATGTTGGGCAAGCTGTTCAAATAGTCGTTCCAACACAGAGCAGAAGGCCGGACCTGAATAGGGTTCGGCCTTCTGCGTTGGGCTCACGCCGCGACGGAAACCGGGACCTGCTGCCCTACGAAAGGGATCGGCTTTACCAATCCGCGCAGGAATTCGACCACTTCAGCGTCGTTCTTGAAGTTGTTGCCAACGTCCACGAAATGTTTGGCCAGTTCCTCATACTTGTTCCGGTTGAGCATCAGGAAAACGTGCCCGTAGTTCAATCCGGAAAAGACCACCGCCTTGTTCTTTCCGAAATCGTTCAAGTGTGTGCGGAAATAGTTCGGGTGCTCGGTCCAGTGCATGGTGGGATCGATGTGGTGGCTGATGTGGTAGCCATCATTCCAGCACTTGTGATTGAATTTCACATTGATGCACGTGATGCTGTTCTTGAAATGATTGCCTGGTTCGTCAGGGTCAATGAAGGTATGCTGGGTCCAATTGCCAGCCATCGCCACCAACCTGAAAGCGATGAAGGGTAGGATGAACGCCACCACGGTGGCAGGCCAATTCACCGTACACATGATACCGCAGAACACGAAGAACAGCAGTTCGCCCCGCACGGTTTGCATAGCGAGTTTATTCCGCTTGCGACCAAGTAGATAGGCTGTTAGAGTGAACATTCCTGTAAAGAGGAACCGAAGGAAGTAACGCAGAAAGTCCCAGCCCGAATCACGCTGGTAGGGCATGGTGCTGCTCTCGTCCAGCTCCAGATTGTTCTCTGCGTGGTGCATCCCCACGTGGTGCGCGCGATACGTCTCCGGGGTTTGGCCGAAGAATGGCGCGAGCACCCATGGCAGGTAGTGGTTCATGAACCCGTACTCCTTCTTGAAGAAAGGCCTGTGGGTGGTGCAGTGGAGCATAAGGCCGAATGGACCTTTGTACGTTATGTTGTTGATGAAGAGATAGGTCAAGGCAACGGTCCACCACAACCAACCGGTTACGAAAGGCATGTAGAGAAGCACGGCCAAAGGGATCAGCGTAAAGGTGACGCGCAAGCCCAAATAGACGAAGGGCAGGTCACGTTTGTCACGGATCAAGGTCAGGAAGAACCGGTCCAATGAAGAATAGGTGGCAGGTTCGGTGTAAGTTGGGTCCGTGTTAGCGGGTACATTGAGCATACGATGGAGCAGGTTGCCCGCAATGTAGCACACCGGGACCAGCGAGAAGTTGACGAAATCCGTTCAGGCCCGGAACCCTTTGAAGCCAGGGTGATTCAAAGGCGCGTTCACGCGTTGACCAGTTCCTGTTCGTTGAGCCAATCGATGGCCTGCAGGTAACTTGGGAACCAAGCCACTTCGAAAGAGATCGAACCCTTCAATGCCGTGAAGGAACGCTGCACACTGGTCTTATTGAAGTAATCCTCCGATTCCAGGATCGCCATTTTCTCCAAGCCGGTCTTGAACAACTTCGGGAACCACACTTCATTGGCCCAGGTCTCGTCATCCTTTAGGATCACGGTCATCTTGCGCAGGTCGGCGATCCAATACCGTATATCGTTCTCGATGACAAAAGCAACTGCTCGTTCCAAGCTGGAACGGTATTCCTCACTTCGGGCATGGCCCATCCATCGGAGGTGGATAAGGTTGTCCGTGGCTGAATGACCCATACGTAGAAAGGGCTCGTCCAAAATGATGGTGTCCTTACTTCGATCGCGGAGAGGCATGTCGATGGAACGTTTGTTCGGACCGCTAAATTATGGAATGTCATCGATAAGCCGCGATCGGTGTTCCTTTCGGGAATGAGCATTCGTGTTCGATCCCAAGTGGACAGGATCCTTTCCACGGTGATGGACCTTATCGAAAAGGCTATAGGGAAGGTCGCAGTTCAATATCCTGCCCGTACACGAATTTGCAAGGTGGCACGTTATTTTCGTGCCCCGCCATGAACCGATCATCCTTTGCCTCCATGCGACTTATACCGTTGATCACTTGTGTCATTTCCAGTTTGGTGGCATTGCCGGGTATTGCACAGTACCAGCCCGGTTTTCAATCGGAGGAGGCACGCGACATGGCCATGTTGTGTAACACCCACACCTTCATCGACCTCTACGGGTCCGGTGAGAAGATGATACCCGAAGGATATGAACGCGTTTACTCGAGCGTAGCAACACCGTTGGACAACAAGTTCGAGATCTTCAAAAAGGGCGATCTAGCCGTGATCGAGATCAGGGGTTCCACGGCGAGCATGATGAGCTGGATGGTGAACGTTCATTCCTCCATGATCCCTGCCAAGGGAAGGATCGTAGTGAACGGAAAGAAGTTCGATTACGAATTCGCGGAGGATACATCCGCTGCGGTGCACAGTGGTTTCGCATTGGCCGTTGCCACCATTGCTGAAGAGGTGGTAGCGCAGATCAAGGAACTGCACAAGAGCGGTGTCCATGATGTGATCATTACAGGCCATAGTCAAGGTGGTGCATTGGCCCACTTGCTCCGGGCTTACCTCGAGCACTTACCCGGTCGGAAGTTGGCCAAGGACACGAATTTCAAGACCTATGCATTCGCGGCACCCATGGTCGGTGACAAGGCCTTTGCCCAGGAATATGAGCGGAATTACTGCACCAAGCTGAGCAGTTTCAGTATCGTGAACCCTGGTGATCCCATTCCGAAAATGCCTGTTGCCTATAAGGAGGGTAGTGTCTTTTCCATGCAGAACATCATGGCCATGATCACCGGTGGCGAAAGCGTGAAGAGCAACGTGAAGAATGCACTGCTCAACATTTTCAGTGGGAGTATGGAAAAGGTAACGGGAGCAGCGGATGTTTCCATTGCCAAGCGTGTGGAGGGAGCTTTGGGTGAAGTGGAGATGCCAGCCTACCGGAAGGAGTGGAACTTCGAACCGATGGCCACGAAATTGGAAGTGGGTCCGTTCCCGTATCCACAGAGCTTGGCCGATGCCGCTGCAAAGGAACAGGCCACGGGAGAAGGTCTGAACGACGATAAAGTGGAAAGTGATCTCGAGCAGTTGAAGAAGGAGCCGAGCTTCTTTCAGCACAAGCCGTACAACTATTATGTGGCCGTGTTGGAGCGCTATTTCCCTGCGGAATACAACGCTTTGGAAGTGAAAGTGCTGCCGGAGAATTTGTGAAGCGCTCTCCCCAGCTACACCGAAGAAAATTGAACGCCCCCTCGTTCATTTCCCATTAAATTAGGCCACATGGCCGACTATCTGATCGTGTTCGTGGGTTTGGGTCTGTCCATCCTGCTCATGGCGGCGCTGCCAACCATTTCCAAAGCGATAAAGATCAGCTATCCGATCTTCTTGATCGGTATTGGCATGGTCCTCTATGCTATAGGTCTTCCCATCCTTTGGCCCGATCCATACTGGCCGGATGCTTGGCTGATGCATATTTCGGAATTGATCGTGATCGTGTCATTGATGGGTGCAGGGCTTAAGATCGGCAAGCATTACGAATGGAAGCGTTGGCGGATGCCATTACGTCTGGTACTGCTTACGATGCCATTAAGCTTAGTGGTGATCTATTTCATAGGTGCCGAATTCCTGATGCTCAGCGTGCCTGCTTCAATGCTGCTCGCTGCAGCGCTGGCCCCTACCGATCCTGTTCTAGCCGCTGAAGTACAGCTCGAAGATCTGGGCAAGGAGGAAGGCCCGGATGACGTATCCTTTACGCTCACAGCAGAGGCCGGACTCAATGATGGACTTGCGTTCCCGTTCACGATACTCGCGGTTGTTCTTGCGAGCTCTGGAGGCTGGGGCGACGCCGACATCGTGCATTGGCTGTGGGACACCCTCTTGTTGAAGGTGTTGCTCGGTGTGGTGTTGGGCCTAGCTTCTGGTTACGCTGTGCGAGGGTTGGTGAAGCTTATTTCAAGACGATCAGGAGAGTCAAAAGTGTTCGGTTTCATTGCGCTCGCAACAACTTTCCTGACTTACGGGTTGACCGAGATCTGTCATGGCTACGGGTTCTTGGCCGTATTCTTCGCCGGTCTCAGCCTACGTCATAAGGACCATGGCGAGAACGAGAGCATTAGCGCATTGTTCAGTTTTACGGACGAGGTCGAGAACCTTTTGATCGTGGTCTGGCTGATCCTCTTTGGTGGTTCCATATTCTCCGGTCTGCTCAGTTCAACGGACTGGAAGGGGATGGTTGCCGCATTGGGCATCGTTCTATTTGTACGACCATTGATCGCATTCGTAAGCACATTGGGCAGCTCCATGCCGTTGCGTTCGCGCTTGGGTGTGTCATTTTTCGGTATCAAAGGGATCGGTACGTTCTTTTACCTGAGCTGGGCTTTTCTTGAATTCGAATTCGAGAACAAATACGAATTGTACGCCATCGCAGCTTATGTGGTGTTGTTCTCCGTGGTGATACATGGTGTTACCGCGCCGCGAGCGAAAGCGCGAATGGGATAAGGACCTCAGATTGCGGAATGATGCTAGAGCCCATCTCAAAATAGTTTTTTGGAAGCGAGAATGATGGAT
The DNA here is from genome assembly GCA_016717305.1 of Flavobacteriales bacterium. GTDB lineage: Bacteria > Bacteroidota > Bacteroidia > Flavobacteriales_F > PHOS-HE28 > PHOS-HE28. The sequence continues at coordinate 24,885 of JADKFY010000024.1, forward strand.
TTCGTGACCATGCGAGGCGCCAAAGTCGAGCATAGCGGTGGCTATGTGAGACTTTTGCAACGAAGCAGGGGCCTGAAAGACACATTCGCAGCCCGAAGGATTATTTTGAGATGCGCTCTAGTGTAATATGCAGCAAGACAACAAGGTCTTGGAATAGGACCTGATCGGCCGCACGGAAGAAGGTGGAGCTGGAACTGGTCGTGTGGTCAAATGGCGGACTGACCAGCGGAAGAAGGGAAGTAGCTTGGCCCGCTCCGTCGGGTCTTTCAGATGACCATACCGAGCCGGATGTTCACTGATCGAGCATGCCATTCTGAGGAAGGATAGCTTCACCCCGTGCAACCACTCTCGAGCGCATACCACTACTACATCGATTCCTTCCGCGGCTTCCGCCGGGAGGTGTGGCTGCTTGCTGCGATCACGTTCATCAACAGGGCGGGCAGCATGGTCATCCCGTTCCTTTCCTTGTACCTTATTAGTAGTGAGGGATACAGCTTAGAGCAGGTCGGTTGGGTGATGAGCTGCTTCGGTCTGGGCTCCGTGCTCGGATCCTGGCTGGGCGGCAAACTCACGGACAAATTAGGGTACTACGCGGTCATGGTGGCCTCGCTCGTAAGCGGTGGGGTGGCCTTCATCCTCTTGCAATACGTGCATGGACTGCTGCCGTTCTGTGCGGGCATATTCATCCTCAGTCTGCTTATGGATGCATCACGCCCGGCGATCTTCGTGGCGCTGCGGAGCTACGCGAAGCCCGAGAATCGCACGCGCGGTGTTACACTGATCCGCTTGGCCATCAACCTGGGTTTCAGTTTCGGTCCGGCCATTGGCGGGTTCCTCATCGCAACCGCCGGATATGGCGGCCTGTTCTGGGTGGATGGAATTACCTGCATCGCAGCTGCAACCCTGATGTTGGTAACGCTTCCGAGCAAGGCACCGGTCACCGATGTCGGCCCTGCACGCACCGCGCCGGACCGCTCGCCCTACACGGATGGCCCCTACCTTCTTTTCTTGCTCAGCATGGTGCTCATCAGCGTGCCCTTCCTTCAGTATTTCAGCACGATCCCGATCTTCTATAGTGCTGTCCATGGTCTCAGTGAGCAATGGATCGGGATCTTGCTTGGCGCAAATGGAATGTTGATCTTCCTTATGGAAATGCCCTTGATCAAGTATTGTGAGGACAAGGCCATCGATCGCTTCAGGATCATGCGATTCAGCGTGCTGTTGATCGCACTCAGTTTCGTGGTGCTGAACGTTTTTCCCATGTTGGCCTTTTTGTGGGTCGGCATGGCGTTCATGACGGTTGGGGAGATGCTCAACTTCCCCTTCATGAACCGCTTTGCTTATGATCGCTCCGATCATGGTCCTCCCGGTGCTTACATGGCGCTGTTCACTATTTCGTGGAGCGTGGCGCATATTTTCGGGCATACGCTAGGACTGAATTTGATCGCGCAATTTGGTTACGAGATCACGTGGTGGTTCTTCGCAGGCTTATTGATCTTCGCGGTCGGGCTGCTGTACCTCACCGAGCGTGCGGTGAAGTGGGAGACGAAAGCGACTTGAAGGAATACATCACCGAGGCACCTGCTTTGAACGCATCGCGCAAGTCAGTCTACCAGGGAATGATGTTCCGGAGCTTGATCCTGCTGCTTATTTGGGGTCGGTCCGTGTTGCAAGGCTCAGCCGGTCTCGGCGTATGTGGAGGTCGATGCCCGTTTCGCATTCTACGCGGATGGACACCGCATCCCGGCGGGCGCGCTCCGTAACGAAACGCAGAGCAGCTGGACCTTGGATGGAGTGCGCTTAAGGGTAGGCCGTACCCTCTCTTGCTGTTCTTTCAGAACGATCGACCCATATTGATGCAATACGCTGTTTGACCCGAACAATGGGAAAACATTGGATGTTGTGTATCACATCGTTTGTTCCATTCAATAAAGACCATCGGTGTCGGAATAGTACCGTCCTCGCCAGACAGTCCGAGTAAACATGACCAACCAACTAGCCTCTACCGAAAAGTAAAAGCAGTTGCGCGTAGCGAGGGTCATGCGTTCCTATGGCATGAACAGTAAGCATCCATGGTCTGAAGGAGTTGGAATTCGACCGTGATCAATGCAGAAGGAAGAGCAACAACCTACAAGAAGAACGCTAGCTGGAAAAAGGATGTCCAAAGGAGATCTGGTAACCTCTGGAATGCACATCGGTATCGATTTTGGTGCGCGGACGGCGGGCAACACGGTTGTGTGCGAACGGCGTGGATCACTGTTCCGATTTCATCGCTGTGCCAAGGACGAGGACGGTGATACGTGGCTGCGAGCTTGTGTTGATGAATTGCGTCCCAAGGCGATCTACATCGATGCTCCCTTGAGCCTTCCGGATGCCTATTTCGGTCGCGGAACGGATCACTTTACCGCATGGCCGATCGCCAAGCCAAGGATATGAGCCCTATGTTCCTAGGGGGATTGACGGCTCGAGCCATAGCCCTTTCCAAGGAGTGGCGGAAATTGGGTATCGCTGTGCACGAGGCTTATCCGGCGGCGCTGATACGGCAAGAGTGGGATATGCTGAAGGTCATTTCTGGACGAACGATCCCTATTCAAGTGGGGCGGAATGGCCGGGAAAGCTCCTTACGGAAATGCCGATCCTGAACGGTTCGCGCTGTGGATCAATGGAAAAACATGTCAGCCCTTCATCGATGCCAACATGCGGGAGCTGTTGCATACCGGGCGGATGAGCAATCGTGGGCGGCAGAACGTGGCGAGCTATATGGTACACGACCTGAAGCTCGACTGGCGCATGGGTGCGTGGTGGTTCGAGCGCATGCTCATCGACTATGATCCATGCAGCAATTCGGGCAACTGGCAGTATGTAGCAGGGGTGGGCAACGACCCGAGGGTGGGGCGCCGTTTCGATCCAGAGCGTCAGGCATTGATGTATGACCCCGAAGGTTCCTTCCAGAACCTCTGGAGCGCGGAGTTATAGCGCTCGACGAACTTCCAACTCACCATCGATCTGGTCTTGCAGCGCATGGATCCGCTTCGCAAAGCCTTGAGATGCCTTCACCATGAACGCACTTCCTCATGGTTCCGTCCCATGGTGGAGGATCAGTGCCACATGCGGGAGTTACTGGCTGCACCAAAGCAAGTCCGAACGCCCAATTGCTGGCCGCAGCGTTGCCAGAACGAGGGGTGGAAGGTTGGCATCCTTCACCCGCCAACGATCCCCGCGCAGTACTGGCCTTCAAAGATGGACGTGGCCGCCCTGACTTCGACTATTGAGACAAGGCGCAATTGACCGCCGCCGCCGCGTTGATATTCCCGTACCCTTTGCTTCCGCTTGGCCCGTTCGCGAATTGTGCGGTACTCGTAAGGCACTGTAGCACCTGTTCGCGCGAGCGGACGGTGTTCACGCTCCACACCAAGGCCGCGATCCCGGCCGCGGTCGCAGTGGCGCTGCTACTGCCACCGATGTACGTGGGCGAAGTGCCGCTCGGCGGAAGGCTCAATGAATTGCGGTTGCTGTTCGTTGAGCGTTCCATGCAGATGGTCAGATCTACTTGGCTACCATCATGGCAACTGCTGCACTTGGATCCATTCTCTTTCACACCGGTCACTGCTACGCATTTGCTAAGGGCTGCCGGATAGATCACCCCCCACCAACTGGTCCAACTAAAGCTCGTCCCGGCTGCCGCCATGATCATTTTCCCTTTGCCGTACGCATAGTTCACCCCGTCGGTCAGCACGCTGGAGCTGAAAGGTGTGCCGATGCTCATGCTGATGACACGGATGGTGTTGTTGTTACCCATTTGTACCAGCGCGTTCTTCACGGCGGTGCGTTCGCTGCTCAGGTTCAGTACCACGTCTTCGCAACCACGTATGAAGTGCAGACCACTTTTAAAGGCCACGCCACATGTGGCGCCGTTGGCGTTGCGCGGACCAACGGCCTGGCCCGCCATGCTCGTACCATGTGTACAGGTGCTGTAGGCTGAATTGCTGAAGGTGTATGCAGAGGTGAAAGAACGTCCAACATTGCTTTCACCATTGTTGAAGTCGGATCCGATCAACGGTTGCGAAGAACTGATCCCTGCGTCGATCACTCCGATCGTGATCCCCGAGCCCTGTGCATTGTTCCAAGCAGAGGGGATGTTGTGGTTATTGAAATTCCAAGGAAGGCGGGCATTCGGTGAAATGGTGCTGACGTCGGCCGCATTCAACCCCTCGGTGGATCCGCCGCACCCACTGCTGCTGCGACTTGGATCCTCGGCGATCGCCGGCCAATAATCCAACGGTTCCAAGTAGCGGACATTGCTCAGGTTATGGAGCATGGTGATCACGCGCTTGTCCGTGATGCGAAGTGTAAGAATGGGAAGGACGGGATCATCCTCCACTAGGATATCATCCAAGGTGATGGCGCGACCGGGCTTATCCTTGTTCAATTCACGGAGGATCCGATCCAGCAACGCGTCATGGACCGCTTTCCACGCACTGCTCCGGATATCGATGGTGTGGATCACATCATCGATGCCTACCGCATTGGCCGGCTGGTAGCCGATGGCCAAGCTGTGGTCGTTGTACTGCACCGCACTCCATAACGTACGGAGGTCGATCCATTCCCAGTGGAAGTCATTTCGTTCTTCCAAGGTCCTGATGACGATCGCGTCCAATGCTTCTTGGGAGTAAGCATCTCCATCGGGAACTGGAGCAGGGTTGGAACGCTCTTGAAGGATAGGTCCCTGTTCACCGGAAGTTGCGTCGGTGAGTTCTTCACGGCGACAACCGGACAGGACAACAACAGAGAGAAAGAGAAGAGTTGATCTGCGCATGGGGTGGGTGTTTGGTACCGCAATATATGCGCTGAATGATCGGGTGGATCAATGCCGTGCTTTTCCACGTTTTTCAGCGACAATTCCTTTCGCCCTGCCTTCCAGATGTTCGGTTATAGCGACAGAATGGTCCCTATCAATACCACTATGATCGCCCGGCATGCGTAAATCAAGTAGTGGGCAAAGCGGATCTCTCGGAGAAGGCGTTGGCTTATTGTACGGAAGGACCTTACCCGGTTCCACGAACCTCTAACTCCCCATCGATCTGCTCCATCAAGGACAGGATGCGCTTCTCCAACTCTTGATAGAGGCGGACCATGAAGCCCCGTATGAAGACGTTCATGCGCACCACGCCTTTGAACGCATTGTCATCCATGAGCGCTGCGGGATCGATGGGATACCCGCTCGTCCAAACGGTATCCATCACCACCTTGGCGTAGATCTGCGGCCCCATATCATGCATTTGCAATTGTCCGTCGTAGCCCCGTTCCAGCTTGTCCAGATATGCGTAATGCTCCGAGTAGAGGGCAGTGATGCTGCGTCGCAGGCTGTCATTGCCGATCAGGTCGAAACCGATGCTCTTCAGGTTGTCGAAGGCTGATGTATTGGGTGCGAGCATGGTGTTACCGTAGAGGCAGCCGTAATGGACACGCAACGAATCATGGAAGGGCATTCGTTCCTCCAAATGGCTCAGCACGGCAACGTTCCCTTTCAGCAAACGTTGGTTCATGGCGATGTTATAGCGGCAATCGGCCAGATCGGCATCCAGGTCGTTGCGCATCTCGGCAAGCAGCGCAAGCTCCTTGGAATGCTCCTTGCGCACGCTGTTCCAATTGTTCAGTTGCAGGGCCAGGAAGATACTGATCACCACCAGGATGATCTCGCCGATGGCATAGGTGAGGTAGCGCGTGATGCGGCCATCGTTGATCATGCGCTGTCTGATGCTTCTAAGGACCTTCATCTTCTATTCCGTGTTGCCAAGTATCGCGTAGCCCTTCGCATCGGGTAGGAAGCGCCCGATGCAGCGACCGTTCCGCGAGATATCGAAGTGCTGGTTCAAGTAGCTTGATGCCACCAGATGCCCACCCGGAGGTATCGACGTGCTGTCGGTGCGCGCGGTCATGCTTCTCATTGAGCGTATCATCACCTTCAGGGTATCCGCTCCGGTATTCAGGATGAAAGGTGCGAAGCCTTTTGTCCGGTGATCCTGGAGGTCGACTTCCGTGTCGCATTGCAGCGCTTCACTCGGCGCAAAGCCCAGTTGCTGGAATTCGGTCCGCAGCTCTTCCTTGGATGTGATCCCCAGCAATTCCTTCAGTTGGTGGTAGAGGGCCAGTTCCGTATTGCGCCTGCTGGCTATGCTTCTTCCGAAGTTATGGGTCATCAAGGTCTGGTAGAAATGCGTCTTGTTCCGGTAGATCGGATCGTTCATGAAATAGTCGATGCCCTCGACACTGCTTGAATCACGGTATGCCGAATACCACGTGGCATTATCCGTCAAGTACAGGTTCTGGTCGTACACATAGGTCCGGAACCGTTCGGCGGTGATCGCTTCCTGGGTGATGAGATCCTTGTAGTTCTTCAGCTGTTGCAGCAAAGGCTCCAACCCCGGCCCCATAAGCTCTTCTTTCGCCAACAAACGATCGAGGTTCTCCTTGTTGACGGAGATCATTTTGTAATTCGTGAACATGGGGCGCAAGCTCTTGGTCTCGTACATCTCCCGGGTCGCTTTGCCTTGCATGATGACTTCGCAGATGGAGTCCCGGTCGCTACCCACTCCAGGGTCCTAGTGCATTCCTTGATGTTGTATGCCAAGTCCTTCTCGAACACGGTGAGCAGTTGCTTGATCTCCCGTTGCTGTTTCCGGTCCGCATTCCAGTCGTTGATGTTCACGGCGATGAGGATCCCGATCACCACCAACAAGATCTCGCCCACGGCATAGACCAAGTAACGTGTGAGGCGGTTCTCCTTCAAGAGCCGCTGACGGATGGAGTTGAAGATGCGGGCCATGGCTACTTCTTATTGAGCAAGGATACAATGGTGCGGATCTCCTGGAGTTCCGTCTCCGCGTAGAGCGCAAGGTCGTACTGGTAGGCCACCCAGCCCTGCATTTCCGCTCGGGAAGCGCGAAGTGCCGTCCAGTCGTAGGAGAGGATGCCCCCTTCACCTTCCCAGGTCTTGGGGTCCATGTTCCAATCCACGGCGCGGTAGTAGTTGGAACCCGGTGTGAAGATGACGCTGGTGGCCGCCGGGTAGATGCGTTCCAGACGTTCGTGTGCGTCGCCATAGCGGATCAATGCCTTGCGCAGTTCCACATTCCGTATGTCCGAAAGGCGGCCGGTGGAGACCAATTCCTTGTATGAGGTAGCCATCTGCGGCACGTTCTGCACCCAGTTCGCTCGCGCAAGTGCGGCGCGGAAGGTGGGCTCATCCGCCGGTGGTTCCTCCATTCGCAAGGCATTGACAACAAGTGCCGTGCTCTCCCGTGAACTATGCGTGAATGCCACCAGTTCAGCCAGCACCGGTTCCAAAGCGCGGAACTCTTCCGAAAGTCGCGTCATCACCGTGCCGTGGATGATGTTCTGCTTGCGCGCTTCGTTCCATGTGTTCACCTGCAAGGCGAGCAGGATGCCGATCATGACCAGCACGATCTCGCCGATGGCGTAGAGCAAGTACTTCGAAATCCGGTTGTCCTTGATCATGCGTTGACGGATCTGGCGGAAGAATTTGATCATGGTCGATGCGCGTTACGTGCGAGCCTCAAGGTGTCGGATGTGAGCATCCAGCTGTTCGAGGATGTCCTCTATCTCGTCCTCGATCGATTCGTATTGCCCTTGCATGAACCTGCGAATGAAGAGGTGCATTTTCAACACCTCACGGAATTCCCTGTCATCCATAAGCCCCTCATGGTCCACAGGCGTTGCCGATACCCATACTGCTTCCACATCCAAGTTCTTCAGGACCATTGGGTATAGCTGGTTCCAATGATAATGATCGTCCATGCTCTTCTCCAGATTCTCCTGGTACACGTATTTGGTGGAGTACAGGGCTGCTATGGCATTGCGAAGACTATCGTCGGAGATCAGGTCGATGCCGACCGACTTCAGGTTCTCCCAGGCAGCGGTGTTCTCACTGAGCTGGAAGTTTCCAAGGATGTTGCCGAAATGCTGCTTCAGGCTATCGTTCAGGGCTGTCCTTTCCTGGAGTGCCTTCAATACCGCTTCGTTGGCGCGTGTGCGTCCCTTGTTGCCAGCGACGTTGTATTGCACATCGCGCAGGTCCGCGCTCAGGTTCTGCCGCATTTCCTTCAGCAGGACCAGTTCCTTGGTGCGCGTTTTCGTCTCAGTACTGGCGTTGTTGATATTCAACGCGATCAGGATCCCGATCACCACCAGTATGATCTCGCCCACGGCATAGATCAGGTAGCGCGTGAGCCGGTTCTCCTTCAGGAGCCGTTGGCGGATGGTGTTGAAGATGCGGGGCATGTTACTGGTGCTCAATTCTCTTTGTTGGTTCTATTGGATGCATTGGGCTCAGACCCATTATGATCCTTGTTCAAGTTCACGGTCTATCATCCCAATGAGCCGATCGCTCAATTCCGATATCTCCTTCAGTTGCCGGTTCATTGTGTCGAACTCGATCAGGACCATCAGGAAACCGTTCTTTACCCGCAGGTCGGCGAAATAGGGGTCGAAGTCCTCCTGCCCCAGCTCGATCTCCTTGCCCATGTACATGTCCAGGGTCGGGCCCAGGTCCATCAGTTCGTACACCGGTTTGTAGATGATCTCCTCGGAGTCGAAGCGGAAGTGGTCCTCTTCGGCCTTGGCTTGCTTGTAAAGGGACTCAAGTACCAGTAGCGATGATTTGATGCTATCGTTCGTGAGTTGGGCCAAGCCGCCGGAGTTCATGAGCTCTTCCACCGTGAAGTTGATGGGGTAATAGCGCTTCCAGTCGAAGATGGATACCATGTCCGCGTTGAGCTCTTTTCCATCGGCAATGGTGCCAGCATCGATCTTCGCAATGATCCGTTGGGCCGCGCCCAAGCAGTTGGTGCGCAGGGTGATGAAGCCAGCCACCTTTTCCTTGTTCGCCAGTAGGTCCACCTTGATGTTGCGGAGGTAGTTGAGTTCTGTCGAACGTGCCTTCCTAAGGTCCTTGTCCATGTTGAGTTGCAACGCGATCAAGATGCCGATCACCACCAACATGATCTCGCCGATGGCATAGACCAGATAGCGGGTGAGGCGATTCTCCTTCAAGAGCCGTTGGCGGATGGTGCTGAAGATGCGGGCCATGTGTGTTGTTCGTTGGTTGAATGGCTCAGTGCCGTCCTTCGGCGAGTTTGTCCCGGTAGGCGATGAGTGCTGGAAGCTGTGCCTCGATCGCTTTGCCCGATGCTCCGTTGTACTTGATCAGTCGGTATACCCCGCTCATGAACGTGGTCAGATTCACACGGAAGGCTTCGGGGTCCTCGGCGATCTTCATGCTCATGGTCCTGGGGTCCTGTTCCAGATCGAGCAGTCCGTTTGGTGCGAGATAGGTCAACCGGCAGTGCGTGGCATATTCACTGTGCTTCTCGAAACACACCCTCAACCCATTGGAATGATGATCGTAGATGCGTTGAACCCCCTTTGCAAGGGTATCCGGCAGTTGTTGCCAAAGGTCCGAGTTGATGATACTGGTGTAGCTGGGTGTCGTGGTCATATATCGCCACTCATCCGCTGCCATGTTGCGGAGGAGCGGCCTGACATCAGCAGTATCGATGGTGGCTCCGGACCCTAGGTTTTGCAATGCCTTTTCGGCCTTTGCCATGATATCCTCTCCGTATGCCAGGTCGCCAATGTTCTCCTCCATCTTCGCGTTCAGGTCCAGGATCAGGGCATTGATCAGGTCCACCTGTCTGTGCCGCAGCTTCTGGTTCTCGTTCCAGTTGTTGATCTGCAAGGCGATGAGGATGCCGATCACCACCAGCAAGATCTCGCCGATGGCATATACGAAATAGCGCGTGAAGCGGTTTTGCGCAAGGAGCCGCTGGCGGATGGAGTTGAAGATGCGGGGCATGGATGTGTTCGGTCTGTGGTATGTTGTTCAAGATCCGTTGGTCCTACATTGCGTTCCGCGCTAGCTCTTGATCGATGTGTGCACGGAGTTTCTGGATCTGGTCCACGAGCGTGTCGTAGTTCTGGAGGACATGCTTCCTGTTGCAGGATATGCGCCAGAGGTAGCCCCTCAACTCACTTCGGGTCTTTTCGTCCAGCACCAAGGGCGTTTTCAGGGAAACGAGCTCGCCCTGGCCATCGAAAACGAGTATGGGTGAAATGATCCGATTGATCGCGTTGAAATAGTTGTCGTGGAACTGGGTCTCCTGATAGTTCTCCTCCAGGTTCTTCATAGGCACATATTCCACCTCATACAATGTGGTGATGTGGAGGCGCAGTTCATCGTTCGTGATCAGTTCCAGGCCACGTGACTTCAAGGACTCGTAGCTCGCTGTGTTCTGGGCCAGCGTGAAATTCCGCGTCAGGTACCAGTAGTAGAAGGTCACGGAATCCCGGTTCACCTCCTGACCTTGAAGCACATCGTTCCAGTATGTGCAGGAGCGTATGCCATTCGTGTGCCCCTTCCTGTTGTGTTCAATATCGGAAAGGTCCTTATCCAAGCCGTTGCGTATCTCCTCCAGAATGTTCCGCTCGATCACCGCGCTCTTTCGATCCTCTTTGCGCGTATTGAGTTGCAGTGCGATCATGATCCCGATAACCACCAGCACGATCTCGCCCACGGCATAGACCAGATAGCGGGTGAGGCGATTCTCCTTCAAGAGCCGTTGGCGGATGGTGTTGAAGATGCGGGCCATGGTCCAAAAGATGGCGTAAGATGGTAAGAAGAAAGGAAGGCCACACCGTGACCGCCCTTTCGTTCAACTTATCTCATATGGGGATGCTTACTTCTCGGCTGCGGGAGCGGGAGGTGCGATGCCCAATTGGTTGAACACGGACAGGCGGTCGAAGTGCAGGTAGGTCTTCACCAACTTGCCTTCCTTCACGTGCGCGTCCAGCATGAACAGCGCCGTGTAGGGTTTGCCCGTGGCCTTGTCCGTCGCCGAGTATTCGCCCCAGAATTGCACCCAATGACCTGGGTAAGCATTGCCCTCCGCGATCTGGATGGCTTGTGCAAAGGTCCTTTTGATGCGTTGATCCGACCGTGTGGAGTCGTGTTGCATCCATTGGTCGACGATGCCATCCACATCGGACGAATCAGCCGGTAGCCATGTGTTGTTCGCGTAGAATCCAGCACCAACGGAGGCACGGATCCCCGGTTCGTTCGCAGTGATCAGTGCATTGAGGTAGCCCTCCACGGCGGCAATGTTCGCGTCCGCTTCTGCGGGAATGGAGAAGACAGGGTGCTCGAAGTGCTCCACGACCGGCGGGCAAGGAGGCGGAGTGGTGCAAGCGGTAAGCAACAGGGCGGCGAGGGCGGAATTCAGCAGAGTGGTTTGCATGCGCATGTTCTTCAGGTTTGGTAGTTTGAAAAGTGGACCTGCCAAAGATGATCGACGCGGAACGCAAAGCACCTGGTAGAAATACGGGTTTACTCCACTGGATACCATTCGTAATGGCGATCGATGACTTTACGAAAGCCGGGCCGACAACTCCGTTACGGCATCCTTGAGCTGTTCGCAAGCACGGGCCGCATCGCGGAAGAGCTCGGGTCGCGGTGTCAAAATGTTCTCGCGCAACGTATCCACCAGTACGCTCAGGCTTGCAGAACGAGGATCAGCGCTTATGCCGTGGTCCATCTGTTGTTCGATCTCCGAGATCAACTCATGGTCCAAATGTTCGCGCCGTAGTTCGGTCTGTAACATGATCACCGAACGACGTAGGCGTTTGAGTCGGCGAGCGAGATCGAGGTCGTCCATCGGGGCGAAGATCGTGGTTCCGTTGGGTCTTGCTCACATTCCCTGATCCGCGTGGCGATCGAACGTAAGTGCATGTCTCTTGATCGCTCGAATGGATCTGCCTGTCCGAGCGTTCATCGAACCCGCAACAAGGTGATCTTTGAAGGAGAGCTATGTTCGCATCCGCATGTACCCCGATGGTATTCCGATAGACGAAGCCGATTACCTCTACTCCGCCCTTTCCGGGCTACCAAATGCCGGGCAAGGTCTTTTCACGGCAATTCCCATTTACAAGGATGAGGTGATCGCCATTTACCGCGGAGAACGCCTTTCTGCCAAAGAAGCCAAGGAACGCGCTGATCAAGGCTTGGATCGCTACTTCATGGAACTTCCTGACGGCACCACCTTGGATGCCATGGGCGTGGAAGGATTCGCCAAGTTCGCCAATGATGCGCTAGGGAATTCAGGCAGCGCATTACGCAACAATGCCATGATCGCTTTGGATGATGATGGTCGCGTGTGTCTTCGTGCCAAGCGACGCATCAGGGTAGGCGAGGAGGTACTATGCGGCTACGGCAAGCGCTATTGGCTGCGACATGGGGAGTAATTGCAGAATGTCGTAACAGAACATCGTGCAATGATCACACCCGCTCCAAGGTCTCCAACAAATACCCCCAGAATTTCTGCACGCTGCTGATCTGTGCGCGTTCGTCCGGTGAATGTGCACCTCGGATGGTGGGGCCGAATGATATCATCTCCATCTCCGGGTAATTGGTTCCGAGGATGCCACACTCCAAACCTGCATGGCAGGCCAATACATGCGGCTCGCTCTTGAATCGCTCGCGGTAGATGTCGGACATCAGTTTCACGATCTTGGCATCGGGACGGGGCGTCCAACCGGGGTATCCGCCTGTGAATTCAACTTTGGCGCCGATCAATTCAAACACAGCCTTGATCGCGTTGGCCTCGTCCATCTTCTCGCTGTCCACTGATCCGCGGGTAAGGCACATCACGGTGTAGTTGGCGTCCTTCAGCTCGATGCGTGCCACGTTGTTGCTGGTCTGCACCAAGTCCTCCACATCGGGGCTCATGCGATAGATGCCGCCGGGGCAAGCCTGGATCGCACGCAGGAAACGTCCTTGATCGGAAGGGGCCATCACCTTGTTGCTCAGATCCGCCGGGGTTAGCTCGATGGTCAGTTCCGGGTCGGTGGTCTTGTATTCGGAGGTGATCGTAGCCCGAAGCTTCTCGAAGTCCTTTGTGAACGTATCCACGTTGTCCGCAGGCAGGCCAATGCTGGCAACACTCTCGCGCGGGATCGCATTGCGCAAACTGCCGCCCTCGATCGTGGCGACCCTGATGCCATGCTTCTCGTTCTCCAGCAGGATCCTGTTCATCAGCTTGTTCGCATTGCCGCGCCCAAGGTGGATCTCCGTACCCGAGTGGCCGCCCATCAATCCTTTTACCGATAGGCGAAATCCCTTGATCCCATCAGGTGCAGCTTCCGCAGAGTACGTGCCTTTCGCGGTCACATCAACGCCACCGGCGCAACCGATCGTGAGCTCATTGTCCTCTTCGGTGTCAAGGTTCAGCAGGATGTGCGCGTCCAAAAGGCCACCTTTCAGCTCGAAGGCGCCGGTCATGCCCGTTTCTTCATCAATGGTGAAGAGTGCTTCCAATGGCGGATGGGGGATGTCGGTGGAAGCGAGCAGCGTCATGATGGTCGCTACACCGATGCCATTGTCAGCACCCAGTGTGGTTCCTTCCGCCTTCACCCAATCACCCTCCACCTTCATGCGGATACCATCAGTGTCGAAGTTGAACTGCGTGTCATTGTTCTTCTGATGCACCATGGCCAAGTGGCTCTGCAAAGCCACCGGTGTTTCCTTCTCCTTGCCTTTGGTGCCGGGCTTCTTGATGATCACGTTGCCGGCTTGGTCCACTTGCGTTTGCAACCCGAGGTCCTCACCGAACTTTTTGATGAACGCGATCACCCGTTCCTCCTTCTTGCTCGGCCTCGGCACGGCGTTGAGGTCGGCAAAGTGGTTCCAAAGTGCTTTCGGTTCAAGGGCTCGGATGGATTCGTTCATCATGTAGAAGGTTCAGTGTGGAGAGTTGATAACGGTCGTCCGCCGCAAGGTACTTCACGTTGAAGAACGTGGGTCAAGAAGGTGGCGTTCAGGTCAATGCACCTTGCAGGCCTTGGTATCGCAGGGGTTTTGGCATTTCTCCATACTCACTTGGAGTGAAGTAAGTTCTTTGGATGAACCTGTGGATTTACTTGCCCAATGCACATACTCTATTGACGAAGGGTCCTTCATCGTAGTAATTTTCTAGCCAACAAAGCTCCTATGAAGAAAATCCAAACGCTCTCCCTCGCCGTATTCATCGCCATTTCGGCCCAAGCGCAGATCACCGTAACGCAAGCGGAAATGCCGCATTCCGGCGATCAGCTCTCCCGGGTGAAGGCAGTAACGAACCCGTTCATCAACTATGGTGCAACCGGTCCTTCATACACATGGAATTTCGGCAACCTTGCTGCGGATGGAAATGATGTGACCAACTACCAGACGGTCGCATCCACCAACTTCGTGTACGCGATCGTCTATGCGGACCTGTTCTTCAACGACAACAGGGCCAACCATGCGAAGCCGGGAACGGACCTGCCGTTCAGCAATTTGCTTCCGTTGGACAACCCGTACACTTTTCGGTACCGATCCAACTCGACGTACAGGACCGTTGGGTTTTTGGTGCGGAGGTGAGCGGCATACCGCTCCCGATCATTTTTGATGAGCACGACGAGATCTACCGGTTGCCATTGAGCTTTGGAAATACGAGCAGCTCCCACAGCAGCTACCATATCGACATACCCAATGTCGGCTATTATGGATTTGAACAAGACCGCACGAACATTGTGGACGGATGGGGTGTGATCACTACGCCCGGCGGTGTTTTCGATGTGTTGCGTGTAAAGACCACGCTGGCCATGAGCGACAGCATCGGTGGCTTCGCGATCGATCGGCCTGTAGTGCGCGAGTACAAATGGTTGGCCCAAGGACTGAGAGTTCCCGTTCTGCAAGTGAACACAACTTCTCTTTTCGGGACTGAAGTGGTCACTGCGATCTACTATTACGATGTTCCACGCAGCATTCAAGTTGTGGCACCGCTTGCGAATACCATTTGCCCGGGAGCTACTGTTGCCGTGAACTACACGATCACAGGCGCGTTCAATACAGGAGGGATCTTCGTTCCTGCGAACCACTTCACAGCCCAACTATCAGATGCCACTGGAAGCTTTGCTGCACCGGTGAATATCGGAGACGTTACGTCCACTGTATCGGGGGCGATCAACGCCACCATACCGATCTCCACGCCAGGAGGAAGTGCATATCGTATCCGGGTGATCAGCACCAGTCCGGGCTTCACGGGTACCAGTAATGCATTCCCGATCACCATCGGTGGAACAACCGTGGCTGAGATCAGTGCAGCAGGATCTACGCTTATTTGCACAGGCGATGAACTGATGCTAACGGCTGTTGGAGGACCTTCCTACCAATGGCAGTTGGATGGTGGGGATATCATCGGTGCAACGGAAGCGAACTATTCGGCAACACAAGCCGGCATGTATACGGTGGTGGTCAATAATTCATGTGGGTTGGCCACATCGAACACGGTCACTGTTGAAGTGAACAGCCCGCCACTGCAATCGCTGGATCTTACTGAAGTGGTGATCTGCCCCGGACAAGGTGCTACCATTTCTTCAACAGATCTCAGTGGTCAAACGCCGCTCGGCTACCAGTGGTTCTTGAATGATGCGCCGATCGTCGGTGCGACCGATCCGATGATCACCGCTACGTTGGGTGGCATTTACACCGTGGAGGCAACGAACGGCGCAACGGGCTGCAGTTTCACCACCGAAGGCGTTCTTGCAACGGTCGATGTGGTAGCTGTTCCGACGATCATTTCCGATGGTCCCACATCGTTCTGTGCAGGAGATGCAGTGCAACTAACGGCCGATGCTGCGGGATCCGCGAGCTATCAATGGTATGTGGACGGAGGCTTGGTAGTTGATGCAACGGGATCAGAATTACTTGTTGAAGCGCCCGGCGAGTACACGGTCGTGGCCACCAACGGAAACGGATGCATTTCGGTCGCGAGTCAAGGTGTCACCGTTTCCTTGCTCCCCATTCCGGATACCCAAACTATTACGGTTGACGGGCCGACTACTTTCTGCTCAGGAGCTTCAGTGGAATTGGGAATTCCAGCAACCGCTAACAGCGTGCAATGGTTCGCTAACGGAGATCCCATGGTGGGAGCGGAAGATACTTTGCTCACTGTAGTGGAAGGTGGTGAATACACCGTCGTGATCACGGTGCTCAATGGATGTCCATCCGCTGCAAGCGATGCGATCACGGTCGTGGTGGATGCATCACCCGCTGTTCCTGTGCTGTCGTCAACCGAACCGACCACCTTCTGTTCCGGCGGCGGCTCCACGTTGTTGGCCGTTGCGGATGCGGGTGAATACGCGTGGTTCCTGAATGGCACGGAGATCTCCGGTGCAAATTCATTACAGCTAAGTGTGTTCGATGAAGGAGATTATTCCATGACCGTTACCAGTGCCAACGGTTGCAGCGCAACCAGTGCAACCACTGTGGTGGTGGTGAACCCTTTGCCGACAGCACCTGTGATCACGATGTCCTTCGATTCCTTGTTGGCAAGTGGTACAGGAATGTTCCAGTGGTTCTTGAACGGCCTTCCGATCACCGGTGCAATGGATGCGTGGTGGATCCCAACTGCTGACGGGACATACACGGTACGTATCGTTGATACGAACGGATGTATGAACACCTCTGAAGGATTCGTGTTCCTCACGACATCAATTCCGGCATTGCGCACGCCAACGCTCCAGGTGATGCCGAACCCTTCCAACGGATCCTTTACGATCCAAGTACCAAATGCTGGAGGCCGAGCTTTCGAGATCAATGGATGCAACTGGCAAATGCGTGCTGACCGGCAGCCTCACGGATACACGCACTGTGGTTGATCTTGGCCACGCGCAAAGTGGCGTTTATTTCTTGCGGATGTTACAGAGCGGCAACACACCTGTCATACGGATCGTGATATCGCATTGATCAGGTCGGAACCGAAGAACGCCCTCTTCCTTAACTGGATGGGGGCGTTCTCATTTCGAGCAATCCACTCCCGGAAAAGGCGCGTAGTTCACCACGGTGCTCGAACTTACATCAGTATCATTCTTTTCTTTTTCAATAGTCCCGTTCAACGGCTTCCAAGGAACATGCCGTGCGGATTAGCTTCGCCCTATGACACACAGAACGCTATTGCTTCTATCCGGTTTCCTGGTCCTGGCCGCTTGCAACATTCCGCGGAAGATGGAAAAGGCGAATACGAAAGCCTATGTGAAGAACGATCTGGTGCAGCGCACCTTCACGGATGCTGCGGGCCCACACTTCACATGGGTGAGCAAGGACCTTTCCACCAGTACGAAACCCAAGTTGCTCTTGGTGCATGGGATCATGAGCAGCAGTGCCATGTGGTCCGGCAATTTGGCCGGGTTGGGAAAGAACTTCGAATTGATAGTCCCTGATCTGATCGGCCATGGGCGTAGCACCAAGCAATGGAGCGGGAACAGCATCGAACAGCAGGTCGCACACCTTGCTTTGATCCTCGACAGTATAGGGGCGCGGGAACCTGTGTACGTGGTGGGCAATTCCTACGGAGGTGCCATCGCGGCCAACTTCGCGGAACAGCATCCGGAACGTGTACGGGCCTTGGTGATCTATGATGGTCCGGCCAGCGACTACACCGTGGCTCTTGCGGACAGTGTTGCTCGCTCAGTCGGCGCGGCGGACCTGAAGACCTTGTTCAGCCCGCAGACCCCTGACGAGCAATACCGCCTGATGAGCATGGCCATGTATGAGCCGCCAAAAGTGCCCGGCTTCGCACGCAAACAATTGTTCGAGCATTTCGCTGGTATGCAGCAGGGCTACCTCGGTTTGTTGCAGGACCTCTTGGACCGTGAGGACGCCTATGCTACGAAACGTTACATGTGGACAATGCCCACGTATGTGATATGGGGCGAAGGTGACCGACTGATCCCCGCCAGCGTAGGCCGTGGAATTGCTGCGCGTAACAGACTTCCGAATGACCATTTGATCATGATCGCAAAGGCCGGTCATGTGGCAAACGTAGAGCAGCGATCGATCTTCGAGGGACATCTGGAACGCATCCTGCAAGACGGCCCTTGCGTGGACCAAACTTGGATCGATCCCGGCCCTTGTACCCGGGAATACATGCCTTTGTGTGGTTGCGACAACATCACATACGGGAACCTGTGCGAAGCTTGGCGTGCTGGGGTGCGCGTCTTCGCCCAAGGGCCTTGTGTCGATGCACCTTGCCCGGATCCCGTCTTGCGCGCGTTGCACAAGGACGACCTATGCACCATGGACTACGCACCAGTTTGCGGCTGCGACGCGAAAACTTATTCGAACGCCTGCATGGCCGCGCAAGCAGGAGTGAAGGTGGTGAGCGAAGGTGAGTGCAAATAAGAAGCATCGAGGAGCTCGGACCGGTCCTATCGTGCTTCTGTACAATACGTAGGTGGTATACGCTTGAGGTAGAGAGGTGTCGAACAATGGACGGAAGGAAGTTGTTCTTTCGGCCATGAACAACGAACCGGTCCTTATCGTCGGTGGAAGTAGCGGCATTGGAAAGCGCACCGCGGAATTGCTCCTTGCCGCTGGCCGCCGCGTGATCACAGTGGGGCGTAGCGATGAAGTTCCTTCAGGGGTTGAGCTTCACATAACTCACGATGTCCTGCTGGGTCCTCTGCCTTCGTCACAGTTGCCTCATGCATTGGGCGGACTGGTCTATTGTCCTGGCAGCATCGACCTGAAACCGGTCCGTTCCATCAAGGTGGAGGATCTCCGAGCCGCACTTGAGTTGAACGTTGTTGGTGCACTCTCAACGATACAGTCTTGCTTGCCCGCGTTGAAGATGGAGCCTGCATCATGCATCGTTTTGTTCAGCACAGTTGCGGTACAACGTGGTCTGCCTTTCCATGCAGGTGTATCAGCTGCGAAGGGAGCGGTAGAAGGGCTAACGCGCGCCTTGGCCGCTGAGTTGGCACCAACAGTTCGTGTGAATTGCATAGCGCCTGGACTAACACGCACGCCCCTTGCAGAGAAGTTGTTGAGCACTGCCGACAAAGCGCAAGCTTCGGCGGATCGACACCCGATGAAACGCATTGGAGAGCCCGATGATATCGCAGCGACGGTCCAATTTCTGTTGTCCCCAAATGCCAGTTGGATCACTGGTCAGGTGTGGGGCGTTGATGGTGGCATGAGCGCGATCTGAAGATGCGTACCGTCCTGTCCGTCCTCTTGTTATACCATTTCGCAGTAAGGAGTGTGCTAGAGATGCGCCGTGATCTTTTCGCATGGCGATACGGCAGGGTCGTTGCAACGCCGAAGGCGTGGACCGCAGGGTGCGAAGCAACCGAGGGCCGGAGCTACGGAACGATCCTGTCGGAGAAGCCAGGTGGAAAGAGCACAAGTAGATCGGCCTAAGCCGTACTGCGAGATGGTATTAGTTATCGGATCAGCATAGCGGCCCTAGCTCAACGTGTGGGGTTCGGCCTGGATGCGGAGTGTTCCGATCTTTCACTTCGTTCGCGCCAATGCTTCAAGTATGTCCCTAGGTTCAGCACGTTCGCGATAGTCTGCATGCAGGAACGCATAGGTGATCACGCCATCGGTCCCGATAACGTACGTAGCTGCAAGTGGAAGCTCGTTGGACGCGTCCCCGTTGAATTCGTGCAGCCCAAAACTCTCTTGGTAGCTCTTCGCTACTTCGTCCGTTAGTTTGAAGACCACACCATACTGACGTGCAACACCATTGCCCGCATCGCTAAGGATCTCGAATTCGAGGTCGTTCTTCTCCGCGGTGGTGAGCGAGCTATCTGGACGCTCGGGGGTGAGTGCGATCAGCGTGCCTCCGGCCGCTTTGAATTTCGGAAGATCCTCTTGCAAACGCGCAAGGGTCAGGTTGCAGTAAGGGCACCATCCGCCACGGTACCAAGTCAGGACAACAGGGCCATTGGCCAACAAGTGCTTCAATTCAACGGGAGCGCCCCAAGCATTGGGTAGTGTGAAGAAGACCGCTGTATCACCCACTTGCTTCGCAGTACCTAGTATGCCACTATTCTCGACGGACGCAATGCCTTCTGCGTAAATGCGCTTCTTCTCGTCCGTGGCACGTTCCTCGAAAGCAGCGCGTTTCGCGTTCAGCGTGTCCGCCAATGGTGTGTACGTTTCTGTCACGATCATTTCTGGTCCTACTTCGGTAGCTGTTCCTGGGGCTGGTTCGCTGCATGCGAAGAACACGAAGGATACGATCGCAGGGCCATAGATGCGCTTGTTCATGAGTGCAAATTACTCAACATGGAAGAAGACTTCTTTCGACGGTACCTCTTACGCTAATGTTCTGTGCGAATGAAGAGGATCAAACTCCGTAGCGTTTTGGTGGTCTTGCGGTCGTTCAGGAGGGCAATGGAAAATGAATGATCCGCCGAACCTTTCTTTTCAGGGTCTATCAACAGCCGACCTCCAGTACCACGATCATGCTATACCATGGCACGCCATCAAATCGCAACTTTGCCGGTCTTAATGAAAGGGGCTACCGCGATCCAGTTGAATGAACTACCCATGGAAACGTGGGCTAGGGTCGTAGAGGTCATCGTCCCCACTGATAGCGTGGATCGCGAACTGGTACTTCGTCTGGTGGAACTCGGTTTCGTCCCCGATGAGCGCGTGCGTATCGTGGCGGTGGGCGCACCGGGCCGTGAACCCTTGGCCGTGCGTTTAGGCGGTACCACCTTCGCGTTGCGCAGGCACGAAGCCTCTTTCATTCTAGTGAGCCCGCAGTAGGATGGAAGCATCGACTCGTTCACTCCCGACGAACATCGCACTGCTCGGCAACCCGAACTGCGGAAAGACGGCGCTCTTCAACCTGCTCACCGGAAGCCGTCAGAAAGTGGCCAACTACGCCGGTGTTACGGTGGAACGGAAGGAAGGGATCTTGCACACCAGCGCAGGCCGAAATGTGAAAGTGCTCGATCTCCCGGGTGCCTACAGTTTCAATGCGATCTCCAACGACGAGGCGATGACGCGCGACGTGGTCACGGGCCACAGTCGTGAGTCACTTCCGGATCTGCTCGTGTGCGTGACAGATGCGACCAACTTGCGCTTGCACCTTCGGTTGGTGTTGGAAATGCGCCGTTTGGGCCTGCCCATGGTGGTGGTGTTGAACAAGATGGACCGCGCCGAGAAACTCGGTATCAGCATTGATGTGGCAGGACTTTCACGCGATCTTGGCGTTCCGGTGGTCCGTACGGTGAGCGTGCATGCACATGGTGCCGATGAACTGCGCGCCTTCCTCGATCTATCCGTGGCACCCAGCGTACATGTGCCGTGGAAGGCACCGGGGCTGGAACAGGTTCTCGCAACGCAGAAAGATGTGCAGAGGATCTGTCAACGCGTAGTTACTGAACCCACCATCGACCGCGATCCGAGCGACCGGATCGACAAATTCCTGATGCATCCGGTGGGGTTTGTAGTGCTCGCTCTTGTGCTGTTCCTCACCTTCGTGGCGGTGTTCTCCATGGGGGCATGGCTCTCCGGTTTCATCGAGGACGGTACTGCTTTGTTGGGCAACTTCGTGCAAGGTCATATGGACGACGGCGCTTTGCGTGGCCTTGTTGTGGAAGGCATTATCGGCGGAGTAGGCAGCGTGTTCGTATTCCTTCCGCAGATCCTCATTCTCTTTCTTTTCATTCTTGCTCTGGAGGCATCTGGTTATCTGCCACGTGCTGCTTTCTTGCTTGATCGACCCATGAGCAAAGCCGGTCTTTCGGGACGTTCTTTCATCCCATTGCTCTCCAGTTTCGCCTGTGCCATACCGGGGATCATGGCTACACGCACCATCACGCATTGGCGCGATCGGCTCACCACCATTTTGATCGCTCCATTGATGGCCTGCTCCGCGCGGATCCCGGTCTACACGCTCATCATCGCCGCCCTCTTTCCGCAAGAACCTGTGGCTGGTGCTCTGGTGATGGTGGGGCTTTACACACTTGGTATCGTTGCGGCCATGACGGTGGCTTGGGTGATCAAGCGCAAGGACATCAAGGGCACGCACCTGCTCATGGAACTGCCCGCCTACCAATGGCCGGACCTTCGCAGCCTCCTCATCGGAGTGAACGAGCGCGCCATGATCTTCATCAAGCGCGTAGGTACCGTGATCATGGCGCTCACCATCATCATGTGGGCCTTGGCCAGCATACCCTCACCGCGAGGGGCAAGCATGGACTCGCCCATCGCAGGCACGTTGGCTGGTGAGATGGGCCAAGGGCTGCAACACATCTTCGCACCGATCGGATTCAACGCCGAGATCTCCATTGCGCTCGTTCCCGGCATGGCCGCCCGCGAAGTGGTGGTGAGCGCCTTGGGAATGACCTACGCGATGGATGGCAGCGAGGAGGATGTGGAATCGCAGCTGCGCGAACGCATCGCTACGGAGTGGTCCTTGGGTACGAAGCTTTCTTTGCTCATCTGGTTGGTTTTCGCACCTCAATGCCTAAGCACCTTCGTGGCCGTGAAGCGCGAGACCAACTCGTGGAAGTACATGTGGATCATGGGCGGCTATCTTTTCGGTCTGGCGTACCTTGCAAGTCTGATCACGTATCAACTCACCAACGCGATCGCCGGCTGATGCAGACCTTTATCGCATCCTTCCTTGTTCTGATCTCCGCAGTTTATTTGCTGCGGATGTGGTTGCCTGTTGTCGGTGCGAAGAAGGGCGTGCAGCTGTCTGGTGAGGAGGGTTCCCAACGTGCGGCATGCACTGCGTGCAACGCGTGTGGCGGCTGCGGTTAGTACCTGTCAACGACTTCAGCGGAGTGCGACCGGTGCTTCTTATCCCCCGCAGTGGGTTACGGAGGGTTCAGGGTTTTGCCGAGTGCACTACCCTGTAACGGAGTTGCACATCACTGATCGCAGAGGTAGAAGTCGCATCCTTCGCATCACGTAAGGGCTTCAGTGCGGTCCATTCCATATCGGCAGTTGTTGGTGAAGCCGGAAGTGCGTTGAGGTCGAAGGCCAGCCACGTGCTTTCTTCGATGTGGAAACTGATCGAACGCCCATGGGCTACGCTGTTAAGTTCGGCCACCGCGGTGACAAGGAGCATTCCATCCCGCTCCACGGAACGGGCACGGTCAATGAAAGCAAACTCATTGTCCTTGGAACTCGCGAAGAGGCTCAGGCGGATCTGGTTGGCATCCCGGGCGCGCTCGGTGATGCGTGCCAAAGGAACATGGACCTCCACTTCCAGTGCGATGCGTTGTCCTTCGATCTTCGGAACGGTTGGAATGGAGAGAAGGCTGAGACCTGCGATCCCAAAGAGCACCACCTGACCCATTGCCACGGAAGCACCCGCGGCTTTCCAGAAGTGGCTCCACTCGGTCGCGTGCATGAGCTTAGCACCCAACAGACCGAGCAATGCTCCGCCGAACAAACCGGCCGGGATGAAGAGGAAGGCGATGACCATTCCACGCTTCCCCTCGAAATCGCTCACGCCATGGATCTTCGTCATCCGATCCGCGACAGGTATAGTAACGAGTGCTGTTACCACAGCGGTGAGCAGCGCAATGACGAGGGCGATCTTCCAGGACATTGAAGTGGATGAGAGCCGAAAGGTCGCACTCATTCCCTCATCTTGTATGAAGCGAAAGAATTCTTTTCGCGGCAATGTTCGAGCGATCCCAAGAGTTTACATCTTTGGTCATGGAGCAAAAGGTCACCATCACCGAAAGCGGCCGTTCAGGTGCCGTCATCTACCACGGCTCGGGCGGCCAGATCTCGGGTTGGTGGGAATTCGCTGGGGGCAATGCACTTGCCATTGTAGGTATGGGTGGTCTTTCGGAATGGGAACATGGCCACACTTGGGCGGTGGATCGCCGATCGGAGATCCTTCGCTTTGTGGCCGAAGAAGTGGTGAGGCAGAAGGCGGGAGGACGGCGCTACACGTTGGACGAGGACTCGGGTTTCATCGAGATCGTTTGAGGTGTTGAGCGAACGATGACCGCACCGAGACCCATTTGCGCCGAGGCCACGAGGGCCAACGATACGGCCTTGTACCAACGCTACGCGAGCCTGCGAATGCGGCTCGCACTCGGCGTGCTTGCCTTAGGGCTTTTCTATGCCGGTTGATGTGGTTCAAGAACACAGTGCACACCATCGACCCCGGGAAAGGACCACCTATTCCGCTTTCGGTTCGCACCGATACGCACATCGCCGCCTTGTTCAAAACATTGGAGGCCTACATCCCTTCGCCGAACCGGGATCATTCCAAGGACACCTATGCCGTGAGCCTCTTCCTTGTTCCGTTGGATGGTTCGGATCCGCGGTGCACTTTCTGTGAACGCGTTCGGTCTGGCGAAGATCCTTGGGAGCGACCGCCGGACACTCTGGTTCGATGTGACGGGAAAGGTGTGATGCTTGATTTTTGAGATCAGGTCGGAGCGGGAATACGTTTTCTTGTTCCCCACGGATTCGCCATCGATGGTCAGTGTCCAGTTATCGGCATCACTATCCTATGGTACCAGACCATTGTTGCGGATGAACATGGAAGAGGCCGGCGTGATCTTGTCATCCAGCAAATGGGCCTGTGCCTCAATGTTCCAGGGTTTGTCGTTCAGCACGATCATCTCCTTGTTCTTATTGAACAGCTTGAAAGGGTCCGGGTCCTGCAATGCCAACGGCGTATAACCCTTTAGCATTTTTGCACCATGAACGAATTTGGTGCCGATAAGTGCTGCGAACGAACTTAGTGCTGTGGCACTAACGAATTCCCGTCTTTCATTCCTGGTCAGTTATTGGTCCTTTGCTCAAGCTCTGCAAACTACGCGTACGTTCGGCCGTTGCGTGTAACCTATGTCACACCACCTTTTGGAATTGATCATGGTCCTGTGTGACATTGGTTACGATCAAGGGAAAGAATGATGAATATCCTTGTGGGGATCATGGGTCGTGCGTATCTGTGCTAAAATGCTGAAAAGATGAGTTTGAAAAAGGACTTCGAGACGAATTTCACGGGTTGGTCGTTCATTATCGCAGCCGCGCTCCTGTGGTGCGGTTGGATGTTCTCACCGCACCATATCGGGGAGTACATCGTAGCTGAGGATTTCGGTCCCATTGGCGAGCGCATCTGGTTCTGGATCTGGATGTACCGTATCCACATTTTCGGTTGGGTCACAATGGGCATCGCAACGTTCGCATTGATGTCCATTACTGCACGAAGTCCTTATCGCGTAATGATCGTTCCTGGTGCGGGAATGGTGATCATTGGCACCTTCACATTGGCAATTGCTGCTGCCTATTTCTATAATCATGGAGCGTGGGGGGTAGGGCAAACAGCTAATATGACACCGGAGGAGCTCGATGAATTCATGGGGAAACTATTGTTCACGAACCAGTATGTAACATGCTTCATTCGCTTTGGCCGGATCTTCTCAGGGGTCGGGTTCGTTTTGTTGGGGGCTGCCTTTATCAAGTGGAAGTTGATGAGGGCTTGGTTGGGCTGGTCCACAACGATCATGGGGCTTGCTGCTGTGTGCATCATCCTGTTCATCCCGGACAACTTCGATATCTATAAGCCGATGTTCCACATCAAGGCACTTTGGCTGGTAGCCATGGGCACAATGCTTTTGAAACAAGGCATTCATCTGCCCGAGGAGAAGTCGTAGGTCGGATGGATCGTGTGTGAGTTGGACCGGATAGCGCAGAGGTGATGATGCATTTTGCTTCCCTATTTGGAACGAACGTTCTACATGGGCAAGTCGAACGGGTCCTGCCCTGATGAAGGTCCCCTGATAAAGCGCACTGGTAAGGAACAGGTCTTCGATCCCACTCTTCCTTCAGCCGTGAACAGGAATTTCATGGACGTGTTGCCAAATGGGAGGTCAGCGGCGCTGATGAGCATACGCATCGGGCTTGTTCGCGTAGGTGCATCAACCAACAAAGGGCCCGAAGGCCCCTTGTCTTTTCTGAAAAGTTGGGATCACTTCCGCATGGACAGGCTGATGGAATAGATCTCGTCATGGTGATACGGACCCTCGAAGCTGCGCCATTTCTTCATGAAGGTATTGCGGGCCCCCGCGACAGAATGTGATCGGGCTTTTGCTACCATTGGGACTACGGAAACACCACCAATTGCCGCGTCCCAACCCTGTGCCCGTCCACCATCAAACCATACTGGAACAGGCCGGGCGATGAGCGGTGGTTGTAGTGTACTTCATTCAGGCCCCGCTCCAGAACGAAGGGGATCTTCATCAATTCCTTCCCGTGCATGTCGTTGATCACGATGGCCGCTTTGCCAAAGCGCTTCATGCTGTAGTTCTGGATCGGGATCACGGTGCGGTCCGCGAACGGATTCGGCTTGCAAGGAAGCAATTGAAGTGTTGTGTTTGGATCGAGTTGTTCCGCGATACTGATCGGCGCGCAGGCCAAACCGAAGGGCAGATCATCCATTGTACCCGGTGGTGTTCCCACGTCGTTCACTTTGGTCAGTTCACCGCTGAAAGGGCTCATGATACCCGCGCTATCGATCCCGGCCACGCTGATGAAGTAAGCGTTGGCGGCTGTGAGACCAGGTATTGGGAAGCTCGTCTCATCCGTCCGGTACAAGGCCTCGAATTCCGTGGCTGCGCTGTTGTCGCGTACCCCGATCCGGTACCACGGGAGGCTTGCGTTACCCGTGATCACCACGCGAAGGCCCGTGGGTTCGTCAAGCACATCGAAGGTTGGCGTTTCCGGACCCAGCGCAAGCAAGGTCATGGACGTTCCATTGATCACGGCGTTGCGTTGCAGGTAATTGAAATCCACAAAGAAGCTGTCCACTTCCTGGTCACCGTCCGTATCCACACCGAGGATGTCGTCGCTGGTATGCTGGTGGTCCGCATAGCCGGGTCCACTGGGATCCCCATCGCCGTGTTCGTTGGCCGCCGTGAAACGCACATTGCGGAAGCCTTCGATCCGGAAGGGGATGTGGTCACCGCCACGTTCACCACGGTCCTCGCTGTTCATTACGCTGATGGTCATGGGCACATGTACTTGGTTGCTCATCTTCTCATCGTAGTACATCTTGATGGTCCGTGCGAAACCGCGATGCGGCAATGCAGTGGAACCGCTGGAGAACAAGCGCACTTGCAAACTGTCCACATCTCCGGCCGGTGAACAACTGGGTGGCGAAGCGGTGGCACCGCACAGTACGCCACCGATCACATCGTTGTTCTGTACCGCCTTCAATGCGATGTTTTGTGTCGTGCAATAGGTCGCCATGGCTTCGGCACCGAGCAGGCCATGCTCTTCACCGGTAGTGAGCAGGAAGACGAGGGTATGCTTGAACGTGTATTTAGTCAACACGCGCGCCAATTCCATCACCAAGGCCACGCCGCTGCCATTGTCCTCGGCACCCGGAGCGTAGCAAGTGCTATCGCAATTGTCCGCGCACCGGCTGTCCATGTGCGCTTCGATCAGGACCACACGATGGTCACTGACATCGGATCCAGGCAATACCGCCAAGACATTCTTCCACGCTGCGCCACTTCCGCATTCGTTCGCTCCAGCTTGGTAGTCGAACTGCACATATCCGGGGATCAATCGATCTTCGTTCGCAGCGCTGAACTCCGCGAACTTTCCATGGATCCATCGCCGCGCCGCGCCGATACCGCTTGTTTCGCTCACGGTATCGGACCGTGTATGGCGGGTGTAGAACCTCAACAAACCTTGCAGATGCGCTTTCAACGAATCGGCCGAAACGGCAGTGCGCAATTCACAAAGGATCACCTCATGGTCATCGATCACCTCACTCGCTGCATACTGCGCAGGATCGTGCAATCCTTTCATGGCCTGTTCCGCGGCCTCACTGGTGCAAGTGATGTTGCTCACTTGTCCAAAGGTGAAGAGTTGCGCGACGGTGAACAGGGAACAAAGGAGGCTTCGCATGGAGGAAGGTTATCCGTGAAAAGTACGGACTAGTTCATCACGGGGCCATCCTCATATCATCGAAGCCATTGAAGCACACGGCCAAGTGGCCCCAAGGGTCCATCGAGGAGTTCCCGCATTCTTCAAGAATGCGGCCCACGGCGGAAAGACTCCCTCCATGGTATAAGCCCAACTGACTTCCAGTTGGGCGCAAGTGCTGCTGCTAAGGAACGGAAGGAGGAGGATTGCGCTGCGCGCCTGCCATGGTGATCCTCATGAGGGCAGGAAGATGGTGCGGAACGAACCTGAGAGGTGCGCCGCTCTCAAAGGCGAGGGAGCCTTACGTCCCGTACTTCACCAGCATCGCCAACTGCCCCGCATGGTATGCCGTGTGTGTGGTGATCCGTCCCAACGCTTCCGCCTTGGTCTTCTTCCCGAACTCCTTCGTTTCGATCATAACTTCCCAATCCGCGTCGGACTGTGCAATGATCGCACGTTCCAGCACTTCAGCACTTTCCTGCACGTAGGCCGTCAACGCAACGAGATCGGTCCATTCGCCGGTGTCGTGCCCCTTTGGCCACGGTGCTCGCATGCACTTGCACATCCTTCAAGCCGAACACGTTCTTCGCAAAGAGCAGCTCCACGTCACCGATGTGGCGCAGTAAGAAACCCGTGCTGTTCGGCGCGGGTGCGAGCTTTTTCGCGAGGTCCGCTTCGGTGAGCTGGTCGAGGAGTTTGGTGAAGCGGGTGCGGCCTTCGGTGAAGAGCGCGAGGAGGGAGGAGGTGTGGGTATCCATGGTGTGAAGTTCAGTATTTCCACCCCTTCGCGATCCGCACCAAGTGAAGCATGATCGGCACTTCGATGAGCACACCCACCACGGTGACCGAGGCTGCGCCACTGTTCCAATCCGAACAGCGCGATCGCATAGCAGCCACGGATAATTCAGAGAGAGTTGCTCGCGCCAGCGTCGTGCTGGCCGGTGCGCAGGTCTGCGGTGGTTGAGGCCAGCCATCGTCCGCCCTTCAACTGAAGAAGAAGATGAAGTAGGTCTGCAGCGCAGGCAGAAGATGGCAATGAGCAGGATGTCCATGGGCTTATCAAGGGATACGTTGTCCTTGGAAGGCGAAGAGCAGGATCGATTAGCCAGTGGCGCTATGATGGACACTGGTTTCAACCGAGGGAGAAAGCGCGTCGTGTGAACCACTCTTCACCCTTGCTGCTCATGAGCCAGCGGTTGCGTGAAGTAACCTGCCACCAATGGAATGACCACGAAGACGATGGGCGAGGTGATAGGTACGCCCCATGGGATAGCGATGCCCGTGATGCCCAGCAACAGTTGCACGATAGGAATGAAGAGCACCAGCAGAGGATTCGGGTCGTTCCCGCTCACTTGCAGGTGTATAGTTCGGGTCGCCGCCGCTGGGGTAGCTCCACACGAAGACCATGGCCGTGCAGGGTGCCGCTCCCAGCAGGATGGCCCCGGCGATGTACTCGTTCGCCAATTCGGGCGTGATCCACGCTGCGTAAAGCTTGCTGAAGAAGAGCCACGCGAAGAACGCCATGGTGAAGGGCTTGATCGATGGTTTCACCACCACGAGTGAGGCCAGCCCTTTCAACTGCGGACCGATGCGACGCACGCTGTCAGAAGTCAACCTGCACCATCATGGGATAGATCGTGTGGTCGGGATCGCCCCGGGAATGTTCGTGGTTCACCTCCATATATGATCGTTTGCATTCCCGCTCTTAAGCCCAGGCTGTCACCCAATGCGATGCCGACAACAATGCACAGCACCAGGCAGTGAGTACTTCTCAAGAAGCCGATGGTAGGGGTTGGCATACGCTCATCCGATCATAAAACCAAAACGTGCCCGTTCCACAAAGTCGCGGCGGTAAGATACGATATCTGCGTACTTTCCGGAAAGCGTCCATCACTTCCTCCTCGGTGCCCGTCGCTTTCGCCGGGTCAATTGAAGTTGTGATGGTGTTTCGCAGCGTGGCTCGGAAGATCGGGCATGCTTCGCGGGCATTGTCGCCACACGGTAATTCGCGTGATCGGCGATGTCGCCGTATTCGTCCACATTGTTCGAGGTGTGGTGGCTGATGTCGTTGCCGTCCTCTTTCATCACCGCGATGCGCGTGGGTTCCCGCCATGCGTTTTCCACCCTTAAGCGCTGAAGATCTCCGCGCGTCTATTAGGCGAAGTGTTGGAGATAGCCATGGGCGATCGGCTGCGGCTGACTATTGCCGGTGCATGGGACAAGGATCTTCATTGTTCAAAGCTTCGGGTGGTGTAATTGACGGGTGCGCTCCGTGCGCGGTCCGAACAAGGATGTATGTGGGATCTTTAGCCATCGCAAAGTACGATGTGTTGTGGTCCGGACGGCTCCCTGCTTCAATTAAGTGAAAGAAGAAAGGGGTAGGAGGTGCGATGCTGGGCCGATGCCTGAACGGTGATGTGCGTTCTTGACCCGACGTCAATGGGGTCGAGCACAAGGGGCGCAGAACCTTTGCCTCGCTGGAAAACAAGAACATGAAAGCGGTGGTGTACACCAACTATTGAACACCCGAAGTCTTGTCACTCACGCAAGTGCCCAAACCCAGACAGGAGGACAATGAAATACGGGTCCGCATCCGCGCCACCAGTATTCGACCGACGTGAAATAGCGCACCGGGCATCAGGCATCGTCGTGGTTGAGGGATCACCCGCGAGGCAATGACCGCAAGAGATCGATAACGGCTTTGTTGAATTCTTCGACTGCTTCCATGTTGCTGAGGTGGCCAGCACGGGGGGCGATGACATGGCCTCCACGGTGTTCGACAATTCGGGGTGCGGTGGAACGTGTGTTGCTCCAGAAAGTAGTTTGGGCAACATGGCCCGCGCGATGCGCGCATACCCTTCGCCAGTGCATCCAGTGCCGTGTTTTCCCGCCCTTGTTTACCTTCCTCGGTGTCACCGGTGCTGCGTGTGTTGCACAAGATGAGACCAGCTACGCGCGTTCGACAACGCTCCATAAAGGCAAAGAACCCGTAAGCGCCCATGGAGAGGCCACAGAGCACGGTGCGTTGTATGCCCTTCTCATCGAGTTGCGTTTTCAATTGCTCGGCAAAGTGTTCCATGGTCAACACCGCTGGCACATCTGCCGTGGTCTCGAAGGCAAACAGGTCCGGCGCAAGGACTTGTGCAACACCCCCAGAGCGTCCGCATTCGGTTGCCACATGGAATGGTCCAACGGAAAGCCGTGGATGAGGAGAAGGTGGTGTGGTTGTGCGTTCATTGGGCAAGTTTACGGTGATCAGACCGCTGTAGCTTCTTCAACGCTATTGTCGATGCCCCTGCGGCACAGGTCAAGAACGCAGCGTCCTCCTTTGTATCTCCCAGTGGATCCCGTGTGGGGAGTGCTGCGACATCGTTTCCCCGGATCGTGTGGGTCCGGACCACGTCGTGTGCAACGCGTGCCGCCGGCCTCCGTTCGCGATAACCGCAACCAACAAGCAATGCGGAAGTTTCCACGGATAATGGAACGGTCCATGTGGTGATGAACGGCATCAACTAAACCCACTGCTGACCATGAAAGACGCAACGACCAACGACCTCTTGGACCAACTGATGAAATGCATCGCGGCCTGCGAAACGTGTGCAGATTCCTGTTTGGATGAACCGAACGTGAAGAACATGGTGAACTGCATCCGCTTGGATCGCGACTGTGCAGATGCGTGTACCCTTGCCGCCCGTTACGTGGCACGCGGATC
>JADKFY010000025.1 GCA_016717305.1 Flavobacteriales bacterium
CGGACCTTCCATGCCATTGATGTGGATATCGCCGGTGTTGCAAACACTGCAGTTGATCTGTGGACGCACACCGTTCACCATGCCGACCGCATCGAATAAAGCAGGACTTGGATTCTTGCGGAATAGCGCTGGCGTGATCACTTCCACGGGGACCGGACTGTCACTGCGTGAAACCTCGCGCATGGTGCCAGTAACGACTACTTCACCCAGGTCCACTGCATCGGGTTGAAGGGCGATCGTCCCGAGGTCGATCGTCTTGTGCACGCCAACGTTGAAGGCCATTTCCTTCGGCAAGAAACCAACGGCGCTCATCCGAAGGAGGTAATCACCAGGTCCAGGAACTCGCAGGGTGAAGCGTCCTTCCAGATCAGAAGATGCTCCTTGTTGCGTACCCTTCAAAACAAGGTTCACAAAGGGAACAGGCGCCCCTTCTGCCATGAGCTTGCCCTTTATCACAACGGTCTGGGCATCCGCATTCGCAAAGGCAACCACGGTCAAGATCCACAAAAGTACAGCCCGAAACATGCGGCAAACATAACAGATCTTTAGCCACGTCTAAATTATTTCCTAGTTTAATCTATTAACCTATATTTGCCTCGTCGAAACCATGTTGTCCAGAAGCGAAGAAGACCACGTGAAGGCCGTTCATTCCCTGTTGCAGGGCGGAGCGACCGCGAGCACAACGGACATTGCGGAACGCTTGGGCATCAAGGCCAGTAGCGTTACTGTGATGCTGAAGAAGCTCGCCGAAAAAGGCTTGATGAAACACCAACCCTACCATGGCGTGCAACTCACAGCGAAAGGGAAGACCGCCGCCTTGAAGTTGGTCCGCAAGCATCGCCTTTGGGAGACCTTTCTAGTAGCTCACCTGGGATTCGGCTGGGACGAAGTACATTAGGTCGCAGATCAAATGGAGCACGTCAGCAGCGACAAGCTCACGAATAGTTTGGACGACTACTTGGGCAATCCGGCCTTCGATCCGCACGGCGACCCGATCCCGGACCGTAACGGCAAAGTCCACGTGCGCGACATCAAACCACTCACGGATTGCGCCTTGGGCGATCGCATCCGTATTGCCCGGGTGAATGACCCAAGTGATAGCCTGTTGCACCTGCTCGATCAAAAAGGCATCGGCATCGGAATGGTCTTCACCGTGGAAGCGAGGCAAGCATTCGATGGAAGCCTGGAGCTTCGGAGCAAACCCGGTCCCATTAGTTCACTATCGGCCCAGGTGGCCAGCCAATTATTGGTCGAAGCCGTTGAGCCATGAGCCGCGAAAGCCGATCGTTGAGTGAAGTACACGGATCCGTTCAGATCCCAACAGGACGTGGACGTTGGCGTCGGTTGCTCGCCTTCCTCGGTCCCGCCTACTTGGTAAGCGTGGGTTACATGGATCCGGGCAATTGGGCTACGGATATCGCAGGTGGAAGTGCATTCGGATACAAGTTGCTCTGGGTGTTGCTGATGAGCAACCTCATGGCCTTGTTGCTCCAAAGCCTTAGCGCCCGTTTAGGTATTGTTCGCGGGTTGGACTTGGCGCAGGCCAGCCGTCACACCTACCCGCCGTTGGTGAACATTCCGCTCTACTTTCTCGCGGAGATCGCCATTGCTGCGTGTGATCTTGCGGAAGTGATCGGTATGGCCATCGGCCTTCACCTACTGTTCGATATCCCTGTACTGTGGGGTGTGCTGATAGCAGCGTTCGATACGTTGCTGATCCTCTTCCTTATGAACAAAGGAATGCGCATGATGGAGGTCTTCATCCTCTCCATTGTATCGTTGATCGGTCTGGCCTTTCTGGCGGAAATGTTCATTGTGCAACCCGATGCCGGTGAGGTGTTCAAAGGACTCGTTCCGTCCGAATTAAATGGCACCGCGCTCTACATCGCGATCGGGATCATCGGCGCAACGGTGATGCCGCACAACCTCTACCTGCATTCCTCGTTGGTGCAAACACGTCGCCACAGCCGGGATGAAAAAGGCATCAAGGAGGCAATTCGCTTCAACTTTATCGATACGGCGGTCGCTCTCAATTTGGCGTTCTTCGTGAATGCGGCCATCCTCATCCTCGCCGCCGCAGGCTTCCACCGCGCAGGCTATTTCGATGTGGCGGAGATCGATCAAGCACACCAATTGTTGGGTGATCTGTTCGGCGACCTGTCCCCTGCCCTGTTCGCTATCGCCTTGATCGCCGCGGGACAGAGCAGTACCATAACCGGCACGCTGGCCGGGCAGATCGTCATGGAGGGCTACCTTGACCTTCGAATCCGTCCATGGTTGCGTCGCTTGATCACGCGGTTTATCGCGATCGTGCCTGCTGTGGTCTGTATCCTCTGGTTCGGCGAGGATTCCCTTGGGCGATTGCTCGTCTTCAGCCAAGTGGTGCTAAGCCTCCAGCTCGGCTTCGCGGTGATCCCGCTGATCCACTTCTGTAGCGATAAGGTGCGCATGGGTCGTTTTGTGATCCCCGTATGGGCGCGCGTGCTGTCTTGGGCCACGGCACTCATCATTGTCCTGCTAAATGCCAAATTGGTTTGGGAGGAAGTGAGCAACTGGATCGGTGCGAACGGCTGGGGAGTCTTGGCGGTCACGGTTCTGGTTTTCCTCCTTGCCGCAATTATCCTGCTCTTATACATCGCCATTGCACCCTTCATTAGCGGCGCACGCCACGCGAAGGAACATTTGCACGAAGCCGCGCCGCCGCTGGACCTGGGCACCGTTGCTCCCTACCGGAAGCTCGCCATAACCGTCGACTTCAGCAGTCATGACCGCCAGACGATCTCTGCGGCTGTTGCTCAAGGAGGAAAGGATGCACAATACGTTTTGATCCACATCACAGAATCCGCAGCGGCTCGCTACCTAGGTGCGGAGAGCGGCGACTTGGAAACCCTCGGCGATGCGAGCAATTTGGAGGGATACGTTCAACAACTGAAGGAATTTGGCTATACGGCTGAAGGTCGCGTGGGGCAAGGCCATGCACCCGTTGCGATCGCGAAACTCGTTTCCGAAACCGGTTGCGACCTGCTTGTTATGGGTGCCCACGGCCATCGTGGCTTGAAGGACATTGTCCTTGGGACCACGCTAGATTCCGTGAGGCACAAGGTGAAGGTGCCGGTGTTCATTGTGCAGTAGTGCGCGTGAAGCCAATTGGCCCCGCCGTACTTTCGCGGTCCATGGCCGCCCTCAAGATCGATGTCAAGAACCGCCGCGCGGGGTTTGAGTACCATTTGCTCGACTCGTATACCTGTGGCATGGTCTTGATGGGCAGTGAGATCAAAAGCATTCGAGCCGGTGGTGCTGGCATCAACGAAGCCTTCTGCGCATTTCTGGGCAATGACCTGATCGTCCGCAACATGCAGATCAATCCGTATGGGACCAATATCCATTTCGTACACGAACCCAAACGTGATCGCAAGCTTCTGCTGAACCAACGGGAACTCGATAAGCTGCGCAAGAAATTGAAGGATGCGGGTATGACCATTGTCCCTACCCGGATGTACATCGCGGCCAACGGTTTTGCCAAACTGGAGATCGCACTGGCCAAAGGGAAGAAGCTGTTCGACAAACGCGAAAGTCTCAAGGCAAAGGACGTGCAGCGCGACATGGACCGGGACGGATAATGATGTGCACGAAGTGGATCCAGCGAACAGCGAAGAACACCGTCCGGGATCGGGATGCGACGCACGTGACATTACAAAGCTCATTCGTCCAACCTTTGCGGTTCGATCACCGTTGAAGGCATCTTCCAAAGACCGCACAACAACCAATAGATACCATGTCCAAAGAACCTTACTTGAAGTGGCTACACGAAGTTGAATTGAGCGATATCGAAACCGTGGGTGGCAAGAATGCCAGCCTAGGTGAGATGATCCAGAACCTCGGTAAGCTGGGCGTTGAAGTGCCCGGTGGTTACGTGGTTACCGTGGCCGCCTACAAAGCGTTCATTGAACATAACGTGTTGGACCAAAAGATCCGGGATATCGTTGCCGGGCTTGATGTGGACGATATCGAGAACATCCGTCGTACTGGTCTAGCGGTACGCACTTTGGTGAAGAACGGCAAGTTCCCCGAGGAGGTGTGGAAAGGGATCATGCAGCGCTACGATGAAATGTCCCAGAAATATGGACAAGAAGCCACCGACGTGGCCGTACGTTCCAGCGCCACCGCGGAAGACCTGCCAGATGCCTCCTTCGCTGGGCAACAGGAGACCTTCTTGAACATCCGTGGGCACCAGGACCTTATCAGTGCCGTTCGGAATTGCTTCGCTTCGTTGTTCACCGATCGCGCCATCGTGTACCGCGAGAGCTTGGGCTACGATCACTTCCAAGTGGGACTTTCAGTGGGTATCCAGAAAATGGTACGCTCCGACGTGGGCGCCAGCGGTGTTGCGTTCAGCCTCGATACTGAAAGTGGTTTCAAGGACGTGGTTTTGATAAACGGCAGTTACGGTTTGGGTGAAATGGTGGTGCAAGGTGCCGTGAGCCCGGATGAATGGTTGGTCTTCAAACCCACGTTGGCAGAGGGCTATACCAGCATCATCGAAAAGAAATTGGGGTCCAAGGACCGCAAGATGGTCTACGGTGTGGAACCCGGTAAGCCGACGTTGACCATCCCGATCGAACGTGCGCAACGCAACCGTTTCTGTGTGACCGACGATCAAGCATTGGAGATCGCGCGCAGTGTGGCGGCAATTGAGAAATACTACAGTGATAAGAAAGGCCATTGGTGCCCGATGGACGTGGAATGGGCCATCGACGGCCTGACCGGACATCTCTTCATTGTTCAAGCCCGCCCTGAAACGATCCACAGCCGCAAGGCCACGGACCGCGTGGTGGAATACAAATTGATCAATCCGGACGAGGCCACACCGGACCAACCCAAAAAGCATCCGGTGATCACTACCGGTATTGCCATCGGTGATCGTGCCGGAGCAGGTAAAGTGCGCATCCTCTTCAGCCTTGATGGTCGCGGCGGTGGCGGCGATGGAAAGGATTTCCAACAAGGGGACGTGCTTGTGACGGACATGACCGATCCGGATTGGGAGCCGATCATGAAGAAGGCCAGTGCCATCATCACCAACAAAGGTGGTCGTACCTGCCACGCGGCCATTGTAGCCCGTGAAATGGGTGTACCTGCGATCGTTGGCTGCGGTAACGTGACCGATCTGCTGGATACAGGCATGGAAGTGACCGCCAGTTGCTGCGAAGGCGACACCGGCATCATCTACCGCGGGATCATCCCCTTCCACAAGGAAGAGACGATGCTCGCCGATATGCCCGAGACCAAGACCCCGATCATGCTCAATGTAGCAAGCCCGGACCTGGCCTTCAAATTCAGCAGCTTGCCGAATGCGGGCGTGGGTTTGGCACGTGAAGAGTTCATCATCAACAATTACATCCAAGCGCATCCATTGGCGCTCTTGCAACACAAGGAACTCGGCGATGTGGCACTCAGCGGAAAGATCAGCTACCTCATCCACGGCTACGAGGATGAAGAGACCTTCTTCGTGAAAAAGTTGAGCTATGGCATTGCCAAGATCGCCGCGGCCTTCTACCCCAACAAGGTGATCGTGCGGTTTTCCGATTTCAAGAGCAACGAATACAAGAACCTCTTGGGCGGCGAACACTTCGAGCCGGACGAGGAGAATCCGAT
Source organism: Flavobacteriales bacterium (assembly GCA_016717305.1). GTDB lineage: Bacteria > Bacteroidota > Bacteroidia > Flavobacteriales_F > PHOS-HE28 > PHOS-HE28. The sequence goes on from JADKFY010000025.1 coordinate 5,653, forward strand.
GATCGGCTGGCGAGGTGCAAGCCGCTACTACAGCGAAGTGTACAAGGAAGCTTTCGGACTTGAGTGCAAGGCCATTCGCCGTGTACGCGAGAAAATGGGCCTGAAGAACGTGGTCGTCATGGTGCCCTTCTGCCGCACGGTGGAAGAGCTGAAGCAGGTGAAAGGCGTGATGGAGGAATACGGACTCCAACGCGGCAAGGAAGGTCTCGAACTCTACCTCATGGCCGAGATCCCTAGCAACATCATCATGGCCGAGGAGTTCAGCGAATACATCGACGGCTTCTCCATTGGCAGCAACGATCTTACACAGCTAACACTCGGTCTAGATCGTGACAGCGCATTGGTCTCACACCTCTACGACGAGCGCAACCCGGCCGTAAAACGCATGTTGCAAATGCTGATCGAAACAGCCAAACGCACCGGCACCAAAGTGGGCATCTGCGGCCAAGGCCCTTCCGACTTCCCGGACTTCGCACAGTTCTTGGTTGAACTGGGGATCGATTCGATCAGCGTTACACCCGACTCGTTGCTGAAGACGAAGCGGGCTATTGCGGAGGTGGAGAAGAGTATCGAAGCGAAGAAGGAGAAGGCGGCGGTGTAGGCTCCAATTCAACCCGCTCATAGATGACCGGTTGGCCCGCAATCACGCGGTGCGGGCCACTCGGACATCTCCTCCAAGGCCCTTCCCTACAAACCTTGCACGTCCAACATGAACTGGGCTTCTGTGGTCGGTTGGAAGGTGATCGACCCGGTATGGTCGGGCATCAAGGCCGTATTGGTGAACGAGGAGTAAAAGACACCATCGACCTCAGAAAACGCAACGATCACCACATCCATTCCGACTGGTGCCGCATAGGAACCGGAGGTCAGGAATACGCCGTTCGTTCCGCTTGCTCCTACGTTCGTTATTGAATTGATACTCGGGAACACCACCCAAACCAGCGTGTTCGATCCATCGTGTGGACTCGGCACTTCCACCCTGATCGTGGTAAGAGGGCCACCCCAGTTGGCGAAATAATCGCAGTTTATCCAGCCCAGGGAGTCATTCGGAAAATTATAGGAAAGGCTGTCCGTGTTCAGGCCAGTTCCGTTCTGACCGAACGGGTCCCAGAAGATCACACCACCCTCATCGACCGTGCCGCTGAACAGTTGCATTTCTGGATCAGGGTTCGCTGCAGGAATGGAGACATTGGTTCTGCCAGGGACCAATGTCAATTGCTGCCCCGCTTGCGTGGCGTTCAAGAAGAACTGACCACCACTGACCAACTGCCGCGGCGTTCCATTATCCATGCCGACCGTCTGCTTGTTCAGCCACAACATATCGGACACATCCAATGCTTCGATCAGCTCTACGTTCACCACACCAGTCACCACTTGGCCATTCTGATCTGCGAACGCGTTGGAGCTTATGAAAACTTGCGTGCCTTTCGAACCCTGTATGGCTGCACCCGTGGCAGCTTGCAGGGTAAAGGACTGAGTGGCATCCGTAACGTGGCTTTGAAATAGCGCCACCAACGGGTTGCTCGCCGAAGGCACATGTGGGCCAACTGCAACATGGTGCTCGTCCTTCTTGCACGCAGTGATCAACAAGGAGAACGAAATGATCGCGAGAAAAGATCCAGTTGTCTGTTTCATGATGACTGATGGGTTTGGTTCTCCGGCGGAACAACCGACGGTCATTCACATACACGTAGGATCCCTTGCGCAGGTTGGGTGCCGAGCAAAATTCCCTTGCTGGATCGAGAAGTGCAACCGACCAATTTGTGTTCAATTGCGATCCATCCAATGAGCTTAACGGGGGTTGCTCCGGCCAAGACACCATGAAGACCGTCCCGGCACAGCACGTATTGGAAGGGATCTCTACCAGTGCATCGAACACCAGAAAACTTCCCTCACCCCACCAACTCCGCAAACAACCTTTCCGCAGTCCCCTCCAGATCATCGCAATAGCCGGGATGCGGACGCGAGGTCTGGATGGATGAACTGCGCACTGCGGTGAGCCACCGGAAACGCGATGGCGCATCGAGGCGTGCGATGGGGCCACCTTCAGCCGTGCCCAATGCGATGCGTTCAAAGGAGCGCAGGTTCAAGCGCACTTGCTCGGGGTCCGCGTCGCCAGCTAGGCTGCGGAGCTTCGCTTCGTTCAACGCGATGCGCACTTTGATGAGGTTCGCGCTTTTGCAGAAGAGCAGGATGCCCGCGTTGAGGAACTCCTCGCGGTGCACGGCCGGTACCACCCGGATCACGGCGTACTCATACAAGTGCTTGCCGTGCATGCTGCGTTTCGGTGATGAATACGGTGGAATGCGCCAGCCGCGTGAGCAGGAAGCGCAGGTAGATGGCACGGATGGCCTCGGGGCTTTCGTCGGTATCGTCCCACTGCAACCAGGCATCGGGGATCAGCTCTACGATGTTGGCCAGCAGTTCTTCGCTCAACAGTTCACGACAGTGCGCATCGGCCTCTTCCATGCGCGTGGCTTGTGGCAACAACACATGGTCCTTGATCAATTCGAACGGGCCTTTGGCGTGCTTCTCCCAATTGGTCCAACTATGGTGGAAGTAGAGGCAAGATCCGTGGTCGATGAGCCACAGCTCCTTGTGCCACATCAGCATATTGGTGTTGCGCGCCGTGCGGTCGATGTTCGTCAAGAAGGCATCCAGCCAAACAATGCGTGAGGCGAGGTCGGCGTCCACGGTGGTGACCACCGGATCGAAGGTGATGGCGCCGCTGAGGTAATGCAGCCCAAGGTTCAGGCCTTTGCTCTTCTGCAGCAGTTCCTGGATCTCCTCGTCCCCTTCGGTGCGTCCGAAACCCTCATCCAATTCGGCGAAGACCAGCTCCGGCATTCGCAGGCCCAAGGCACGCGCCACTTCCCCACCGATCAATTCGGCGATCAACGCCTTCGGCCCGTGGCCGTTGCCGATGAACTTCAGCACGTACTTAATGCCATCGTCCGCCTCGGCCAATGCCGGCAACGAGCCGCCCTCACGCAAGGGCGTGATGTAGCGGGTTACATTGACGGTGCGTAGTTCGGGGGACATTGGGGTGATGCAGTTCTGGCGTTTGGTTGGGTGGGCAAGTTAGGGTGGCGAACGGGTGGCCGCGATGCTTAGCTATATTCATTAGCACCATGGCAGAGCGCCCTCCGAACAGCAAGGTCTTACCAATAGCGGTGGTTCCAAAACACTAAAGGGTACCTCGAATTACCTCACTCCGGCGGCATCGGCCCACGGGCCGACCCTTCGGGCAGGCACTTCTCATTCGGTCATCCGGCGTTGCTTCTTAGTCAGTTACCTCTGGGTAACTTCCTGTCGTCGCGCCTTGTCTGCCCAGAACGATAAGCGCTTGTGCCTCCCGCAGTTCAGCGGGACGTTCGAGGTAATTCGAAGTACCCTAAAGAGCTACGATGTTGGCAATGAGCCAAGCCAATGCCGCCACGGCAAGCTATTCCGAATGGAAGCAGGACCGTGGAGCATTCCTTCGCTAGAATCGGTTCAAGTAATGGGACTGTAACTCACCCTTCCGTCGCGAACTGGTAGAAAGGCCTTCTTCCCCTCACTCCTTCACCACCCGTTGCACCACACTCTGCCCAATAGCATCTGTGGCCCGCGCGATGTACAACCCATTCTCGTTACCGCTCAGATCCACCTGCACGCGACCGGTACCGGGGGTGACCTGTACGCGCAGCTCCCGCCCGGTGGCATCGAACACGGCGACACGACGCGGTGCTTTATCAGGAAAGGTGATGGTACACCGGCCCGTCGTGGGGTTGGGATAGATGCCCATTGTGGCGGGTTGCTCTTCGGCGATGCCGATGGTGGTGCAGGCCGTGAACACATCCACCTCTGCGGTCGCAATCGTCAAGGTATGTGTGCTTGGGCTGTTGAAAGGGATCACCTCCGGCGTTGGGGTCGTTATCACGGGCACCTCATCGGTAACGGTGATCACCAGGTCTTGCCGTTCGCAATCGGGAAGGCCATGCCCATCAAGGCCCACGTTCATCACGAACAATTGTTGTGCATCACCGGACATCGGCCTCAATTCGCCCACGGCCCAGAGCGATGGCGAACCCGCTGGTGTAGTGGTGATGCAGAGGTCCAACAGGTCGCCTACGGTTTCGCCGGAGCCGTACCTGCGCGCCCAGTTCACAGTGCCGGCGGTGGTGCATTGGAGCAGTACGGGATCGCTGGATCCAGACCCAAAGCCATAGCTGCCCGCGAGATAGAGCACATCATCGTTCAGCAGGATGCGGGCGAACTGCAGGCTTTGTGGTGGCGGAGCCTGTATGTGTTTGCACCAGAGCGGATCGCCGTTGTCCGCCACGTGGAAAAGTGCGGTCCCGCTGCCGTTTCCGTTGTAGTGTTGCATGAAGTACACGGTGCCGTCGGTGGCCACGCGCATATCAATGCGGGAAGCGAGCATGTTACCGGGCACATCGTAGTTGCGCGTCCATTGCAGCGTACCATTGGCCGTGAACTTCATCAGCGCCAACACACCCTCCACCGGTTGCCCGTCAATATCCGGATCCAAGCAACCGAGCGCATAAATGCTACCATCCGGTGCCAAGGCCGTTGCCATGCCAAGGTGGAGGTCGGTCCCCTGGTTCACGGAGCGGCCCCAAGCCACGTTGAAGGCCGTATCGCACCGGATCAGGAAGAAGGCCGGACGTTGCGTGTCGCGATCATAGTCCGTGGAGCCCAGCAGCAGCAGGTCGGCACCCGCTTGCGCCACAGCCGCAAAAACCTCTGCGGAATCGGGCGTGCCCCATGCTTGGATCTGCCCAGTGGTGCCCGTTGTGCCGGTCTTGATCAGGATCATGTCCCGCTCGTAGGTGCTGCTACTGGACCCCGCGCTGCCCACAAGCAATACGCGGCCCGGCGCAACGGTGATCACGCGCCGCGGGAATTCTCTTACGTCGGTATCCAGCTTGCGCGTAAGCAGTGGATCACCATTCGGCGCCAGGGTCATCAACAATTGGTCCGTTTCCGGCCCCATTGACGCCGTCCCGGTAACATACATCGTGCCTTCAGGACCGGGGGAAAGCGAAGTGCCGTAGCTGGCGGATCCGGTAACGTAGCTGCGGAAGAAGTGCGTTTGTGCGGTGGAGCAGTGCGCGGCCATGGCAAGCACAAGCATTAGGACATAGGGTAACGATGATCGCATAGGTTGGTTTTGGGGATACATCGAGATGGGATGGAAATGTGAACGAGCAAACACCATTGGTTGCATCACCAACACAAGAAGCCGCAGCAGCAACCCTAGGCTGGGCCTTTGCAGGAACCGATCGAAGCAGACGCAAGATCACTCCCGGCCTGAAATAGGTAAACAACGGACTCGATGCACAGGGCGCTAGGGTTCCTTCGTTCCACAGGAGACCATATCGTGGTCCAGTGCTTCAAGCGAACTTAGCATGGTGTAGTTCTTTACGCTGGCTTGCTCAGCACGAACTTCCGGAACACGACCTTCTTCAGATCCACACAAAGAAGTTGACCATCCAACACATCGTCGAGGCCCAAAAGGATCTTGAGTACTTCGTTGGCCTGTAGGTTGCCGACCACGCCACAGGTGGTGGGCACGATCCCTGTCTGGGCACAGTTCAAGACCGCATCGGCATAGAAACCGGCGAGGTCGAAGGCTTGGTCCAGTGCGAAGCGTTGGTGGTGATGGAGTATGGTGAGGTACCCTTCCCAACCACCGATGGCAGCGAATACAAGTGGCTTGCTCAGCGAAGCGCACATGCGATCCACAAGCAGGCGACTTTCCAATTGGTCGGTGCAATCGGCCACGACTTCAGCACTTGAGATGAGCTGCTCGGCATTCTCGTCGGTGAGGTGCTCCGCGATCGCCACTACCTCGATCGCAGGGTTCTGAAGTCGCAGTTGCGCTGCGAGCACTTCCGCTTTCGGCTTTCCGATGTCGGCCGGTGTGAACTGGAACTGGCGGTGCAGGTTCGACGGCGCCACACGGTCGCCATCCACAATGATGATGGAGCCCACCCCTACGGCTGCGAGCATGGTGGCCACCGGTGTTCCCAGACCACCAGCGCCGATGATGCACACTTTCGCCGAAGCGAGTTTCAATTGCCCTTCCGCGCCGATCTCGACCACAGCGATCTGCGGCGCATAGCGGTCCATGCTCAGCGCCTGTTGATTTGCGAGGTGATGGTACTGTCGGTGATCTTGTCGTCTTCGGCGAGCAGAAAGGCCTTGGAGATGATCACCGACAAGCCATTGTCTCCCTCGAAAGCCAGGAAGAGGTTCTGCGTGGTGGGCTTGCTGCGGTCCGGCACGATGCACAAGTACTGGTCGTTCGGCTCCATCAGGATGTTCGTGCTTCCAAGGTGGATCTTGTAGGTGCGGATCTTGCCCTTCACCACGAGGAACTTGTCCTGAATGCTGGAGATCTTCGCGATCTTCAAACGAGGCATCAGGGTCGTGAGGATCTCCTTACGCGTCTTGGCCACTTCGCCGAGGTCACCGAACGAGTAGCTCTGCCAGTAATCGCGGTAGCCCGGCAATGCGCCGCCGCCGTCCCGCCATTCCGGATCATTGCCCACGCTGGCCACGCCCACGAAGAGGTCCACGTCGCGCATCACTTCGCTGAAGGCGACCACCGGAACATCCACGAGGTCCATCGGATCCTCGTGACCGATGCGTCCGAAGCGCACTTGGTCGGTGGCCATGTAGGACCAGATACCCGTGTCGTTCGTGGCACCATCCGCATTCACCTCGTTCAACCAGAACTGCGCGCCGATGCCGTGGTCGGGAAGGGAAATGCTTGCCCATGACCCGTCCTGCCCGTTGTCGAATGCGCCCTGCAAGGCGTACTTCCAGCCGCGGGCCTTGGCCAGCGAGTTGAACTGGTGCTGCTTGAGCAGATGCGCTGCCATGCGGTTGCTGTACGTGCGCGTGTTCATCTCCGCATCCGTCAGCAGGTACACTTCGCGGTAGGCTTGTTTCAGCGGTTGGCGGATCTCGCGTGCCATCATGAACTCGCGCCATGCGCGCACGTCACCGACACTGGCCGTGGCCGGATGCCAGAGCGAAACGGTCATCGCATCGGCGGGCGTGAAGGCCTCACCGGAAATAGTGGTCCATGTCCCGTCGACCAGGATCGAAGGCGTGATGCGTTCGCCTTCGTGGAAATTCCAGATGATGCGCTTTGCCAAGAAGCCGAGCAGGCCATGCTCTATGAAATGCTCCCGGAAGTACGGCATCGCCATGGTGCGGGTACTACGGAACATCCGGTCGATGCGGTCGCGCTGCGCGGTGGTACCCAGGTCCACCTGCTTCACCGTGTCCTTCAGCTTCTTCAGCTTTGCCGCGTGTCCTTCCTTCACGGCTACGGGCACCGATTTCTGCGGCGTGCCGTCGGGCTTGCGCCATTCCAGTTCGCTATCGCCCGGACCGGTCACGGTGAGCGTGGCGGTGTAGCCGTCGAAGTCCCAGACACGAGAGCCGTCCTTCAGACCGTGATCATCGCAAGCCTGGTCTTCGATCTCGTACACCGTGATGCCCTTGTCCGCCGCCGCTTCCGCGAGGTACTTGTCGATGAGCGCCACCGTGCTGCTCTGCTTGATGCGCAGTTTCAAGCGGCTCAATTGACCGATGCCGTCGAAGCCTTTGGAGCGGAACAGGGTGAACAGGCATGCGTTGCCCAACCCGGCCGCAGCGGGGCCTTGACCGGGGATCTTGCGGAATGAACGCTCGGCCAAGGCCGCCACTGCGGTGATGGTGCGCGCATCGTGGAAGTGCGAACACATCCACACCAGGCCCTTCAGCAGGTCCATGCTCTGCGTGTGCAGGAACTCCGTGGTGGTATAGGTCTGCTCACGGCCATTGTAGCGGTGAACGTGTTCGGTGGTCTTCTCCTTCAGTTTGATGACGAAGTCGAACCAGGTCATCACCTGTTGCTTGAACGCGTCCGCGCCCGGGCCGTCGATCAGGGTGCGGGATGCCGCGAGGTACTTCTCGCTCGGCTTGGATCCGCTCGCTTTCATGGCGTGGCCCAGGATCGGGTACCATTTGTCCCGCAACTCCGGTGACATCGCTTGTACCGCACTGTTCACTTCCGGAACGAACGGATCATCGCCTTTGATGAGCACCGGATGCACCTCTCCTTCACCTGCGGGTCCGGCGAGGATGGAGTTGATGCGGTCGATCAACTTCAGCCGTTCCTTCTCGCTCGAATAGTTCGTCGATCCGTTTACCGTGATCCGCGTCGCGATCAGCGTCGCGCGCAGTCCATCCGAAACGGGCTTCGCCTTGTGCTGGCGTTCGATGTGCGTGAACAGCATCCCGATCGGCCACGATAGCAGGTTGACGTTTCCCCAGCGGCCATGGGTCGCGAACGTGTCCAACAGGCGCGCGACATCCGAATCGTCCACTACCAGCGACACCCGAAGTACCTGTTGCACCAAGGCGATGCGGAACTCATTCCGCATGTAGTCATCGCTACCGAATGTGATCGAGCGCCTACCGCTCTGCCATTGATGGGTGGCGCGAGCCAAGTAGTCGAGCAGGTCAACGCGCTTCTTGTCCGGCCACGTGGACACTGCTTCCGTCCAGGCCTTCATCGACGCGACCTTCAGGCCCGCATAGTTTCCACCGTTGGCCCGATGTTCCGCTTCCAGATCGGCGATCACCCGATCATATTCCGGATGACCGCCCAAGCCGATGGCGCTCTTCAGTTTGTCCAGCAATCCCATCGCTATCCGCCCACCAACGGTGTCAGTTTCACGAAGCTGATGCGCGTGCTCTTGCTCAAGCGCACTTCCTCTTCCAGCGTTTCGGCCTGGCGGTCATCCACCAACATGAAGAACGCGTTCCTCTTGAACGCATCGAGGGCGATGTAGACCTGCTTCTCTCCGTCCACCGCGCGCTTGTTCTTCAACTTGAACCCGTTCAGTGTGCGCTCGGCGTCGCTGGGTTCCACCAGACCGTTGAAGAACTCCGGCCGCTTGTCGTTGTAGCGCCGCACTTCTTCCAGCACGCGGGCTTCGATGATGTCCTTTATGGTGACGAGCTCGCTGGCGAATTCCAGTTCGATCTCGCCCAGAATAGTGCCGGCGAACGTTTCATCCTTGATGGCGATGAGCATGCTGTGTTGTTTGGTGCAGGCAAGTTAGCATTGAGGAAGTTGGACTCGATACACCGGGTGCTAAGGTCCCTTCGATCCTCAAGAAACCCTCGCGCGGTTTGTACACCATTTGGGAGGCGGCGTAGGTTGCAAGAACACATCACAGAGCCGAACTCTCCGGGTTCTGAACTGGTCCCTTGAAATCCATGTGGACATCTTATTTCCTTTTGCTACCGTCCATAGGACAGATGGTTAACTTTCCAAACCAAATACCACCACCCATGCGTGTCCGTTCACTCCTTTTAGCGCTCGTGTTCCCGACCATGAGCTTGTTGGCCCAGTCCGTGGGCGTGGATCCGACATTCAACGCGGCGGACCCTGGCTTCAACTATGGAGGAGCCTTCAATAACGCGGTCTCGGAGGTGATCGAACTACCCGACGGTAAGCTGTTGGTCTGCGGCTGGTTCACGGAGTACAACGGTGTGCCCTGCTCGCGCATCGCTCGATTGTTGCCCGATGGTGGGATCGACCCCACCTTCGATGTGGGTGTTGGCCCCGATAACACGGTGCGGGACATGGTCGTTCAGCCGGATGGCAAGATCCTCGTGTCCGGATACTTCTTCAACATCAACGGACTGCCGCGTTGGGGGCTCGCTCGTTTCAACAACGACGGCACGCTCGACGAGGGCTTCGACCAAGGCACCACCCCCTCTCTTGTGTTCTATGGACAACCCGAATCGCTCGGTCTCCAAGCGGACGGGAAAGTGCTCCTTGGCGGCTACCACTTCTGCGGCGACGGTGTGGTTCAGAACTGCATCAAGCGCTTCAATACGGACGGTTCCTTGGACGCGAGCTTCAATACCGGTGGTGCAGGGATCTGCGTGAACAACCAAGCGGTGACGAGCATCTTCATCCGGCCCGATAGCAAGATCCTCATTGCAGGCACGTTCAATAGCTACAACGGCCAACCCGTGAACAACATGGCGCTCTTGAACAGCAATGGCACACTGGACAATACGTTCCCGGCCGCTGTGTTCAATGGCACTGCTGCCATCCTCTCTTTCTTCCCCGATGGCGACATGCTGATGGCGGGGGGCTTCACTACCGTGAATGGAGTAGCCAAACCGCACGTCGCGAAAGTGTCGACCAATGGCGTATTGGATCCGAGCTTCCATGCTGAATTCAAGAACAACGGTGTTGTAACGGCGAACATCTACTGCGCCACCGTGCGCGCGGATGGTCGCGTGATCCTCGGTGGCCTTTTCGATGAGTGCAATGGTGTGGAACATGAGGGGGTGGTTCGTTTGCTCCCGGACGGTACCGTTGATCCAGCATTCAACACAGCGTATACCATTTCGGGACAGATCACCGAGATAACGGAACTCAGCGATGGCCGCCTGATGCTCGGTGGCAACTACAGCGGCTTCGAATTGAGCTACATGTTCGGCCTAAGCCGCGCCCATCCGGAAGGCGCGCTCGACCGCACCTTCAACCCCGGTTGGGGCGTGAACAACGAAGTTCGCGCACTCGCCGTGCAACCCGATGGCAAGACGATCATCTCCGGCCAATTCTCCCGGGTGAACACCACATGGACACCGGGCATAGCACGCGTGAACACCGATGGCACCTTCGATCCAACGTTCGATGCCGGAACTGGGCTGTTCAGGAATGCCACCGACATCAAAGTGCGGCCCGATGGACGGATCCTCGTTTCGGGGATGTACCTCTACAATGGACAAGAAGTGGGTGATGTGATCCAATTGGAACCGGATGGCACCATCGATCCGTCATTCGATCCGCAATGTGGCACTTCCAGCGGCGTAAGCGATATGGCGATCCTTGCCGATGGAAGAACGCTCGTGTGCGGCAACTTCGCCACCATCGATGGCATCGCGCGCCGTGCTGTTGCTCGATTGAACGAAGATGGTAGCGTTGACGAGAGCTTCGATGTGGGCGTTGGTCCCGTTGGGGCCTTGCTCGGGAGCATGGCCGTGATGGCCGACGGCCGCATCGTGGTCGCTGGCACATGCACGTTATGGTCCGGCCAACCCGTTGGTCGCATCATGCGGTTGTTGCCGAACGGCGCACCCGACCCCAGCTTCAACACCGGTACCGGGTTCAATAGCTATGTGCACAACGTGTTGGCAATGCCTGATGGTCGCGTGGTGGCGAGTGGTCCTTTCACAAGTTTCAACGGCGTTGCACGCAATGGCATAGCACGACTGAATGTGGACGGATCGTTGGATACCACCTTCGATCCCGGCACGGGCCTCGATGGCAATTGGAGCACCCTGCTTCTGGACTTCGATGGCAACGTGATCGTCGGTGGCTTGTTCGAGACCGTGAACGGCCAGCCCTTGTCGCACATCGTTCGGCTCACCACCAGCGGTGCGGTGGACCCGGACTTCACCATCGGCTCGGGCTTTGGCCGCAACGGCTACGCTACCATACCCACCGTGAACGAAATGGCCTTGCTGCCCAATGGCCAACTCATGGTCGGTGGCAGCTTCACCTCCTTTAATGGTGTAGGCCGCAACCGCCTGCTCCGCCTCTTCGCTCCAACTACCGTTGGCGTAAGCGAGGTAACCAGCAACACGACGATGACCGCATGGCCCAATCCCACCGATGGCCGATCGCTGAACGTTTCCATCCCGGATCTGCGATCGACAGGCGCAATCCACTTTTCGGTCGTGGATGCCAGTGGCCGCATGGTATGGCAACAGCGCGCCAGCGCGAATGGTCCATGGGAGTTGCGGTTCGATCACGATCTTGCTGCCGGTACCTATCAGTTGGTGGTTTTGGCAAGCGGCTCGGTGACGCGTACTGCGTTCCAGGTGCAACGGTGAATGTGCGATCCCGTGATCGCAGGGTCGTCGCCAAAGCGCGACAGACCCGGCGAAGGTTTAAACCGGTTCACCCTGCGGAGGTATAAAGTCACAATTGAGCGATGAAAGGCCTGTTCAAATACCAAGTCATTACGCGTGTAGCATGCCTTTTCGCGTTGAGATCCCCAGCCCAATTCTACCCCACCGGCAGTGCCACGTGGTGTACCGCTGACCAATTCGCTCAATTCAACTTCCATAAGCCAGAGCTAGCCGATACGGTAATCCAAGGCGAGACCTACCAGCGCGTGTTCGAGTTTTATAACGATACTGAAACTGGCCAATGGCCTACGTATTGGACAATAGATAGGACACACTACATAAGGTCAGCCAACGATGGGAAGGGTTTCATGTACATTCCGGATTCCCTGAATGAGTACTTGATAGGTGATCTTTCAGCCGCACTTGGCGACACGGTGCGGGATGTGATGATCTGGAGAGTCGGGGAACTGCTCCTTCCATACTTGTACGACGTTGTTGTTGATTCGATCGTGGAGGTAACCTACTTGGATGTTTCCGTTACACGCCATTTTCTTCATGAGGTCAATTACTGGAATAGTTCTTCCAGTGACTTCGTACCTCAGAAATTCTTTTGGCAACGTGGTATGGGAACCTCCTATGGCCTTGTCTTGAACATTGAAGGCGGGCTTAGTCAGTATAATCACTTTTGCGCGATGACCGGGGATAGCACGGTCTTTTCGTGGTATGGAGTTACGGAATTGCCGCCTTGGGGATTCCCTCCAGGCGGCCCACCATGCTGTAGGTTGTGGAATGTCAGCATAGATGAGAATGCTGCGAGTAGGAAGCAGCTGGCCAGCCCAAACCCTTCTCCTGGCCATTTCAGGCTTTCTGGCACACCACATCCGACGGATGTAGTGGTCTTCGACCCCCAAGGTCGCCTAGTCCTGCGCACCAGAGGCCAAGAGATAGACCTTAGTGGGCATGCACCGGGGCTGTACACAGCGTTGGTGCAAAATAGCGCGTGTAGGCAGGCGGTGAAGCTGGTGGTTGAGCGATGACCGTGAGCGGGGGCATTGGACTGAATGTGAACTACTGTCTTGTCCTGCAATAGGTTGACACAGTTCGTCAACCTATCTTCGGACATCAACTCAAAACTGTAAACCTGTTTTAGGACGGGTCAGGGGACGCTGCGCTCGGCCCAGCACGGTTTGCGCGATCTGCTCAGATCAACACTGCGCCGTAGACCACTAGGAATACAATGCTTATGATCAACCCCGCAAGGGCCAAACCATGCCCATTCCCGCCTCCTTTCGTTTTGTTCAAACCGATGATCGAGAGCACCAGACCCGCGATCGGGAAAATGAAGGCGAAAATGAAGCCTAACAGGGCGAAGATGTTCACCCCGCCCACCTCGTCCGATGCCGGTGGGGCTACCTCGGCATTCATCAACTTCGAAAACATAGAGCGGTAAGTGCTGGATGAGGTCTCCGCAGCCGGGGCACCACCGACGGATGCGAACACTTCAGTGGAGGTTGCCACGGCCTGCGCTGTCTTGGGTACATTCTTGCGCACGGCCTTAACAGGTCCGGTTCGCGCAGCCTTCGGTGCAAGTTCCATCAATTCTACATCCACTAGCACTAAAGGGGCGATCACCGACTCGCGTTCCTGCAGCCCATCTGCGGCTGGATCTTTCATAGCGTTCAGTTGCTCGGCTTGGTGCTCCACCTTGTTCACCTTGGCACGGCCACTCCGGTCGGGCATATCCATGAACCAGCCCGGCTTGTTGTACTTGCGATGCTGGAATATGCCTTTTTGCACCACGTCGTTACTGGAACTGCACGAGGTGATCAACAGGACGAGGAACGTGATCGGAAGGATGTGTGCTTTGCTCATGGGGGTTCTGGTTGTTCAGGACCACTACCCATCGCTGTGCCGATCGCCGTGCAAGCAGGTCCTTAGCAGCAGCTGCCGAGATCCTCCCCAATTGTGGGGAGATAACGCAACACCCTGCTTCAGTGCACAAAGGGAAGGCACACAACCTTTCAACAACGGATGCTCTCCACCCCTACCCACCGAACTTGCCCCACGACCGCACTGCGCCCGGGCGACTGTGCAGATCCAGTTTCCGGTAGAGGCTGTTCACGTGCTTATCGAAATTCCGCTTGCTCATGCCCATGCTGTCGTAGATACTCTTGTACTTCTCATCATTCGGGTGGGCGATGCGGCGCCACACTTCGCGCTCGGTGGGTGTAAGCTGTTGCAGGCCGGGCGGGGGGCACTTCGGCGGGTAGCTGCGCCAGCCTTTCGTGGGTATACATAAGGGCGTAGATACGCCGGTCCAGGTCGATGATAGCATATGCAAAGGAGTTCTGTGCATCCGCGTTCACGTCGCATGCAAATGCAAGCAGTGAACATGCGAGTACCATGAAATGCCCGGTACTTGCAGTGCCCGGAAATACACATACTTTACCGTGCGTTGCAAGGGCCAACGAAGAACAAGCAACTTCAAAAAGACGCCCTGCAGGTGCCGGAGCGGGGAGCGCACCTGCATGATACAGTGGTGCGCTTACTTATCGGATCCCGGCATGTGCTACCGTACATGCTGCACACGGTCCACCAACGCCTGCACGGGCATTTTGGTCCCGTGCATGCGCGGCGAACGGGCCTGCAACCAACACCGGTTCCTGTGCAATCGCAACCTATATCGCGTAAGTCACGTTACAAGGTCAAGCGAATAGCAAGATGATGGCAAAAGTAAAAGCAGGTCTCCGCGGCCTATCAGCAAACCAAAAAGCAACGCGAGCAGCTGTTCTGTACAGCCAAATGAACGGGAACCCGAACTTCCCCGATCCGGTGCCGAGCATGCCCGAATTCCATGCAGCGTATATCGAGTTGAAGGAGTCCATTCTGGCCGCCCTGGACTGTGGTCGGTTGGCCATTGCGCGCAAGGACCGCGCCGTGCAACGGATCGATGAATACATGACCCGCTTGGCCGGATACGTGAACAGCGCATGCCTCGGCGACATTCGCAAGCTCAACAGCTCGGGCTTCGAACTCGTGAAGCGGCCAGCACCCATCAACACACTTGATGTGCCACGGAATTTCAGGGTACGTGCAACGGCCTATCCAGAGCAACTGAAAGCGCGTTGGGAGCGCGTGCCCGGGGCCGTGATCTACCAATTGGAACGCGCCATCAGTGGCCAAGGTGACGCAGAGCAATGGGAAGTTGTAGACCTGACCACTCGGACAAGCTACGTAGTGAGCAGGATGCCTTCCACTGTATCACAGACCTTCCGCGTCGTTGCCGTGGGCTGTTCCATCAGGAGCCCCTATAGCCAGAAAGCCTATGGCAAAGCCATATGACCAAGTTCATGTTCAACACCCACACACCATGGCCCTTCTAAAATTCCTGAAAAAAGCCCCCAAACTGGAACTGCACGCCTTGGAACCGGACGAGACCTGGTACGAACGCGCCTATTGGCTAGCCCTGCTTGCCAAGGAACTGAAGGCCGAGGTGTTGCAGCTTAAGACAGAGAACAACCAATTACTTCAACAAGTACATGCCGGTGAACCGTTGAACGTGGACGAGAAGGCGTATTTGACCATGCGCCAAGAACTGGACGAACTAAACCACGAGAAGGCCAAGTTGGAGAAACGCCTCCGCCGCTACTACCAAGTGAACCAAGGCCTGATCGATGAAGTGCATGACCTAAGGAACGGCATTGAACGCGCTGCTTGACACCAGAGACCTCTGAATATGAACCCCGGCCTTGGTCGGGGTTCCTGGTTTTGGCGGGGTATTGCTACCACTTAGCCCCGCGGATCGCGAATTGGCTTTGTGCTTCTTGGTCAAATGACCGCTGCCGGTCCAGGTAGCAACCGGTTGAACGGATCCAGGCTGTTTGGTCGCTGGCAATGAGGCATTATGGCCCATTTGCTTGGCCGTGGGTGGTGCGGACGGGACAGGTTGTACCACTTGCGATGAACACCTTGCTTTTATGCCCATCTGCAAAGGAGGTGTACACGCCATACCACAGAGCCCAAATAGCGAACGCACCACAAGGACCTGCTCGGGGTATGCTTGCGCGGCACGAGCTGCCTACCTTGAAGTGCGTTCGGTGGCAAAGCTAAACGGCGAAGCCAATGGGCATCACCCCGCCGCAACGGCCTCCAACCGCTGCAACAGTTCCGTCTGTGGAATTACGCGTCTGCGCCTACTGTCCAATATGTCGTTCACCCGGTACAGCACCTCGCCCCGTGTAAAGCTCCACCACCGTGCCTTTATGTAAAGGTCGAAACGGCTCAACGCCACCTTGTCGCCCACGCAATGCGTGGCATGGTCGTTCAAGGCCCCTAAGAACTGCCCAAGGGTAACGTGTACATCTTGCACCAAGGCACCGTCGCGGGCCTTGGTGTGGATCTGGTATTGCGCACCCTCCTTGTCCACATATCTATTGACTATGGGCACCACTTGCCCACGCCACACCACCAAAGCACCTACCCGTATCAACCACATGATCGACGCCTTTTCTGGCAAGGCGTGGGTTATAAGGTAGGGGGCAAATTGGTGCAATTGGCCTTTTGGTATTTGTTGGTCGGGCGGCCTTTTAAGCTGCTTGGTCTAGTTGCCATTGGCAAGGTGTGCTGGGCGGCAATGGCCCTAAGCCGAGGTTCCCAAGTGCCAACGGAACAAGAAGTAGTTGTTGGGTGACATTTTGGCTGTTTGGCCTTTTAAGCCGCTGGGCCATTTGGCCCCGAAGAAGCCTAATGCCCGTTTACTAATTGGCCGATCCGCTCATTGGCTGCTCGTGCTCTAGTGGTCTTTGGCAAATGGCCAAGAGGCCCGCGTGCCAACAGTACAAAAGAAAGTTGATAAGAGCAGTTAGCGCTTGTCCAGACTATTCGGTTTGCTCCGCAACTGACGAACCTTGTATCTGGATGCTAGCCTCCCGATGGACTCATACAGCACCTTTCTTCGTACATAATCGCAACAAATTGTCATTTCATGGTCAATGAAATTGTAAGTATGTCAAATAATCCTATCTTTGGGCACTTGTAGTTCCCATGCAATTGAAATTATCACAAACAGCTACTGCCCGTTTCGGGGTCCATGCGAAGCGAATGGAGCAAGGTTCGATGGCCTTGATCCAGTCTTCGGCGATAATGGCCGACGGAGCTATTGAGCACGCATACATAGATCGTACGGATCCTGCTTTGGTCAACTATAAAGATACGGACATTCTTCGAAAGGATGATGTACTGTTGATCGGTAAAGGTGCTGCCAATACCGCTGCGGTGTGGCCCGGATCCACCGAACTGACGCTCGCATCCGGTATGTTGTTCGTCATACGACCCAACCCAGAAATGGTACACCCTGCGTTTCTTGCAGAATACCTCAACAGCTTGCCTGCCCAAGCACAAATGGCCATGTACCGCAAAACCGGCAGCGTATCGGTCCCCAGCCGGAAGGCGCTGGACCACCTGTTAGTGCCAGTCCCGACCCTCGGAGAACAACACAAGCTGGTGCAATTGGCCAATGCTGCCAAACGCGCCAAGCTGCACCTCAACGAACTAACCAATGCATACTCCCAACTGCTTGATGCAGTGTGGGCAAACCACCCTGGACCATGAGCAAGAACATCGAACAAGCCGAGATCAACGCACTGGCCTGGAAAGCCTGCGACACCTTCCGGGGTGTGGTGGACCCAGCCGAGTACAAGAACTACATCCTTGTGTTCCTCTTTCTGAAGTACCTCAGTGATGTGGTGCGCGACCAGCAGGAAGCACTCCACAAGAAGTACGCGGGCGATGAACAGCGGATCGCACGTGCAATGGAACGCGAACGCTTCGTGCTGCCAAAAGGCGCTTCCTATTACGACCTCTATGATGCCCGCGATACCGATGACATTGGCGATCGCATCGGCAAAGCTTTGGACGCGATCGAAGAAGCCAACAAGGGCAAGTTGGACGGCGTGTTCCGCAACATCGACTTCAACAGCGAGGCCAACCTGGGCAAGACCAAGGACCGCAACCGCAGGCTGAAGCACTTGATCGAGGACTTCTCCGATCCGCGTCTCGATTTCCGACCAAGCCGCATCGGAAACCTTGACATCATCGGCAACACCTACCAGTACCTCATCGGCCAGTTCGCTAGCGATGCCGGCAAGAAAGGAGGGGAATTTTTCACACCTGCGGAGGTTAGTGAATTGCTGTCCCGGTTGCTTGCTCCCGAGAGCGGCATGCGCATCTACGACCCCACTTGTGGTAGCGGAAGTTTGCTTATCAAAGTGGCCGAGCAGGTGCCGGACCATAATTACTCCTTGTATGGACAGGAGAGCAACGGCGGCAACTGGGCGCTGTGTAAAATGAATATGTTTATTCATGCCAACGACAATGCGCAAGTGGAGTGGGGCGATACCCTGAACAATCCGCTGCTCGTGGAGGGCGACAAGCTCATGAAGTTCGACGTGGCGGTAAGTAACCCACCATTTAGTTTGGACAAGTGGGGTCAGGAGAATGCCGCGCACGACCGCTACAACCGTTTCTGGCGCGGCACACCGCCAAAGAGCAAGGGCGATTACGCGTTCATAACCCACCTGATCGAAAGCCTCAACGAACACGGACGTGCGGGCGTGATCGTACCGCACGGTGTGTTGTTCCGTGGCAGCAGCGAACGCATCCTGCGCAAGGCCTTCATCGACGAGAACCTGCTCGAGGCCGTGATCGGCCTGCCCGCACAGCTCTTCTTCGGCACCGGCATACCCGCCGCCATCCTGGTGTTCAACAAGCAGCGCACCACC
Source organism: Flavobacteriales bacterium (assembly GCA_016717305.1). GTDB lineage: Bacteria > Bacteroidota > Bacteroidia > Flavobacteriales_F > PHOS-HE28 > PHOS-HE28. The sequence continues at coordinate 24,375 of JADKFY010000025.1, forward strand.
ACCGATGTGCTCTTCATCGACGCCAGCAAGCAGTACCAGGACGGCAAGAAGCAGAACCGCTTGCGCGAGGAGGACCTCGCAACGCATCGTGGACACCTATGCCGCCTTTCGCAAGGCGCCGAAGACCATTGCCGATGACAAGCGTGTGCTCGCCGAGAAATACGCCTACCGCGCCAGCTTGGCCGAGATCCAGGAGAACGACTACAACCTGAACATACCGCGCTATGTGGACACCTTCGAGGAAGAGGAACCCGTGGACATCACCGCCGTGCAGGAACAGATCACTGAACTGGAAGGCAAGCTCGCCGGGGTGCGCACCGAAATGGACGGCTACCTGAAGGAATTGGGATTCATCAAATAACAAGGAACAATGACGCAGCAAGAATACGAAGCAAGCATGCTGGTAGTACGAGGAACGATCATTGCAGCAGCTACTGCCGAGGAACGGGAGAACATTGCACTTGCGCTGGACAACGAAGTACCAACGGCCCTTTGGGATGGCATTGCGCGGAATATCCGGAGACAATTCCACTGAGGACGACCCACACGAACTCATTGCACTAAAGATGCATCCGGAATGCGTATCGATCCAGTACTATCGGCCAGCGCGAACCAATGATCCGTACAGGGCGATCAGTTATCTCGTCAATTGAACAGCATGGCACAAGACCTCCCCACCTTACTCCTAAAGATCGATGCCCTGCAAAAGCGCATCATCGACGCTGGGCCGTTAAGCCCCGAAGCCAAGCGAAAGCTGGACTATCGGTTCCGTTTGGATTGGAACTACCACAGCAATGTGATGGAGGGCAGTTCGCTTACTCAGCAGGAGACGCGTAGTATCATGCTGGGGAACATCACCGTAAGTGGAAAGCCCATCAAGGATGTGCTGGAGATGCAGGGTCATAATGAGGTGGTGACCAAACTACTAGGCATGGCCACGGGCGAGCTTAACCTGAGCGAAGCGCGCATCAAGGAAGTTCATAAGGCGATCGTGCGGGAGGACGACCCAACGAAGCAGAACCAAGTGGGCAAGTGGAAAACGGAGGAGAATTTCCTCACGAATTACAAGGGTGAGCGTATCGACTTCACACCGCCGGCCGAAGTGGCCGAAGCCATGCACCAATTGCTGGATCGCACCAAAGCCGATATCGAAAAGATCGAACGCAAGGCCAAGGATGCGCCACACCCTGCACTTGTCGCTTTTGCTTTCCACCGGGACTATGTGACCATACATCCATTCCACGATGGCAACGGGCGCACCGCCCGCATCTTCAGCAACCTCCTGCTCATGCGCTTCGGTTATCCACCGGTGATCATCCGTGTGGATGAAAAGGAGACGTACAACCGGTACTTGGCCGAGGTCCAAGTATATGGTGCACCAGTTGACCTGTTCGACAACTTCATTGCAGAACGACTGATCCGCGCACAGGAGCTGGTGATCGATGCGATCGAGGGACGTGATCTGGAGGATGCGGACGACTTGGCGAAGCGCGCCGAGCTCCTGTTCATGGAGGCTGAAAGCAAGCGGTTAACTGCCGCCGAAAAGGAGCAGCAGACCGAGGGCATGGTGAAACGGTGGATGGAAATGAACCATGCAGACCTGAACCAGCGGATCAAGAAAACCTTCGATGTGTTTGGCAAATTCTTTACGAATACTGATTATCGATACAGAGTCCATGTGGACAAGAGTCGCGCAGGCATGCCTAAGATGGACCTGTTTCCCCTTGAAAAGCTCATGGATCTACGCGAGCAAGGTGGTCGATCACAGATTGGAATGAGCATCACTTTCTCTGGCTTCAAACTCGGTACAGGGATCAAAGAGATGAAGGTCGTAATGGCACTTCGCTTTATGCCTGAAGAAGTGGAGCTCTACTGGTACGCCAAAAGAATCGGACACTTTTGCTTACAGCGACAAGGTCACGGATGCAGCCATGCCCGTGATGAAGAAGGTTGCCGAAGATGTTTTTTCAAAAGCGAAGATCCATTTGGAGAAAGGATAGTGAGCCCTAAGCAACTATTGGCGGTTTAACTGCTAACGATCAATTCGGAGAAGAAACCATGAGCACTACCACCGCACCCGCACCAGGGAAGAAGCCACTGCCCAACGAAAGCCGCCCCGGCTACAAGCATACCAAGCTCGGGTGGATGCCTAAGGAGTGGGAGGTAACTTGCCTTGGAAGCATTTGCAAAATCCATAGTGGAGGCACGCCCAATAAAGCCAATGACTTTTATTGGGGAGGGGCATACCGTGGTACACTGCCCGTGACACGAAGACAGACCTTTTAGCGGAATCAGTTTATTCGGTAAGTGAGATCGGGCTGAAAGAAGGATCAAGATCATTGAAGCAGGGGCGGTTTTAGTGCTAGTTCGGGGGAATGATGCTTTGTGAAGGATATACCCTGCGGGATAACAACTGTGCGTTCTTGCTTCAACCAAGACATCAAAGGTTAATTCAAGGAAAGGGGTTGATCATGAATTCGTCCTCAAGTGGATCAAATCTTTCAAGTTCCATTTAATGAGTCGGGTGGCAACCAGTAGCCATGGCACGGGCAATTTGCCAACAGATGAGTTGAAGGACTTTCCAATTGCGATTCCCCCCCTCCCCGAGCAGCGCCGCATCGCTCAAGTACTGGGTGCATGGGACCAAGCCATTGCCACCACCCAACAACTGCTTGCCGCACAGCAACAGCGCAAGCATGGGCTTATGCAGGAATTGCTGAGCGGCGTCTACCATCGTTGCAAGAAGGTGAACATCGGTGACGTTGCGGAGGAAGTGAAGGAGCGCCATACAATGGGTGAAGACTATACCGTGTTATCCTGCACGAAATACAAGGGGTTTGTCTCATCCTTGGAATACTTCAAGAAGCAAGTCTTCAGCGAGGACCGCTCCAACTACAAGGTTATTCGGCGTGGTCAATTCGGCTTTCCCGCCAATCATGTAGAGGAAGGGTCGATCGATCTATTACGGCTACACGATATCGGATTGGTAAGCCCCATCTACGTGATCTTCGAATTCGACCGTGACAAGGTGAACAGCGAGTTCATGTACTACCTGTTCAAGACGGATCGATACCGCCACATCTTCCTCACTTCCACAAACTCTTCCGTGGATCGTCGAGGTAGCCTGCGTTGGAATGATTTCAAGAACCTATGGGTGCCATTGCCGAAACGCGAAGAACAAGATCGGTTGGCCCGGCTATTCCAGCATATGGATCAACAGATCGAAATGACCGATAACTACCTCGCCAACCTCACCACCCAGAAGCGGGGGTTGATGCAGGTGTTGTTGACGGGGGAGGTGCGGGTGAAACACTAGATGCCATGGCAAGAACACTACACAATTGGACCGACTACCTGCTCATCGCTGTAATAGCTCTCTTCGAATTGAGCGTCACGGCTGTCGCATTGCTATGGCTGTTCACCAACAGCTTCGCCAATTACAAAGCCGGTTTGGGCATTATCGAGCCATGGGGCATCAACGAGCATATCACTTATGGATGGTTCTTGTCTGGTGCGCTGGGCGGTGCCTTCTATTGCCTGCGCGCCATCTACCAGCGAATTGGTGAGGCCTACACACCTATAAGGGAAGAGGAACGCAAAGAGCCCAATCTTGTGTTCAATCCTCGTGCTTGGGCGTTCTGGTATCTGGTCCGTCCGCTGATGAGCGGGGTACTCGCTCTCATTCTGTTGTGTCTTGTAAAAAGCGACCTACTAACCGTCACAGAACTTGCCGGAAAGGATATCGGCTCCTTCTATGTTCTGATCGCACTTGGCTTCCTAGCCGGCTTTGGCAGCCACGAACTCATTCATAAGATCGAAGAGGTGATCCGGGTCCTCTTCGCCAAGGCCACGTCCACAGGATCCAACGCGGCAAAGAAGGTTGACGAAAACAAAGGGAAATAATGAACCTACAAGCAAAGTTCCGAGCATTCAAGCTTAATACGCCGGGGTCACTGTGCTCGGTATACAAGGATGGCAACTATACACTTATCGAAGCCCGAATTCCAGTTGGAGGTATCAACGCCCTCATTGAGGATCTCAAGGTTCATGGCAAGGAGAAGTTGGATGTTCTGCACATCACGAGCTGGGATGTGGACCATTGCGATCGGTCGAGCTTGGCCAGATCTTGAACAACCTAAGGCCCGCCTAATTGAAATTCCCGGATATATTCTGACTCCGATGAAGGCAAGGCTTGTCGTAATATACTGCTGAAGTATGACGACATTCATCAACGGAAAGTGCATAACACAATTGAGATCACGCCTGGATATTTGGCAACATTATCGCACGCAACATCATGGGGTTCCGGAAATGTGTTCTTTCCAACTAACCCAAATGCAACAACGAAGAATGATCGGAGCCTGATCAAACTATTTCGGTCCGCCTCTTTCTCCGTCCTGAGTTTGGGCGATTCCGAGTCTGCAGAGATCGGTCGGCAACTAATGCGTTCCGAGATATTCCAGAAAGAAGTCGATGTCCTGATCCTCCCCCACCACGGGGCCGACAATGGCTTCATCACGGACGAATTTCTGAAGACCATCAAACCACTAGTTGCGGTTGCCACATCCAACCGTGGTAACGAGTACGACCATCCCCGACCAGAGATCCGAGCGTTGCTGGCTAGTAACGGAATACCCTTGATGACGAGCAAAGACGGTGACGACTATGTGTACCACGAGGTCAACGGACTTGAAAGTCAGTATCTCGATACTGGTGCAGACTCATCAATTCGGAAGAAGGGCTCCTTCATACCGAAGAAGATCAAGAAACGGAACATGGAACTAGCAGGGCTTACTCAATGATCACCCCCTCCTTCCTCGAAGACCACATTAGCCAAGTACCCGCCTTACAGCTGCTGGTGAAGTTGGGCTACACCTACCTGAGCCCGGAGCAGGCCTTGGCGCAGCGCCAGGGCAAACAGGGGTCGGTGCTGCTAGAAGGTATTTTGGAAGTGCGCTTGCGGGCCATCAACAGCATCCAGCACAAGGGCCAAAACTATCCCGTTCAGCCCGCCTAACATCTACGACGCCATCCGCGAACTCCGCGACATGCCCTTGGTGGACGGCCTGTTGAACACCAACAAGGAGGTGTACGAGCTGCTCACCTTGGGCCGCAGTTTCGAGGAGACCATCATGGGCGATACGCGCAGCTTCCCGTTGCGCTTCATCGATTGGAGCAACCCGGCCAACAACCATTTCCATGTTACCGAGGAGTTCCCCGTGGAACGCAAGGGCAGCACCAAGACCCGCCGCCCTGACCTGGTGCTCTTCGTGAACGGCATTCCGCTGGTGGTGATCGAATGCAAACGCCCGGATCTGCACAGCACGGAGTATGGCTCGCCTGTGCAACAGGCCATCAGCCAGCACTTGCGCAACCAGCAGCAAGATGAAGTGCCCGCGCTCTTCATACACGCCCAACTGCTGTTGGCCTTGGCGCAGAATGATGCCATGTATGCCACAGTGGGCACACCCCCGTCCTTTTGGAGCCAATGGAAAGAGGAAGGTGATGAGGCCGAGTTGCGGGCGCTGAAGAACTCGCCACTAACGATCGCACAACGCGATGCGCTCTTTGCCGACCGTTTCCGATATGTGCGGGCCTTCTTCGAGCAGCAGGAACAACAGCCCATGCAGGTGAACGAGCAGGACCAATTGCTCTACCGCTTGTGCCGTCCGGAGCGCTTGTTGGAACTGGTGCAACGCTATGTCCTCTTCGACGCTGGCGAGAAGAAGGTGGCGCGCTACCAGCAATACTTCACAGTGAAGAGCACGGTTGAACGAGTAAGTCATTTGCAAGAAGGTCGGCGACCCGGCGGTGTGATCTGGCATACGCAAGGCAGCGGCAAGAGCTTAACGATGGTGCTGCTGGCCAAGGCCATCGCCATGGAGCCTAGCATTCGCAACCAACGCGTTGTGCTCGTCACGGACCGGATCGATCTGGACGATCAACTGTACAGAACATTCAAGAACTGCGACGCCGAGGTGGTGCAGGCACGCAGCGGTAAACACTTGGCGGAACTGCTGCGTGAACCCAAGGCGCGCATCATCACCACCCTTATGCAGAAGTTCGAGGCCGTGAGCAAACGCGGCCAAGTAGTTGATGAGAGCGCGGAGATCTTCGTGCTGGTGGATGAGAGCCATCGAAGCCAGTACGGTGCCGGGAACGTGCGCATGTTGAAGGTGCTGCCGAACGCCTGCTTTCTGGGGTTCACGGGCACACCGCTCTTGGGCAAGGAGAAGAACACCGCACGGAAATTCGGTGGCATCATCCGCCCGGCATACACCATAGGACAAGCAGTGGAGGATGGTGCCGTGGTGCCCTTGCTCTACGAAGGTCGCCATGTGGTGCAAGAGGTGGACAATAAGACCATGGACACCTTCTTTGACATGGTGAGCGAGCCCTTGACCACCTACCAACTCGCTGACCTGAAGAAGAAGTTCAGCCGTGCCGACCAACTGAACGAAGCCGAGCAGAAGATCCTGCGCACCGCTTGGGATGTGAGCAAACACTGGCAGGCCAACTGGAAGGGCAGTGGCTTCAAAGCGCAGCTGACCGCACCGAGCAAAGTGGCCGCGCTGAAATACAAGCAGTATCTCGATGAGATCGGCATCGTGACCAGTGCGGTGGTGATGAGCCCACCGGACACGCGCGAAGGGGCACGATAGCGCCTACCAAGAGACCAACAACCAAGTGCAGCAGTTCTGGAAAGGCATGATGGCCCAGTACGGCAACGAGTCCAACTACCAGAAGAGCATCATCCAGCGGTTCAAAGCGGAAGGCGATCCGGAATTGCTGATCGTGGTGGACAAGTTGCTCACCGGTTTCGATGCACCGCGAAACACGGTGCTTTACCTCTGTCGCAGCCTTACCGCACACACCTTACTACAAGCGATCGCACGCGTTAACCGTTTGTTCGAGGGGAAGGACTTCGGCTACATCATCGACTACTATGGCGTGCTGGGCGAATTGGACCAAGCCCTTACGGCGTACAACGAGTTGAGCGGTTTCGATGAGGAGGACCTCGAAGGCACCATCACACATGTAAAGGAGGAGGTGGAGAAACTGGCCGAGCGTCATTCACAACTGTGGGACCTCTTCAAGGAACTGCCGAACAAGCAGGACCCCGAAGCCTTCCAACAGCACTTGGCCCCGAAGGACATCCGGGACAAGTTCTACGACCGCCTGTCGCTCTTCGCCCGCACGTTGAAAATGGCGTTGAGCACCTTGGATTTCGTGAAGAACACCTCCGAGGAAAAGATGGATCGCTACCGCCGCGATGCAGCCTTCTTCCTGCGTTTACGCGTGGCCGTGAAACAACGCTACAGCGATGCGATCGACTACCGACAGTATGAGGCGCAGGTACAGAAGCTGATCGACACGCACATCAAGAGCAACGAAGTGCTGCAACTCACCGAGCAAGTGAACATCTTCGACAAGGCAGCCTTCAACAAGGAAGTGGAAAAGGTGGAAGGTGCAGCCAGCCGTGCGGACATCATTGCCAGCCGCACCGCGAAGACCATCAGTGAGCGCATGGAGGAGGATCCGGTGCTTTACAAGAAGTTCAGCAAGCTATTGGAGGAGACCATCCAAGCATACCACCAGAAGCGCATCGACGATCTGGAATACCTGAAGCGGACCACAGGCATCATGGAACAGGTGCGCGACGGCAGCGAGGGCGACGAGCCTGAAACGGTGAAGGACCGTGATGTGGCAAGGGCGTTCTACCGCGTGGTTGAAGAGACCTTGAAGGCCGTGGACCTTCCCATCGAAAAGGACCGTGCAGCAGCCATCGCATTGCGCCTGGACGATATCGTTCGAGCACACCGTATCGTGGATTGGATCCGCAACGACGATGTGAAGAAGCGCATGGAGCAGGCCATGGAGGACCACTTATTGGACCTCCGCAACGAGGGACTGGACATGGGCTTCGATGCCATCGATGAGATCTTAAAGGGCGTAATGCGGATCGCTGAGAACCGCTACGCGTGATGGAGGAGCGTAGCGTGCAATACGGCCGTACGACCTTGTGGTACACCTTGGTACCCACCCGTCGCGAAACATTGGGCTTTATGGTGCGCCCGAACGGGCAGGTGGAAATGCGGGCACCTTATCACGCGACGCCGGAGGAGGTGGATGCGATGGTGTTGAAGCGAGCGGCGTGGATCGTGCGGCAACAGGACTATTTCCGCTCCTTCCTGCCGATCACTCCTGCCCGCGAATACGTTAGCGGGGAAACGCACCGCTACCTTGGTAAGCAATACCGGCTAAAGGTGCATGCGACGCAAGCCTATGAGGAAGTGAAGATGAGCGGTGGTCGCATCCATATCCACACCCACCATCCGAAAGACACTGACCACATCGCGTTGATGCTGGCATGCTGGTACCGCCCCAAGGCCATCGCTCGTTTTGAGAAAGCCGTGGACGAGGCCTTGCGGCTCTTGAAGAAGTACAAGCTATCGCGTCCGCCGGTGATCGTCCGCCGCATGAGCATGCGCTGGGGCAGTTGCACACCTAAAGGCCGGATCATGCTCAATCCGGAATTGATCAAGGCGCCGGGCCGTTGCATCGATTACGTGGTCATACACGAGCTGTGCCACTTGGTCCACCCGAACCACAGCGCGAATTACTTTGCACTGCTTGATAGAGTGATGCCGGACTGGAAACGCTGGAAGGAAAAGCTGGAATTGTCATGAGCGAGGAACCGAGTGATCATGTTCAAGCCGAGCATGACCGACATGCGAGCGAAATTTCGCTGGATGAGTTGGACCTGCTTTTCGGGCTCTCGGTGCGGGCTAAGAATATTTGCCATGTGAACGGGTTGGATACGCTGGCCGACATAGCCGCGTATAATACACGATTTGGCGGTTTCAAGGGTCTAAATAGTTGTGGTCGCTTGACCGACCTTGAACTTAGAGATGTAATACTGCTTGCTGAAATGCGTATAGGGCTATTACGTGAGCCAAAAGCAGAGGCACATCTACAGCGTACTAGTGCCTTGGTCATGACAGACCGTGATCGCATGCTCGCGGATATCCGACGCGAGTTTCCCAGGCTCAGTGTTAGGTTGCGAAATGTGCTTGACAATTTTCTTGAGGACACACTGCCGGAATCGATCCTGGACAAAGTCCTCTTATCGGGATTGGACATTCGTAAGGTCCGCAATGCAGGTGTGAAGTCTGTCGAGGAATTCAAAGAATTCAAGCGGTTGATCATCGGTGGTGGCCCAACTCCTCATTCACCATCTCCGATCGGTCCACCTGCAGCACAAGTCTTTAATGTCCTTCGGCACCATTTCGATCAGGATGAGGCCCAGCTGATCATAGTACAGGACATTTTGGATGATGCAGCCGCAGTGCGCATCCTGCGTTTATTTCGGGCGATGGTCGGTGTATGGGGTCAACGAAAAGGAGCCCGATTGAACTCCGTTATAGCGTATACCCAGTACACCCCGGAGCGCGGTAAGCTGAAGCAGTTAGCGGGCCAAATGGAACTTACCCGTGAAAGGGTCCGGCAGCTGATAAGCGAATGGGAGGATGAATTCGATGCGCGGTTCGCGTTCACGGATGAACTTCCTCGGCCTTTCAACTTGGCCCCCGTTGAATTGGCCGGTCCTGCTTTTATTGTGACACCGAGCGTGACTGCCTTGATCAATGCGGATCTCGAGGTGGAATGGTCGCAGTGGTTCATCGCCAAGGTACTTGGTGTGATCTCCGATAAACAATACGTCCATATTTCCTGGACGAAAATGGGCGTGCCGGGACCCACTGCTCGTGACCTGGATGCGACCACGCCAGTACTCCTTCGTGCTGATAGCGCAGATAGCCTCACTTCCATGCTGGCGCACTTTAATGATCTGCTGTCCATGGACAGAACAAATGACTCGGTGCATGAGTTGAGCGAGCTCTCGGGTGGCACTGCGCTGGACGTGGAATTATCTGAAGCAATGGGCCCGCTGATGGGATGTTTAGCAGAGGATGTCCGTTTCGATGAAGGGCGATTCTACCTGAGAGCGAGCAAACAGAAAACCCGAGAGCAGGTCGTCGCTGGAGAGCTAGAGGAGCTGAATGCACCAACCCATGTTCTAACACTGGTAGAACGACTTCGTGTATTTGATCCCGAGCGCGATTGGAACGAAGAAGCTGTGCGTGCTGTAGTTGTTAAGGCACCCACACGGTTCATTTCATTCGGTCGCACAAGCACCTACGGTCTTCGCACATGGGAAAAGGAGCGTAAAGAGATCAAAGGCGGGACCATCCGTTCCATAGTGGAAGACCTCTTGGAGAAGTCGGACGTGCCGTTACATATCAACCATTTAACGAATGCCGTGCGGCAGTATAGGCCAACCACCAACGCGAGCAGCATTAGAACGAATCTCCATCTAGTAGAGGGAGGAACATTCACATTCATCCGCGGTGGCTTTATCGGCTTGTCTTCCAAGACTTACTTGAACACGCCGGATGCCACCAACACAGTGCCTGGGTCATTTTTCCGCAACTCGGTGATGCGCAAATTCATCGGGCGCACATTGGTTAGCTTCAAAGAACACCTGAGATCCAATTGCTCTTCAGATATGGACGAGATCGATCGCGCGGTGCGTGCCGTCGTTGTTGATGGACGCATTGTTTTGGATAAGAATGGAGTGATCACGGGGGTACTGAGGGTTGGCTCAACCCAAGCCAATAGCGATCTTGCTCGTGGCGAGTTGCCGTTGGATTGGTGAACTATCATGTAAACCCTTTGCAGGCTTTCAAACCCGCGCAAGTTCTCCGTCTTAGAGACCCCTGCGCTTTTGGCTTACGAACGGCAGTGTCCTTTCTAAAGAACCCGTTAAGGTATGGAACTGCAATACGGTAACCTACAACCACCTACTCCTCAATGAGCGAAGGATATTCCCGGTAGGGTCCTTGAACCACGCGACGTTGGGCCCGTGGCCCGTGCCTTGTCGAAGCGTGATCGGTGCTTGCACGGTGCGCCGATCATAGGGTGGCACATGACCTTCGATCAAGTTCCTGCTTATCCCAAGCCGTTCCGTCACCGCATCCCAGTTCACTGCATCCCACCAATTCTGGATATACGCGTCGCGCTTGTTCTGGTGCTTCAGGGTACCTCGAAGCACCTCCCTCCCCTGACGATCGTCAGTTCCCCAACCCAGCCCCACCAATAGGTTTGTCCATTCGCAGTCGCACGGACCGCCATGACCCCTACCCCTATCCCGACCGTCCATAAATTGGTCCAAGAACTCCTGCGCGATCGCGATGGTGCATCGTTCGGCACCATCCTGCAGCGGTATGAGAAGCCCAGCCGTGATCTGGAGCCGTATTGCAATTGGAACGAGCGCCATTACACCCGGACGTGCATCTACCGCAATGATCAGTTCGAATTGCTCGTGGTCTGTTTTGAGATCGGGCAATGTACCAGCATCCATGACTACGACAGCCAAACCGCGTTCATCAAACCTGTTCTGGGTGAGGTGGTCGAGGAACGGTTCATCCAACTGCCGAATGGAAGCCTCGATCGAACGGCTGAACTACACCGACCTGCGGGACAGATGGTCCAGTTCACGGCCAATGACCCCATACACCGTTTTATCAATTATGGTCCGGGGCGGGCGATCACGTTGAACCTCTACACCAAGCCCATGAGCCGGTGGCGGATCTACGATGAGCGCACCGGACATTCGTACTTCGCACCTGTCGGACCGGTTACATGATCCCCGTTGCAGGTAACTTGGCGCGCATGGCACCAGATCAAAGTGGTTTCGGCAGCACGGACCTCTCCCGTATTTTCCAAATGCTTTTCACCGCCGCGGCGGAAGGCTTGGTGGTGGTGGATACAACAGGGAGCATACTCCTGTGCAACCCGCGTTTGATGGAGATGTTCGGCTACGAGGACCATGAATTGACCGGCCGGTCCGTTGACCAATTACTGCCTGAGGCTATGCGGCATCGGCATGCACAGCACCGTTCCGACTACGCGCACGAACCCGTTCAACGGAGCATGGGCATTGGTATGGACCTGTGGGCTTCGCGCAAGGATGGGAGCACATTCCCGGTGGAGATCAGCTTGAACCACTTCAAGGTGGAAGGAAAATTGTACGTGATGGGCCTGGTGACGGACATCACACTGCGGCAAAAAGCGGAGAAAGACCTGCAACGGATCAACGAGGAACTTGAACAGCGTGTGGAACAACGTACTGCAGAGTTGCTCGCCGCCGAACAGAGCGTTCGTGCCGCCTTGATCAAGGAACGCGAGCTGCATGCATTGAAAGGCCGTTTCGTGGCCATGGCAAGCCATGAATTCCGCACTCCTCTAAGCACGATCATGAGCAGTGTTGACCTGATCGGCCGTTACACCGAAGGCGATGAAAAGGTGGAGAAACACGTGGTACGCATACGGACCAAGGTGCGCGAACTGACCGCCATGTTGAACGAGTTCCTGTCCCTGGAACGGATCGATCAGGGGGCGGTACAGATCAAGCCGTGCGAATTCGATATCGTGGACCATTGCATTGAACAGATCGAAGAATTGCGCGGGCTGGCCAAGGCCGGCCAATCCATCGAATACGGCCATTCGGGTGATGAGCGCTTGGTCTCCACGGATCGCGCCATGCTCGGCAACGTGATCACCAACTTGGTCACCAATGCCGTGAAATATTCACCCGAGCAGCGGGCCATCAGTTTGCGAACACAGATCAATGCGCAGAACTTGGAGATCACGGTTGAAGATCACGGCATGGGCATTCCGGCGGAAGACCAGCAACATTTGTTTGAACGCTTCTTCCGGGGCGGGAATGTCATGACCGTTCAGGGAACTGGACTGGGGTTGAACCTAGTGAAACGCTACCTTGAACTGCTCGGCGGAACTATTTCCTTCACCAGCGAACCCGGCCATACGGTCTTTGTTGCAACCCTTCCAAAACACACCACGATCACGACCGAACCATGGAACGATTGAACACCATACTACTGATCGAAGACGACGCCGATATGCGCGACAACACCGCCGAGATCCTGGAGATCGCCGGTTATGGTGTTGTTAAGGCCGAGAACGGCCGGCGCGGTGTGGAACTTGCCCGGAAGAGCACGCCCGACCTGGTGTTGTGCGATATCATGATGCCTGAATTGGACGGGTACGGCGTTCTCCATCTGCTCGGTCGCGACCCGGCCACTGCAGATGTTCCCTTCATCTTCTTCAGTGCGAAGGCCGAGCGCGGCGACGTGCGCAGGGGTATGGAACTTGGTGCCGATGATTACCTGACCAAGCCCTTTGAGGAAAGTGAGCTATTGAATGCGATCGAAAGTCGTTTGAAACGCAGCGAGCTCTTCCGCAAGGGCTTTGATACTGGATATGAAGGATTCAACTCCTTCCTTGACCAAGCACGCGGGATCGACGCCTTGAAGGACCTCAGCGTGGATCGTAAGGTGCGCAAGGTTGCAGCCAAGGAAGCGCTCTTCCACGAAGGGGATGAACTGCGAAGTGTTCCGTACCTGGTGAAGGGTAAGGTGCGCACCTTCAAGATCAACAACGACGGCAAGGAATTCGTGACCGGCCTGCACACCGCTGGCGACCTATTGGGGTACATGGGGCTGCTGGAGAACGGCGAAGCACAGGATACCGCCGTGGCCATGGAACCCTGTGAGGTGGTCATGATCCCACAAGAGGATCTTTTGAAATTGATGTACAGGGATCGTGACGTGAGCATACGGTTCATAAAGATGTTGGCCCACGATGTGAAGGAAAAGGAGCAGCATCTCCTACAACTCGCCTACGCCAGTGTGCGCCAACGCGTGGCCCAAGCACTGCTGCGCGTACACGACCGGTACGCCGGCGATGGTGCGGGTTTGGGAGTGAAGATCAGTCGTGAAGAGCTGGCCTCGATCGTTGGCACTGCCACAGAATCACTGATCCGCTGCCTGACCGAAATGAAGGACGAAGGATTGATCGCCAGCGAAGCACGGGACATCCGCATTGTGGACCGGTCGCGGTTGGAGCGCGTGGCGAACAATTGAACGCCTCCCTTCTTTTCGTGATCCGGCATTCGATTGGACCAACTGACGATCGTCAGCTCCCATCCCTCAATTCCGCTGGAATTTTGCGGCATGTCCGTGCGCGAACTGACCAAGGTCAACTGTTACCATTGCGGAGATCCGTGTGTGGAAGACCACCGTGTTCATGACGACAAGGACTTTTGCTGCCAGGGTTGCGAAGTGGTCTACGACCTGCTGAATGAAGCCGGGTTGTGCGACTACTATGCGTTGGAAAGTAAGCCGGGCGTGAAGCAACGCAATTCCGTGGATGAGCAACGCACGGAACTTTTCGATCTCGCGGAAGTGCGTGAACGCATTGTGGAATTCAGCGAATCGGGCATAACGCGTGTACGCTTCCATGTGCCGCAAATGCACTGCAGTTCGTGTATTTGGCTGCTGGAGAACCTGCACCGCATGGAGCCGGGGATCCTCCGTTCGCGCGTGTCTTTCTCCAATAAGGAAGTCTCCATCACTTTTCGCGAAGAGCGGCTACCGCTCGGTCAGCTTGTGAAGCTGATGCGACGGATCGGCTACGGCCCGCAGCTCACTGCATCCGCACCCAAGACCGGGCAGGTGCCGCGCATGCTCTACATCCGTTTGGGTGTGGCCGGTTTCATCTTCGGCAACACCATGATGTTCAGCTTCCCGGAATACCTGGGATCGAACACCGAAGCGGGGTTGCGCACGGGTTTCCAATGGCTCACCATCCTGTTCTCCTTGCCGGTGGTGTTCTTCCTCAGTACCGATTTCTTCCGCAGTGCGTGGGCGGGCATCCGGTCGCGCACCGTGAACATCGACCAGCCGATCGCCCTCGGCATTGTGGCGCTGTGGACGCGCAGTTTATGGGAGGTGGCTACCGATCATGGTCCCGGCTATTTCGATTCGCTCGCCGGCCTCCTCTTCTTCCTGTTGATCGGTCGTTGGTACCAAGCATACACCTACCGCGCGTTGCGCTTCGATCGTGCCTTGGAGGATTTCCTTCCACTGGTGGTCTTGCGTAGAACAGCAGATGGAGAAGTGCCCGTGAAGGTGGCCGACCTCGTACCCGGCGATCGTATCGTGGTGCGCGATCAGGAGCTTGTTCCGGTGGATGCCATGCTGCGCGATGGCACGGGACATATCGATAACAGTTTCATCACTGGGGAACCGTTGCCTACACGGAAGGAAGTGGGCGATACGGTGAAGGCTGGCGGAAGACAGCGCGGTGCGGCGATCGAACTGGAGGTGTTGCGCACGTTCGCCGATAGCCGTTTGAAACGACTGTGGGCCGAACAGGCTTCGGTGCAGGACCGACCTGCGATGCCGAAGTTGATCGACCAAGTGGCACGCCGCTTCACCATCGCAGTGCTGCTGATCGCCGCAGGTGCCGCACTCTATTGGTGGGGCAAGGATCCGGCACTGGTGTGGCCCGTGGTCACCGCTGTGCTCATTGTGGCGTGCCCCTGTGCATTGGCCTTGAGCATGCCATTCGCCTACGGCCATACCATACGACTGATGGGTAAGAAAGGTCTCTTCCTGCGCGATGCCGAGGTGGTGGAACGCATGGCGCATGTGGATACTGTCGTGTTCGACAAGACCGGGACCTTGACCGCCCGCGAAGCGCATGAGGTACGCTGGCACGGCCAGGACCTGACCATTGAACAACAGGCGCTTGTGCAAGCCTTGTCGCGCAACAGTACCCACCCGTTGAGTGCCGTGTTGACCCAGGAATTACGCAACAACGGAACAACAACGGATACTGATCAACGCTCCCGTAGCGTCGACGCACTGCGTCGACATACGGGAAATTTGATCACCGATGTTCACGAAACCGCCGGCGCTGGCATCCAAGGAACGATGCACCCACACGCGGTGCGCATTGGATCTGCTGCATTTTGCGGCGGAACGGAAGCCGACCGGTCCAATGGTGAAGCCCATGTACACGTAACGATCGATGGTGTGTGGTTGGGCCATTTCGCGATCCGCAAACGCGCACGTACGGGCATCGCACATGCCGTGGAACAACTGCGGATGCACACACGTGTGGCCTTGCTTACCGGCGACGCCCAAGTGGATGCCGAACTCGCTGATGCCTTCAAGGATGCAACCGTGCGCACCCATTGTTCACCGGTGGACAAGACCCATGCGATCGTTCACGAACAACAAAGTGGTCACCGTGTGCTGATGGTTGGCGATGGCTTGAACGATGCTGGTGCCTTGTCCCAAAGCGACGTCGGGATCACGGTTACGGAGACCACCGCTGCACTAACCCCAGCGAGCGATGCGATCATGGATGCGCAAGCCGTGACGCGCCTGCCGGAGTTCCTGCGGTTGGCCCGGCGATCACGGCGGATCGTATTGGCCAGCCTGGGGATCTCGCTCTGTTACAACCTCGTTGGGGTTTCGTTCGCCGTCGCCGGAGAACTCACGCCGCTCTTTGCAGCGATATTGATGCCCTTGAGTTCCGTCAGTGTCGTCGGCTTCGTAACGGTGGCTGTAGGATTGGCGGCCAAGAAGGTGAAGTAGTGAAGTTGTCAACGCATACGTCCTAGGCCATTCAACAGATCACTTCTTCAAACTCCCGATAAGCAGCAACACAACACCCATCGGCATCAGGAACGATGCGGCGAACAGATGCACGTAGTGTCCGGGGATCATCCCTAGACCGATCCAGAAGAAGCCTCCTTGGACGAAGAGGAGCAGTTCACTGGTGATGATGCCTGCGACCAAGAACCCAAGACCCCACCGGATGGATCCCCGTTTGAGATCGAACCAACCGCTTAGGATGGCGTAGCTGCATAAGAGCATGGTCATCACACCCAACGTGTTCATGTGTACGAATCCCATTACGAAGTGGCGAATGGTCAGTGCCATGATCGCTACCGATGGGATCGCCACCGATGCCTGCACCAACACCTTCATGGCCATGCTCACCAAGGCCACGCCGATCAGGATGCGTGCTGCTCGTGGGATCCGTTCGTAGGCCACGTTGTGCATCCGCCTCAGGATCCCGAAGGTGCGCCACGCTGCCCATACCTGCAGTGCTACGGCCACGGCGACCGTTGCGAACACGGCGGGCAGCGGTTCGCTCCACGCGATCGCCAACGCATAAGTGAGCACTGCGGAAACGATCCACAAGCCCATTGTTAGCCGATCGATTTGCAAAGCGAAACCTTGCCGTTCGGCCCAACGCGCGCCCAAGGCCATGGCCGCGAACCAGAACCAGCCGTTGAACTGGAAGTGCAGGAAGAATTGCACCGACCAGTAGTAGATCTCCTTGCCCTGGTTGCCGGTGGCGATGATCGGGCCGATAGCAAGAACGCCCAAGGTGGAGAGGATGAACATGACCACCGCCGCACGCGTGAGCATGCCGCTCCCCTGCTTCGGCCAAGAGCGGCTTACCTGCCATAACGTGGCCAGCGCCATGAAGGCAAGCGCCATGTGGATCGAGGAACCGGTGATCGTAATGACGTTGTAGCTCCACAGCGGAAAACCGATCAACATGCACACCACTGCCGCCTGCAAGCCGATCAGCAACCATCGCATACGCGGTGTGAAGCGACCAAGACCACCATCGTGCAGCAAGCACACCACGGTCCCTATGAAGAGCCAGCCCAGCAATGCCGTGTGGGAATGACCATGCAGCCATGGACGGAATGTGACAAAGGGGACCTCCACGAAGTACATGGCCCGCAACAGCACACCAATGATCGCGGCTGCGAACAGATCGAACATCGAAACGATGAACCATATCCTGTATCCGGAGTGGCGCATCTGATCGGTCTTGATCGTTGTGATTATGTTCGGGTTCATGGCAATGATCATCGAATTCGCTGACAAACATCAGGTTTTGGATAGATTTACCCGCTGACATTTGTCACGCTCAACATTCACCACAAAACTAGATATCATGATCGCCAAGAAAACAATCACAATTGCCACACTGACATTGCTCGCAGGTCTAGCAGCCTGTGGCGGGGAAGAGAAGAAACCTTCAACTCCCCCCGGTGCCATGCCAAGTGCCGCAGAGACCGCGCCAACGGAGAGCAAGGACCTTTCGGGCATGTTCACTGCAGCTGATATCACCCTCGGAGATATCGATCCAGCAATGGTAGAAAAAGGCAAGGCGATCTACGACGTGAAGTGCCAAGCTTGCCACAGCACGGGTCCCAACAGGATCGTGGGCCCCGGTTGGAAAGGGCTCACCGAACGCCGCAAGCCGGAGTGGATCATGAACATGATCCTGAATGTGGATGTGATGCTTGCGAGCGATCCTGAAGCTCAGAAATCTTTAGAAGAATGCTTGGTACGCATGCCGAACCAAGGCCTTACCAAGGAAGAAGGCCGCGAGGTGCTGGAATTCCAACGAACCCTTTGAACCGAACCAACCCGAACCGAACGATGAAACGACCACTGATCTTTACCGGCACCATGCTGGGCGTTATAGGAGGCGCGTTCCTCCTTATGAACAGCCTGCCCGGATGTCGGCCAGGGACCACAAAGACCGTTGTTACCGGCGATGCTGCGGCCAAGGTCTACGTGAAACCCGGTACGCATGACGAGTTCTACAACTTCGTAAGCGGCGGGTTCAGTGGTCAACTTGCAGTGTATGGGATCCCCAGCGGCAGATTGCTGCGCGTGGTCCCGGTGTTCTCCGTGAACCCCGAATCCGGATACGGCTTCTCCGAGGAGACCAAAGGCATGTTGAATACCACATACGGCCACATCCCGTGGGACGATTCACACCACCCCGAACTTTCGCAAACGGATGGTGTGCCCGACGGTAAGTGGTGCTTCATCAACGGTAACAACACGCCACGCATCGCATTGATCGATCTGGGCACGTTCCGCACAAAGAGCATCATTGAGATCCCGAACAGTGCGGGCAACCACAGTTCGCCCTTCACTACAGGGAACAGCGAATACGTTGTGGCTGGCACCCGCTTCAGTGTGCCGATGGGCGAAGAAGCCGATCGTGATGTATCCATCAACACGTACAAGGAGAATTTCAAAGGAACGATCTCCTTCATCCATCCGGATCCAGAATCCGGCAAGATGAGCGTTGCATTCCAGATCAAGACCCCTGGAGTGAACTTCGACTTGAGCCATGCGGGAAAGGACCGAGCGAAGGTTGGTTCTTCTTCAGCTGCTACAACACGGAGCAAGCCTATAGCCTGTTGGAGGTGAACGCCAGCCAAAAGGACAAGGATTTCGTGATGGCCGTGAACTGGAAATTGGCCGAGCAGCTTGTTAAGGACGGCAAGGGTGTGCGCACACCGGGCAAACACTACAGCAATTGGTGGAACGAGGAAACGCATAGCAGCGAATCCACCGTGTATGATGACGTGCTACAGATCGACCCCAAGGACCACCCCGGTCTGTTGTATTTCATGCCTTGCCCAAAATCACCGCACGGTTGCGATGTGGACCCAACTGGCAATTACATCGTTGGCAGTGGCAAGTTGGCAGCACTGCTACCGGTCTTCAAGTTCGATAAGATCCAGAAGGCCATTGCCGACAAGGATTTTGAAGGTGAATTCGCCGGCATCCCTGTGCTGAAGTACGAAAGCGTGCTGCACGGAGAAGTGAAGAAGCCCGGTCTCGGGCCCTTGCACACGGAGTTCGACGGCAAGGGAAATGCTTACACATCGATGTTCGTGAGCAGCGAGATCGTGAAGTGGAACGTGGAGTCGCTGGAGATCATTGACCGCGTACCGACCTACTATAGCATCGGTCACCTGAGCATTCCTGGTGGCGATAGCAAGAAGCCGTGGGGTAAGTATGTGATCGCCTACAACAAGATCACCAAGGATCGTTACCTGCCAACAGGACCAGAGTTGACCCAGAGCGCGCAGATGTACAGCATCGAGGGTGAGAAAATGGAACTGTTGCTCGACTTCCCGACCATTGGTGAGCCGCACTATGCACAGGCCATCCCTGCTGAACTAGTGACACCACGGGAGGTGAAATTCTACAAGATCGAAGAGAACAAGCACCCATACGTGTCCAAGGGTGAGAAGGAAACCAAGATCGAGCGCAAAGGCAAGGAGGTCCATGTTTGGATGACGTGCATCCGTTCCCACTTCGCCCCGGACAACATCGAAGGTGTGAAGCTCGGTGATGAGGTGTACTTCCACTTGACCAACTTGGAACAGGACTGGGACGTGCCGCACGGCTTTGCCATCAAAGGCGCCAACAACGCTGAGTTATTGGTGATGCCTGGAGAAACACAAACCCTGAAGTGGGTCCCGACCAAGGTTGGCATGTGGCCTATGTATTGCACCGATTTCTGCTCCGCCTTGCACCAGGAGATGAGCGGATATGTGCGCGTATCACCTGCAGGCAGCAACGTACCACTTACAGCACAAACAGTTTCCGTGGACGCGGAGATGTGAGCCGATCGTGATCGAAACCGTTGACATCCGCCGGTCCACAAGGAGCACTTCAACTCTTGTGCCGGCGGATGTTCATTTCTTATCCCACACCAACCAATGAAGATCATTTCCCGTGTCATGATCGCTGTGGCAGCCCTCTTGTTGCTCGTGATCCTTTTCACGCCCATTTGGCGGATCGATCTACAGGCCCCGCAATATCCGGAAGGTCTAGCGATCCAGATCTACGCGGACCACTTCGCTGGCGATACCGAAAAGATCAATGGGCTGAACCATTACATCGGCATGGCGACGATCCACGATGAGATGTTCCCGGAGTTCACCTACCTCCCGAAGATCATTATCGTTCTGGCCATTTTTGGTGTGCTCGCCGCACTTTGGGGAAAACGTCAAGGCTTGTTCGCGGGCCTCATCACGCTCTCACTCTTCGGTCTATGGGCATTGTACGATATGTGGAAATGGGGTTATAGCTATGGACATGAACTGGACCCAAGAGCGGCCATTAAAGTGGAAGGCATGGCCTACCAACCACCGCTTATCGGACATAAGAAGTTGCTTAATTTCGATGCATGGTCGACACCTGACATCGGAGGCTGGATACTCTTCGGTGTCATGGGAATGCTCGCTGTAGTTTACTTCTTGGAGCTTCGGGAGATGTTCCGAAGAAGAAAAGCGAGAAAGATCGCTTGATCCCCGGCCCGCGGAATTCGAGATCCGCAAATTGCAATACACGAAATCCACCACAATGAAGAACCTGCTTCCCTCTCCCCTAACGTTGCTCTTCTTCCTGTCGTTGGCCTTGTTCTCCTGCGGACAGACGACTCCGAGCATCGACTTCGACCATGCCGAATGTGCCCATTGCCGCATGAACGTGGTGGATCGGCAATTCGGCGCAGCGATCATAACCCTAAAAGGTCGGCAATATGTGTTCGATGATGTGGGCTGCATGATCCAACATGTGGGCAGCGGCACCATTGCAGAAAGCCAAGTGGCCAACTGGTACGTCTGCGATCATGCTCGCCCAGGAGTGCTCATCGATGCCACCACAGCGCGTTATGTGAACGGGCCGGGATTCCGAAGCCCCATGCGCGGTGATGCCGCAGCATTCGCCACCGAAGCAGAACGCACCATCGCCCTTCAGGAAAAGGGTGGAGAGGAGCTGGACTGGAAACAACTGCGCGAAGTGTTGAAGCCGTGATCGACCTTCGGTCCATAGCATTCCTTCTTCTCCTCCAGATCGGTGCGGGCAATGCATCCTTTGCAGCATCGTGGCATCACCATGGCGGCGGGTCCCCTAGCTTGAAGGAAGTTCTGGCGAACGCGGCTCCCGGAGACACCATACACGTTCACGGCGAGGTACACGAAGGAACGATCACCGTGGAGAAACCCGTAGTGTTGATCGGCCATGATGGTGCGGTGATCGATGGCGACGAACAAGGTGAAGTGCTGCTGATCAAAGCCGATGATGTCACGATCGACGGCTTCACCATTCGCGGGAGCAAGATCAGTAACTTGGAGGACAACGCAGGCATCAAAGCCAGCGAATGCCGCAATACGATAGTTCGGAACAACTTCATGGACGGCTGCTTCTTCGCTATCTATCTCAGCGGTTCCAAAGGGGCCGTCGTGGAGCGTAATACGATCGTGGGCCACAACGTGCGCGATGATCAAATGGCAAATGGCATCCACTTGTGGAAATGCAACAGCGCGACCATCCGGAACAATACCGTGCGGAACCATCGCGACGGTATCTACTTTGAATTCGTGACCGATTCGCATATCCTCGACAACATCAGTACAGGGCATATCCGTTACGGCCTTCACTTCATGTTCAGTCACCGGAACGAGTACATCGGGAACCTTTTCCGTGACAATGGCGCAGGCGTGGCGGTGATGTATTCACATCACATGATCATGCGCCACAACCGATTCGAATCGAATCGTGGGGCCAGTGCATATGGTCTGCTGCTGAAGGAGATCAACGATGGGAAGTGACCGATAACCTGATGATGGACAACACCACCGGCCTGATGGTGGACGGCTGCAACAGGATCATCGCGGAACGCAACGAATTCAGGAACAATGGCTGGGCCCTGCGCTTGTTCGCGAATGCGTTGTACTGTACGTTCCAGGACAATGCGTTCATCGGGAATACCTTCGACCTGAGCAGTAACGGAGAACTGAAAGAGAACGTGATGGATCGCAACTATTGGGACCGCTATGTGGGTTATGACCTGGACCATGACAAAATTGGGGACACGCCACACCGGCCGTTGGGCTTCTTTGCGTTGTTGGTGGAACGCATTCCCTACGCCATGGTCTTTTCACGTAGCCTCTTCGTCTCATTGCTGGATCGTGCAGAGCGTCTGCTCCCGACCTTGACGCCCGCCGCCTTGAAGGATGAACACCCGCTGCTACGGCAACAACCATGGGTAGGCACTTTCCGCAAAAATGAAGCACCCGTGCCGATCCCCGTTCGATCTGCGAATGAAATGAACGAAATGGACCATGGCTGAACCAAGGATAACCTTCACCGATGTGGGTAAGCGCTATGGTAAGTTGTGGGCGTTGCGCGAGCTGAACGTCGCCTTCCATCCCGGTGAAGTGGTGATGATCATCGGGCCGAACGGATCCGGAAAGACCACGTTGATCAAGTGTCTGCTCGGGCTCGTGCGTCCAACAACAGGGAGCATAGCGGTGAACGGCGAAGTGATCGGTACGGATCCCAACTACCGCAGATCCATCGGCTATATGCCACAGATCTCGCAGTTCCCGGCAGCCCTCACCATTGGGCAGTTGTTGGATATGATGCGCGATATCCGCGGGTTGAACGATGCTGTGGTCGATGATCGCTTGATCAACGAACTTGGGCTGGACAAACAATTGGACAAACGCCTTAGTGACCTGAGCGGTGGTACCCGGCAAAAGGTGAGTGCCGTACTGGCATTACGGTCCAAGCCGGAGATCTTGGTCATGGACGAGCCCACTGCCGGGTTGGATCCCGTTTCAGCGAGCAAGGTCCTGGGCCATGCTGCCGAAGTGCGAGAACAGGGAGGTACGGTCCTCATCACCTCACACCTGATGGAAGAGGTGGAAGCGCTGGCCGATCGCATCGCCTATCTGGAAGATGGACAGCTACGCTTCATTCTTCCAATGGATGAGATCCTGCAAAGCACAGGACAGCAACGGTTGGCAAAGGCCCTGCCGTTGTTGTTGGAGCGGAAGCTGGCTGCGGGAATGAATGTGTGAACATCGGAAGTTTGAACGGACCACCTGAGGAGTACGACCATGCTGAAAGTCTTCAAGTACACACTGATCGACCTGGCCCGGAACCGCTTTGTGCTGGGCTACGCGCTGCTCATGTTGTTCGTGGCTGAAGGCCTGTTCTTTGTGGAGGATGACCCTGCTAAAGCCCTGCTCAGCCTGGTGCAGGTCGTAATGGCCTTGGTGCCGTTGATCGCTTTGGTCTTCACCATCGTTTACAGTTACGATTCCTTGGAATTCACACAATTGCTCGCCGTGCAGCCGATAGCGAGGCGTTCGATCCTGGCGGGTCAGTTGCTCGCATTGTGTACGGCATTGCTTGTGGCACAGGGGTTCGGCTTGGGCCTTCCCTTGATCGTACATCTGCCGAATTTGGCGGCTTTGATGCTTTCACTTGCCGGTTCCGGGTTGGTGTTGGTCTTCACCGCGCTTGGCCTTTTGATCGCCTTGAAGCAACGGGAGAAGGCACGTGGTGTGGGCGTGGGTCTCACGGTGTGGTTCCTCTTCGTGCTGGTCTACGATGCGTTGTTGATGGCGCTCATGTTCTCCTTCAGCGATCACCCCATTGAACCTTACGTAGTGCCTTTGGCCGCCCTCAATCCGGTCGATATGGGGCGCATCCTCGTGATGTTGCAAGTGGACCTTGCCGCCATGATGGGTTACAGCGGTGCGATCTACAAGCACTTCTTCGGTTCCTTGGGCGGGATCGCGGTTGCAGCTGTGGTGCTCCTGCTTTGGTTCTTCGGTCCAACGCTCTTTTCGTTCCGGACCTTCCAGAGAAAGGACCTTTGAACGCAGATGGCATTCACGGTGCTCGTCCTTCACTTGCTTGGTGCATCCGTATGGGTCGGGGGGCATCTTGTTCTTCTCTTCGGTGTGTTGCCCGGGGCGCTCAAAGCACATGACCCGAGTATCATTCTCACATTTGAGAAGCGATATGAACGGATCGGCATTCCAGCCTTACTTCTTCAAGTGGTATCCGGGCTTTGGCTTGCGCACCGTTATGTGCCGGGCATCCTGGACGCATTCGACTTTAGCGATCGGCTCCATTCCATCGTTGCTTGAAATTGATCCTGTTGGGCGCTACGGTGGTCATTGGCGCACATGCACGATTGCGCATCATTCCACGGTTGACCCCCGAGCGACTTCCTTTGATGGCGTTGCATGTGGCGTTTATCACCACGATCGCGGTGGCCATGCTCATTGTCGGAGCAGCAGTTCGCGCTTTTTGATCGGTTTGCTGACCAAGGTCATTCCTGCTTCGTGCGGATCGGAGGATCTTGGCCAATGAAACCGAAACCATCAGCCCATGACAACACGTAGCAAATTGAAACGAGCCTTGCCCTTCCTGTTGATACCCGTGCTGTTCGCCTGCGGTGGCGCAGCGAACGAAACGGCTTCCAGCCCTGCCACAGAAACTGAAGCTCCTGCCGGTGGCCAAGCTTCTGTTGTGGATGAAATGTCCGCCAAGGACGTTGTACATATTGCCATAGGCTCACCTGACCACAAGACCTTGGTGGCTGCGGTGCAACATGTGAAGTATGAGGATGTGCTTGCGAACGCTGGACCCTTCACCGTTTACGCACCCACCGATGCCGCATTCGCTGCACTTCCAGAAGGGACCTTGGATAACCTCCTGAAGGAAGAGAACAAGATGACACTACAGGATATTCTGGAATACCACGTGGCCATAGGGGTCATGAAACCTGAGAGCATGAGCAACGGCCGCTCTGTCGGCATGGCGAACGGCGACAATGTGAAATTCACCGTTGCTGAGGACGGCACAGTGATGATCAATGATGCCAAAGTGCTGGGCTCCGTGCCCGCATCGAATGGATTGGTCGTGGTGATCGATAAAGTTCTGCTCCCTCCTGCAGAATGATCTGATGTGAAAGAACCGCTGTTCCGTTCTGTGGTGGATTTGGAACGGTGAAAGTCAGCAAAGGCGTCCGTACGGGCGCCTTTGTTGTTGGACGGAAAAAGTGGACGGAAAACGCCCCGGTCCGAAACAAGCAGGCCGGGATGACGGGTCGGGATACCGAACGTTGATGGTTGTGATCTCAAGGGTCTGGAAAAATACTCATCTCCTCTCCTACCCGCGTTCTACCTGAAGATCCGTATGCATCAGCGTTCCACTGATGGCGATGGTCCATCGTTCATAACGCTGTGGATATCGATCACTGAACTGACCGTCGTCAGCGACATGATCTTGCAGCTTTGAGATCCCGCAAAGAACCATCCCAAGACCATGTCGCAAGCCATCCTTTTTGACGAGGTAACCGCTATGTCCGCAGCCACCAGACTGAAGCGCAGCAATGCGCTCCCGAAGGTGCAGGTCCTCGCTGCCGCGATGGACTATTTCAAGAACGACGAGCTCGCTGCCACCACATGGATGAACAAGTATGCCCTGCGAAATTCCAAGGGCGAACTGACCGAACTCGATCCCTGCCGATACCACCGTCGCATGGCCCGCGAATTCGCACGGATCGAGCGGAGCTATGGACCTCACACAAGAGAAGCAGGCTTTGCTTTCCACCTATGGAAAGAAGCGCAAGGCATTGGATGAAGAGCGCATCTTCGAACTTTTCGACGGCTTCCGCGACATCGTGCCGCAAGGCAGTGTCATGGCTTCCTTGGGGGATGATACGCGACTTGCTTCGCTCAGCAATTGCGTTGTGATCCCAGCTCCGGTGGATAGCTACGGTGGCATTTTCCGCAACGACCAACAGCTCGCGCAACTCTTCAAACGGCGCTGTGGTGTTGGCTTCGACCTAAGCACCCTCCGGCCCGAAGGTGCCGAAGTGAGCAATGCTGCACGCACCAGCACCGGCGCTGTGTCCTTCATGGAACGCTTCAGCAACACCACACGTGAAGTAGCACAGAAAGGGCGGCGTGGCGCACTCATGCTCACGATGGACATCGCACATCCGGATGTGGAGCACTTCATCACCATCAAGCAGGATCTGATGAAAGTGACCGGAGCCAACATCAGTGTCAGGGTGAGCGATGAATTCTGCAAGCCGTGGAGGCCGATGCCGAGCACACGCACCGTTGGCCCATCGATAGCAAGACCCGAAAGTGACAAAGAAGGTCAAGGCACGTGAGTTATGGGATACATTGATCAAATGCGCGCACAACAGTGCTGAACCAGGATCATCTTTGGGATCGCCAGCACACGTACTCGACCTCCTCGGTCTATCCCGGCTTCAAGAACGAAAGCACCAATCCGTGTGGCGAGATCGCCATGCAGGGGTGGCGATAGTTGCCGGTCGATCGCGATCAATTTCTATTCCTTCGTTACCGATGCCTTCACCCCCACTGCACGCTTCGACCATGAGCGCTTGGCGAAAGTGACCTACGAAGCGCAGCGCTTGATGGATGATCTGGTGGATCTGGAATTGGAAGCGGTTGACCGGATCCTAAAGAAGATCGACAGCGATCCAGAACCGGATTTCGTGCGTCGCGTGGAGCGCGAGACATGGCAACTGCTCAGTGATACCGGTCGCAAGGGACGCCGCACCGGCCTTGGCTTTACAGGTATGGCCGATGCGCTTGCTGCGCTGAACCTGGCCTACGATAGCGATGCAGCGGTGGAAGCTGCGGAGCACATCATGCGCACCAAGTGCGAAGCGGAATTCAACAGCAGCATCGACATGTCGATCGAACGCGGAAGCTTCGTCGGTTTCGATCCTGCTGTGGAACGGACCTCGGAATTCGTCACGATGCTCTCCACCGAACTGCCCGAGTTGCATGCGCGGATGATGAAGCACGGTCGTAGGAACATCAGCATCAGTACAGTGGCCCCCACTGGAACATTGAGCCTGCTTACGCGAACCAGCAGTGGCATCGAGCCTGTTTACATGCTCGGCTACACACGTCGCCGGAAGCTTGGCCCGAACGCCCCCAAGGAACTCGCCACCTTCACCGATGCCATGGGCGATCAGTGGGAGGAATTCACGGTGTTACA
The DNA here is from genome assembly GCA_016717305.1 of Flavobacteriales bacterium. Taxonomy (GTDB): domain Bacteria; phylum Bacteroidota; class Bacteroidia; order Flavobacteriales_F; family PHOS-HE28; genus PHOS-HE28. The sequence goes on from JADKFY010000025.1 coordinate 52,001, forward strand.
AGCGGCCGTACAGAAGTACACGACACACAGCATAAGCAGCACGATCAACTTGCCGTCGGATGTCAGTGCGGAACTGGTCGGCAGCATCTATCGCGAAGCGTGGCACATGGGACTGAAAGGCGTCACTGTTTATCGCGATGGGTCACGCAGCGGAGTACTTGTTTCCACCGAGAAGAAAGAGGACGCAACGCTTTCCCACGCGAAACGTCCGGATGTATTGGAAGCTGATGTGATACGCTTCAACAACGAATTGGAGCCGTGGATCGCCGTGGTGGGACTAATGAACGGCAAGCCCTACGAGATCTTCACAGGTAAGGCCACAGGCGTGTTCCAACTGCCTAGCTGGGTGAACAAGGGCTGGGTGAACAAACGCAAGGATGCACGCTCGGGCAAGAACATCTATGATCTGGAGTACGCCGACACCGACGACTACCGTGTTACGATCCAAGGGCTGAGCCGCAGCTTCGACAAGGAGTATTGGAACTACGCCATACTGATCAGTGGCATGCTGCGCCAAGGCGTTTCCGTGCCCCACGTAGTGATGCCGTGGCCAACCTCAACCTGTACGACGATACGCTGAACACTTGGAAGAACGGGTGGCGAGGCCTTCCCGCCACATCGCGAATGGCACAAGTGCAAGCGGAAGGAAGTGCGAGGATTGCGGAGATAGCGAAGGTGTGTACTACGAGGAGGGCTGCCTGAAGTGCAAGAGTTGCGGCAGTTCGAAATGCGGGTGATGTTCGTCAGCTATTGATCAATTCATCTTGTGGACCTTTGAGCGGTACACGAGAACTGAAGCACATGAGAACATTCATTTATTGGACTTTTGCGATCACCCTTTTCCCCATTTGGGGTTGTGGCGATCAGTCCGAACACGATGGTCGCACAGAAGAAGTGATCGCTGTTCCTGCGCAGCATGAGCGCGTCGACGAAGCAGAGACACCTTCGCTGCCTAAGGTCACCTTGGAGAACGGGCAGCGTTGGAAGGCGAACCCCGAGACCACATCAGGCATTGCGAACATGGTGGCATTGATCGACAAGCAGATCGCTACCCCCGTCACCGCCACAGAAGCGAAGGCGGCAATTGAAGATGAGTTCGCCCTGATCTTCGAGCGTTGCACCATGACCGGAGAGGCGCACAACCAACTGCACAATTATTTGATCCCGATCCATCAACGGTTGAGCGGTTTCGATGCCGGTGATACAACCCAACTGGCTGAGATGAAGAGCTATCTCAACTCCTACACGCAGTATTTCGAGTAGGCCTAAAAGGCTGGGCCGATCTCTGTTTCCAGTGCGAAAGTTGCTCTCGATCGGATAAGGAGGCGCTGGTCCGATCCAAACCCCTTCAGCATCTTCACTGCCCTACTGAAAGTCGCGGCACCAAGTGGGTTCACGTAACCGTTACTGAGTGCCCCATTCGATCGGATAGGTGCTCCATCATACGCTGTGTTTCGTCATTCACCCCGAAGTGACCGTTCCAAGGTGCCTCGTGGACCCTTCCAGCAGAACTGACAAACGTCATGTTCCACGCTGACCGTACTCATGTTCCACTTTGGGGCTCGACATCACCTTCGCAGCCGAAAGCCACAGAACTGATGTCCGTCATCTTCCTGTTGATCGCTGCAAGCACCTTGGTAGCCGCTGTTTTCCTTGCGGCCTTCATACGTGCCGTACGTAGCGGGCAGTACGACGATGACCGTTCACCGGCCGTGCGCATGTTGCATGACCACCCCCCTGCTCCCAACAGCCTCACCCCCAACCCCTCTCCAAAGGAGAGAGGAGCTAATCCGTCGGATCAATGATCGAACGTTTCCAGTACGATAACCGCATCGTCAAGAACTTCCTTTTCGTCACCATCATGTGGGGTGTCGTCGGCATGCTGGTCGGCCTTACCGCTGCCATCCAGTTGGTGGTGCCTTCATGGAATTTCGCGGATTGGGGCAGCTTCGGAAGGTTGCGCCCGTTGCACACGAACGCGGTGATCTTCGCCTTCGTTGGCAATGCAATTTTCGCTGGTGCCTACTACAGCCTTCAACGCTTGTTGAAGGCCCGCATGTACAGCGATATGCTGGGCAAGATCCACTTTTGGGGTTGGCAATTGATCATCGTCTCGGCGGTGATCACACTGCCTTTGGGCATGACCACCGGCAAGGAATACGCCGAACTTGAGTGGCCTATCGATATCGCCATCACGTTGATCTGGGTGGTGTTCGGCATCAATATGATGGGCACGATCATCAAGCGCCGCGAACGGCATTTGTACGTGGCCATCTGGTTCTACATCGCCACATGGGTCACCGTGGCCATGCTGCATATCGTGAACAGCATCGAACTGCCGATCAGCATGACCAAGAGCTACAGCTGGTATGCAGGTGTCCAGGATGCGCTGGTACAATGGTGGTACGGCCATAACGCCGTGGCCTTCTTCCTCACCACTCCGTTCCTCGGGCTCATGTACTATTTCCTGCCCAAGGCTGCGAACCGTCCGGTTTACAGTTACAAGCTATCCATCATCCACTTCTGGTCATTGATCTTCCTGTATATCTGGGCAGGTCCGCACCACTTGCTGTACAGCGCTTTGCCGGAATGGGCGCAGTCGCTCGGAACGGTCTTCAGCATCATGCTCATCGCACCCAGTTGGGGTGGCATGCTGAATGGCCTGCTCACGTTGCGTGGTGCATGGGATCGCGTACGTGAAGATCCGGTATTGAAATTCTTCGTGGTGGCGGTGACGTGCTACGGCATGGCCACGCTCGAAGGCCCCTTGCTCAGTTTGAAGTCCATCAACGCGATCGCCCACTTCACGGATTGGATCATCGCGCACGTCCACATCGGTGGCATCGGTTGGAACGGCTTCATGATCTTCGGTATGGTGTATTGGCTCGTACCCCGTATGTACGGCACCAAATTGCACTCCGTGAAGCTTGCCAACGCACACTTCTGGTTGGGCACACTGGGCATCATCCTGTACGCGGTGCCGTTGTATTTCGCGGGTTTCTTCCAAAGCTTGATGTGGAAGCAGTTCACCCCGGATGGTTTCCTCATGTACCCCAACTTCCTTGGACACACTGCTGGAGATCAAGACGGCCTACGTACTGCGCGTTATCGGCGGTAGCGTTTACCTCACCGGTGCGTTCCTGATGGTCTACAACGTACGCAAGACGGTGATCTCCGGGAAGTTGATCGCCAACGAAGATGCCGAAGCTCCTCCTTTGGAGAAAATGGATCAAGCGAAGGAATCCGGTCACTGGCACCGTTGGATCGAGCGTCGCCCTATTCAGATGTTGGTCATCAGCTTGATCGTCGTCGGTATCGGTGGTGTGTTGGAGATCGTACCCACCTTCCTGGTGAAGACGAACATCCCGACCATCAGCAGCGTGAAACCCTACACTCCCCTTGAATTGCATGGTCGCGATATCTATGTGCGCGAAGGGTGTTATACCTGCCACAGCCAGATGGTGCGCCCGTTCCGTAGTGAGACCGAGCGCTACGGTGAATACGCCAAGGCGGGAGAGTTCGTGTACGACCACCCCTTCCAGTGGGGTAGCAAGCGCACCGGTCCGGACCTGTTGCGTGTGGGCGGCAAGTACCCGGACAGTTGGCACTACTACCACATGTACGACCCCACGAGCATGAGCCCCGGCTCGTTGATGCCACCGTACATGCACATGTTCGAGGACCTTTTGGATACCACCACCACCAAACGGAAGATCGAGGCCATGCGCACCATGGGTGTTCCCTATGCAGCGGACTTCCCTGCGCATGCGAACGACCACCTATCGGCACAACAGGACAAGATCGTAGCGTCCTTGAAAAAGGACGGCATCGAGGCCCAGAAGGAAATGGAGATCATCGCCGTGATCGCCTACCTCCAACGCGTGGGCACCGATATCAAGGCGAAGGAAGTGGTGGAAGCGAAACCGGCCAACCCCTGATCCGCAATGCTCAAGTTCATCAAGCACCACATGGATACCATCGCCGGCATCGGCCTGTATCCGGCCATCTCGTTCGTTCTGTTCTTCACGTTCTTCCTGGGCATGTTATGGTGGCTCCGAACGGTGAGCAAAGAACACATCACCCACATGACCGCCTTACCCCTTGCAGAGGATAAACATACCAACGACAGTCTTCAACATGCCAACTGATCGGACCACCCTCCAAACACTATCGCGGGCCCTGCTCGCCCTTTTGGCCCTAGCACCGCTTTCCCTTCGTGCAGAGACCATGGCCGCACCCATCAAGCCGCTGTTGCAGGTGGATACGAACCTCATCTACGCCATGCTGGCCCTTGCCGTGGTACAAGTGATCTTCATTCTCGCCATGGCGGGGATCATGCGCACCATGGCGGGTCCGGGTGCATGGGTCAAGTGGTTGTCCGGCAAGGGTGGGAAAGCTGCGGTGCTCCTACCCTTCTTGCTCTTGTTGGCACCAGAAGCCAATGCGCAGGCCTATGTGGACAATTCAGGCACGATAACCAACTACCAACTTTTCTGGCTGCTTACGGGTCTGAACATCTTCCTTTTCGTGATCGTGTTGGCACAGATCAGCGTGCTCCGTGGTCTCACCAAAGTGATCACGGGAAGCGATCTCGTCGAAGCTGCACCGGAACCGCCCAAAGGCCCTTCCTGGCTGGATAAGGTGATGAAGGGGTTGACCCGCCAAGTACCGCTTGAGAAGGAGAAGGACATTCTCATGCACCATGAATACGACGGCATCCGTGAGCTGGACAACGTTCTACCACCGTGGTGGTTGTGGTTGCTCTACTTTACGATCGCGTGGAGCGTGGTGTACCTCATCAATGTCCATGTGATCAACGTGGTGCCGGACCAGGATACCGAGTACGCTCAGGAAATGGAACAAGCCAGGGTCGATGTGGCCGCTTACATGGCAACACAAAAGACGGCGGTGAACGAAACGAACGTCACCCTTATGGATGACCCATCGGTGCTGGCGAGCGGCAAGGCCATCTTCACCCAGTATTGCACGCCTTGCCACGGTGCGGATGCCGCGGGATCAGAAACCTCGGTGGGACCGAACCTGACAGATGCCTATTGGTTGCATGGCGGAGATGTGAAGGATGTGTTCAAGACGGTGAAATATGGCGTGCCGGAGAAAGGGATGATCAGCTGGAAAGCGCAGATCAAACCGATGGAGATCGCGGCCGTAGTGAACTACATCCTAAGTTTGAAAGGGACCGGTGGTCCTGCTCAAAAAGCGCCACAGGGTGAGCTCTGGAAGGAAGGAACGAACGATGCGGTACCGACCGACTCCACAACAACGATAGCCGATACCGCGCGCTTGGCCAACAATTGATGGCCCCTCAGCCCCAACATATCAAACGGGACGAGAGCTACCGCGATTCCATCAGCACGGTGGACAAGGATGGAAAACGGGTTTGGGTGTATCCCAAGAAGCCTTCCGGAAAATTCACGCGGTGGCGCCAATGGTTCGGTTATGGGTTATTGGTCCTGTTGTTCGTAGGTCCGTTCATTCGCATCGGCGGCGAACCACTGTTGATGATCAACTTGGTGGAACGCCGCTTTGTCTTCTTCGGTCAGGTGTTCTGGCCGCAGGACTTCTTGATCTTCGTGCTCGGCGTGCTCACGTTCATCATTTTCGTGGCCCTGTTCACGGTCGCATTCGGCAGGCTGTTCTGCGGTTGGGCCTGTCCGCAAACGGTATTCATGGAAATGGTCTTCCGCCGGATCGAGTATGCGATCGAAGGCGATTGGAAGCAGCAGAAAGCCCTCAACAATGGGCCGATGACCAATGCCAAGATCGGTAAGAAAACACTGAAACATGTGATCTTCTTCACCCTGAGCTTCTTGATCGGGAATTTGTTCCTCATGTACATTATCGGAAGCGACGAGGTCTTCCGCATCGTGCGCGAACCCATGGCACAACATTGGGGCGGACTGCTTGCCATGGGCGTGTTCAGCGGTGCGTTCTATGGCAATTTCGCGTTCTTCCGGGAACAGGCTTGTACAACGGTTTGCCCTTACGGTCGCTTGCAAGGCGTGCTCTTGGATCGCAAAAGCATTGTGATCGCCTATGACCATGAACGTGGAGAAGCCCGCGGTCTTTTCCGCAAGGGTGAAGACCGTAGCGAAGCGGGCAAAGGGGATTGCATCTCGTGCAGTGCATGTGTACACGTATGCCCCACCGGCATCGATATCCGCAATGGCACCCAGTTGGAATGCGTGAACTGCACGGCCTGCATTGATGCCTGCGATCACATGATGACCAGCGTTGGCCTACCGACCGGTTTGATCCGTTATGCAAGTGAGGAAGAGATCACGGACAAAAAGCCGTTCCGGTTCAATTCGCAAGGCTAAAAGCGTACACGGTTGTTCTGATGATACTGGTCGCAGCGCTTACCACGTTGATCACCATGCGTACCGACACGGATACGACCATCCTTCGAACACCCGGCATGCTCTACCAGACCCGCGAAGATGGTCGCATCAGCAACCTCTACGCGATCAAGACCGTGAACAAGACACCGAACGACATGCCGTTGCGGTTGGAATTGATGAACGTGACAGGCGATCTGGAACTCGTAGGCAAGACCCTCGAACTGAAAGGTGGAGCGCTCGGGCGCAGTGAAGCATTCATCATACTGGCCAAGGACCAGCTCACGGGCATGAAGACCAACGTGGTGGTCGGCATCTACAGTGGGGACGAGCTGTTGGAAGAGGTAAGCACCTCTTTCGTAGGCCCAATAACAACCGGAAACAAATGAACTGGGGAAAAGGACTGGCTTTGGCACTGATCGCCTTCGCGGGCATGATGGCTTGGTTCGTGGTGATGGCATCGCGTAACCCTTCCTCATTGGTGACCGAAGAATACTATGAAAAGGAATTGAAGTTCCAAGAACGCATCGACCATACGGCGCGTGCGAACGCTCTTTCGGCTCCCGTACACATGATCGTTACCGCGAGCGAACTTCGGTTGGAATTCCCACAAGAGTTCCATGGGAAGACGATCAGCGGCGAATTGACCTTGTTGCGCCCGAACGACCCACGGGCGGATCAAGTGATCGCGGTGAACACGACCGGCATCTTCGAACGAAGCGAAATGGGGCTGTGGCCCGGCCGCTACAATGCAGCACTGGAGTGGACGGTGGATGGTACACGCTACTTCACAGAGGAGAAACTCCTTGTGCCATGAACCCCCTGCTCGCCGCAGCCTTCGTGCTCGGAGTGGCGGGCAGCGCGCACTGCATCGGCATGTGTGGCCCCATCGCCTTGGCCGTGCCTTCGCCATCTCCACATTGGAGTGCGCGTCTTGTTTCAACCCTTCTTCTCAATAGCGGACGTCTTTTCACTTACGCGTTGTTGGGCCTTGCCTTCGGTGCATTCGGGGCCAGCCTTCGCTTGGCCGGTCTACAACAAGGTGTATCCATCATCGCGGGTGCCGTGCTGTTGGTCTCGGTAGCGTTGCCTGGCGTGTTGGAGCGTTGGATGCCACAGGGTCGGCTTTCGATCCTCATTGGCCGCTTTCGTGGCCTGCTCGCCCGGAACTTGCGGCGAACAGCACCCGAAGCCCTGTTCCTCACGGGGGCATTGAACGGCCTGTTGCCCTGCGGCTTGGTCTATGCCGCGGCGATCGGTTCCACCGCGACCGGCTCACTTTCCACCGGAGTCGCATTTATGGTACTGTTCGGTCTGGGGACATGGCCCGCTTTGGTGGCGATCCGCATGGGCGGCGGAATAGTGGGCGCTGGGGTCAGACCCTTCCTCCGAAAGGTTTCGCCCTACCTCGTGAGTGCCGTGGCGGTCCTGATGATCCTCCGCGGTCTTGAGCTCGGGATCCCGTACGTGAGCCCCGAAGCCACGATGGATCCAGCGCAGGTGGGTGTTTGTCATTGAACCCGATCGTACGGCTGGAAGGGAGTGTCTTGTCCTGAAATAGGTTGACACAATTCGTCAACCTATCTTCGGACATCAACCCAAAACTGTAAACCTGTTTTAGGACAGGTCAATGTCCTGAACCGGTCCGTAGACCTACCGATGGTCCCCGCCCCCCTAATGCTCCAGCACTAGCAGCGGGATGCGAGTTTGCAGCGCCAGTCGTTTGGCTACGCTGCCATGGAACAGCCCGTCCAGGAGACCGGTGTGGCGGTGCAGCACGGCCACCAGGTCCATGGCGTCGCGCTCGGCCACCTGGTTGAGGGCTTGCGCCACATCGCCGCCCAGGGCATCGGTGTAAGTGTGCGGCACGTGCAGGAAGGTCTCGTCGTAGTCGGCCACCACCTGCGGGTCTGGTTCCTCGGCCGTGTTGCGCAGCACGTGGGCGATGGTGATGTCCGCGCCGTGTTCACGGGCAAGGGTCACGAGCAGCCGAAGGGCGAAAGGCTCCACCCGCACATGGTCATCGGCCAACAAGATGTGCTGTAGGCCCGCGAACTTGGCGTCCTTGGGAACGATGAGCACCGGCACGTTACTCGTCTTGGCCACATCACCCGCGTTGCTGCCGAACAAGGTACCGCCAACAGTGGCGCCTTGCGTACCCATCACGATCAGGTCGATGTTCCGGCGCTTGCACACCCCGGGCAGGGATGTGGCCAAAGGTCCGTAGACCACCTCGGTGGTCACCAGCGCATCGGCACCGTTGCGCAAGGCCCTGAACCGGGTGGTGAATTCGGCAAGCCCTTCCACCGACGAAGCGTAGAGCACGCTGGTCATGTCCACCATGGCCGCGTAGCCGGGCAGTGGATCCATGTACGAGTGCAGCAACGTATAGGTGTTGAGGGCACCGCCGTAGAGGTCCAGCGCATAGGCGCAGGCGTTCAACGAACCGACGCTGAAGTCGGTGGGGATCAGGATGTGTGCCATGGCATGGGGAGGTGTGCGAACCTACGGACCAGAACGAGGGATGAAGATGATCGTTGTCAGGCAACCACCTGGGACCATGTACACCGATCCTTCAGCGCGCGACAACGAAAGGATCCACCGCCAATATGCCTGCGGCGATGGTGAAAGGTCCGGTTGCAACCAAACCAATTGGCAAGGGGAATTGGTCCCGAAAAGCGGCGCCCGCAGGTGCAGCTTTTGACCACACGCAGTGCGGGCGCGGCAACGTGGCTCAGCACCGGTTACCCAACCCCGGCTCCACATGTACGTCCAAGAATTCGACCTGGCCTTTCACGCCGGCTTCTTGCATCATGCGTTTGACGATGGCCATCACATCGGCCTTCTCCGTAACGGTCAACTTCTGGAGGCGCAACACGATGATGCCTGTGGTGGTGCACGAATACTCCACGTTGGCGTTGGGGTCCTTGGCCACGCGGGCACTGATCTTGGTCCACAGGGCTTCGTCCATTCCGCTCACCTGGAAGGTGACGATGGCGTTCAGCGTTTGTCCGGCGGGTTCGTCCTGTGCCACGGAACGGAACGTGGCAGTAAGGCAGAGCAGGGCTAGCAGGAGGTGTTTCATAGGGTGGAGTTGTGTGATGATGAGGTGTGTGGGTTACTTGCTCTTGTTCTTTCGGTTGCCTTCAACAATGGCGGTCTTCTTGTGGGCCTTGGCGGCGGATACGCTCATGGAACGGCCGGTGATGGCGCTGCGCCCGATGCCTTGCCCGGCGGTACTGGTCTTCGCGGTTCGCTTCTTGGCCATGGTGTTGCGTTCGGGTCTACGGTATGCTCTCCCTGCAAGGTTAGCACGAACGTGGGTCGGAGACACTGACAACGGTCAGCCACGCGCTATTGCAACCGCGCTAGTTTGCAGCCTCAACGTCCTGGACCATCGATGAAACCTTTAGACCCCCGCAGGGTGAACATTGGTCGCTACTCAACGACAAGCCTCCGCAGTGCTCTAGTCTTGTCCTGAAATAGGCTGCCACAATTCGTCAGCCTATCTTCGGACATCAACCCAAAACTGTAAACCTGTTTTAGGACGGGTCATACCACTATAACGTGAAAAACCCCGGCATAACGGCCGGGGCTTTTCACAAGGTTGAAGAAGGTTCCTGTTCTCCGCAGGTGGGAACGCGCAGTGCGCTTATGCGGCCTTTGCGCTGGTAACGTCACTGGCGGGGCTTGCACCTGCGGAACCCAGGGCCAGCACGCGGAAGAAGTACTCCTTACCGCTCTCCAGGTCGCTTATGCTCAAACTGTTCTTGCCCGTGCTGGTATAGAGGCTCCAATCGGCTTCCACCTTGGGGTCGCCGCTGCAGATGTACACCTCATAGACCAAGCGACCTTTAACACCCTTGTAACGGAGCAACAACTTGCCAGGGTATAGGGATGCAACGGCACGCACATCCGTTGGGGCGGACAACAAGCCCAGCGGCTCGCGCACCTTTTCCATTTCAAAGCCTGCACTGGTGATCAGTTCGGCATCGCCGCCACTGGTCGTTTGTACATAGCCCCCAAGATCGGAACGCATGTCCTTCAGTGCGGTGAAGGCGATGTCGCGGTCCTGTTTATCCAACCGGCTCCGGCTGAAGTTGTAGCCCTGGATGGCCGATCAAGGCGGTCCGTGGCGGCGGTGAAGGCTACAAGCGCAGGGTTCGGTGTCGCAAATGCGGCGTTGCCTGTGAGCTTGGAGATGTTCGTGCGGCTTTTATCGACCAAAGCCACAAAGGTCACGCGGGAATGTCCCAGTTTTACTCCATACCATACTTTCTTCATCTGTTGAGGGCCTTTCAGGCTGTACCCACAAAAGCGTTGGTTATGTCCGTTAAGCGTAACCAAGGCAATGAAGGATCGGGATGCCCCGGTATACCGGGGTACGATATCCCCCCGGTATACCGGGGGGACCCCTACCTGGAGTCGTGATGTACCAACCGTTCCAGAAAACAATGCGACCACAGTAATAGGAACTGCTCCGCGTGGTTTTGGTACATGTACTTGTGGCGCAGGTATATGTACTTGTGGCGTAGGTACATGTACTTGTGGCGTAGGTATATGTACTTGTGGCGTAGGTATATGTACTTGTGGCGTAGGTACATGTACTTGTGGCGTAGGTACATGTACTTGTGGCGCAGGTATATGTACTTGTGGCGTTGGTACATGTACTTGTGTATGTACTTGTGGCGTTGGTACATGTACTTGTGGCGTAGGTACATGTACTTGTGGCGTTGGTACATGTACTTGTGGCGCAGGTATATGTACTTGTGGCATGGGTACATGTACTTCTAGCGCAAGAAAAGGTACCTGGTCCATGGGTTGGTATACCGTTGCAAACATTCAATTGCCATGCGGCACATGTACCGCTGCTCGCCGCAGTGTCACTACTAAGGACCCCATCGGTCGGGTGCAGGCTTGCCTGGCCGTCGTGTGTCGGCCAACCCGTCCATAAGCCAGTTGACCAATACACGTGTAGAGCACGGTTGATCATGTTTCCCGCTGAACAGGGCACATGCTGTAGGGCATTGGTACGCCGTGCCGTGGCTTGGCCAACCGGCCCGGGGCCACGGGTACAGGAACCTTCGGCAAGGTCGCTGCGTATACTTCCTTTATAAGGGGAGCCTTTCCAGTGCATGCAATGTGCACTTCCATGCCGAAGCAATGGGCATTCGGTAACCGCACACGGCCCTCGCCGCCCCCCCTCACTTCAATCCCGTCTTCATCAGAAAGTCGATCATCAGCTCGCGCGAGTTGCAACCTGTGCGCTCCACCACACGCCTTCGCAAGTCTTCTGTGCCGTTGTACTTAAGACCCAGCTTGTCCTCCATCTGCTTCATGGTCGGGAATGGGAGTCGGGCGTAGTGCAGTATGAATTCCTTTTCGCGCACGGTCATCGCGGCCACGATCCCTTCCAGGTCGCGTTCTTCTTGCAAGGCTTCATTTTCCCAGCTCAGGCGCATGGCCTTGGTAACCTCCTCGTTGTAGTAGAAGTCGTTCTTCACTACGCTGTGTATGGCACGGATCAACTCGGTGTAGTCGCACGTCTTGTTCAGCACGGCACGCGCACCAACGCGCATGGCGCGGCGGTTAATGCAGGGGTCGGTCTGGAAACTGAAAAAGATGCATTTGGTGCGCGGGTGGTGGCGACCGATCCAGCGGATGGTCTCGAAACCGTCGCGTTCCTTCATGTAGCGGTCCACCAGCACAAGATCCACATGGCCTACTTCGGCGACTTTCCGCTCATAGTCCACCCCGTTCGCCGCCTCTAGAACCACTTCCAGCTCGGGCACATTCCCAAATATCAACGCCATGCCTCGGCGAAAGCAGGGGTGGTCATCCACAATGGCTAGGCGTATCCGTGGCGTGGGCAAGTGGCTGTGTATCGGAACAACGAAAGTAACCGGCGGATGCACAATTATCACCTACCGGACATCGGTTTTGTGGTCCTTTTTAGTTCTTGGCCTTGCAAATAACTTTTAAAGGCGTGTTGGCCGCGTTACAAAGTGCCTTACACAGAGCCCAAATAGCGAACGCACCACAAGGCCTGCTCGTGGGTATACTGGCGCGGCACGAGCTGCCAACCTTGAAGTGCGTTCGGTGGCAAAGCTAAACGGCGAAGCCAAAGGGCATCACCCCGCCGCAACGGCCTCTTTTTGAAGCGTTGGCTTTCCGACCTGCTCAACCTCTTCTTCCGTGACCCGGACGATCCAGCAACCCTTTGGCCTTTGGGCCGGTGCGGGGGGGGGGGGGCCGGGGGGGGGGGGGGGGGGGGGGGGGGGGGGGGGGGGGGGGGGCCCGGGGGGGCGGCGGGGGGGGGGGGGGGGGGCGGGGGGGGGGGGGGGGGCCGGGCGGGGGGGGGGGGGGGGGGGGGGGGGGGGGGGCGGGGGGGGGGGGGGGGGGGGGGGGGGGGGGGGGGGGGGGGGGGGGGGGGGGGGGGGGGGGGGGGGGTGGCCTTTTGCCTTGGCCACTTGGTGCTGGGCGGTTGGTTGTTTGTTTCTGTGGCCTAGTGGCTTTTAGTGGCCTCTTGGGCCTTTGGCTTTAGTGGCCTTTGGCAATTGGCGGTTGTTGGCTGTTGGGCCGCTGGCCTATTGGCTTTAGAAGCTGAAATACTTAGATGCCTGAACTAAGAGGCCAATAGCCGCTGGCTGCTAACAAACAAGCAACGGCTTACCTACTTTCACCACCGACCATGCCCTTGTTCCAATCCGCCGTCCTCAAAAAGTACCTTAAGCAACAGGACCAAGAGGCCATAGCAGCCGCCTACGCCACCTTCACCGCACACTTCCACGATGCGGCCATACAGGCCAATATCCTAGAGGCCAAAGAAGAGCAATACCAAGAAGGCTTTCTGCGAGACCTCTTCGTGAACGTGCTCGGGTACACCCTGAACCCGCAGAAGGGCTATGAGCTTACCAGCGAATTCAAGAACGAGAAAGGCAGCAAGAAGGCCGATGGTGCCATCCTTGAAAATGGAAAGGCGCTCGCGGTGATCGAACTGAAGGGCACCGATACCACCGACCTCGCCACCATCAACACGCAGGCCTTCAACTACAAGGCCAACCACACCAACTGCGTGTACGTGGTCACCAGCAACTTCGAGAAGCTGCGGTTCTTCATCGACAATGCGGTGGACCACTTGGAGTTCGACCTGTTCACCCTCAATGCTGCGGACTTCGCCTTGCTGTGGCTTTGCCTGCAACGCGACAACCTGCTGGGCGGACTGCCCAAGAAGGTGAAGGCCGATAGCCTGCAAGAGGAAGAGCAGGTGACCAAGCGGTTGTACAAGGATTACAGCACATTCAAGAACGCGCTGTGGCAGGACCTCTGCACCAACCATCCGGAGCATGACCAGCTGCTGCTGTACAAGAAGACCCAGAAACTGCTAGACCGTTTCCTCTTTGTGCTCTTTAGTGAAGACAAAGGATTGCTGCCGCCGAATAGCATTCGCGAGATCACCGACCAATGGGAGAAGCTCAAGGACCTCGATGCCTACTTCCCCTTGTACGACCGCTTCCAGAAGTACTTCGGCTACCTCAACACCGGGCACAAGGGCAAGCACCACGACATCTTCGCATACAACGGTGGCCTCTTCAAACCTGATGAACTGCTGGACAATGTGCACATCACGGACGCCGTGCTGCACCCGCATGTGCTTACGCTGAGCAAGTACGACTACAGCACCGAGGTGGACGTGAACATCCTCGGCCACATCTTCGAGCACAGCCTCAACGAGATCGAGAACGTGACCGCCCAGTTGGAAGGCCGCGCGGTGGATGCCAAGAAGAGCAAGCGCAAGAAGGATGGCGTGTTCTACACCCCGAAGTACATTACCAAGTACATCGTTGAGAATACTGTGGGGCGCCTGTGCCAAGAGAAGAAGGAGGAGCTGGCGCTGAACGATGAGGACTATGCCAAGGGCCGCAAGGGCAGGCAGAAGAAGACCATCCAAGAGCTGGACACCAAGCTCGATGTGTACCGCGATTGGTTGCTGAGCCTCACCATCTGCGATCCCGCCTGCGGCAGCGGTGCCTTCCTGAAC
>JADKFY010000026.1 GCA_016717305.1 Flavobacteriales bacterium
GTTGACGTGTTCTGGCTACCGCCACCATCTGCGCCAAGGTTACCCGTGATGCTCAACGTGTTCACACCGGCAAGGTCTCCTGCCCAAATGAAGGCAGTTGCGGTAGGTCCGCATACTCCGGAACCGATCAATTGTGTGAAGTAGTTCGATCCACCCAATGCTGCACTCGACAAGGATCGCGCTGTTCGAGGAGATAGCAGCGCCCAAGTTCGAGTTCAATTGGTTACCACCATCATACATATCGCTGCAACCATCACTGATAGTAGGGCCAGCGACACCACCATCCAATGTAAATCCACTTGGTGTTGGAATGGTTGCTAAAGTGTAGCACTTCCTGCGCTCATTGCACTGATCACAGCTGCAAGTGGTGCGGTGGAACTGACATTGGCCGTAAGCGTGGCCGGTGTCGCTCCGCAGAGTTCTACAACCGCTGGGGAAATGCTGACCGTTGGGCTCGTTCCCACCGCTACAGCGGTAGTCGAAACCGGAGAAACACAACCAGCCAGAGCGGACGTGAAGGAATATGTTCCCGCGGCTGCCAGAGTGGCTCCGATAATACTTCAGGTTCTGAACGGTGCTGGTGAACCCATTTGGTCCAGTCCATGAATAGACCGTTCCAACATCCGTACCTCCTGTCAATGCCAAGTCCTCACCGCTGCAAATTGGAGCATTGGAACTGGCAATCGCACTCGTGTTTGGTTCTTCACAAAGTTGAATGCCGTCGTCGTAACAGTGGTCGGGCCTTCGTCGCAGGTCACATCCACGACCAATTCCCAAGTACCTGCAGGAATGGTCGCCGTGGATTGGCCCAAGCCGGTTCCCAACAAGTTGGCCGTTGGGTTACCTACTGGACCATAGTACCACTGGTAGCTGATCCCGGTTCCGGTTGTCTGGCCTTGGATGTTCAAGGAATGTGCAACACCGGAGCATATCGTTGCCACACCAGTGATCGCGCCCGCATTCGGTGTGCCTGTGCAAGGTGCGCATGGTGTCATGCCGGTCTTGCCTTGTACCCAGTTCGAGGTTGGGCCTATCAAAGCGAAGTTGATGAGTGTGCCATTATTGGCGTTGCCAGAGATGTCGAACAAGGTGGTCAAGCCGGTGTTATCACCGCTGTCCGTGCCTTGGTCAGATTGGTAATACGCCGCCAACCCGATCTCGCCACCGCAATACTTGGTGTTCTGGTTGGCTGCGATCGTGGCAGGGCTCAATACCGTGTTCCAGACCCGGACCTCATCGATCTTACCGGGGAAATTCCGTGTTCCAATGCCTGCTCCGTAATCGCCGATCAACATCGGGTTCGGGGTGTTCGCGAGCGTGGTCGGTCCAGCTGCTGTTCCAACTTGCACACCATTTACGAAGATGAGCTTGGTTGTGCCATCATAGGTCGCGGCCACGTGCTGCCATGTGTTCAATGTCAATGCATTGGTCGCACTGAGCACTTCTACGATCGTCGTACCGCTTCCAATAGCGAAGCTCAACTGGCCGGCGCCACCGCAACGTAAGAGCGCTCACACGGAAGTTGAAGGTGCTGCTCAGCGGTGCACCGTTCGGATTGTATGCACGAACGAGAATGGTCTCTCCGATCGTAAGACCAACAAGGTTCAATGTACCTGTCGTACTGCAACCAAAATCCAAAGGCACTGGCGCGGAACAGCTTCCGCGGAAGGCTGCCAAGGTCATCGCTGTGGAACCGGGGAACACGTTCTGCAATTGCACGCGGTGAACAACAGAGGTGGTAACGAAACGATACCAGAGGTCGCGGTTCGGTATGCCTCCACAGTTGTTCGTGATGCCGGGCGTTGCAGTTGCGCCACCCAAAGCACCGGTCACGGTCTGGGTGCAGGTGTAATTCGGATTCACCGGAGCCGTACGAGCTGACACGGTTCGTCGTTCGGGCAAGCAGCTACTCCAACCGTGATCGGTGTAAGGATCTTTGTTGCAGGAAGTGGAGTCGGAATGGCCAATGGTCACGTTGACAACCGTGCCCAAGGGTATGGCCAAGTATGGTACTTGTGAATAAGGCTACGTTCAGAATGGTGTCCGGGTCAGCAGGTGCCACCTGGTAATAGATGTTCACGTCACCCGTGCTGCCATCTCCACTGCTGAAGGGGAACACATCGATGCTGAATTCTCCGTTCGCACAATCCGGCAATGGGCTGGCGAATGCATCCGGTTGGAGGCAACCAGGAGTGCATTGTACGGTCCATGCTATTGGGTTACTGGCAAATGCACCATCTTGGCAACTCGTGGTATCGTTCGAGAGGATCTCAAAGAAGATCGAATCACCCGAGGATACAAAGCTCGCTCCACCGATGTTACCACCGAAGTTACCGCCGCCCAAGCTCGGGAAGGAACTGTTGGCACCATCGTAGATGTTCACCGCATCGTTCAGGCCGATGGTACCTTGTGCAAAGTTAAGGTGACCGTTTCGCCTGAAACCGGTGTCACATAGAAATAGGTCCGTGTTTCATTGTTGCGATAACAGTGACTATCGCTGGTCGTAACGCCGCAGTCCAGAAACAATGGGACAACCTGAGTAGAAGGTTCCCAGAATTTGGTTACATGCAACATTGCTCTCGTGCAACAAGGTCACTTCCACTTCATCCGTGGCGACGAAGGGTCCAAGATCGGGCGAGATGTTGCCTGTGCTCAAGCCTGTGATCGGTGAACCTGCACCGGCAACTCCGTTCACTGTCCAGCTAAGTCCTGCGGTAGCGGCAGTTCCCGTACTGGTGATGTTGACCGGAATGCTGAACTGGTCATTGCCACAATCAGTCAATACCGTGGCCGTGGCGGCCGGTGGTGGATCAACCAGAACGTTCACGTTGCTTTGCACGGAGCAACCCGCAATGGTTGCCGTTACCGTGAAGTTGGTCTGACCAAGTATATTGCTCGCAACAGGGTTTGCCAATGTAGGGTCGTTCAGCAAGCCTGCATTGTCCCAGAGATAAGTAGGCGCATTTGGGGTGAATCTGTAGGCATCATTCGTGGCTGTCCAAACAGTACCATTTCGTCCTGGCACGGCGGTAGCCAACGTACCTGTGGCATTCTCCAATCCTTGGGTCTGGTTGCTGCCATCTGAGGCTCCCGAGGTGTTGTGCACCTCGATCGCACCATCCGCGTACAGGATAATTTGGGCCGTAATAGGTGTACCAGCACCACCTAAATGGGGTACGCCATTGAAGTTGACCACGAAACGGTTCGGGCTGGTCAGGTTGAAGTACGTGATCTGGACCAGCAGCGGGGTTCAGGTCATTCCATGCTAAGGCGATCAATTGTTCGGTGTGTTGACATCCGTCGGAATCACTTGACCAGAGCAACATCCATTTCCTGATGCCGCATCGAACGAAATGAATCCGTTGGTGCTGATCACAGCATTAGTGTATGATGCACCATAGAAGGAGAACGGGAAACCGATCGGTACGGTGAGGACCGCATCATCTCCCGCCGGACCAGCAGCACCGGTACCGGATGTTGGCGCATAGGATGTTGTTGCAACCGAGTATCCAACTCCGGTTCCGGTAACACTAAGCTGTGTACTTCCACCAGCACAGATCGGATTCGGCGTTGCAGATGCAGGTACCGAAATTGTGGGAGAAGCACCTACACTAACGTTCACGGTACCCGTGGCGGAAACGCAGTTCGCAGGGGCAGCAGAGGTTACTGTAAAGCTGTAGGTCCCCGCAGCGGCATTCGTTATCCCATTGATCACAGGGTCTTGTGCACCGCTGGTGAAACCGTTCGGTCCTGTCCAAGCGTAGAGGGCACCCGCACCAGCGTTGTTACCACCGTTCAATTGGAGGTTTTGACCTGCACAAGCTGGACCTGCTGTTGGGTTCACTACAGGGTAGGGTCTTCGATCACGGTTACGGAATTTGTAGCCGCTGGTCCACCGCAGGCATCGGTAATGCTCACCGACCACAACCCGGCGATGTTCGCGACCTGTGTTGCATTAGTGCCCGCCGCATTACTATTGGGGTCCGTCCATTGGTAGTTGAAAGGACCACCGCCATCGATCGGTGCTGCGGTCAAGATCACAGAGAGCCCAGCGCAGTAACGTGGCGCTACGGGCGTAAGCGTAACACCGGAGATCGCTGGATTAACGGTAATGGTCACGTTCCCTACAGCACTGCACGTTCCATTGCTCACGGTTACTGTGTAGGCCTGTGTAGAAGCAACGCTCGATGCCAGTGGGTTTGTGATGTTCGGGTCATCCAAATAAGTTGATGGGGACCATGTCGCTGAAAGTACGGAAACGGGCGGTGTGAAGCGGTAGACCACACTTGCCCCTGGCCATCCGGTCACACTGTTATTACGTGCTACGGTGCTTGAGGAACTCGGTGGTGTAATACTTATGAAATTTGCAGGGTTCGCACCTGCCAGCGCGATGGTCGAGCTTCCCGGTATCCCCGTCGATGCTGCATAGCGGTACTCGATCACATTCGAGCCCTCATAGAGCCAGATCTGCATCGTTCCCTGGTTCCCGAAGGAGATATTCAGGTCCTGATTGATGATGCGGATCCGGTTGGGTGCGGTGCCAATAAGTACGGTTGACACGGAATTTGCACTGTGGTCGTCCCATAATGGATGAAGGGTACTTGACAAGAATGCGGAGGTATTGTCATATCCGGGGAAGGGAGCACCGACAGCGGCACCCAATCTCGCACTTCCATTGGAGTTTGCGGAGAAGGTCGTGTAAGGCGCGGCTTCATAGGAAAAGGTGAACCCGATATTGGTGATCGCGGATTGCGAATCGTCGCCGGAAACACCAAGGTCCGTTGCTCCTGTCATTGGGTCCAATGCGCCGGTGGTTGCAACAAATGCATAACCAGTTACCGAAGCAGTCGCTGGATCGGAAGCGTTCACATTCAGTTGGCTACTACCATTCGCACAGATCGGGTTCGGCGTGGCAGTTACGGAATTGACTACTGGTGTTCCATTGACGTTCAACGTGACCGTTGCCGTGCTGCTGCAACCGCTGGTTGTTCCGGTTACTGTGTAGGTGGTCGTATTGCCCGCCGTGAAGGTCACGGGATTTGTATTTGTGGCACTAAGTCCTGCTGCGGGTGCCCATGTATAGGTGGTCGCTCCCGTTCCGGTCAGGGTGCTTGTCTGGCCTGCACAGAAAGGTCCCACAGGAGAAGCACCTACGCCTACCGTTGGCGTGGTGTTGATCGTGATCGTTGCCGGCAAAAAGAAGGCGGTTGGAAAACTCGGACAGGTCGTAGCACGCACATATCCCGTGCTGGTGGTGACGCCCGTAACCACTTGTGTGGTTGCGGTGCCCAAAGGAGTAAGGTACGGACCACCGATAGGACCGGAGAACCACTGATAGGTCAAGCCGGAAGCACTGGTTGATCCAGTAACGCTCAACGTGGAACTCGCAACCGTACCGCAACCCGTCGCTACGGATGCCACGGCCTGTCCGCCAGCGGGGGTGCTGGAACATGACGTGCCCGGGGTATAATTGAACCTGATCTGCGGGCGTAGTGCAACGGTGGTATTCGTACTGGTCGCGCAAAGCGTTCCACCTCCATCGGCCCGAATGCGCAGGATCCGATCCGTAACAGCTGCACTTCGGACTTTGCCGTAGGGCGATGCGAAAACCATCGAACTGCTACCGGTACAAATGTCCACCAGGATATTCGAACTACCGTTCCAGACGAACGGTGTGCCAGGCGGTCGTATTTGTGTGAGCCGGCGGTTGTCACCACGGCATCATAACTCGCTGGCCCGAATACGGGCATTAGTGCTAAGCATCATGGGCTGCACTGTTCTGGCCGCCGTATTTCCGGCCTTATTGTATAGTGAAGGCGGGACCATTGTCCTCGACCACGGAAAAGCCCAGTGCCGTAATGTACGATCAGGACTCATCCCTTGTGCGGAGGCTCAGATGCCAAATAGACAGTTTGGTAATCGAAGTTGTAGAAATCATCAATGGGATTGCCATCGAAGGAACCTAGGGTCGCCGCATCGGTACCGATGATCACGAACTGCGCATTGGCCGGTCGTGCAAAAACAAAAGCAAACAAGATGAAGAAAGAGAACGCCTTCAACCACCATGAGGTAGGCCTAGTGCGCATTGGAGCGGAGTTGAATGTGTTCATCGTTGCTTGGTTTTGGTTTTGAATAGGAGCAGGGAAGGTGTTGGGAACGGATGTAGAAAACTACTTGATGAGGATCAGAAGTTGATGGATCTTGAGAGGAATGTGTTGGTCCAATAGTTGCTGTCAAGTGCACAGCTGGCTTCGTCGAAAAAGGGATAACTGCTCATGGACGGGCCTAATGTATAGAGAACTTTAACACAATACAGCGATCAAATTTTTATCAACACGAGGCAACCAATACAAATTCCCGCGTACCTCATCTTTCGATCATTCACTTCGCGTTTCCGGTTGGAGCAATATCAATGACCAAATTGGAGATCCAAGGGCCCATCGTTTTGTCCAATTATTGAAAATTGGTCTGTATCGATCCAACCCTTCATCTTGTATTCGCCCCCATTCCATTCGGGCTACATCCGTTGAGGCCATTGCGTTTTTGAGGGTGAGTGGTACTAAGGGCACCTCGAAGAACCTCGAACCGATGGCACAAGCGCTTATCGTTCGGGTCAGCCAAGGCGCGACGAAAGGAAGTTACCCGCAGGTAACTGACTGAGGAGCAACGCAGGATGACCGAACGAGAACGCTTGCCCGAAGGGTCGGCACATAGTGCCGATGAAGCGGGAGCGAGGTTCTTCGAAGTACCCTTAATGCAACTGGCATGGACTGGTCCGTAACGGTATTCATGGTAGAGCGCATCTCAAAATTATCCTTCGGGCTACACAAAGGTCTTCCGCGCCCATATTTCGTTGCTCGATCCTCACATCGCCACCGGCTATGCTCCGGTCTCGCGCCTCATCTGGGGTCAAAACCCTCCTCGTTCGCTACCAAAAACATTTTTGGGATGCGCTCTACACACCTTCCGCACATTGGCAGTGGTGCCGTCAGGCCTTGTTCATTCGCTCTTCATGAACAGGTCCTTCCGACCGATGCTCCGTTAGTGGACCAGAGCTTCGTCTTGAACCATGGGTCGTTGAACGTCTTGGTATGGATCGTGGCCCTTGTCCGCCTTCTAAAGCGAAAAACCCCGCTCCGTTTCCGGAGCAGGGTTTTCGCTTTTGATCGTTCAGGCAAAGGCCCAAGCCTCACTTAGGGCTGGATCACCAGTCGCTCTGTGAAGATCTTGTCGCCTGCAGTGATATGTACCATGTACATGCCACCGGACAGGTCGCCGTTCAAGTCGATGGTGGTGTTCAAGAAACCATCTTGTACCGCGATCGTACGGGCTGTTACACGCTGACCGGTCAGGCTGTAGATATCCACACTTACTGTGCGCACATCTTGTGCAACGCTGTTCAAGGCGATCACCAATTGATCACCACGGTTCGGGTTCGGATACATGGTAAGACCATTGTCGCCCGTTGTGGTCATGCTGCTTGCACCGCCGTCCACATTGGCACTTGTAATGGTCACGTTGCACGTCTTGCCCCAAGTTGTAACAGGGTTCGGGTCACAGGCCGGTACAGGGGCATCCACACACCATGTTGCACCCAGGTCCTTGCTCACACGTACCTCAACCTCGTAGGTCTTGGTGGCCACGAGAGGAGTACCCGTGTTCCAGTTCAAGTAGAGCGTAGGGCTCGCTTGTGGTGGGCGCACGATGCAGATGTTCTCTGATGGGATACGGAAGCGGAATTGGAAACGCACACCGGTACCGCCACCAAAGGTGCAGGCCAGAATTGTGGCGGACGAGCAACGATCTTGTTCGCCGAAGTGTTCGTTCCACCCCAGGTGCGATTCACACCACAGCTGAAGTCGCTCGGGTTTGCAGGGTCATCCTGCAAGCGGGCCAATGGACAAGCTGCTGCCGCCGCATCCATCATCATGGTACATGCTGGACCGAAGTTCTCGTTCACACCGTTCACACGACCACGAACACGCACGTTCATCTTCACATTTTGTGGGATGTGGGGAGTAAGAGCTGTGTTGTACCAGCCATGTATCTTGAGACGGCAAGCACGGTTCGCGGAAGCAGGGGAGAACCCATCGCTCACATTGTGCGCATGGAATTTACGGAAGCTGTAGCTGCCGTTCGGATCGAAGATCCAGAACTCGTAACCGCTATTCGCATCCTGCACACTGTTGGCACCGCTCGGGATCCATTCCGCAGCAACCGCTGGGATCGCATGGCACACCAAGTACTTGTACTCCACCCAATCCAACTTGTCGCAATTGCTGTAGATCAGATCGGAAGTACCCAATGGCAAGCAGAAGCCACCTGCAACAGAGCTTACACTGCCCGTGCTGAAGTTGTTCGTGTTGTCGATGATGCGGGCACCACCGTCCTCACGAAGCTCATAGCCGCCCGTGGTCATACCATCACCGGCGCTGTCAATACACGCAGGCGGTAGCAACCGTCAGGCAAGCAGAGTGCTTGGGTACCGATCGAGGAAGCAGGCACTGGATCAGCTCCGGAGAGCACCACCAGGTTGCCGGCTTGGTTCAGGATCTCCCATGTTACTTGTCCAGGGTTGGCATCGTTCTGGAATTCCAGGAACAAGCCGTTCTCCGTACATACCGGGTTGGTCGTTCCGCACTGCGTTGTAAGGGTGAACGGGCCAACAGCCGCACCGAAGCCGGTGACGTAGATGGTGTAGGTCTCTGAAGAAGAACCTGTCCAGGTGAGCTGGCTTTGAAGTCCGCAGAAATCGTCGTTGCCCGCAACACACGTGAAATTGCCACAAGTGCCGGTGTACACGGCCATCTGTGTATCAAAGGTTGTTCCACTGCATAGGTTCGCAACCATGGGACCATCCCATCCTGGTAACGTATACCAAACTCCACCACCGGTCCCGGCAACAAAATCACCGCAATTCGGGGGTACCCCTGTAGTGGAACTTGCTACCGTGCTTCCGTTCACTACTGAGTTACATCCGATGGCGATCGCATTGGCGCAAAGGTCATTCGCAGGTGGGCAGGTAAAGACCACAGAGCCGCTGGTCGCGTTACACACTGCATTCACGTTGTGCGCAAGGTTCAAGGTCACGATGGTTCCGCTCAAGAATGGTCCTACGGTCCAGGATCCAGTTGCAGTAGCAGTTACCACACTCCCATTCCCCGTGTTGGTGATCGCATAACTGGAAGCGGTACCCATGTCGGAAATGTTCACACCAATGCTGTACTGGCCGCTGCCACATGCAGGCAGAGCAGTTAGCGTATAGGTGGGGCCAACGCAGGGTACAAAGTTCAACCGTACATACTGCAATGTTCCAACATCAGCACCGAACGCATCACAAATGCGCAATTTCCAGATACCGTTAGGGTCACCGGTCAGTCGGTCAATGCCTGTTCAGGTGCCCAATCGCCGATCGTATTGTCGGTCGCTGGCATACCGGCCAACGCTTGTCCGCCATTGATCAAACGGAAGTAGGCCGTTGGGCAGGCAGCATTGTTGCCGAAGTTGTTGTTGCTGCCACCGCGTGCGTTGATCAACGAACGGGTCTGTCCACTTGGGCTCACCAAAGTGATCTGCAGATCGCTCCTCCACGTATGCGGAATGATCAGGTCAACACTTTGCAATTGCACATCCACTCCCAAGCTCGTTCCCACGGTTGTCACAGCGAACTCGGCTGTTAGAACGTTGTTCGTTGCACATCCACCGTCAGGAATGGCCGCTCCTTGTACAGGTATTGTGCAGGGACGTGATCGCAGCGGGTGGAGGGGATAACGTAGTGAACAGACCGAAACCTGTGTTGAAACTGTACACGCCAGAACCGCACCACGACGAACGAAGTAGCGGTAGTTGGTGTTCGCCAACAAACCGGTGATGGTGATCGGGTTGCTCGAACCTGTGGCAATGAAGCCTCCAGTGGTCGATGTCCCTCCAACACTTGCGGTCGTAAAGGTGCTCGATGGACCGTATTCCACGATGTAGTTACCCGCGGCTCCGGTCCAGCCGATGTTCGCTGAACTCTCCGTTATGGCCGTGGCGGTGGGTAGTGTTGGTGCTGGGCAACTGGATCCCGCAACGCAAATACCAAATGTGCCAGCAGTACCCGTACCCGAATTCGTAAAGACACGGATGTAGTAATCCGTGTTCGCGGTCAGAGTCAAGTTCACTCCGCCTGCAGCACTGGCGATGCAACCGAAGGAAGCACCCAGACAGATCGGTCCGGCATTTCCAGGATAGAATTCCGCAGAGTAACCTGCAGCGGTCCCTGTCGTGAAGCGGACTTGGATCGGATTTGCGGTCGCACCGGTATTGAACCTGTACCAAACGTCACGGATCGTGCCAACACCGTTATTGCAGGAAACAGCAACGTTGTCGTAGGTCGCGAAGCTGGTCGTGCCTTGTACGGCAGCGCTAGGGCAACCGCCGATCGCGTTGATCGGAAGCACTTCGGCATTGTCGCAAAGGTCGTTGGGAGGTGGGCAGGTGTTCGCTTGTGTGAAGTTACCCTTGTTGTTGTTACAATCCGGGTTCGTCCCATGCACGAAGGTCACGTTCACGATGCTGCCCAATGGGAATGGACCGATCAGTGTGGGAACGAAGATCCCAACACCTGGTTCAATGTAGGCAGGGTTCGATACACCGTTGATCGTCCACGTAACATCCGCAGCGAAAAGAGGCATGGTATTGGCCGCATCAGAAGCTCCACCGTCGAAGAGTGTAACTTCCAAGTAGAATCCTGGTGGGTTACATTCCACAGCCGGTACCACGTATGCACATCGCCTGTTGGCGAAATACAGTCCTGGGTACATCCCACCGTCCAGATCCATGGGGTCGTTTGGCCACCATCGAAACAACTGTTCGAGGCACCGGAGATGATCTCAACGAACATGTCCTGACCACTGGATTGGAAATCCGCAGGGGTGAGGTCGCCGCTGAAGTTACCACCACCCAGGGAAGGAAATGCTGCGCTTGGGCCGTCGAAGAAGTTCACGATATCACTTGCTCCAAGACCACCTTGTATGAAGTTCAAGGTAACGGTTCGACCTGGGGCCGCTACATAATGCAAGGTGCGAGCCTCGTTGTTCTTGTAGCAGTAATTATAGGTGGCAGCAGGGGAATTGCAATCCACCGTGACCGGGCAATTGCTGTAGTAGGTGCCAAGGTCAAGATCGCAAATGGACCCATTCCCTACACTAATGGTGACGTTGTCCGTTGAGTTGGCGACCATGCCCAATGCGGACAAGGAGTTCAGCCCAACGACCGCACCTACCGTTACCGGGGTGCCTCCGTTCACCGAGTAAGTGATCGTGCCACTGCCTGGTGCGCCCGAGCCCAAGTCTATGATCGTCACTTCCGCATCCATGGAAGTGCCACACACCGCTGTGATGTTCACGGTCGCGTTAACAGGAGCACAAACGTTCACTGTGTAATCCTCCACTTGGCCGAAGTCGGAATTGCCGCAAGCCGTGTAGTTGGAGGTCACCGTGCCATCATCGTACTGCCTCCGGATGCGCATGGTGCAATTTCCGGGAAGTGCGTTGACCGGTACTGTGATGTTCACCACAACGGCACCACCAACTGGTGGGGGGGCTGGTGAAGAGAATACCGATTCACCTGCGTCATCGAAGTCCAGGTCCTGGTTCCAGTTGATGTAGACTTGGAACTGATCGAACGTGTAGTTCGTCGCACGGCCGATCGAAAGGGGTGAAGGTCTGGCCTGGGGTCACGTTACCAACGATCGAGGTGAAATCCTCGTAACCACCAGAAGAAGAGGATGGATTATTGACGTTGGCGAAACTGACCGGTGTGATGTTGAAATCGTTCAACCCACCAGGGAAATTCACGCTGGCCTCGCATACTCCCGTGCGGAAGGGTAGACCCGCGCTCCAGCTGCTCAATGGTGGCGTACCGCAATCGGTGCGCACATAGGCCAGATAGTTCGTGGTCGGGGTCAAGCCTGAAGCATTGAAGGTTGGGCCTGCCAAACCGGTACCGGAATCATCCAGACCAACGGGTCCTGATCCAGGAGCACCGGAAGAACGAACTTCGACCTCATAGGTTTCCCCAATGGTCGTGTTCCACGTTACCGTGCCGCTCGTGGTATTGTTCGCTACAGCTAGGATACCCGTGGGGGGCAAACATGAAGGTACTGGATCGATCGTGATGCAGAAGTCCTCACAAGTACCACTACCGAAGGTGGGGGTGCAACCATCTGTCGCGGCGTTCGGATTGCCCGCACCACGGGTACGAACACGCATCCGTGTAATTCCCAAGTTCGCAGTAACTGGTACTGGCACGTTGATGGTTCCAGTAAAGCCGGTAGTATTCGGCTGGAACCACTCACCCGCGTCAAAAGTTCCGCTGTTGTCCCAATCGAACCAAACAGAAACGATAGCACCACCGTAAATGACATCACTGATCGTGGTCACTGTGATCGGATAGGTCAATCCACGGCTCAGGGTTGTCGTTTCCGAACGTAGCGTATAACCCGGATTAGGTACACATGCTGCGGAGGTGCTGTTCAGGGTGTTGATCTGCACCGTATTGATGCATGCTCCGTCCCCGTTGTTCACGACCGCACAGTATGTGGCGCATTGGCACGCCGTACCCATGTTGATAAGATCGGGTTGCTTACGCCTACAGCGAAAGTGTTGGGCAGGTCAACTGTGCAACGGTAGTATTTGGCTGTGGACTGGGTCGTCACCTGAGTACTTGCTGTTCCAAGGTTGGCTTGGTTCACTGTGAAACCTGCATCATCAGCGCTTTCCCACTGGTATTGTCACCCAACTCCGGTCGGTGGGTTTTGCACACTCAATGTGAAGGATTGTGCAGCACAAACCGTAGTAGCTGTGGACAAGGTATTGCCCGGTGCTGGTGTGCCTGAGCAGATCGCACCGACCGTTACAGTGAAGCAATAGTCCTCGGTCTCACCCCATCCGTATGCTGTCTCTGCATAGTTCGTGGCGGTCGGGAAAGCAACCTCTGCAACAACAACACGCATGCGTGTTGAACCCAAAACCGCTGTGACAGGTACGCTGAAAGTTCCTGAAACCGTTTCCGTGCCAACGCCTTGTGCAGGTTGATTGTAAACGCGCTCGTCAATATCGGAGAAGTCCCCATCCTGGTTCCAGTCGACGTAGATCTGCATGCCGTGACCGTAATCACCGCCGCAAGAGGTCTGGGTCAAACTGAAGGATACGATGTCACCCTGTGCTTGGGTGGGACCGGTAACCGATCCCGTGTAGTTGGCATATCGTTCCAAGACCGACCCAGCGCCAGGAGCAGCGGTAATGCAATCGGACGAATTGTTCATGCTACCCACCGTGACATTGCTAAGGTCCTCATCGCCTGCGAATGCGGCAGCGCTGGCTGGATAGGCCAAACAGGCGCAGTTGTCCGTATTCACGGTCACCAGAACTTCTGTGCTGATCCCGTCCGTTGGAACAGCTGAAGGGCAACTAACGATACAGCGGTAGTACTTCGAAGTTGTTTGGTTGGTTACTTGGTAGAGCCGTTCCCAAGGCGGTCAAAGTTCACCGTGAAGGCCGGCATCATCCGCGCTTTCCCATTGGTAGGTCGTGTTACTGCCAGGCGTGCTGTTCTGCAAGCTCAGGGTGAAGTTCGCACCGGAACAAGGGTTCGCGTTCGAGGTCAGGGTGTTGCCCGGTGTCGGGGTACCTGCACATCCGCTCCCCGCTGTAACGGTGAAGCAAGTCCCGATCTTCTGTCTCACCCCAGCCAAAGGTGGTTGGGCGTAATTAGTAGCCGTCAGAACCCACCTCCAGCCACTACAGCACGCATCCGGGTTGAACCCAAAAGAGCCGAGAACGGCACGGCGAAGGAACCTGATACGGTTTCGACCTGTTCCTTGTGCAGGTTGATTGTACACCTGTTCCCCCACATCCAAGAAATCACCGTCTTGGTTCCAGTCAACATAAAGTTGCATTCCGTGACCGTAGTCCGCTCCACATGTGGATTGGGTAAGGCTGAATGAAACGACATCGCCTTGGGCCTGAATCGGACCAGTGACAACACCCACGTAATTGCCGTATCGCTGCAGGAGCGAACCTGCACCACCTGCAGGTAATACAATTGGAGGTATTGTTCATGCCGCCAACGGTGACATTGATCAACTCCTCATCTCCTGTGTTGTTCGCTTGGCTGACCGGATACGGTGCGCAGAAGCACAAGTCCGTATTCACGTTCACCAATACTTCTGTGCTGGTGCCATCTGTTGGTGCTCCGGCTGGACAGGTTACTACGCAACGGTAATATTTCGGTGCCGTTTGGCTGGTGATCTGAGTAGCATTCGTTCCCAACGCGGTCAAATTCACCGTGAAGCCCGCGTCATCCGCGCTTTGCCATTGGTAGGTTACACCTGTTCCCAAGGTTGCGTTCTGCAAGGACAGCGTGAAGTTCGCTCCCGAACAAGGGTTAGCGTTCGAAGTAAGTGTGTTGCCCGGTGTTGGATTGCCTACACAAGCAGAAGAGGCTGAGACATTGACCAAATAGTCCTCGGCCTGGCCAAAGCCATAAGCTCCGCAAGGAAGGGTGGGGAGGCACCGAGTTCTTAAAAACGCGCATCCGTGAAATACCTGCGGGTGCAGAAATCGGGATCAAGATGTTTCCGGTCACGTTCAGATCGCACGCAGAAGCAGTGAAACTCCCAAGCGGGAATGAGGTTTCAAACGTGCCATTCCGATCGAAATCGAAGAAGGCCGTGAAGAAGTTCGTGAAACCTCCATCCGAATTGCCGGAAACAGTGATCGGATAAGTTACACCCGCTGTTATGTTCCCGGTTATGCTTGTGAAGTCTTCAACTGCGCCTCCTGAACCAACAGGACATGCACTGGGGTTATTGATGTTCGAGAATTGCACCAAGGAGATCGGCTCGATGGTCGTTATGGGTCGGTGAACAATAACAAGCGAGGAAGCTGTTCATTGTCAACCTGCACCTGCCGTACTTGTTGCAGATGACGGACCTGTTGAACAGGAGACGGTACAGCGGTACCACTTTGTTGCTGTTTGGTTGGTGACTTGCGGGGTCCAGTTCCCAAATTGGCTTGGTTAACGGAGAATCCAGCGTCATCCGCACTTTCCCATTGGTAGGTCACGCCTGATCGCTAGTTGGGTTCTGTAGGCTCAAGCTGAAGTTGACACCGGGCACACCGAGGCGGCAGATGAGATCGTGTTGCCCGGAGAAGGTGTTCGGCACATGGAGCACCAGGCGTATAAGTCAATTGCGCATTGTACCGACGAGCTGAGTACCGTCCATGCGTTGGTGCCCCGGGATTGCGGTGTTGGATGTGCCCATGGCTTGACAGTAGCTGAAGCGCCATAACACCATTGGAATGCCAGTGTTGGCGTTCCAGTTGTAACCCGTTGAAGCACCGTTGACGGCCCAATCGATGTAGACCTCCACGGCGCCGCCGCCGTAGCCACGAAGGATGTCAAGGGGGATGTCCAGTAACCAGCAACAGCAGGAACATCGGCTGGTCCACCACGGCAGTTGCTAAAGACCAGTGTAGCACCGGTCGTCATTGCATCCCATGAGTTCCAGCGGCCAATGCGGTCGCCCCGAATTCTTCATATAGATGTTCAGCGTTGCCGTCCGCCTGCGGCGATGGTGAAGGCGTTCGCTTTTAAAGGCGATCGAATTGATGCTCGATGCCCTGGCAGTGCAGCTAAGTCGCCAGCAGTCCATGCGCAATGCTCTTGCTCCACCCGAATGCGCTTGTAGCCGACAGATCGGTAAATTGGATTGCCATTCTCGTTGGTACCACTCGTCAATGCTCCAGCACCGATCGTTTGGGCTATCGCGGTAACCCCCATCAACAAGAAAAGGGCTAAAGAGAACATGGCTCCTAAACTTCGCGTTCGTTTCACAGCAGCGGGTTCGCTGGTGGCACACCATAGGCGTGTCAGCATGCTTTGGATCGTACGGTCTTGCATCATGATCAACTGGTTTTGGTTAGGTGGATCGGAACGAGGGAAGTAAGCGTAGGTAAGGTGTTCAGAGATGTATTCAGGAACCGGAACGCTCCAAGGAATGGACCGGGTTGGTGTTCGAAATTGGTGTGAAGGTCATCGTTGGGTAGAGAATGAAGTTGGTCGTAATACCGAATGTTTTGGTCTTCGGCTTTTCAACTTCGTGGCGTAAATTATCGGGATATATTGTTGCTATCCAAGTTTTGTTAATAACTCTTTGGTTGGGCTTAGGGTTCATTCCAACAATAGCGTCGGTCTATTCATCGAATACCCACCATCGACGAAACAGGGCCAAGAGAAGTTGAGCAGCCACTTATCTTGGGCCTCCAACAACGAATGACATTTAGTAGAACTTCCCTGGGGATCGCACTTCTGCCGGTGCTGCTGTTGATCGTTCTGCTTGCTATCAATGTGCTGGTCTTTGGCGATGGGGGCTTGGATGGGCCCAATCAGTTGGCCTTGCTCTTCTCTGCGGCGCTTGCTTTGGTGATCGGCTTGGTCAGTGGACGCAGCTTCGTGCACCTTATGGACCACGTGGTCGCGAGCATCAACACGGCGTTGAGCGCACTCATCATACTACTACTTATCGGAGCGTTGGCCGGAACATGGTTGTTGAGCGGAGTGGTACCCGCAATGATCTCACACGGCCTACAACTGCTCTCACCTTCCGTTTTCTTGGTAGCCACTTGTTTGGTGTGCAGCGTGGTCTCCATGGCCACAGGAAGTTCGTGGAGCACGGCTGCCACAGTAGGGATCGCCCTCATGGGGATCGGTAAGGCGCTTGGGTTCCACGAAGGATTGGTAGCAGGTGCCGTGATCAGCGGCGCCTATTTCGGCGATAAGATGAGCCCCTTGAGCGATACCACCAATTTGGCACCTGCCGTCGCTGGAACGGACCTCTTCACCCACATCAAGTACATGATGTACACAACCATCCCCACCTATGTGATCACCTTGCTGATCTTCGGTGCGATCGGTCTTGCACAAGGGTCTGCGGCCACGGTGCAAGGTGTGGATGAGTTCCAGTCCGCAATTGCCTCCAAATTCACCATCGGTTGGTGGCTGTATCTGGTGCCCTTGTCCGTGATCGTGATGATCTGGCGGAAAGTACCCGCTTTGCCTGCGCTCTTCATCGGTACGCTGATGGGGGGACTGTTCGCGGTGCTGTTCCAAGCGAAGTTGATCACGGAGTTGGCTCCTGCAGGCCATTCCTATGCGCACCGTGCCTACCAAGTGGTCATTACCGCAATGGGGACCGGTACCACGGTGGTGACCGGCAATGCCACGATGGATGAATTGCTCACCTCCGGTGGGATGTACGGCATGCTCAAGACCATCTGGTTGATCCTTTGTGCCATGGTTTTCGGTGGAGCTATGGAAGGTGCCGGGCTTTTGCAGCGGATCACCAGTGCGCTCATCTCCCGCGTGCACGGCGATGGTTCTCTTATTGCGACCACAGCTGCCAGCTGCGTGTTTGTGAACGTGACAGCATCGGATCAATACCTCAGCATTGTGGTCCCCGGTCGCATGTTCGCACCTGTTTACGCCGAAAGAGGTTTGGCCCCTGAAGTACTCAGTCGAACGTTGGAGGATAGTGGGACGGTCACTTCCCCTTTAGTGCCTTGGAATACATGTGGGGCATACATGTCCACCGTGCTCGGTGTAGCCACATTCACCTACCTGCCGTTCTGCTTTTTCAACCTGTTGAGCCCGTTCATGACCGTTGCCCAGGGCTATTTGGGTTTCCGTATCGCACATCGTCGCGACCAAGCGGCCACGTAACCTAGGTTGCTTCGGTCCCGTTCAATGGGCAATGAAGTCTCCGTTCCGCTTACTCGCATTTTGCATTGTGCTGTCCGCAACATTCGGCCTGGCGCAGCCGGGCTTGCCCATTTTGACTTCGGACGAGCACTACACCATGGGTGAGACCGGAGAGGACCCATCGCCCGATCTGAACGCCTATGAAGCCATGAACAAAGCGCTCGGGGGTGATTCCGTGCGATCGTGTGGCGGCCACGCGTGCTTGGGCTGGGTGGAGGATAAATACCCGGATGGGACCACGAAACATCGCGGGTATTATGATGAAGGAAAACTTACCCAATATCGGAATTACCACCCGGATGGTACGTTGGAACGCGATTTCAAGGCCATCGATGCCGTTAAGAGCGTGGAACGTACCTACCACGCCAATGGAAATCTGCGTAGTGAAGCGAAATTCGCGGAAGGGGTATGCATCCAATATGAAGATCATTACCTCGATGGCAAATTGCGTTATGCTGAAGAGCGCCACAGGAAAGAACCGTACTTCCTTCGAATGGACCTGTTCGATGCGGAAGGAAGACCTGTGAGCCTACTCGAACTCGTGGACAAGAAACGGATCGAGTTCGAACAAAAGGAATACCACCCGGGTGGTCTGCTGAAAGCCCAAGGCCGCGCCCGTTACGACCCGAAACGAATGGATACCCAACGGGTCGGTACATGGACCTACTACGGTAAGGACGGTGAAGTGGCCAAGTCCGAGGAGTATTTGGACGGAAGGGTAGCGGTAGTGCGTTGACCACTCGAGAATTGGGAAGTACCCAAATAACAAGGCCCCGCAACATCCAAGTGCGGGGCCTTGTCCATTTTGGTAGGAATTACTTCTTGTCTTCCTCCTTCACCTCTTCGAAGTCCACATCGGTCACTTCTTGATCGTTGGTGTTGCCGGCGCCGGCTTGTGACCCGCCGCTGCTGCCGTTGGTCTGTGCTTCTTGGGCGGCTTTGTACATGTCCTCGCTTGCTGCTGAGAACACGGTGTTCAATTCGCTCATTGCGCTTTCCATTCCGCCAATGTCCTCCGCACCATGTGCGGTCTTCAGCTTGGCCAATGCATCTTCGATCGGCTGCTTTTTGTCGGCCGGGATCTTGTCGCCGAACTCCTTCAGTTGCTTTTCCGTTTGGAAAATAAGGCTATCGGCTTGGTTCAGTTTGTCCACCTTTTCGCGCGCTGCGTTGTCGGTATCGGCATTGGCCTCAGCCTCCTTCC
The DNA here is from genome assembly GCA_016717305.1 of Flavobacteriales bacterium. Classification (GTDB taxonomy): domain Bacteria; phylum Bacteroidota; class Bacteroidia; order Flavobacteriales_F; family PHOS-HE28; genus PHOS-HE28. The sequence goes on from JADKFY010000026.1 coordinate 19,010, forward strand.
GCATCTTTTCGATCTCTTCCTTGCTCAAGCCGCTGCTGGCTTCGATCCGGATGCTCTGCTCCTTGTTCGTGGCCTTGTCCTTCGCGCCTACGTGAAGGATCCCGTTCGCGTCGATGTCGAAGGTCACTTCGATCTGGGGAACACCGCGCGCCGCTGGTGGGATACCATCCAGGTGGAACCTTCCGATGCTCCGGTTGCCATTGGCCATTGGGCGTTCTCCTTGCAACACATGGATCTCCACGCTGGGCTGGCTGTCGCTGGCCGTGCTGAAGGTCTCGCTCTTTTTCGTTGGGATCGTGGTGTTGGCTTCGATCAACTTGGTCATTACGCCGCCCATGGTCTCGATACCGAGGCTCAAAGGGGTAACGTCCAGCAACAACACGTCCTTTACTTCGCCGGTCAATACACCACCTTGGATGCTTGCTCCCAATGCAACAACTTCATCGGGATTAACGCCCTTGCTCGGCTCTTTTCCGAAGAATTTCTTCACGGCCTCTTGGATAGCAGGGATACGGGTACTGCCGCCAACCAAAATGATCTCATCAATGTCGGTGGTCTTCAAGCCCGCGTTCTTCAATGCACTTTCGCAAGGCGCGATCGTACGCTTGATCAATGGGTCGACCAATTGCTCGAATTTCGCGCGGCTCATGGTGCGCACCAAGTGCTTGGGGATACCATCAACCGGCATGATGTAAGGCAGGTTGATCTCCGTGCTGGTCGTGCTGCTCAATTCGATCTTCGCCTTCTCGGCAGCATCCTTCAAACGTTGCAGTGCCATCGGGTCCTTCCGCAGGTCGATGTTCTCATCCTTCTTGAACTCGTCCGCCAACCAATCAATGATCACTTGGTCGAAGTCATCGCCACCCAAGTGCGTGTCGCCATCGGTGCTCTTCACCTCGAATACGCCATCGCCCAACTCGAGCACACTTACGTCGTGGGTTCCACCACCGCAGTCGAACACGACGATCTTCTGGTCCTTGTGCTTCTTGTCCAGACCGTAAGCCAAGGCGGCAGCCGTTGGTTCGTTGATGATGCGGCGCACCTTGAGGCCGGCGATCTCACCAGCTTCCTTGGTGGCTTGGCGCTGGGCATCGTTGAAGTATGCGGGAACGGTAATGACCGCTTCCGTAACTGTCGTGCCGAGGTAATCCTCAGCGGTCTTTTTCATTTTCTGCAGGATCATGGCACTGATCTCCTGCGGGGTGTACTCACGGTCGCCTATGGCCACACGTGGCATACCGTTGCTACCACGCACCACTTTGTAGGGGACGCGTGAAATTTCCTTCTCATCTTCCGCATAGGTGTTCCCTATGAACCGTTTGATGGAGAAAATGGTATTGGTGGGGTTGGTGATCGCCTGGCGCTTGGCAGGGTCGCCCACCTTACGCTCTCCGCCTTCAACGAACGCCACTACACTTGGTGTGGTGCGCTTGCCTTCGCTGTTGGCAATTACTACAGGCTCATTGCCTTCCATTACGGCAACACAGCTATTGGTGGTGCCCAAATCTATTCCGATGATCTTGCTCATGGTCGTCCGTTTTGTTGTGCCGCTTCTCCTAACATGGCGGCTCGCCTTGCTCTCAAGGTCCGTGCCATGTCATTTTGGAACAGATGTGGCTGACAATAGAGTGCAAAGTCCCGAAAGGGAAGCCTTCGACAACTGCCAAAAGGACAGATCGTCAGGGACAGGAAACCGAGCCGCCCTGATCCTGAGGGAAGGACGAACAAAAGAGAAGGGCACCAGTATATTGCCCATTGACCAGTTCCGCCAACGAACTACCTCCCAATCGCTTTGTAATAACCTCTCTGGTATATCGGCTACCGAACAAGCCCACCCCATTCACGATATTCGTGTAGGTGGGTCGGTCTTGGACAATACCGGATACCGGTTCGGTCAAACTGAGGTACGTGTGGAATTCGTCGTTCGCAACGGAGATCACGAGATCAATTCCACAGTACCTCCGGTTGGTTACGGTAGGGTCAACCGGTATGCTCGATCCAATGGTGCTGTAGAAGGCTTCCGCTTCGAGCGTTCTTTGCATTTCTTCGGTTCCCGATGTATTCGAACTGACCACTCGGCCCATTGCCCGAGTAATACTCATCGTATCATCGACAACCCCGTCCCTGATCTCTTGATATTTGAACCGATAACTCGCCTCGTACCTTTTACCATCGTGCCCAGCATTCCAGTTGAAGATCCAATCCTGATACCCTAGACCGTCCTTTAAATTCATCACTGTGTTAAGGGACTGGTCCGGACCTTGGATGCTGAAATTATCGACAATGGAAGTGGTCGCGGATACGGTCTCTCCTTTTACGACCAGTTCCAATTCGTAGCTACTTTCCTGGTCCAAATAGACGGGTAACGATTCCCGGACTTGTTCAATGGGATCATAGGGGGTATCGTCCACGAACTTGTACAATTTCTGGTTCGGCGCATAGAACACGCCCGGTTCACGGTCCGTGAACGTGGCCGGCTCCAGGTTGAACGGCGTGCCGATCCTATTGCCGTTGAGCACACGATGCACCCGTGCAACGGTGATATCCCCATTGGCCCATTCGTTTGAATCGGCGATCTGCGCATAGACCAATGCATCCCCTTCGCCCAGATAGGCCTTGTTGATCTTAATGTACTGGACCGAGTCGCGTTGGTCCAATAGCCCGTACACAACGGTCACATTCTTGTAGGGTGCGTTGATGTCGAGGTCCGTGCTGCAACCCGCAAATACACAGGCAATAGCGAAGAGAAAAGCGATCCGATCCATGGGCAAGATTGTGACCCGTTGCAACTACCGCAGCACAGGGGCGGCCAAAGGTAAGGGCTGTGGCATGCTCCAAATGTCATTCGTGTGGTGAACCGGTAGCGTGATCGGGGAACGGTCGTGTATGATAGGGAAAGGTCGAGGTGAAGCAATTAGTTTTGCCGCATGAGCACCAGCTTGAAGAACGTACGCCGTGTAACAACCCATGTGTTGCAGGAAATGAAGGCGAAAGGCGAGAAGATCGCCATGTTGACCGCCTACGATTATTCCATTGCACGTTTGGTGGACAGCGCCGGTATCGATGTGATCCTCGTAGGCGATAGTGCGAGCAACGTGATGGCCGGACACGAGACCACGCTCCCTATAACGTTGGACCAAATGATCTACCACGCACAAGGTGTGGTTCGGGGGTGCGAACGGTCCTTGATCGTGGTGGACCTGCCGTTCGGAACCTATCAAGGAAATTCAAAAGGGGCCCTGAACAGTGCGATCCGGATCATGAAGGAGAGCGGTGCACATGCCGTGAAGTTGGAAGGAGGCAAAGAGGTACTCGGTTCCGTGGAACGCATCCTTTCAGCAGGTATTCCAGTGATGGGGCATTTGGGACTGACCCCACAGAGCATCTATAAGTTCGGGACCTACGTGGTACGCGCCAAGGAGCAGGAGGAGGCCGATCGGTTGCGCTCCGATGCGTTGTTGTTGCAACAAGCCGGATGCTTCGCTATCGTGCTGGAAAAGATACCCGCCAAGCTGGCGTCCGAGGTGGCGAAAAGCGTATCCATACCTGTTATCGGGATCGGTGCCGGTGGAGATGTGGACGGTCAGGTTCTCGTAGTCCACGACATGTTGGGGATCAATACGGAATTCAATCCGCGCTTTTTGCGGAGGTATGCCGATCTGCACGAAGTGATCACCGGGGCCGTGGCCAACTATGTGAAGGATGTTCGATCAAGGAATTTCCCGAATAGCGAAGAGCAGTACTAGGCTACGTTGTACGGGTTTGTGATGATCCATGACCTGTGGTGCGACTTTATCCGTTGAATGGACCTGTTCGGCCATCCCATGAACGAAGTTGGAAATTCGAATTGGCATCCGAGTGTTTTGGGTCATTCGAATAAATGGATCAGAGACCGTGGATATGCCCAGTATCATTGCACAGGATAGTTCATTCCTAGCCGTCCAAAAGCGTGCTGGTATGCCTGTACAACCGGATCCCAGCGGTGATCCGGACCTGCTAACGGTATTGAGGAATAGGATGAAGGAACCAGGTATCGGCCTTGTGCATCGACTGGATCGTCCCGTGAGCGGTGTGGTTCTTTTCGCGCGCTCCGCAGAGGCTTTGGCGAACTTGAACAGGCAATTCCAAGACCGTACCGTAAAGAAGGTCTATTGGGCGATCGTTGAAGGAACGTGGAAGGGACCTGAAGTGCTCGAAAACTCGGTTTCACACGACGCGAGGCATCACAAAGCGCGCGTTGGGGAACACGTTGAAGATCAAGACAAGGTTGCGCGCATCCAAGTGAAAGCCTTGGCGGTAGGTGATCGGTATTCGTTGTTGCAAGTGATCCCCGAAGGCGGTGCTTTCCACCAGATCCGTGTGCAACTATCCGCAACCGGCCACGCCATCAAAGGCGATGTGAAATACGGTGCACGAAGAGGCGAGAAGGACCGCAGTATCGCGCTGCATGCCAAGTCCATTGCGTTTAAACATCCAGTTACACACGAGCGTATGAAAGTTGGTGCCGAGATCCCTGATCAGCCCCTTTGGAAATCCTTGGTGGGGTTGATGGGAACGCCGGGTCAGTTGTAAGTGATCTACATCGGATCCACGTCCGTTACCAACTGCACGGGCCGGTGTTCGGGTTCTCCGAAAACACGATCGATCGTGTCGCTCACGAATTGCTTTTCGCTGTTGTGCCGGTTGCGGTCCAGCTTGATCAGCAACCGTCGTAAATGCTTGTCCCGGATCCTGGAAATGATCGGAATTTCCGGACCCAATACACGGTCGCCAAGACCGGCTTGCAATGCGGTGGCCAAGATCCCCGCCGTGGTGGCCACCTTTTCTTCGTATCGGTGCTTCAAGGTGAGCTGCACCAAGCGGGTGAAAGGCGGATAACCATGCGCACGCCGGTGCTCCAATTCACGCGTGTACATCCCTTCCACATCGTTGTTCACCACCAGTTCCAAAACCGGGTGTAGAACATCCTGCGCTTGTATGATCACCGCTCCGGCTTGCTTCCGACGTCCAGATCTGCCTGCCACCTGCGCCATGAGCTGGAACGCGCGTTCGTGGGACCGGAGATCCGGGAAATGCAGCAACTTGTCCGCATTGATGATACCCACCGTGCTTACATGGTCAAAATCCAATCCTTTCGTGACCATTTGTGTGCCCACCAAAATATCCACAGCGCCCTGTCCGAATGCAGTGAGGATACGTTCAAGTGCGTGTTTTCCTCGGGTGGTGTCCTGGTCCATACGCACGATTTTGGCTTCTGGAAAGAGCTCGCCCAATTCTTCTTCGATCTTTTCGGTCCCGAACCCAAGCATGCGCAGTCGCGGGCTGTTGCAATGGCCGCAATGTGTAGGCGGTGGATAATGCCTGCCGCAGTAATGGCAACGCAATTGGTGCTGCTGTTTATGGTACGTCAGGCTCACATCACATTGATCGCATTCCGGCACCCAATTGCAGGTTTCGCACTGCCACACCGGCACATAGCCACGGCGGTTCTGGAAGATGATCACTTGTTCGCGTTTCGCCAATGCTTGCTGTATGCTGTCGATCAAGGTGCTGGAGAAGTGGCCACGCATGAGCTTGCGCTTGGCACTATCCCGCAGGTCCACGCGTGTGATCACGGGCAATTGCACCGCTCCATAACGTTCCAAAAGATCCACCCTGCCATACTTGCCGATGCTCGCATTGTGCTGGCTTTCCATACTGGGTGTCGCGGACCCCAGCAACACTTTTGCTCCATGTAAACCACCTAGGAGCACCGCCATGTCACGGGCGTTGTAGCGCGGTGCAGGGTCGTGTTGTTTGTAGCTGGTGTCGTGCTCTTCGTCCACCACGATCAGCCCAAGATCACGATAGGGAAGGAAGATCGCCGACCGCGCGCCCACCACGATCTCCGGTGCGTTCTTATCCAGGCACCGCATCCAAAGTGCCGTGCGTTCATGTTGCGCCATGCGCGAGTGGAACACAGCGATGCGTTCGCCAAAACGTCTACGCAAACGGCCGATTATCTGGGTGGTCAAGGCGATCTCCGGTAAGAGGTACAGCACTTGTTCCTTCCGCAGTATGGCCCGCTCGATCAGTGTCGTGTAGATCTCCGTTTTTCCAGAGGAAGTGACACCACGGAGCAGCAGGATGTCATGTGCCGTAAAGCCACTTTCGATCGAATCCAGGGCGGTTTGCTGGGCTGGAGAAAGCTCTGGTAATGGCTGTTGTAGGCTTTCATCGGAAGGCTTGCCTACTTCCCGCTCGTAGGGTTGGAAGAGCCCCTTCGTGATCAATTGTTTCACCACGGAAGTAGTGCTGTTGCTCGCATGGACCAATTTGGCCTGTTCCACCTCTTTGGGGGCGTCGCTCAAACAGCGGCTTAATTCCACGAACCGCATAAGCACATGGAGCTGCTTTGGTGCTTTCTCCAGTTGGTCGAACCACTTGTGCAGAGCTGTTTCGCTGGTGTGTTCGGGGGCCAACCTGATGAACTTGGCCATGCGCGGTTTCCAGTCCTCTTTCAGTTGTTCTTCCAAAAGCAGTGCGCCCCGTTCCATCAATCGTTTCACAACCGGCATCGGGTCCTTCAGTCCCAATAATTCACCGGCCTCTTGCATGGTGATCACGTGCCGATCTTCCAGCGCCTGTAACAAGATCACGGAACGGCCTTCACCTGGTACATCCACTTCAACATTCGGTCCAGCCACCAATCGAGTTTCACTGGAAAGGGACAACTGGGCTGGCAAGGCAGCGATCATGACCTCGCCAAGCGAACAGAGATAATGCGATGCCATACGCTCCCATAGGGCCATCTGCTCCGATAATACGACCGGCATATTGTCCAATGCGGATAGGATAGGCCGCACCTTGGCATAACCGGGATGTTGTTCATGCACACGCAATACCAAGGCACCGTAGAGCTTTCGGCCTCGACCGAATGGCACGGCAACGCGCATGCCCGCAACTACCGGGGGACCATCCAAGGGCAGGGCATAGGTGAACGTACCGGGTACCGCCAATGGCAGGATCACATCCACATACCGCACTTTTCCGGCATCCTTCTGTGGTATCTCTTGTGCAATGGTCGACATCCGGTACAAAGGTGGACTTCCCGGGGTGCATGTCGTGCTTGTCACAGGAATGTAAGGGAGGAACAGAACGAGGAACGGTAGGCAACACTTGGTGAGGAAGCGGTGTCCGGGGAATATGAAGCAGATGAAGGCCAAGCCGGAAAAGCTCCCAACGGAGCTTCTGGACCAAGTGGCGAATGTGGGCCGCACCGTTTACGAGCGTACCACACCGTTGTGGAGCAAATACTACAAACAGGTGCGCAAGAGCATTCGATTCCCTCGGTATTACAAGCGCTCGTTGAACTGGTGAAGGGGTTGGTCATCACTTTTCGGGATCGAGCATTCCGATACCAACATTTGTGGCTTGACAAACCTTGATGAACTGGGTGCGTCATCATGGAACGGCCCGCTACTTTCACCCCGTGCAAAAGGGATCGAACACCACCGCGGCCGTTGTCGTACTGGGCGCGTTATTCTTCTTGTTCGGGTTCACCACCTGGATCAATGGCCCGTTGATCGGCTATTTGAAGATCATTTGTGAACTCAAGGACGGTGCAGAGCCGTTCTATGTCACCTTCGCCTTCTACATCGCCTATTTCGTGACCGCCCTTCCCATGTCCCGCGTGCTTCAGCGAACGGGTATGAAACGTGGAATGATGTACGGCTTGTTCACCATGGCCGTGGGTGCGCTGCTCTTCATACCGGCGGCACAAGGTCGTTCGTACGGTTTGTTCCTGTTGGGTTTGTTCGTGATAGGAACAGGTCTTTCACTTCTTCAAACAGCCAGCAATCCATACATCACCGTGGTTGGCCCGATCGAAAGTGCCGCCGCCCGCATCAGCATCATGGGCATTTGCAACAAGCTCGCAGGTGTATTGGCTCCACTTGCGTTGGGCTTTCTGCTTTTGGATGATGCCGCTACCCTACAGGCCGAACTGAGCGCTTTGGGCCCAACGGAACTTGCGGCCAAACTTGACGAAGTCGCGACCCGGGTGATCGTGCCTTACGGCATTATGGCCGTGGTCCTGTTCGGACTTGGCCTGATGGTCCTGTACAGCCCGTTGCCTGAACTGGACCCGGAAGTGGAAGCCCCGGTTGAGAAGACCGATGAACGTACGATTCTGTCGTACCCGAATCTGGTTCTGGGTGTGATCGCCCTTTTCCTTTACGTCGGGGTTGAAGTAATGGCCGGGGATACGATCGGTCTCTTCGGCCGTTCGCAAGGCATGCCGCTGGAGGACACGATGCATTTGACCAGTTACACGTTGGCTTGCATGGTGGTCGGGTACATTATCGGGATCGTAGGTATACCGCGGTTCTTTTCGCAGAGTACGGCGCTGGCGGCTTCGGCGGTCCTGGGTGTGGTCCTGACCTTGGCCGCTATCTCGTTCGACGGTACTGTTAGCGTCTATTGCATCGCTTTGTTGGGTCTCGCCAATGCGCTTGTGTGGCCCGCGATATGGCCCCTTGCGATCAACGGATTGGGACACCACACCAAGACCGGAAGTGCCTTGTTGATCATGGCCATTGCTGGAGGTGCAATACTTCCTTTGGTGTACGGTTCGTTGGCCGGAATGCCGGCGATCGGCTATCAAAATGCCTATTGGATCATGGTGCCGTGCTATCTGTTCATGGGTTGGTATGGCCTGAAAGGGGCGCGTAAACTGAGTTGGTGAACCGGGAGGATGTGGTACACCGGTGCACTGTTGAAAACTGATCGCTCTGGTGCTGATGTACCCCCGACCACTCCCTTACCTTCGGCACCCGGACAACGAACAAATTTCCGCGTAAGCATGTCATTGTCAAATACTTCGAAACTTTCAGCGTACCTCGGTCTAGGGTTGATCCTGGTCGCATGTGGTGGCCCAGGCGCGGACCACGATCAGCCCGCTGCCAGTGATACGCTTGCGGTGGACACCCCACCCAAGGAGACTGAACTTATCAGCGTGGGTGGCAGTCTGTTCAGTATTCCTTCCCCAGTGCAGGCAGCGCTGGCTATTCGCAAGGCCGGGCTCAAGTACCAAAAGGACATGACCGCTCCACTGGACAAGGTGGATGCAGTCGCAGGCAAAGTGTTCCAGAGCAGCCTTTTGGGGATGTACGGTGCGGATATGGCTTATGTGACCGTGCATAAGGACGGACAACGCGCCATGGCCACGATGCAGGCCATCGAGAAATTGGGCAGTAAATTGGAATTGTCCAACTCTTTCGATCGATCGTTGCTGGACCAATTCAAATCCAATTTGGGGAGCGAGGATAGCCTGTTGCAGTTCAGTGGCAAGGCGTTCCGTGCGGCCGACCAGTATTTGAAGAACAACCAACGCGATGACGTGAGCGCATTGGTGCTCACCGGTGGTTGGATCGAATCGCTCTACCTGACCATCAGCGATCCTGCTGCTGCGAAGGATGCCGGTCTCATGGCGCGCGTCGGTGACCAGAAGAATTCGCTCAGCTCATTGGTGGACTTGCTTGAAAGTAGCGACAAGGACAGATCCGCAACTGCGTTGGTGGCCGGTCTTAAGGAACTTCAAGCGCTATTTGACAAGATCGATCGGAGTTATACATTCCAAGAATCGGTCACGGACGTGGCTGCCAAGACCACTTTCATCAATAGCAAAAGCACAGTGGACATACCCGCTGAGCAACTAGAGGCCATTAAGGCCAAAATTTCCACGATCCGCAATTCGATCCTTGCCTGACCCATGCGTAGGACCATGCTTACACTCTCGCTTGTCGCCGCCATTGGCGTGCAAGCCCAGGAAATGTGCCAAACCATCGCTAGTCGGTGCGAGAAGTACATCACTTCCCAATACATCCCCGATGGCCAATTCTACCGTGCACTGTTGCAGGGTGATGAACAAGCCGAATTCAACCTTACGCTTTTCGGTGGCACGACCTACCGTGTTGCCGCATGCAGTGGCGATACCGATGGTGTACTCCAATTCACGGTAGTGGACAAGGACCATAATGTGCTGTTCACCAGCAAAGACCAGGGCAACGCGCCTTATTGGGACCTTGCCGTGACCAATACCATCGATGTAACCATCGAGGCTGGGCTGGATCCTTCCAAGGCGGGTAGCGGCTGTGCCGTAATGCTCATCGGCTTCAAGAAGTAGCGTTCCCCTTCAAGGCTTTTCGCAACCAAGTGAGCGTCCCTCCCGTAAAGAGGGGCGCTCTTTTTGTGTTTGCACCAAAGAGTTGAAGAGGGATACGTATGAGCGAGAAGATACTTAAGGCCTTACTGCAACTGTTCGCCATCATTGCGAAAGGGGACGCCGTGGCCGAAGGCGCACGTCCGGATAATGCTCCCATCCTGGAGCGTTTCCTGCGCAAGCAGTTCAGCAACGAGGTGGCAGCCGCCCATATGGCCCGCTATCAAGCATTTGTGCAAGCCTTTCATGCCAGTGGTGGCCAGAGCCGTAGCGGTCGCAAACGCACTTCCCTCAACTCCGTTAAGGTGTTGAAGATCTGTACCCAAGTGAACGAAGAACTGAACCAACATCAGAAATTCGTGGTGCTCGTCCACTTGTTGGAATTTATTCAGAGCAACGACGAGGTCAGTGCCCAAGAATCGGAGTTCGTTTCCACCGTGGCGGAGACCTTCAACATCGGTCAGGAAGATTTTCAACGGTGTAGGAAATTTGTTGAAGCCTCGGACGGCGAGCGCGCGGACGAATCCCACCTGCTTTATATCGATGCGGCCGTGAGCAGCACCATGGACCGCGCTCGTCACATACATGCGCATGGTCTGGACGGAGAGCTGCGGGTCTTGCATGTGACCAGCGTGAACCTCTATGTCATGCGCTATACCGGCGCGGGAGAAGTGCTCCTGAACGGACAGCGTATGGGATGCGACAGCCACTATGTGCTTAGCAATGGCACTAGCGTGCGTCCTCCACACGGAGTACCCATCTATTACAGCGACATTTTGGGCGCCTTCATGAACAAGGGTGGTCGATCGCGGATCCTCTTCCATGCAGATGCCATTGAATACGTCTTTCCGAATGGCCGTATGGGCCTGCACGAACTGAAGCTGGCAGAGGCCGGTGGCAAGTTGATCGGGATCATGGGCGGTAGCGGTAGTGGCAAGAGCACCTTGCTCAACATCCTGAACGGGAACCTGAAGCCCAGTCGCGGCCACGTGACCATTAACGGGATCGATGTCCACAGTGAACGTGACCGCATCCGGGGTGTGATCGGCCATGTGAGCCAGGACGATCTATTGATCGAGGAGCTTACCGTTTTTGAGAACCTCTTTTACAACGCGAAGCTCTGTTTCGGCGACCAGAACAAGGATCAGGTCGCGGAACGTGTTTTGCGCATGTTGCAAACCCTTGGTCTCTATGAGACAAAGGACCTCAAGGTGGGCAGCCCGTTGGAAAAGACCATTAGTGGTGGCCAACGGAAACGGCTGAACATCGCCTTGGAATTGATCCGTGAACCCAGTGTTCTGTTCGTGGATGAGCCCACCAGTGGACTCAGTTCGCGCGATTCGGAGAATATCATGGACCTACTGAAGGAGCTTGCGCTGAAAGGCAGGCTTGTGTTCGTGGTCATACACCAGCCGTCCTCGGATATCTTCAAGCTCTTCGATCGGCTGTTGCTCATGGACCAAGAAGGGCACCCGGTGTACTACGGTGATCCCGTGGATTCGGTGGTCTACTTCAAGCGAGTTACCGGCCAAGTCAACAGCGATGTAGGCCAATGTTCCGCATGTGGGAACGTGAACCCGGAACAGATCTTCAATATTCTGGAAGCCAAGTTGGTTGATGAGTATGGCAACGAGACGGATCAACGGAGGATCAGTCCCGAAGCTTGGAACGAGGTTTTCCGTGCGCAGATGGATGGCCGGGTCGCCTTGGTGCCCGAAGAACGAAGCATTCCGAAGAGCACCTTCACGGTACCGAATAAATGGCGGCAGTTGAAGGTCTATTTCAAGCGTGATCTGATGAGCAAACTGGCCAATCGGCAATACGTGCTCATCAACTTGATCGAAGCTCCTGCACTCGCCTTCCTCATGGCCTTTTTCCTGAAGTATTACCGCACTGGACAGGGAACTTCAGGGGCGTACATATTCAGGGAGAACGACAACATTCCCCAGTATCTTTTCATTTCCGTGGTCGTGGCCTTGTTCCTCGGTCTAACGGTAAGTGCGGAAGAGATCATAAGGGACCGAAAGATCCTGCAGCGAGAAAAGTTCCTTGACCTCAGCTGGCTGAGCTACTTGATGAGCAAGATCGGGATCCTGTTCATGATATCCGCCCTGCAAACCCTCTTCTTCGTTCTTGTGGGCCACGCCGTTCTGGGTATCGAAGGGTTGCACATGCAGCATTGGTTATTGCTCTTCAGTACCTCCTGCTTCGCGAATGTCCTCGGCCTTAACGTGAGTGCAAGTTTCAACAGTGCGAAAGTGATCTACATCATGATCCCTGTCCTCATCATTCCGCAACTCTTGTTCAGTGGGATCATCGTGAAATTCGATAAACTGCATCCTTGGTTCTCCTCCGAAAAGAGCGTACCCCTTTTGGGGAATGTAATGGCCTCCAGGTGGGCGTACGAAGGCTTGGCGGTCACCCAATTCATGGACAACGCCTACGAGCGTGAATTCTACGCCTTGGACCAGCGCATGAAGACCGCAAACTGGAAGAAGGACCTCTGGGTGCGGGAATTGGAGAACAGTGCAGGGAACGCCCGGCGTGTGGTGCAGGGGTACCCGGAGAGTATTGACCTCGAGTATGAACTGCAACTCCTGCGTACGGAGTTGACCAAGGAATCTGAACAATTGGAAGGGTTCGCCTTCAGCGGCATCGACAACCTCACGACCCACAGGATCAACGAGGATGTATTGGATGATGTGCTTGCCAGCTTGGACGTGCTCACATTCCACTACCGAAGCGTGTATCGCTCCGCCGAAGAGGAGAAGGAAAAGTTGATCGCCAAAATGACGGCAACACCCGATTCCCGGCAACACTACTTCGTGTTGTTGGATCGGTATCGCAACCAAAGTTTAGCGGATGTCGTCACCAACAAGAACGATGTGAATGTGATCGTCGCCGACCACGGAGAATTGGTACAGAAGAACGATCCCATCTACTTGGAGCCTGTTCGCGACGGCGTCTTCGGTGCACAGTTCTATGCACCTGCGAAGTGGTTGGCGGGTGTTCGTATCCCTACGGTTTGGGCGAATACCGCAGTGCTTTGGGGCATGGCCCTTCTGCTTGGGTTGACACTTTATTTCGAAGCGTTCCCAAAGCTCTTGAAGCTTATCCCATCAAGATCGGACAGGTAGGCAAAAGGATCCTACCGCGAGCGTTCTGTGGAGGGACTGATCCGGGAATTACTTACCGTCCACTTCCTCGATCTGGATCGTCTTGAAAGGAATATTGATGATCCCGGCGTAATCCTCACCGGCCTCCAGCATATCCTCGTCGTCGGCCTCGTAATGCCAAAGGACGGTCACCTCATTTCCCGTAGCGCGCCCCTTCAAGTTTCTTGAAAAGGTCCAGAATGCATTTCGATGAACTTGTGTTGAAGTACTCCAGTTGAACGTGCAATGCCGTCTTTGACTTTGGCGCACGTGAATACTGATCGAGCCAGTCGATCAATGGTCTGTAGAAGTCAATGGAATTCTCCGGGATCGAACGACCCTTCAATTCCAACAGACCCGTTTCCGGATCGAAGTGTACGTGAGGGGTCTTCGGTGAACCGTCCAAATGAAGCGCTTCCATGTTCTTTGTGCTAAGAGGTAACGTTTACGTTGAGGCTGAAAAATGCATTGTGTTGATCGTAGGGAACGAAGCCGTATTCAAGTTTGCCACCGCTTTTCCGGGCGATCTCGATCATGCCGAGCCCACCACCACCATTCGTGCTGTACTTGCCATCTGCCAGCGTCTCCCGGTAAAATTCCCGCAGCTGGTCCGGTGGCAAAGCATTGATCCGGTCCATGTGCCCCTTCAACTTATCCACATCCGAACCAACGATGAAGTTTCCGGTTAGCACCGAATAGCCCTGATCCTGATGCGCGATCATCACTACGCCGTTGGGTTCGGTGCTGGAACTACCGGGTTGGGGACCCGTATGGTGGTACAAATTCTGAAGGCACTCCATCAACACGTTGAAGACCCTTTTACGCGTGCGAGGATCCGGTTCTATCGCCTCCATTTTATTTTCCACCAGACCCAGCAACGCTGAAACAAGCTCAGAAGTCAAATTTCCCTTGAACGACAGCATGACCCGACGCTTTTCCATTTCATCGTAAAGGTCATGTATCTGGTCGAGCATGCTGGGCTATTGAAAGGAAAGGACCGTTCGTCACAAAGAGAAGAGCATACGGGCCAGGATCAGGAACGAAGGGTCAGTAGTTATCCACGTATTTGTCAACCCGCACCGGGCGGTTACATTCGCACGACTTTTGGCGGGATGGGGTGGTTCAAACATTGGTTCGGTACGCGGTACTATTCCCTGCTCTATGGGCATCGGGACCAAGACGATGCCGCCGCGTGGGTGAACACCATCCTCGAACAATGGTCCCTGCCGAGCGGGGCCAGGGTCCATGATCTGGCCTGTGGAAGAGGAAGACATGCACGTTTCTTTGCTGATGCAGGGTGCGATGTCACTGGAACGGATATCTCAGAAGCCAGCATCGAAGAAGCGAGGAGGGCCGTACCGAAGGCGACTTTCGCGGTACACGATATGAGGGAACCGATCCATGCCGATAAGTTCCATGGTGCTTGTTGTCTGTTCACGAGCCTGGGGTATTTCCAGGAGCTTTCCGATGATCGGAAGGTTTTTCGGGCCGTGGCGGATTCCTTGGTTCCGGGGGGACGATTCGTGGTGGATTTCATGAACACGGAACTTGTGTTGCGTGATCTCGTGCCCGAAGAAACATTAGAAGTGGAAGGGATCACGTTCCACATTACACGTGAACTACAAAATGGTGTTCTCGTGAAACGGATCCTTGTTCTGGATGGCCATGTGGAACACCGGTTCGAGGAGCGCGTGCAGGCGTTGACACCCTCCCAGTTGCAGGACCTGGCCGTTGAGGCAGGATTCAACGTGGATGCCATTACCGATGGACCCGACCCGACGCCTTTCAACCCGCAACATTCGCAACGTTTTGTGCTTTGGATGACGCTCAAATGATAATAACGACCGCGATCTCCTTCTTCTTGCTTCCATTGCTCGGTGGTGTTCTGGTGCGGATGCTGAAACCGGAAGCCAAGTGGTTACGCTTACTGCTATCCTTTAGCGGTGCGTTCTTGCTAGGTGTGGTCTTTTTGCATATGCTTCCGGAATTGTACGAGGAAGCAGGTATGGGTATCGGGATCTTCGTATTGGCCGGGTTCCTGTTACAAGTGGTGTTGGAGTTCTTCAGTCATGGTATCGAACATGGTCATGTGCATGCAATACCGGGCAAAGCATTACCATGGATCACGTTGCTTAGTCTTTGCTTGCATTCATACACTGAAGGGATCCCGTTCGCTGATCCTTCAGTTGCGGGAAATGTGCCGTTCTTGGCAGGGGTGCTGTTGCATAAACTTCCTATGGCCGTGGCACTTGCAACGGTGCTTCTTCGATCAGGTACACCGCTTTGGACCAGTTGGGCCATCTTGGTGATCTTCGCTTTGGCTGCACCACTCGGGATCGCGACAGGGGTGATGGCCGGTGAGAATTTAGGGCACCATTTCCTGCACAACATGCTTGGTATTGCCATCGGTATGCTGCTGCACATCAGTACCACCATCATCTTCGAAAGCGCGCCGGAGCATCGCTTCAATGCGCAACGATTCTTGGCCGTCCTGGTAGGAGCGGGCCTCGCGCTGGTCTCCATTCATTGAACTTTTTCCGGGTACCACAATATGGATCGCTACATGTCGTTACTTTGTAGCGCAAAGTACTTTGTACATGAAAACGACCGACCCGCATTTCGAGCTTGCCCAGATCCGTGGGCTTATGGACCGCAGCACGCGATTCCTCAGTCTTAGTGGCCTCAGTGGTGTTGTCGCAGGGGTGCTCGCGCTTGCAGGTGCATTCTTCGCACACCGTTACATGGACGAGCATTTGGCCGTGCGTGAGGATCCCTTGACATATGGGGAAGGACTGAGCACGGGGTGAACTATGTCTCGCACATGGTGGTGCTTTGTAGCATTGCTACTACCGTTCTTGTAGTCGCCTTGCTAGGGGCATTCTGGTTCACGTGGCGCAGATCCATGAAGGTGGGGCAGGGGATGTGGGATCCAGCCGCCAGGCGGTTGGCCGTTAATCTCTTCATCCCGCTAGCTGCTGGTGGAATTTTCTGCTTGGCCTTGTTCTACTACGGCCTTCCGGGATTGGTGCCATCAGCGACGCTCGTGTTCTACGGACTGGCACTGCTCAACGCATCGAAATACACACTTGATGAAGTGCGCTGGCTTGGACTTAGCGAACTCGTCCTTGGCCTGATCGCGGCCTTTTGGATCGGAGCGGGGTTGATGTTCTGGGCACTTGGTTTCGGGGTGTTGCACATTTTCTACGGAGCCTTGATGTACCACCGCAACGAACGGGTTGCAGGACCAGAGAAGGCGGAATGATCGAGTTGCTCAATAAAGCCTTCGAAAGCCGCGTGCGCCTTGGTATCATGGCCGTGTTGGTCGTGAACGAATGGGTGGACCACGCACGTTTGAAAGAGCTCCTGGGGGTGACCGATGGGAACTTGGCAAGCCATCTCTCGGCTTTGGAAGAGTTGAAGTATGTTCAGGTACGAAAGCGATTTATCGGGAAGCGACCCAATACGAGCTATAAAGGCACCGTTAGCGGCACGAAAGCCTTCAGGTCCCATCTGGATGCCATTGAGAAACTGATCCCAAAGAACTGAACGATGATGAACTATGCCCTGACCAACCACTGGCAACGCTATTCCACTTCGTTCATGGTCCTTCTCGCCACGATCATATTCCACGTCTTCTTCTTCGAGCGCTCGTTGGGTCTCAACCTGACCTTTTTCAGCCTGCTCATTACCGTTTTTCTGGTACAACGCAATTCGTTCAACACGTTGTCCGGTCCAGCGCGAATGGCCATGGTCGGTGCGCTGGTGGCGAGTGCCATGTTCTATGTACATCACAGTATCATAGCGGGTTTTGCAGTGATCCTGGCATTGGGGATCTTTTCTGCCGTTGCGAATGAAGCCAGGTTAAGGTCGGTGTTCTTTACGGGTGTTCAGCTATTCGGGAATTATTTCATGCTACCCATAGCAGCATTGGGTAAGCTGGATGATGTAGCACTCTCGCGTGGAGCTTCGCGCAAGGGTTGGCGTTGGACCAAACTTGCCCTGTTCCCGTTACTGATCGTGGTCATTTTCTTCCATCTCTACCGCGCGGGGAATCCGAAATTCGAGAGTCTCACGGCTGGCTTCCTAGAGGCCTTTGAGAATGTCTTTGCTGATCTTTTTGACCACCTCTTCACGTGGCAAACCATGTTCTTCCTTTTCGGTCTAATTGTTTGCGCGGGCTTGTTGCTCCGTACGGTCCCAAGTCTCATCCTTCAATGGGAACAACAGTTCGCTGATGTGTTGGTCAGGATCCGGATCCGACGGCCGAGCTGGGCAAAACCGCTGGCCATGGACCCATTGGAGCGTGAACGACGAATGGGAATGATCCTTTTGTTGGCCGTGAACGCTCTGCTTCTTGTCGTGAATATCATAGACATTTCATGGGTTTGGGTGGGCTTTGAAGTACCTGAAGGATTCAGTTTGAAACAATTCGTCCACGAGGGGACCTGGATGCTCATCGTCAGTATCCTGCTGAGCATGATGATCTTGATGTACTTGTTCCGTGCGAACCTGAATTTCTATTCACGCAATGTGGGCTTAAAGCGCTTGGCCATGCTTTGGATCGCACAGAATTTCATCTTGGGCATGTCTGTTTTCCTGCGGAATTACCACTACATCTCATTTCACGGCTTGGCCTATAAGCGTATTGGTGTGATCGTTTTCCTCGCTCTCGTATTGGTCGGCCTTGTTACACTTTTCATGAAAGTGTACTCAAGGAAAAGCGTGTTCTACATGGTCCGTGTGAATGGCTGGGCAGCCTTCGCGGTATTGATCGGTCTAACGACGGTGGATTGGGACATTTTCATTGTCCGCCACAACTTGGAACACCCGAACAAGGGAGAGATCGACATTGACAATTACCTCTCGATGAGCGACAAGGTCCTTCCAATGCTCTACGCGAACGTGGATGTCGTGGAAGCACAAATGGCACAGCATCGAACGAACAATGTGCGATGGGTTGATCACCTGGACCCCAAGACGTTCAAGGCCGAACTGGATAGCAAGCGTGATCGTTGTATAGCTCGCATTGAAGGCTTGGATCTTCTCGAAAGCAATTTGGCCGACCGAAGAACGCTGAAAGCATTGGTTGAATTGAATGAGGCCGGAAGACCATGAATAAGGACCTCCGCTACATCCGACGGTGGATCGTGCTTTTCATGGTGGGTTTGATCATCAGCGGTATTCCTGCAGTGCCGTTGGAATGGGGTGCGAATTGGTTGGCCGATGTGACACGTAATTGGGGAGATCCAATGTCCATGTGGACTGCTACGACCGCTATGGCGATCGCAGATGTTGCCGCAAACTATCCGTTCATGTTCTACGGAACGGATCGGTTGGCCTTCGCACATATTGTGATCGCGTTGGCATTCATTGGGCCTTACCGTGATCCGATCAGGAACAAGTGGGTGATCCAGTGGGGGCTGTGGTGTTGCCTTCTCGTACTTCCGCTGGCTTTCTTATGGGCACCTGTACGTGGGATCCCTTTCTTCTGGCGCTGTATCGATGCTTCTTTCGGTCTGTTCGGTGCCATTCCGCTATGGCTGGTCCTTCGGCGGATCGATCGATCGGCCTCATCCCTTCAACCTGAAAGAGAATGAAGCTACCAGAGCATTTCCGCGAACCCGTCGAATTGGTACTGGTGCTTGGTATTGCCACGGCATTGGCTTTTGCACCGGATGCGTACTTGCCCATGCTGGCCAGGGCATTCCTGGTGCAATGGGCCGCGTTCCTGATCGGCGTAGCCATCATAATGGGCTGGCGAAGGCATTGGTGGACGGCAACTGGATCCATTCTCGGTGCCCTGCTTTTGATCTTGCAGCTCCCGGCATCTGGAGAATTGACCGCGTTTGATGCGAACAAGTCCGGTATCCGTGTCATGCACATGAACGTCCTGCAGCCGAATATCCGTTTCGAACAGGTCATCGGACAAGCACTTCAGGGTGATGCAGACATTGTTTCCGTGCAAGAGGTAAGTCCGGAATGGGCATTCCAACTGGGAGCCGGACTTCGATCAGCGTATCCGTACATGCATGTGGAACCCCGTACCAATTGCTACGGCATCGCTTTGTTCAGCAAGCGACCTTTTAAGCAGGTAGGTACCGTTACGGTCATGGGTGCTCCTTTTATCGAAGCGATATTCGAGGAAGATGGTACACCGTTCCGTGTCCTGGTCGTACACACCACGTCACCGATCAGCTACGCACACTTCCAACGTCGCAACGCGCAATTTGAACACCTCGCCGAATATCTCAGTAGGAGCGATACGGCAACTGTGCTGATCGGGGACCTTAACACCGTGCCATGGGACCATGCGTTCCAACGATTCTGTGCCAGCACGGAGCTACGGCCGATCAGCAAGAGGATCCAACTGACTTGGCCATCTCTAGGGCCATTTTCGTTGATCCAGCTTGACCATTTGTTGGTCTCCGCGGGTCTTGTGTCCACCTCGGTGGAAACATTTCCCATTGCAGGAAGCGATCATCGTGGCCTAATGGCCGAAATACGCTTAGGACATGCGCGCTGATATTCGCCGCCTTTTCATTTGGATGACACTGTTCTTCGTGGCCATGGCCTATTTGGAAAGTGCGGTCGTGGTGTATCTGCGTGCCCTCTATTATCCGAAGGGCTTCGATTTTCCCTTGGTGCCGATGGATGTCGCTCTGGTCAATACCGAGGTCTTTCGCGAATTCGCAACATTGGTCATGCTGCTCGCTCCGGCGGCGTTGGTCACACGATCAGCCTTGGAACGCTTCGCTTGGTTCTGTTTCGGCTTTGGGATCTGGGACATTTTCTACTACATCTGGCTGAAGGTGCTCCTGGACTGGCCATCAAGTTTGGCGAGCAGGGACCTGCTTTTCCTGATCCCGGTGCCTTGGGTGGGGCCGGTTTGGGCACCATGCGTGGTTTCTCTGGGTCTTATCCTTTTGGCCGTGATCATCCTCTATGGTCGATCCAAGGACGCTGCCGGATCCGTAGCTCTTCCTACATGGGGTTTGTGGATCACCGGAGCCTTATTGATCGTTGTGTCCTTCACATTGGATCCCATACTCGCTTTGGTCGGTGGGAATGGCTCAGTGGATGTGATGTCCATCGCCGATGCGCGAGCCAATGCCGTGACAAATGGCAGGGTGTACGTTCCGGAGGTGTTTCCATTGATCTGGTTCGTGGTAGGTACAACCATTGCTTTTCTGGGTATCATGAGGCACTTTTTCAGGATAGCAAGGGCTTAAGGTTATCTCGAAAGACCTCGAACCTGCTTCGCGTTGCTCATCTCGGTGCAAGGCTCCTCTTGGTCCATACTTCTCCCTTAATAAGGCTGAAAAAGTTGTTACTCGGTCGGAGACTTTGTTCCAGTATCCTCACTGTGTCACGCCCTGTCTTGATCAACAATATCCTTATGGGTATCTCGAAGGACCTCCCTCTGGCGGCATCAACACTTCGTGCTGACCCTTCTGGCGTGTGGCTCTTCTTGATCCATACTTCGTTGTTCCTCAGTCGGAGACTTCATTCCAGTATCCTCTCTTCGTCACGCCTCGTCTGGATCAAGAATATCCATCCGTGCCTCCCGCAGTGCAGCGGGACGTTCGAAGTTCTTCGAGGTACCCTTATGCGCCTCCCGCATTGTTCCGGGGCGTTCGAGATCCATCGTGAAACCCTTAGGATCCCCATTCAAACCAGCGGTTGTGGATAAAGGGTAACCATAACGGAAGCAACCTCGTTCAAACCCCACGTCTACATCATGGAAACCAAAAAGAAAATGGTAGCGGAAGCCAGATTATTCGTGAGGTTGGGACTGTTGTCCTTTGCCGGCTTCGTATTCTATTATGCGCACTTATTTTTCGGGTTGTTGGACAACGTGGTGTTATTCAAGATGCTGGCGGTTACCTTTCTGCTTGCGACCTTACCCTTGCCGATCATTGCTGTAAACAACAAGAAGTTGTTCCCGGAACTCAATGCCAGCGGGCGTACGGTACTTAAATTGGTGACCGCCCTGTTGCTGATCCATCATTTCCTTATGACGTTCATCTTCGTGATGTTCCTTCAGGGTGGATCTATTTTCTGAGCACCTGCCGAAGTATACCTTCGCTCTGTGTGCTTGATCCTACTGGCCTATAAGGTCCATCCAAATTTTCCGCTGATCGTTGCTGCCAACCGGGATGAATTCCACGAGAGGCCCACGAGTTCGGCAGCCTTTTGGCCTGAATATCCAGATGTGCTCGCCGGGAAAGACCTGAAAGGAAAGGGGACTTGGCTGGGGATCACCCGCCCCGGACGCTTTGCCGCACTGACCAATTATAGGGACATGAGCAGACCATCTTTGGAAGGACCCTCGCGCGGACTCTTGGTGCGTGATTTACTTCTGAAAGACCGGGCAATGACCGGTACTGATGTTATGGAAGGCTTCAATTTGATCTACGGTCCTATTGATGCGTTGAGATACCATTCCAATGTATCGCATATCGATCAGGTTCTTCCTGTTGGCTTTCATGGGATCAGCAATCATTTTCTTGATACGCCATGGCCAAAGGTCGTGATCGCGGGTGGTCGATTCGAACGGGCGATGAACAGCGCGCAACCGGATCCGGAAGTGCTTTTCGAATTATTGAAGGATCGGTCAGTTGCTGCGGATGACGAACTCCCAGAAACCGGCGTTGGGTTGAAGTGGGAGCGGGTGCTCAGTTCCGCCTTTATCGATGCGGAAAATTATGGTACGCGCTGTTCAACGGTCATCATGGTCGATCATTCGGGACAGGTCTTCCTTGAAGAGCGGACCTACGCGCCCGATCCACTGCCGCCTGCCCTGTTCAAATTCCAAATTGATCTCCCGGCTTCGTAGAACATTTCGGCGTTCTGCATGTTGGATAAGAAATAGCAAGCATGTTCAATTTGTTCAAGAAGAAGGATCCACGCGAAGCGGTCATGAAGCGTTATCGGGAACTATTGGCAGAGTCACATCGGCTCAGCACGATCGACCGTAAGGCAAGTGACCTTAAACGCGCAGAGGCAGAAAACCTGCTCGATGAATTCGATCGGAAGTCCAAGAAGGGTACTTTGTAACCTTCCCCCTCATAGTGCCGTTCAATAACCATCTGCCAACGAAAGAAGGCAAATAGGCACACCTGATCCAAAGGGACATCAGCCTCGCGGCGCTAAAAGTCCCCGTCCGAGCCCGTAAGCTGGGAGATCAGGATACTCGGAAGCCCGCCCCGTAAGGCGGGCTTCGCCTATTTTGGCCCATCGTTCTGGCGCGCTTGTCTTCGTAAGTCAAGGTTGTATACCAGAACGAAGTGGAGTGTCGAATTCATCTCGACCAGATCATTCCCGTTCGCTGCACCCGGACGTTGCAGGTCTTGCAGCAAATAGCCGATCATCACGTTCAAGGGTTTGTTCACTTGGTAGCCGACCAGAGCGGAGAGCCTGTTCTGGTTGATGTTGTTCAACCTTCCCGGTTCTCCGAAGTTCAAGAAGATCTCATCGTAGAGGTTCACGGTGAAGACACCTGGCCCCGACTGCTCGTGACCCAATGGTAAGGTCAGCCACAGCCGATATCGGAAACGGTTGAGGTAATTGTAACCATCGAATTCGCCGATCGTGGGGTCTTCCGTGTCCTGTCTGATCCGGGCCACGAAGCGCTCCTCGATCCGGAACCGGTGTTGGATACGAAGCCGACCGATGGGATTCGTGAGTTGCACCTGCTGGAAAAGATGGTGTTCCCAATTCGAAAAGGGGATCGGGTAGGTATCGTATGGATAGTTGATGTAGTAGCTGTAACCGGCGGTGAACATTACCTGTTCGTTCAAGTGGTAATTGATCGCCGGGCGCAGGAGCAGTTGTTGCCCGTCGCGGCCCAAATTCGCACGCCGCCAATGGGCCTCGGTATGGAAGCTCCAGTGCTCGCTTATTCGATGGTCGCCCCAGTGGGATACCCACAAATGCCCATTGTTCTCCGTAACACGTTGGGCCCAAACCTCGGTCCTGACCAGCAGAATGACCATGAGCAGCAGGATGCTACGCAAGCATGATCGTCCCTTCCGATAGAAAGCAGTGACGAGGGGTGCCAATATCTCCATGTGTATCGCGATCCGCCAAATTAGTCTCAGCAGCTGAAAAGTTCACATGGAGCAGCCTGTCAAAGCGCCGACCAGATGAACCGATGTGCTACGCCGCTCGCCCGCACGATCATTAGGCCACTTGAGAAACGGCCCAGGTCGATCTGCAGCGTGTTGGACGTTCCGTTCTTGGAAAGGACCATTCGTCCGTTGGCATCAAAGACTTCGACAATTCCGATCGCCTTACCGTTCAGGTTCATCAGCTCAATTCCATCGTTGTATTGATCAAGCCGGAAGCCTTGTCCATGATCGATCTCCTGCACCGTATTTGATCCGTCCACGCAGGCCGGATAGAACTCGAACAAGAGTTCCACTGGTGCTTCACCCACCAAAGGGGTGTTGGGCCCGCGAAACCAACCAAACGTTTCAATTTGGTCAACACCGAAGTAGGGTTGGCCGCCGGTGGATTGTTGCAGTGGTGTTAGCAGGAGGCGGTATTGTCCTGGAGGTAGACACACGGTGTCCCAGTCATACTGGACGCTATCGGTGAGCGTGAGCTGTCCATTTCCAACACTTTGCATGTCGGCATCCATTACCACCCAATCGAAATCACAGATCGTTAGCGCATTGCCGAAGTTCTGGAGGCCTACCATCATCGGTTCGCAGGGCGGTGCGGGACACAGATCCAAATTCAACTGCCAGGCGCAGGCTTGCTCTTCATAAAAGCCCGTCCACAGTTGAAGTTCATAGGACGATGTTCCAACAGGGATCACTGCGCCAGGATGAATGGTCAGGGTGTGCGTGCTTTCTAGAGCGATCCCGAAGAAATTCACCGTTTCCTTTGCCAGTGTATCACCATCCATATCCAGCAATACGAAGCCAGGATAGTCGAATAGCTCAGTACTGTTATTGAAAACATGTACCGTCAACGCAGTGTCTGAAAATGCCGCCCAACGCACGAAGTCGATCACCACATCATCACAAGGTGAACCACCAGTAACCGTGAACTGGTGATCGGAAGGCACTGCGAAGTCATTCACATTCGTGCCCAGGACCACAATTTCATAGTCGCCGGCCGGGAGCATGCCAATGGCGATCGGCTCCGTATGCGGAACAAGCACCGTGGCGCCACCAGGATCTTCCGCCGTAATGGAAATGGAAACCGTGTTGCCTGTCACGACCGCCGTAGCGCTTGAAACGAATGCGCCCGTGCTGGAAAGATCACCTATCAAGTCAATGCTAACAATATCCGTGGTAGTGGGTGCTTGCGGGTCCACGGCGATGGCATTGATGTAGAAATGCGTTTGTGACTTTACAGCGACCGATATGAGCAGGGCCGTGGAGAGTAAGAATGTTCGCATTTTGGTGGGTTTATAGTGACATGACGTGTTCATCATGGGGAATGATGCCTCACACTAAATGGAAAGTGCGCCGACGACCGCAGCCACTGAGATACCTATGAGCAACATGATCCCATAAAGTAGGATCAGGGCCAAGGCCTTGAACAGCGTTATAAAGATGGATTGGGAGTGGACTGTACGCAGCGATCCAAAAAGATGAATGAATGGGATCACGAATAACACTGCACTTATGATGCTGTCGTCAATGAGTTTCGACCAAAGGGCATCAAGTCCCAAGGTGATGAATATGACCGTATGAAAGTAAAGGGCAAAGGTGAGGTGCTCCGTATAGTAATTCCGCGAGCCCCAATAGAACAACTTCAGCAGCAATCCAAAGAGCGGGACAAGGATGAATAGCATCTTGCTGAAGTTCGCGATCATCCGTTGTGCGAATTCATCCTTCCTCAGGCTATTACTGCTCAAACTCACCGCAAATCGAAGCATTGCACGGTTCAGAAAACTCGGTGTTTCACCAGCAGCGATGAGTGTGCTATCCAGCAAGGAATTGCTCAGTTTCTTGTTTGCGCTCAACGCAACAATGGCACTGTCCGTGACCGTGCCCTTCTCCAAACGCAAGGTCAAACCGCTCGTCCCTGTGCTGTCTCTGGGTAGAAGTTCCAATGTGGCGTCAGGATCATCCGAGGGACGAGTGGTCCATCCGAGAAGGATGAAGAACAACACACTGGTGAACAAGTACAAACGGAGGGGAGGGACATAACGGGCCCGTTTGTTCGCGTTGAATTCCTTGATCACAAGCCCGGGAGGCCAGAACAGGTCACGCAGGGTTCGAAGTAACTTGGTGTCGAAATTGAACAAGCCGGAAAGGAGTTCAACGAGGAAGAGCCGAACAGGCAACTTGTGCGTGTGGTTCTCCTGACCGCAACGTGCGCAGAAATTGTCTTCCGGAGAAAGAGAGTGTCCGCAATTTGGACAAACAGGCCGTTTTACACGCTTCCGTGCCATCCGCCGCTCAACTCTTCATGTTGTCGAACTGCAAAGGCAACTCGAAATCCTTCTCCTTGCACAACGCCATTGTGGCCTGTAGATCATCGATCTTTTTGCCGGTAACGCGGATCATATCGTCCATGATCTGCGGTTGTACTTTCAGGCCACTGTCCTTGATCGCCTTGATGATCTTCTTCGCTGTTTCGCGCTCGATCCCTTGCTTGATCTTTATTATGCGGTAGAGGGTCTTCCCGCTGGGTACTGGCTCAGCAGACAAGTCATAGCTGCGAACATCCACCTTTTGCTTACCGCTACGTTCCAACAACAGGTCCAAGATCGCGTCGAGTTTCATATGGTCCTCGGTGCTGATCTTGATCGTTAGCGCCTTGTGGTCCGCTTCCACACTGCTGTTCGAGCCGCGAAGGTCATAACGTGAATCGAGCTCACGTTTCACCACGTTAACGGCGTTGTCGAGCATTTGAAGATCGACTTTCGAGAGAATGTCCACAGAAGGCATGGTGATCGCGTTGGAGTTCCCGGCGAAGATAGGATCGCGGTCTTTACCATAGGCTATGATCACACTCAGGTTAGCCGTTGACCACACGCGAACCCCAAGTGTGGTCTTTTCCGGTGAACAGATCATTGTCATACCGGAAACAGTCTTCTTTCAGTGCCTTGGTCCATGATCATGGTGCGCGAGTTTGGTGATCACCTTGGACAGACAAAGGCTCGTGGATATTCGCATTCCATCATAGCGGATATGCTTCGCAGGTGGATCGCGCTACAATGGCTGCTTTCCGCTTCCTTTGTATCTTCCTTCCCAATTGAACAGAAGATCATGGCAACGCAGACACTCAAATATTCCGAGACACGCAATTACATCGGAGGAAAAGCTACCAACGGAGCTCCAAAACAGATGGACGTTCACTCTCCATTGGACGGAACCGTGATCAGTACGGTCGCATTGTCAACGGCACAGGATCTAGATGCGGCAGTGAAAGTCGCCGAGGCCGCATTCCCCGGCTGGAGCGGTACGCCGATCAAGGAGCGTTCACAGATCTTCTTCCGTTACCGCGAGCTGCTGTTGAAGAACCGCGAGGAACTGGCACAGCTCGTTCACACGGAGAACGGCAAGACGATGGACGAGTCCTATGCCGAGGTGGACAAGAGCATGGAGCTATGCGAATTCGCATGCAGCCTGCCGCAGCTCATCCAGGGTGAAGTGCTGGAAGTGAGCAAGGGCGTGGAATGCCGGATCGAGCGGAAGCCGTTGGGCGTAGTGGCGAGCATCGCGCCGTTCAACTTCCCGAACATGGTGCCGCATTGGACCATCCCGAACGCGCTGATGCTGGGCAACACCATGATCCTGAAGCCGAGCGAAGTGGTGCCGATAAGCGCCATCCGTATCGCGGAATTGCTGAAAGAAGCTGGCCTGCCCGACGGCGTCTTCAACGTGGTGAACGGCGACCGCGCCATCGTGGAGGCCATCTGCGATCACCCCGGCATCAAGGCCGTGAGCTTCGTGGGATCCACCAAGGTGGCCAAGATCGTTTACATCCGTGCCACGAGCACCTTGAAGCGCGCGCTCTGCCTCGGCGGCGCGAAGAACCACTTGCTCGTGCTGCCCGATGCGCACTTGGAAATGACCGCCAGCAACGTGGTCGCCAGCATGAGCGGTTGCGCTGGACAGCGTTGCATGGCCGCGGCACAAATGGTCGGCATCGGTGGTGTGGACCACATCATCAACCAGATGATCATCGAAGCGAAGAAGCTCATCCCCGGCAAGAACCTCGGTCCAGTGATCAGCAAAGCATCTTACGAACGCATCCTTGGTTACATTGAAGAAGCAGAGAAAGCAGGAGCGAAGGTGTTGCTCGATGGTCGCAACCCGACCGTTGAAGGTGGTTTGAAGAATGGATATTACCTCGGTCCAACGATCATCGACCACGTCACCGCCGACATGCGCATCTCGCAGGAAGAGGTCTTCGGTCCGGTGATCAGCATCATCCGCGCGAAGGACCTGGATGCGGGCATCGCCATCGAGAACGCGAACCCCTACGGCAACGCGGCCGCGGTCTTCACGCAAAGCGGCGGCCTGGCGAGACAGGTCATGGAACGCGCCAGCGCCGGCATGATCGGCGTGAACATCGGCGTGCCCGTGCCGCGCGAGCCCTTCAGCTTCGGCGGCTGGAACGATAGCAAGTTCGGAACGTGCGACATTACGGGGAAGAGTTCAGCATCGAATTCTGGACGCAATTGAAGAAGACCACGACGAAGTGGAATCCGGAGGGGAAGACCAATTGGATGTCCTGAGCGAGTTGAACGCTGATGACGCAGATGGAACAGATGAACGCTGATCTGAATTCTTCTTCTCGCGTTATCTGTGCGTATCAGCCTGATCAGCGTCATCTGCGTTCCATTTCGAACCATACCTATGAGCACGTTGACCAAGACCAACCCCGCCGAGATCCTCAAGGACAACCTCGAGCACACCATCTTCAGCTGGAGCAAGCAGAGCGGCCTGGCCCCGCTGAACATCGAGCGCGCCAAGGGCATCTACCTCTACGAGCGCAGCGGCAAGCGCTACATCGATTTCAGCTCGCAGCTGATGAACGTGAACATCGGGCACGGGCATCCGAAAGTGGCGGAGGCGGTGGCGAAGCAGATGGCCGAGGTGAGCTACGTGCATCCGGGCATGATCACCGAGGCGCGCGGCAAACTGGGCAAGACGCTGGCGGAGATCACGCCGGGTTCGCTCAACCGCACCTTCTTCACCAACGGCGGCACCGAAGCGGTCGAGCACGCGATGAAGCTCGCGCGCTTGTACACCGGTCGCCACAAGATCATCACGCTGTACCAGAGCTACCACGGCGCCACGTATGGTGCGCTCAGCGCCGGTGGCGATCCGCGCGGCTTGCCGCACGACAGCCAGGGCGTGCCGAACATCATCCACGTGGAGAACCCGTATTTCTACCGCTGCCCGTGGAACAGCAAGACGCCGGAGGAATGCACCGAGAACGCGCTGGCGCACCTGGAGCGCATCGTGAAGTACGAAGGCCCGCAGTACATCGCGGCGATCATGCTGGAAGGGGAGAGCGGCTCCAGCGGCTGCATCAAGTACCCGCCGGGCTACTGGAAAGGCGTGAAGGCCATTGCGGACAAATACGGCATCCTCACCATTGCCGATGAAGTGATGAGCGGCTTCGGGCGCACCGGCAAATGGTTCGGCATCGACCACCACGGCGTGGTGCCGGACATCCTGTGCATGGCGAAGGGCATCACCAGCGGCTACATCCCGCTCGGCGGCCTCATCGTGCGCGAGGAGATCATCAAACACTTCGACGACAAGCCGCTGCCCATCGGCCTCACCTACAGCGCGCATGCCGTGGCCTGCGCCGCCGCCATCGCCGTCATCGACATCTACAAGGAAGAGGACCTCGTGACCAACGCCGCCAACATGGGCCGCTACGTGGACGAGAGCGTGGCGAAGCTCGCGGCCAAGCACCCGAGCATCGGCGACTTCCGCAACACCGGCCTGCTGGGTTGCATCGAACTGGTGAAGAACCGCGAGACCAAGGAGCCGATGGCGCCGTGGAACGCGAAGCCCGAGGAGATGGCCGTGATGAACAAGGTGGCCGCCAAGATCAACGAGCTGGGCATGTTCACCTTCGTGCGCTGGAACTGGATCTTCGTCGCGCCGCCGCTGTGCATCGACAAGGCGGGGGTGGATGAGGGGATGGAGATCATCAGCAAGGCGGTGAGCATTGCGGATGAGGCGTGCAACTGATTAGCTGATTCGAAGATTAGCGGATTAGCTGATGACGGAAGGTTTGGACACGGGCAGGATATTCGTAACCGGGTTTGTCATCTGCATCCTATCCGGTTGCACGGTCTTTCAATCTCGTGTCAATGATGAAACTCGTGTACTGCGCACAGTTCCGTTCGATCCGATATGGGATCTTGATCTTTATGAGCTGCATGCGATCGGCATAAAAGACTCTACACCACCAGTCGATCTCTTCTTGGATTCTGGCCGATACTATTCATTCAAGGATCGTGTGGTATGGTCGATGGTGGAGTATCATCTGGACAGTCTGCGGATCCGTTCAATTCCCAAGGTGGACGCATGGTATCGAACAGAACGTCCGCGCATTTCCGATTCGCTCCACACGAAGTACATAGGGGAATACCATCGGTTCGAAGGAGAGCTTCACTTCACCGGCGATACAGCGTGGAAATGGCTGGGAGATATGGACACCTTTGAAACATGCGAGAGATCAATGACCCTATCACAGTTGCTGAAGCCGGATCACTGGTACTTATTCGTGTTCGACAGCGAGGGTCCAACGCATTCACTCGGGAGAGGGCACTATCTGGAGAGGCGTGTTTCCTTCTACTTGGACGCGAATGGACAGGTTCAGAGTTGGCAGAGTGTAAGGCGCCGGAACAAGAAGATGAGAATTGTTTGAGGTGATTTGGGCGTGCCCCTCGCAAAGCCTCGGGTCGCGCTCTTCGCTGCAAGTCCTCGCTCGATCCTCGCTGTGGGCTTTCCACTGCGATCGCTCACGCGAAGCACGCTTCATTCAAGACCGACCCTATCTTTTCTAAAGCGCTTTCGAAAGAAATCTGATAAACACAAGAAGGCCAATGGGCTTATCAAGTAATCACCATCTTCGTTTCCTGAATGTCCGACCTCTCAAACTCCCCCCTCTACAGCCCGGACCTCGCGCCTATCCTGCCGGAGAAGCGCACATGGAGCAAGTGGAACCTCGCCGCGCTATGGGTAGGCATGGCGGTATGTATACCTACCTACTTACTCGCCTCATACATGATGCGAGCTGGCTTGAGCTGGCAGGCGGCGCTCACGATCATAGGTCTAGCCAACTTGGTGATCACCATTCCGATGGTCCTGAATGGTCACGCCGGAGTGAAATACGGGATCCCGTTCCCTGTTGTCGGCCGAGCTGCATTTGGTACGCAGGGCATCCACATTCCCAGCATGGTTCGGGCCATTGTGGCGTGCGGCTGGTTCGGCGTGAATGCGTGGATCGGTGGCTTGGCGCTCTATTCCATTTGGAATGCCGCCACAGGTGCGGTCGGTGATCCGGGGCTCGGCGTAGGAAAGTTCATCGCGTTCGGTTTGTTCTGGCTGGTGCAGGTCTACTTCGTGTGGAAGGGCACCGAAAGCATCAAATGGTTGGAGACCTGGGCCGCACCGATCCTGATCATCATCGGTTTGTTGCTGATCGGTTGGGGTGCGAAGTACGCTGGTGGTTTCATGAATGCGTTGAAACAAGGCAAGCAGTTGCAGCAAGGCACCGTGACCGTTTCATCCAATGCCGATGCACCTGGACGGACACTGAACTTGTCGCCATTGTTGAACAGCGATGGCTCGTTGAAAGCGATATTCTACCGATTCGTTCCTGTGGAGGAAACGGATGCTGCATCCACCGCGTGGACACCCTTGATCGAACGCACTACAACGGTGGCGATCGGGTTGGAGCCAGCGGTGCGTATCCAATTCAAAGATGATGCAGGGAATGTATCGAGCATCGTCGAAGTGGATACACAAGCACCGCCAATTGAAGGCGTTGGTTTCTGGAACTACGTGCTTTGGTTCACAGCAATGGTCGGTTTTTGGGCCACTATGGCGATCAGCATCTCGGATATCACACGTTTTGCGAAGACACAGAAAGATCAACTCGCAGGCCAGTTCATCGGATTGCCCGGCACGATGTTGTTCTATTCGTTCGTCGGGATCTTCGTTACCAGCGCGGCCGTGGTGGCTTTCAAGGATGTGTTGATCGCAGAAGACGCACCATGGGATCCTGTTTCACTTGTGAGCAAGTTCAAAAGCCCGGCTGTGGTCATCTTCGCACAGATCGCCATGCTAATTGCTACGCTCAGCACCAACATTGCTGCGAACGTGATCGCCCCTGCGAATGCGATCAGTAATCTGTTCCCGAAAAGGATCAGCTTCCGTGTTGGTGGCGTGATCGCTGGCGTGATCGGTATACTCATTTGTCCGTGGTGGTTGATGGACGAGATCAGCGGCATCCTCATTTTCGTGAGCGGATTGCTTGGGCCAGTGCTCGGTATTCTGCTTGCGGATTATTTCGTTGTGCGCAAGCGAACGTTGAACGTGGATGACCTCTACCGAGTGAATGGTCCACATGCCGGGGTGAGCAAGCCTGCATTGTTCGCATTGATCATCGGCGTACTGGTAGCACTGGTTGGCTATTGGGTGAAGCCGTTGGAGGTGCTCTATCAATTGTCGTGGTTTACCGGATTCTTGGTGAGTTTCTTACTCTATGCGGTCTTGGCAAAGAGGAGTATGATCGGTTCCATTGAACACTGATCCCAAGAGAAGATCAGTGCGCAACAATAAATTCCCATATCACGAGCCGGTTATTGCCTCGTCTTGATACATTCGTTCCACCATGAGCCTATTGATCAAGAACGGAACCGTTGTCACCGCCGCAGACCTTCACCGCGCGGACGTACTCATTGAAGGTGAACGCGTGAAGGCGATCGGACACGATCTCAATGCGGAAGGCGCCGAGGTGATCGACGCGAAAGGCATGTTCGTCATGCCCGGAGGTATCGATCCGCACGTGCATTTGGACATGCCTTTTATGGGCACTTTCAGCAGCGATAACTACGAGACCGGTACACGTGCCGCCCTGCATGGAGGAACCACCACGGTGATCGACTTCATCCTGCAAACACAAGGCAAGAGCCTGCGCCACGCGCTGGAGCAATGGCAGGGCCGCATGCAGGGCAACCTCTTCGGCGACCTCAGCTGGCACATGGCCGTCACCGATTTCAACGACGACACGAAGAAGGAGGTGAAGGAGATGATCGAGCAGGAGGGCATCACGAGCTTCAAGACCTTCATGGCTTACAAGGGCGCGCTGATGATCGATGACCGCCAGATGGTGGGCCTGATGAACGAGGTGAAGGCGCACGGCGGCATCGTCACCGTACACGCCACGAACGGCGACATGATCGATTTCCTCGTGCAGAAGCACCGCAGCGAAGGCAAGCTCTCACCGTTGTACCACTATCTCTCGCAACCGGAGATCACGGAAGCGGAGGCCACGGGCCGCTTTGCCGACATGGCCTCGTACACCGGGGTGCCTGCGTACATCGTACACATGACCTGCGAGGGCGCGCTGAACCACGTGCGCGATGCCGCCCGCCGGAACCAGCGCGTACTGGCTGAGACCTGCATCCAGTACCTGCTGCTCGATGCATCGCTCTACGAAAAGCCCGACGGCGCGAAGTGGGTGATGAGCCCGCCGCTGCGCGAGAAGAAGGACCAGGCCGCGTTGTGGGGTGCCATCGATCAAGGCACTGTGCAGGTCGTCGCCACCGATCACTGCCCCTTCATGATGGCGCAAAAGGCCATGGGCTCTGCTGATTTCTCAAAGATCCCCAACGGTCACCCGGCCATCGAGCACCGCATGGAACTGCTCTTCAGCGAGGGCGTGAACAAGAAGCGCATCACCGTCAACAAGTTCGTGGAAGTCACCGCCACCAACCCGGCGAAGATCTTCGGCATGTTCCCGCGCAAAGGCACCATCGGCATCGGCAGCGACGCGGACATCATCCTGCTGGACCCCAACGAGCGCCACACCCTCAGCGCCAAAACGCACCACATGAACGTGGACTACAGCGGCTACGAAGGCATGCAACTCACCGGCAAGGTGAAGACCACCATCCTACGCGGCCAGGTGGCAGTGCACAACGGCGAAGTGCGGATCAAGAAGGGGTATGGGCAATTCGTGAAGCGGAACAAGGTTTCTGGAATGCTTTGATTGATTAGCTGATGAAGATGATTAGCGGATTAGCTGATCGGGGCGTGTCCCTCGCAAAGCCTCGGGTCGCGCTTTCCGCTGCAAGTCCTCGCGCGGATTACCGCGCTGTGGGCTTTCCGCTGCAATCGCTCACGCGAGCAACGGGTGATCTGACTCAGGGGATGCGTTCCAGGTGAAGTTGGAGCGGGACCACATACTTCACCGTGGCCAATTCGACTCCATGGAGGGGCTCAATTCTGATGAAGCTGCATGCCGAACCAGCCAATCATTTCCATTGCATTGACTCGAACAGAAGTTGAGATCGGCATCCTTGGCATGGCCGACCTCATCTGGCTTCCGCGAAGAACTGATCAAGCTCTTGGAGGAACACACCAGTCCTCTCAGTTGAACTGGAACCTGGCGCAAACCACATACAGGAATGGGCCGAAGAACGGGAACGACCCATCACTGGCCCTTAACGGCATTCAGTCCGCGTGACGGATTGAAGCGGAAAGCCCGCAAGCGAGGAGGAACGACGAGTGCGGACTTGCAGCGGAAAGCCGGACGGCGAGGCTTTGGGAGCCGGCACGCCCAAACACACATCTTGCTTCATACATTGGCACTCGTATACCGAGCCGTTCCGGCACTACGAACGGTCAACGAATTATCTGACAACTGAACAATGCCAAGAAAGATCAAGAGCGGCCTTATCCAAATGAGCCTTCCGATGACGGAGGGCGAAGGCACCATTCCGGAGATCATTAACGCCATGGTGCAGAAGCACATCCCGCTTATCGAAAAGGCTGGCAAGGAAGGCGTGCAGATCCTGTGTTTGCAGGAGATCTTCAACACGCCGTATTTCTGCCCCGGTCAGGATAAGAAGTGGTACGAAAGTGCCGAGAGTGTGCCTGGGCCAACAACGGAGCTGATGCAGACCTACGCGAAGAAGTACAACATGGTCATCATCGTGCCGATCTATGAAAAGGAATCACCCGGCGTGCTGTACAACACGGCAGCGGTGATCGATGCGGACGGCACCTACTTGGGCAAATACCGAAAGAACCACATTCCGCATACCACCGGCTTCTGGGAGAAGTTCTTCTTCAAGCCCGGCAACTTGGGTTATCCGGTCTTCCAAACCAAGTACGCCAAAGTGGGCGTGTACATCTGCTACGATCGCCACTTCCCAGATGGTGCCCGCTGCCTCGGATTGAACGGTGCGGAGATCGTGTACAACCCTTCGGCAACTGTAGCTGGCCTTAGCGAATACCTCTGGAAACTGGAACAACCCGCACACGCTGCGGCCAACGGCTACTTCATGGGCTGCATCAACCGCGTGGGTGAAGAGAAGCCTTGGAACCTCGGCAAGTTCTATGGTCAGAGCTACTTCGTGGATCCACGCGGCCAGATCTTCAAGCAAGCCTCGCGCGATGACGATGAACTGCTCGTCGCGGAATTCGACCTGGACATGATCGAGGAGGTGCGGAGCACGTGGCAGTTCTTCAGGGATAGGCGGCCGGAGACTTATGGTAGGTTGGTTGAGCTCTAGCGCACAAGGTCGGCGCGCGTTGTCGGTTGTTGGTTTGGACCGTCGCACAACGCCAGCGCACCCCATGAACCCGCCGAACGCGCGTGGCCTGCGCGACAGATGAACCAACAACAGACAACCGAATACTGAGCTTAGCCCAATGGCAGAATACAAGAAACCAACCACCGAAGCCGAGTTCGCCAAGAACTTCCACCCGAAGAAGCCGTTGATGACGGACACGGAGGCCTACTACGAGAGTTCCCGCTGCCTGTACTGCTACGATGCGCCGTGCATCAACGCGTGCCCCACCGGGATCGATATCCCGACCTTCATCCGGCAGATCAACAGCGACAACAAGGACGGGGCCGCGAAGACGATCTACGACAGCAACTGGATGGGCCATGCGTGCGGCAATGTCTGTCCGACGGAGGAACTTTGCGAAGGCGCCTGTGTGTACACCAACAGCGACGTGAAGCCGATCGAGATCGGGCGCTTGCAAGCACATGCCACCGAGAAGGTGATCCGAACTAAGAAGAAATTGTTCCGAACGGGGAAGGACACCGGAAAGAAGGTCGCGGTGATCGGTGCTGGTCCAGCAGGGATATCGGCTGCGTGCGAGTTGCGAATGCTCGGTCATGCGGTAGACGTCTTCGAAGCGAAGGCCAAGCCTAGCGGACTGTGCGTCTATGGTGTTGCACCGTACAAGCTCACCAACGAACAAGCGCTGGACGAGATCGGCTACCTACAAGATCAGTTCGGTTTCAACGTACACTACAACAAACCCGTGAGCGGCCGCGCCGACTTCGATAAGCTGGAGAAGGACTACGACGCGATCTTCATCGGTATCGGATTGGGCACGACTTCATCGTTGGGGATACCTGGAGAGGACAAGCAAGGTGTGATCGGTGCCCTGGAGTATGTGGAAGAGCTGCGCACGAAACACCACAAGACGCCGATCGGCAACAACGTGATCGTGCTTGGTGGCGGCAATACTGCGATGGATGCTGCCAGTGAAAGCTGTCGCATGGGTGCGGAAAGCGTGATCATCGCCTACCGCCGAGGACCGGAAGAGATGGGTGCCTACAGCTTCGAATTCGACCTGGCGAAGAAGAGCGGTGCCAAGGCCTTGTTCAACGTGACGCCCGTTGAGATCATGGGCAATGGCTCTGTGACCGGAGTGAAATTCATCCGCAACAAAGCGGCTTATGGCAAGATCGAAGCGATCCCCGGTAGCGAATTCGTTGAGATCTGCGACATGGTGCTGCTCGGCACCGGTCAAGGGAAGCAAGTGGAACTATTGGAACAGGTTTCCGGTGTGAAACTCGAGCAGAAGAGCCGCATCCTTGATGATCGCGGTCGCATCGTGGTGAACGAGCACTACCAGACGAACAACCCCAAGTACTTCGCCGCGGGTGATGCAGTGAACGGAGGAGTGGAAGTAGTGAATGCGGCCGCTGAGGCGAAGAAGGCGACGCATGGAATTGATCAATACCTGAAGAAATGATTAGCTGATTTGAGGATTAGCTGATGAAATACCTGCATGATGGAAGAACTTGATGAGTCGATACTTGGTGATCGAAGCGACTGGCTGGCGATCTGCGATGATATTGTCCAGGAGGATTTGATGGAGATGTCCGAAACTACGGTTGTGGCCGAACCTCAGGCGATCTATTCCGGGAGCCCTTTGTATCGTGATAATCTTCTGCTGAAGGAGACGTTCGAACTATCGGTTAAGACAATTCGGTTC
The DNA here is from genome assembly GCA_016717305.1 of Flavobacteriales bacterium. Lineage (GTDB taxonomy): Bacteria > Bacteroidota > Bacteroidia > Flavobacteriales_F > PHOS-HE28 > PHOS-HE28. The sequence goes on from JADKFY010000026.1 coordinate 55,834, forward strand.
GTGAACCAGCTCGGTTGGGAACGTGCCTGGTTGATCGATCAATTCGAGCGATCGGCTTGCTCGCCGGGCGCCAATTCCAAAGAAGCCCAGAATGCAGAAAGTCTGAAGGACTTCATTCACAAACTCAAGATCGCGCTAAAGGAAGCCGATGAAGCTGAGTACTGGTACTACCTCATCGCCGCCACGCAAGACAAGGGAGTGAACGAAGATCTAATCGCCCGTATCCAACGCGTCATGCGCATCCTGAACAAGATCATCGGCACCTGCAAACAGCGCCTGATCGAACGAAGGCAGTCAACAAAGCCAACGCCCACCGGCCCATCAGCTAATCCTCAAATCCTCGAATCAGCTAATCGCACACAGGCCATCAGCTAATCCCCTCATCAGCTAATCAGCTAATCAAACAATGGCAGACTTGAGAACGAACCTCGCAGGTATCAAAAGCCCAAATCCTTTCTGGTTGGCATCGGCTCCGCCTACCAACAGCGGCTACCAGATCATGAAAGCCTTCGATGCGGGCTGGGGTGGTGCCGTGTGGAAGACCCTCGGCGTGCCCGTGGTGAACGTGAGCAGCCGCTACGGCGCATTGAACTACCGTGATAATCGCATGGTCGG
>JADKFY010000027.1 GCA_016717305.1 Flavobacteriales bacterium
CCTTGGCCATGTCGGGCTTCTATCGGTTCAAGGTCACCAACAAGTTCAGTATCCTCATGAATGACGATGAGAATTTCATGTTGGTACAATACACCAAGAAACGGGACAAGAAGGACAAGGACGAACCCGTGAAAGTGCAGATGGTGCTGTTCGATGGAACCTTACAACAAGTTTGGGAAGGTATTGAACCCGATGAATACAATGATGATGTTGCCTACAGTACCATGGACTACATGTTGGACAACACGGGTTCCATTGTAAAGATCACCAGGGTCTATACCGGTACCGAGGAAAAGGCCAAGGACCGCGATTCAAAGGACTACCGTTATGATCTGGTGCGCGGCGGAACACAGGGGGTCGGGTACGAGGCCACACCGGTCTCTTTGCCGAACAAATACCTGTTGAGCATGATGTTGTTCGAACAGGAAGATGGGGTCTTGCGTGCTGCGGGCTATTACAATGGACTGGATAATAAATCCACTGCCGCCGATGGTGTATACACCTGCGCCTTCGATGCGAATGACAACGTGCAGAATGCTCTTTTCCATGAGATACCAACCGCTTTGATCAACATGTACGTGAGCAAGCGCGAGGCGAAGAAGAATGAAAAGAACGAGGACAAAGGAGATGAGGTGGGTTTCCGGAACATGGAGCTGAGGCAGATCTTCACCGGTGATGATGGATCCTTGTTGCTGGTCGGGGAGAAGCGCTACATCACCACGCATTGTACAACGGACTCCAAAGGCAATACACGGTGCTACGACGTCTACCATGCGGATGATCTGCTGGTTACCGGTGTGGATCCCAATGGCGAACTTCTTTGGATGAAACGTATTCCCAAACGGATCAGAGCAGAACTCCTGTCGGAAAGTCATTCTCCTACCTCCACAGCGATGACGAACACCATTTGATGCATTTCGATACACATAAGAACTTGACCGTACCTGAAGATGATATCCCAGTGTTGAAAGGGATCCCGGTCGTCATGGTGGATCGCATCAATGAGCGATCTGGGGTTGTCACTCGTGAAGTGGTGGTGAACACGGAAGAGGTGAAGGGTATCAAGCTTTTTCAACTTGCACAGGATCGTGTAGTACGCACCAGTGACTCGGAGTTGCTGATGGAAGCCTACAAGAAGGACAAGGAGGATATTCTCCTCAGGATCCAGGTAAAGGAGTGATCCTGATCTGATCTCCAATCCAGAAGCCCATTGCCTGTTCAGGTGATGGGTTTCTGCATTCATACATTAAGAAACAAGTCCACCCCGGGTTGATGTGACCCCTTGCCTAGCTAGTTGCTTTCATCGGCTTATGGAAGCGCGTTCCATACCAAGGGATGAACGAAGGCACGGAACAGAGTGGATCCCGAATTGGTAGTATCTTCGATATCCACACCAAAACTTCAATATGATGAGAATCGTACGCGCTTCAATATCGATCCTATCCGTGATCGCAGCCACGTTGGCGAACGCACAGTGCCCGGGAAGCACTGTAGTGTTGTATAGTTCCGACTTCGAATCGAATGACGGCGGTCTGGTAGAAGGTGGCTTTGGGGATTGGGAATACGGTGATATCCCCACCATGTTGCTGGATGTGAATTGTACAAGTACACACGTGGATCCGATCGGGGCACATAGTGGTACGAAAGGATGGGGAACGATCTTGACGGATTGTTACTCGAATTCCGGTGATACGAGCTTCGTGGCCGTAACAGTGGATCTTAGCGAACCATCCTGACCACTGCCGAGCTCCAATTTTACAGCTGGCTTCGATCATTCACGGAATTTGACTACGTATTCATTAAAGTGAATGGTCAGCAAGTCTACCTGAATAACAGTGTTCCACTCGTGGATGTTTGGACGGCCCGGACATTGGACCTTACCCCGTACATAGGGCAAGCTTCCGTCACTATCTCCTTTCACCTTTTCGCTACAGCGGTCATCAACAAGGCCGGTTGGTACCTTGATGATATTTCCGTGACGGCGTGTAGTTCTTCCACTACGATCGGGATCGCGGAGAACGAAACACCTGCGCTAGCGATCTGGCCCAACCCCGCGAGCGGAAGTCTATTCGTTAGGCCAAACGCCAGCGCACAGGGCAAGAGCAATTGGGTATTGTTCGATGCTACAGGAAGAACGGTCCTGCAAGGCGCGTTCAACTCCACTTCCGGTGCGAACCAAATACCTGTTCAGAGCCTGCGTGGAATGCACATTTTAGAATGGCGGACTGGACTTACAGTGGTGCGCGAACGAGTGCTGTTCGAATAGACCATTCCGAACTTTATGGGCCGGCATCCGAATTAATGGGTGCCGGTCTACTTTTGCGCACTAACATCAACTACAAATGCCCGGTACGGAATTATTCGGAGAAGAAGAGAAGAAGGAAGTGATGGACGTCTTGGAAACGGGTGTGCTGTTCCGGTATAACCACGACGTGCAGCGAAAGGGCGTATGGAAAGCGAAGGAGTTCGAGGCAGAAATTGCGAAGTTCACCGGGGCAAAACACGCTCTCGCCGTGAGCAGTGGCAGTTGTGCTGTGAGCGCGATGCTGGCAGCATGCGGCGTAGGTTACGGCGATGAAGTCATCGTGCCTCCGTTCACGTTCGTGGCCACCATTGAAGCCGTGTTGTTGGCCGGGGCGTTGCCAGTTTTTGCGGAGATCGATGAAACCCTGTGCCTGAGTGCCGCTGGGATCAAGGCCGTGTGCGGACCGAAGACGAAAGCCGTGCTCTTGGTCCACATGTGCGGCGCTGCAGCGGATATCGATGGCATCTTGGCCGTGTGCAAAGAGAAGAACGTGATGTTGATCGAGGACACCGCACAAGCATTAGGTGCCACCTACAAGGGAAAGCATTTGGGCCTGTTCGGAAAGATGGGCAGTTTCAGCTTCGACTTTTTCAAGATCACGACCTGTGGTGAAGGCGGTGTGATCATCTCGAACGACGAAGCCTTGATCCAAAGCGCGGAATACATTAGTGACCACGGACATTCCCACGAAGGTGATAACCGAGGCATGGAACCGCACCACATGATGGGGACCAACTTCCGGATCGGAGAGATCAACGCGGCGATCGGTCTTGCGCAGACCAGAAAGTTGCCGAAGATCCTCAAGGCCCAACGCAAGCACAAGGCCGTGATCAGCGAACGCTTGGGTCGTATACGTGGGGTCACCTTCAGGAAGCAGTGTGATGATGGCGGTGATAGCGCTACGTTCTTCCACCTGCTCATGCCCGATGAAACCAAAGCACGCACCTGCGTAAAGCTATTGGGCGAAGCAGGCATCGGCGTGGCCTATTGGTACGACAACATGTACCACTACATCAAGCAGTGGGACCACGTGAAGGATTTGAAGATGCCCTATCGTATGGTAGCCCACGAACTCGGCTTACCGCAAGACCTGAAGACACTGGCATTTCCTAAATCCAATGCCGTGATGTGCCGATTGATAAGCTTTGGCATACGCGTGACCTGGACCGAGCAGGAGTTGAACACAATGCTCGATAAAATGGAGGTTGCGGTGAAGAAATCGATGGAGAAGGTGCTGGCTTAAGCGGAACCTCCGTCAGTATGGTGACCTTGGGATATCTCACCTAGCGTTTTTCCGTTCAGCTGATCTTCTAATTTCAATTCCATGAACCTATTCCGCAATTTCAAGTCCGTTACCAAAACTTGCTACGGCCGGGGCAGCTTCGATAAGCTCGGCGAGATCCTCGAACCCCAGCGGGGCAATGGGTTCATGGTGTTCGTGGTGGACGACTACTTCGCCGACAAAGTCGACTTCAAGAAGCGGATCCCGAACAAGGAAGGTGACGAGGTTTTCTTCATCAGCACACTGAAGGAGCCCTACACCGAACAGATCGATGCCTTGCGTGATGACATTCTCGCACGTCGAGGAATGCCGGCTGGGATCGTGGGTATTGGCGGTGGCACGTTGATGGACATCGCCAAGGCCACTTCATTGATGTTCAACAACGAAGGCAGCAGCGTGCAATACCAAGGGCTGAACCTGATCAAGAAGCCCGGCATCTATCACTGCGGAGTGCCGACCATTAGCGGCACCGGTGCAGAGGTGAGCATGACAGCCGTGCTGACCGGCCCTGTTAAGAAGCTCGGCCTCAAGTGCGATTGGACCGTCTTCGACCAGATCGTGTTGGACCCGGACCTCATTGCCAGCGTGCCGACGGACCAATGGTTCTACACCGGAATGGATACGTACATCCACAGCGTGGAAGCGATCACAGGCACCAAGAAGAACACATTCGCCGAAGCTTACAGCGAAAAATCGTTGGAGCTCTGTCGTGAAGTGTTCCTCAAGTTGGACCGCACAAACCCGAAGAGCGACGAGCAGCTCATGGTAGCCAGCTACATGGGCGGCCTGAGCCTTACGTACAGTGAAGTCGGAGTGTGCCACGCGCTTAGCTACGGACTCGGTAAGGTCCTGGAAATCCACCATTGCATTGCAAACTGTATCGCGTTCGACAAGTTGGACGATGTCTACGGCGAATACGTGCAGGAATTCAAGGACATGGTGAAGCACAACAAGATCCACATCCCGCAAAGCCTCGCGAAAGACTGGAGCGAGGAGACCATCAGCGCCATGGCCGAGGTGGCCTACAACCTGCCGCACATGTGGGACCACGCCTTCGGACCCGATTGGGAAAAGGTGCTTGACCGGGAACGTATCAAGGGGTGGTATAGGAGGATGTGAGGTTAGCAATGAGTGAGCAGATCAAACTACCGGCTCGATTCGTTGAACTATTGCCACATTGGCCTGAGGATGGTATGGGTTTTCAGTTCATCGATGTGATCCTGAGGGATGGACGGATTTTGAAGCAGGTGGTCGTCGATGTGATGGTTTCGAATTGGAAGTTGTGGCTATATGCGCGATCGCACATAACTTGATATCCGGAAAGCTTCTAAGCCACCTGAAGGGGTTTTCGCCACAAAAGGAATAATTCGCACCCGATCAGTTTCCGGCGACTTAACGCAGAACGGACGATTCTCCAATAAACGCTGATTACAACGTTCCCTTCGGTTGTTCGATCGGTAGGCTGATTTCACCCCAAGAACGCCCCATCCACCACCAACATCTTCACCACCCCAACCGTACGTGATCGGTGCGAGCTAAGCCCATCGGAAACCGCATAGGAGCAACCGGCTTTTAGTACCGAAGTCTCGCCGTTCTCCAGTTCGTTGATCAATTCGCCCTCCAGCACAAAGACCAAATGCCCCAATTGGCACCAATGGTCGGCCAGGTAGTTGGCGCTGTACTCGACCATGCGAATGCGGACATTCCCGAGTTCCTGCACCCGCATCGTTGCTGTGCCAGTGGTGCCGTTCACTACGGTCTTTTGCACGTTGGACCATTCAGTGATCTGGAAGGGGATCGGTATGGACATGGTATGGAGTTTTCGCTGAAGCACAGGATCCTGCGAACTTAGTCCGCGAATGCACCACATCCTCCATCTCGTATTTGAGATCGCCGCGTTCGCTTTGGGCTTTGCGTATTACCAATGGTTGCGGGCCAAGGACGGAGATGCGATCACCGAGCCGAAGCGCGTTTGGATCATTATCGGTGCAGCGGCAGGGGCATTGCTCGGCTCCAGGGTCTTGGGGCACTGGAACAACCGCAATTGCTCGCGTGGGACTGGTCCACTTTGTTCGTGGCCTTCAACAACCGCACGATCGTCGGGGGGCTCTTGGGTGGCCTGATCGGTGCAGAACTTACCAAGCTCCTCATCGGAGAGCGCACAAGCAGTGGCGATCTGTTCACCTACCCGTTGATCCTCGGTATGATCGTGGGGCGGATAGGCTGCTTGCTCGGTGGTTTGGAGGACAACACGTATGGCATCGCGACCAGCTTACCTTGGGGGATCGACCTCGGCGATGGCATCATCAGGCACCCCACGAACGGGTATGAGATCTTGTGGCTTGGAGCAACTTGGCTTTTCCTTCTGGCCCTGGAAAAGAAACGGCGGTTGGTGACTGGTGCACGATTCAAACTCTTCCTTTTATTGTACCTGATCTTCCGCTTTTCGGTGGAATGGATCAAGCCACAACCTGCAGTGTTCCTCGATCTATCTTCGATCCAACTGGCTTGTGCGGCTGGTATCCTGTACTATTATCGCGTTTGGCTTTTCCCTCGCCACCTGATCCAACCCGATGCCTGAACGCGACTACATTTATTACGATTTCACCCAAAGCCTTTGCAGCACTTGTTTGCGCCGCGTGGATGCCAAGGTGATCTTCCAGGATGAACGTGTTTACATGCTGAAGCGCTGTCCGGAACACGGTGCCCAGAAAGTGCTTATCGCGACCGACGTGGAGTACTACAAGCGCTGTCGGCATTACCTGAAACCCGGCGAACTGCCGAAGAAATTCAACACCAAAACACACTTCGGATGCCCATACGATTGTGGCATATGTCCCGACCATGAACAGCATGGATGCCTGACGATCATTGAGGTTACTGATCGGTGTAACCTGAGTTGCCCGATCTGCTACGCGAGCAGTGGCCCAATGCATGGGAAACACCGAACGTTGGAAGAAGTGGAGCGTATGCTCGATGTCTGCGTGCGCAACGAAGGCGAACCCGATGTGGTGCAGATCAGTGGGGGAGAGCCCACGGTGCATCCACAATTCTTCGAGATCCTCGATGCCGCCAAGAGCAGGCCAATTCGCCATTTGATGGTGAACACCAACGGCATCCGCATCGCCAAGGATCGTGCCTTTGTGGAACGGCTCGCGAGTTACATGCCCGACTTCGAGATCTACTTGCAGTTCGATTCGTTCAAGCCGGAAGTTCTCAAGCGCCTGAGAGGGGAGGACCTTACCGCCACACGCCAAAAGGCGATCGATCATCTCAACGAATTCAACCTGAGCACCACCTTGGTTTGTACGGTGGAGAAAGGCGCTAATGATGACGAGATCGGAGCGATCATCGATTACGGGTTGAAGCAAAAGTGCGTGCGTGGTGTCACCTTTCAGCCTGTGCAAGTTGCCGGGCGCGTGGAGAATTTCGATCCTGTTACCGATCGCATCACGTTGACGGAAGTGCGCCAAGGGATCATTGATCAAAGCGATCTTTTTACCCCACAGGACATTGTTCCTGTGCCGTGCAATCCGGATGCATTGGCCATGGGCTATGCCCTGAAATTGAATGGTGAGGTGTTCCCGCTCACCCGGATGATCGATCCGGATGACCTGCTGAACAACAGCCGCAACACGATCATCTACGAGCAAGATGATCGCCTGAAGGAACACATGGTGAAGCTCTTCAGTACCGGCACTCCCAGCGACAAAGCGCACGAAACCCTCCATCGGATCATGTGCTGCCTACCGGACATCGATGCACCGGAACTGAAGTACGAAAACCTCTTCCGTATCATCATCATGCGCTTCATTGATGCGTACGATTTCGATGTGCGTGCCATCAAGCGAAGTTGCGTCCACATCGTGGATCCAAAGAGCGACAAGGTGATCCCCTTTGAAACCATGAACCTGTTCTATCGCGAAGAGGCCCAGTTGCAAAGGCTTCAAGAACTTAGAACTCAGATCGTACCATGAAGAAACCCGGTGTAGTGATCACGCAACTATTGATATTGCTCGGATATTCGGCTGCATTCATAGCCATCGCTGAATTTGTGGGGGACGATGCGATCGGACCGCAATGGGCTGTCCTCCTGGTCCATTTCGTGGTGCTCATCGTGCTCGGTGCAATGGCCATGCGTGATCCATCCACCAAACCGATCGGCAAACAATACTTTATTGCAGCGTTACTGGTACTTTTGATCGGACACGGGCTTTGTTTCTTCAACGGGTTACTGCATTTCAATTTGCACTGATGGATACACGATTCTTGCGTTCGAATTTGCTTATCCTCTTTGCCTATGCAGTGTTGGTAAATGTCTTCGCTCTTTTGGATGGAGGGGAGCCGGCAATGACCGTATTTATGGGAATGATGCTATTGGTCTTTCTTCATGTGCTGGTGTTGTTCATCGGTATGGTGGTCAACTTCTTTCGGGGGTTTTAGGCGCTTGGCCGGTCAATGGGCACTGAACATGTTGTTGGTCGCTATCATTGGCTTCGGTACCTGCTTGGGTGGCGGAGCATTGATGGAACGCATTACACAGGACAACAGGAACATGTTCGCCCCTGAACAGGCGCCATAGGCTGTTGGTTGATCTGTACGCGACCGTCAGATCGATCTTCAAGCCAGCAATTGGATCACATGGCGGTAAGTTTGCCCAATGGCCTTTAGGAATGTTGGACTCCTTGCTGTCCTTGTGTTCTTGGCGTTGATCCTATTCGCCTTGCACTTGGTGATCGGCCCGGTCCAGTTATCGGTCAGCGAGATGATGGCTGCTTTAACCGGTGGCCCTCGCAATAACCCCGCCGCCTTGATCATTCACTCTGTGCGATTACCAGAAGCGCTTACGGCAGCATTGGCTGGAGGTGGTCTCGCGGTCTGTGGTCTGTTGATGCAAACATTGTTCAGGAACCCACTGGCGGGACCATCGGTTCTTGGACTGAGTTCAGGAGCGAGCCTTGGCGTGGCGCTCCTCATGCTAGCGGCACCAACCGCGCTCTTCGTCGAGATACCTGTGGACCTGACTGCAGCGGTAGCCGCATTCGTTGGTGCCATGGGCGTGCTGTTCCTGATCATGCTTGCCGATCGGCGAATGGGCGATGGCGTGGCCTTATTGATCGTTGGTCTTATGCTGGGTTACCTCTGTTCGGCGCTCATCAGTTTGCTGCAATTGGCCAGCGCTGAACAGGCGTTGAAGAGCTTTGTTATCTGGGGAATGGGATCGTTCAGCGGTGTTTTGATCGAGCGGTTGCCGTGGCTCATGGCGCCAGTTCTCATTGGGATCGGCGCTGCATTCTTGTTGGTGAAGCCACTAAATGCTCTGCTATTAGGGGACAACTACGCCGCAAGCTTGGGCGTTCACGTGGGGCGAACGAGGCGTTGGATCATGCTCATAACAGGTTTGCTCGCAGGGGTGATCACCGCCTTCTGTGGTCCGATCGCTTTTCTGGGTTTGGCCACACCACACGTGGCTCGTGGACTCTGTAGATCCAGTGACCATTCCACACTTTTACCGGTCACGTTATTGTGCGGGGTCGTGTTGGCCTTGTTCTGTGATCTGATCATCAAGATACCGGCCTTTGGTGCTGGCATTCCCTTGAACGCGATCACTTCTTTGCTCGGAGCTCCAGTGGTGGCGTGGGTACTTTTCAGTGGAAAAAGATGGGCCCGATCCACATGAAGGTGCTGCTGGAAACCCGCGGTCTGGCGGTCGGTTATCATGGGAAGCGCTTGGTCGAAGGCATTGATCTGACGCTGTTCGCGGGACAAGTCGTGTCGCTATTGGCCGTGAATGGTGGGGGTAAATCAACTGTATTAAGGGCCTTGACCGGCGGCATGGTCCCGATCGAAGGGTCCATTGAAATGGAAGGCAGGCCGACCAAGGAAATGACCGCGATGCAGCGGGCGCGTGCTTGGTCAGTTGTCCTTACGGAAAGGCCCAGTGCAGGTCTGCTCGATGTTCGCACACTGGTCTCGTTGGGTCGGCAACCATGGACCGGTCACTTGGGGCGGCTTACATCGGCAGACCACAGTGTAGTGGAGAATGCCATGCAACGCACGGGTGTGCTTCAATTCGCCACCCGATCGCTAAGTACATTGAGCGATGGCGAAGTGCAACGCGTAATGATCGCCAGGGCATTGGCCCAGGACACGCCGCTGATCATCTTGGATGAACCCACGGCCTTTCTTGACCTTGTGCATCGGGTAGGGGTGATGCGACTGCTCCGAAACCTTGCCCATGAACAAGGGAAGGGGATCCTGCTCTCTACACATGATCTGCAAACGGCCATGGACCTATCGGATAGGCTGTTGGTGATCCACGGGAATACGCTGTGGTCAGGAACACCGGTACAGGCAAAGGCGGAAGGTGTGCTGGAGCGGACGTTCGTAGTGGAAGGCATGCGGTTCGATCACACCACGGGTGCTTTTCGAATGGATCCCCCGGCCCACGAATAGAAAGGGCCACCTCTTTCGAGGTAGCCCTTCCAACTGAATGTGTTAGGACCCTGACTACCTCTTCAACGCGTCACGGATCTCCATCAATAATTTCTCTTCATTGGTAGGTCCTGCTGGTGGTGGAGCAGGTTCTGCTTTCTTCATGTTGTTGATGGCCTTGATCACCATGAACATCACAAACGCGACCACCACGAACTCGATCACAACTGTGAGGAAGCTTCCCCACAGGACCGCAACCTCGGCGATCTCCGCGTTGATCACCGTACCTGATGCATCCGTTACCGCTGGTACACCTTTGGTGAGAACGAACTTCTTATCATCGAAATTAACCCCACCTGTCAATTGTCCAACAAGTGGCATTACCATACCGTTGATGAAGGAACCGGTGACCTTTGTAAAGGCGGCACCCATGACAAAGGCAACGGCCATATCGACCAGATTGCCTTTCATCGCGAATTCCTTGAATTCTTTAATCATTCCCATTTTTGATCCGGTTTTGGTTAGGTCGTAAATGTAGTTCACCGAGATCGGCAACTATCAATTTGCGCCAAGTGTTGTCCACATCCGGATCGGCACCTTTCGCACCGTTAGACCGGGGGATAAACGGGCGAGTATGGCACTGGGTTTTTCGGCTCGCCGATAGTCCATGATCGGCACGGTGCCATATGTCAACGGACGATCCTTCAAATGGGCTGCCAGTCGGATCGGCGCATCCAAATAGACCGTGTCCAAATTCGAGTAGACCAGTGCGATGATCTCCACAGGTAGACTATGAACATTGGCAATGGCCACGCTGCTTCCTCCGAATTGGGAGTCACGCATGTACGCCAGCACCATATCGCTTGGATGCAAGGTCTGATAGATCACAGTGCGGTCGTGGACCAGGATCATCGTGTCGAGGTCCAAGCGTGGATATTCGGCGTGGACAACTTTGCGTGCAGGTTCCCATTGATCTTCAGTGCGTGCCATCAGGTTCTGCCAATAACCCGCGGTCGAGAAGGTGTCCAAGTAGGCCAAGTAGTGCCTTTGGATCGTTGTGTCCGACAAGAAATGTATAGCCAATTCACGTCCTTGGATGGCCAATAATTCGTTGCCAACGACCATGGCCCCCTGCAAAGAAGTGATCGGCGCATTTGTCCGCAGATGAGGGGCTACGGGAACCAGTTTTCCGGAAGTGCTGTCCACAAGGAATTGCAGGTCCCACCAATCCATTGCACTTTGGGTACCCAGTAGGTCGCATACGGCCAAGAGCCGAGCTACGGTTTCAACATCGAACACCTCGGCTGCACTCAATATTCCTCCCCGGAACGCTTCCAAACGGTCTATCGCATGTCGTGCACGGCGCGTGGGCAAGATCTCTTCACCGGCCCGCATGAGCAATGGTGCAGATGCCCAATCCCCCTGAGGTGGTGGTGTGCTCGAAAATATGCGCTGGGCCATGTCCACTTTGCTTGCCCGGACCATGGAGTCATCAAACCGAAGTACGGGTCCATTTCCGTTCGACCACTGGCCGAGCATCGTTGCGTCCGTTCTGCCTTGCAGAACACAGAGTCCCATTTCCTGATCGTTCAGGTCAACTTCGGACAGGACATCTCCCAAGGTGGGGTGTCCAAATTCCTTCAATACCGCATTGAGAAGGATACTCCAAAGTGGGGTTTCGTCCAGTACAGGCACCACATCGAAGGTTTGCATGCCCAGGATCGTGTCCCCCGGAAGTGCGCGCACATGGATCGGCCACATGCGACTGCCTTCCCGTTCGTCCCCTTCAAGCAATCCGACTACGATGGGAACACTGAGATCTCCTTTTAGAAGTGTACCCGCGAAAACAGAATTTCCAGTGCCATCCAAGTGGCCTTCCCGAAACGCCTCCATGCTCAATACCATCAAGCTGTCGAAGGCAACAATGTCCAATTGGATCTTGAGTTGGGCGATCGCCGGGGGTTTGGCCCGGAATGCATTCAGGACCGGGTCGCTCAATTTCCGGAATCCAGGGTCGATCACTTCGCGTACAAATCCAGTGCGTTCGGATTCAACGCCCAGAAAGTACACCAGACCAATGAGCACGACTGCGGCAATGCTCAACAACGGTGCATTGATCCGTTGCCAAAAAGCCATCCATCGCGAAAGCATTATTCCACTTTGATTGCGGTATCCGCATTTTTCCGAATGAAATGATAGTGCTCACTTTTATAGGTGCCTCCCTCTTTTCCTGAAACCACGGCATGCAGCGTTCCACCCTGCTCTGAAATGTAAGTTATGCGGTCCGGGAAGTCGTGAGCAGGGTTGATGAATACCAAGCTGTCCGTATCATTCACCAGATCGAAAAGGACAGCTTGGCCGTTGTTCTGGCTTTGGATCGTTGCGCTGTATTGAAGGCCGGTATCGCCACGGAGTATCGCCAAATGTTCAATGAAGACAGTATCGCTGCCGGACATTACGAAGCCCAAACCGATCATGGAGCCGTCCACAGCTTTTGTCCAGTGCTCATGGAAGACCGTGCGCCCACTGTCCTGTACATCCTGCCATTGGCCCAAAAGCGCATCAAAGGCCTCGGGTATGGGCTCTGGCATTTTGCTTTCCTCTTCGAGCACAGGAGTGTCTTTCTCTGCGGTTGGGGCGCACCCCGCGCAAAGGAGCAATAGGCCAACGAAGAATTCAGTTCTCATGGTCCGGCAAGTTGGGTTGAATGGATCTGATCGCCATGCGGATCCTATCCGGCACTTGGACCTTGTGTTGTTCTGCGTAATCGAACATGACCTGCACACTGCTTCCTGTTGCAATGGTTTTGCCTTCTTGGTCCGCGATGGAATAGGTCATCGTGAAACTCGTCCTTCCAATGGTGGAGCATCCTGTGGAAACCAACAGGTCGTTCGGCCATTGCACAGGGTGTAGGAAGTCGCACTTGGTACTCGCCAGGATCACGCCGATCCCATCTTCCTTATGCGAACGAAGCACGCCTATCTTTTCCAAATAGTACATCCGGACGTTCTCGAAATAGCGGAAATACACCACGTTGTTCAAGTGACCAAAGCCATCTTGTTCACCCCATGCCAGCGGGATCCGGATGGTTACCGGGTGTTCCATAGCGATCAGGGGTTCAACGCAATTCCTTCAACAGTTCTTGGTGCTGCACCTTCAACCTGTCCATGTCCTTCTCCAGCTTTTCGATCTTCTTTTCGAATTCGATCTTCATGGCCTCGCCGCTCTTGCTCTTGAAGTTGAACATGCCCAAGTTGCGCTCCATGTTGCGCTTTTCCGTCTCGATCTCTTCCATTTTCCGCTTCACGAAACGGCTCTCTTTCTCAATGCGCTCTTTCCCGTCCGGCGCACTCTTCAGATCGTCCACACGGTCCTTGAACTGCATACGGCGGCGCTCATCGCCTTCCATTTTCAATTGTCCATACTGCTTATCCAGTGCGGCATGGTACCGCGCACTGAACCCGTCGTACAACCGAGGTGAAACACGGCCGCTGTTCATCCAGCGCAAGGAGAAGGCCTTCAATGCTTCAATGTCGTTGGTCCGGTTCCCGCTCAATTGCATGCCTTCGATCTCCACGATCATGGCCTCCTTCAATTTGGCGTTCTCGTCCTGCTCGGCATCTTGCTTCTCAAATGTGGTCTTGCGCGCTAAGAAGAAAGCATCGCATGCTTCACGGAACCTGTTCCATAGTTTGTTCTCGTCGCGAGGTCCGGCGCTCCCGGCTTCTTTCCACTGTTGCTGCAGTCGCTTCAAACGATCAGCGGTGTTCCGCCATTCCGTGCTGTCTTTCAGCTTGATGGCCTCGTCCAATAACGCTTGTTTGCGGTCGCGCACTTCCTTGTATTGGTCGCGCAAGGTGTCGAAATGGGCCTTCTTGGCATCGAAGAACACGTTACATGCATTCCGGAATTCCTTCCAAATGCGCTCGTTGTCCTTCTTGGTTGCGAATCCGATGGCTTTCCATGCATTCTGGATCTCCAAGACCTGATCAGTAAGCACTTTCCACTCCTTGGCGTTTTTGGCGACCATTTCACCGGTCAGGGTGGTCACCTTTTCCAACAGCGCTTGCTTCGCTTGCAGGTTGGTTTCATGCTCAGACCGGCGAGCCTTGTAGTGCTCGTGTATCTTGTCGTAGATCACGCGGGTAGCGGTGGAGAAGCGGTCGCGCAAAGCCTCCCATTCTTCTTTCACAACGGGGCCTACCTGGTGCCACTTTTCCTGGTATTCCTTCACACCATGCTCCAATTCCTTGATGCTGTCCTTTTGGGACAAGCTCTCCACATCGCTTATGAGCGCTTGCTTAAGTGCGGTGTTCTTGCGCAGGTCATGGTCGCGCAGTTCCTTGTATGATCCGGATATGGTAGAAGAACTCGTCACGCAGATGTGAGTAGTCGTTCTGTAGATCGCGGTATGCCTGTTGCGGTACTTGACCTATTTGCTTCCAGGTCTCCTGCAACTCTGTGAAACGCTGAAAGGCCGTGCCGATGTTCTCCTCACCGGCGATCAAGGATTTCAGCTCTTCCATGATCGCGTGCTTCGCTTTCAGGTTGTCCGCCTCCTCTTTCGCCTTCTTCCGTCGGATGTCGTTCACCCGCTGATTGAATGCATCGAGCAGTTGCTTGAAGCGCTTGTCATCCTCATCCACAAGAGGGGCTGACTCTATCGGGACCGGTGTCGTTCCGGCCTGCGTTGTGGTCGCCCCATCCTCTAAAGGGGTATCCTCAACGGTGCCGTCAACACTGTTCTCGTCTTGCGATGCAGCAACCAAGGCCTCGTACTGTTCCTTGATCCCTTCTATGGCCTCGGATGCGACTTCCACATCTTCATTGGCCATGGTTTCCTCGAGCCGCGTAATGAGCTCTGCTTTCGTTGCCATGCGAACAATTGTAGGCCGTTGGTACAGCCGTTCCGCCCAAAGATAGAAGTATGGGGATATATCACGCTCGGGTTCAAACGGCCAAGCCCAACATGGACACATCGTCCAGTTGTTCAGCGGTCCCTTTCCACTCGAGGAAAGTGCGGTCGAATACGACAGCTTGTTCCTTAAGCGGCAAGTGCTGGTGCTCCTGTATCATCGAACACAACCGGGTCGTCATGAAGCGTTCCTTGTCCGGACCTCCGAATTGGTCCACATAACCATCGCTGAAAAGATAAATGCGATCACCTCGGGTAAAGGCAAGCCGGTGGCTTGTGAACTTGCGTTCTTCGCCATGGTGTCCCCCACCGATCGGTCTGCGGTCCCCGTTGATCACGCTCAATTGGCCTTGGTGCGACCAGTAGAGCGGCCTGTATGCGCCGGCAAAAAGTAGTTCGTTGTGCTTACGGTCCACACGGCAAAGGGCCACATCCATGCCATCACCTGCTCCTCGTTGTTTCCCCTGCTGGTGTAACGCCGCTACCATGCGTTGATGAAGTATTCCGAGGATCGTTGCGGGATCCTTGTCCGCATGCAGTGGAACGATCTCATTCAGCAAGGAACAACCGATGGCCGCGATCATGGCCCCGGGTAGGCCGTGGCCCGTGCAATCGGCTGCAGCGACGTAACAAGTTTCGGCGTCGATCCTATGGACCCAATGGAAATCGCCGCTTACAACGTCCTTTGGCCGGTCAATTATGAACGAATCGTCGAACAGTTCATCATAAAGCAACGCAGAGGGTACAAGAGCGCGTTGGATCTTCCCGGCGTACGCGATACTGTCCGTTATGTGATCATGTCGTTCCTGCAACCGTTCATGGGTGTGTTCCTCATCCTGTAACCACCTTCCCACATAGCGGAACAGCAGGAACCCGGCGATACCGAACAGAACAACTGCAGCACCGATGTTGCGGAAGAGTGTTGGCAAGGCAGCGGTAGTTGCGAGATCGGCGGGTGCCCTTGCGATCAACATGGCCACGGTGCGACCTTCACTGTCGAGCATGGGTTCGTAGGCCACCAATTCCATTGATCCATTCGCGCCCATCTTACCGGATCCGGATCCTCCGTATTGGTTCTTGAGCCAAGTTGGATCTCCCTGCCACGATGCCCGGAACGTGGGTTTCTCCGCTGCGGTAACGATCACCTGCATATGCGCTGAAGAACTATCGAAGTACACGATCTCCAATGGTGATGCTAGTTCGTTGCGTGTAGTGGCCTTGCTCAACCGTTCATGCAACACATAATACCAGGCATCTTGGGTGTTCTTGATCACCAATCCAGGGCTGCGATAGCGCTCCAATAGGGACTGGACGTTCGCACTATTCAACTGTTCGGAAACAGTGCTCACGATAGTGCCCAAACGCTGGGCGGACTGCTTCTGTTGGGAACGGCTTTCACCCAAGTGCGCAACAATGATCACCACCGTGCAAAGCAGCACCAGCGTGGCATAGACGGCCAAGAGGACCTTGTGCTTGGTACGGGTGGGTTTGAACTGCACGGTAAACGACGCGGGAATTTGGTGTTCCCAACGGGCGTTTTACGGCCTGCGCGTCGTTTTGTTCGTATCCTGTCCAGTATCCAAGAAACCGCTCAACCGAGGAACGGATAACCATGCTCCGTTGGCGGAATCAAGGTCTCCTTGATCGTGCGGGCACTCGTCCACCGGATCAAGTTCAAATAGCTCCCTGCTTTATCGTTGGTCCCACTGCCACGCGCACCTCCGAACGGTTGCTGTCCGACCACAGCACCCGTCGGTTTGTCGTTGATGTAGAAGTTGCCGGCACTGTGGCGCAATACGTTGGTGGCTTGAACGATGCTCTCCCGGTCATTGCTTATGACCGCACCGGTCAATGCATATTCTCCGGTGGAATCCACCAGTTTCAAGGTGTCCATCCATCGGTTCGTGCTGTAAACGTAGATGGTGAGCACCGGTCCGAATATCTCTTCACACATCGTTACGCTCTTCGGGTCTTTCGTAACAGCTACCGTTGGTTCGATGAAGTAACCTTTGGTCTTGTCGTATTTACCGCCTGCAATGACCTGGACATTCTTCTTGTCCTTTTTCAACGCATCAATGTACTTGGTGATCTTATCAAATGACTTCTCATCGATCACTGCCCCAATGAAATTCTTGAAATCGCGCGGATCCCCCATTTTCATTTCGGCCATATCGGCAAGCAGTTCCTTCTTCACCAGTGGCCAAATGTTCTCTGGGATATACGCCCTGCTGGCCGCACTGCATTTCTGTCCTTGGAATTCGAAGGCACCTCGTGAGAGTGCGGTGGCCACCACTTTGGGATCCGCAGTAGGGTGAGCGATCACGAAATCCTTGCCACCTGTTTCCCCTACGATGCGCGGGTAGCTCCGATAGATCGGAAGGTTGTTCCCGATCGTTTGCCAGATCTGCCGGAACACACCGGTGCTACCTGTGAAATGGATCCCTGAAAAGTCCTTGTGCTTGAAGATGACCTCGCCAGCAACCGATCCTGACACATGGACAAGGTTGATCACACCGTCGGGTAGCCCAGCGGCCATGAACACTTCCATGAGCACTTGTGCGCTGTAAGCTTGGGTATCGGCGCACTTCCAGACCACTGTGTTGCCCATCAAAGCGCAGCTGCTCGGTAAGTTGCCCGCAATGGCAGTGAAGTTGAAGGGGGTTAGTGCGAAGACAAAACCTTCCAATGCACGGTATTCGAGCCTGTTCCATACGCCCGGCGAGCTCACGGGTTGATCGCGGTAGATCTTTTGGGCATAGCTCACGTTGAAACGTAAAAAGTCGATCAATTCGCAAGCTGCGTCTATCTCGGCCTGGTAGCAGTTCTTGCCCTGGGCCAACATGGTGGCCGCATTGATCTCCGCTCGGTACGGTCCTGCAAGCAGGTCGGCGGCTTTCAAGAAGATTGCTGCGCGATGTTCAAAGGGCATTTCCTCCCAATTCTTTTTCGCTTTCAGTGCCGCATCAATGGCGCTTTTTACCGTTTTGGCATCGCCAAAATGGGCCATGCCCAAGCTATGTCCATGCTTGTGCGGTGGGCTCATCTTCCGCTTGTCCTTGGTCACTATCTCCTTACCACCGATCCACATGGGTGCATCAATGGTCGCCTTTATCCGCCTGTCGTATTCGGCCTGCAGGGCAGTGCGCTCGGGGCTGCCTGGTGCATAGCTCTTTACGGGTTCGTTAGTTGGGGCAGGGGGATTGAATACGGCGTTGCTCATGTTAGTGTTCTTTTCCCTTGAATGCGGGCGCGCAAAGGTAACAGCACTCTTTTAGGGGTGTTCATTTTCACCTGCCTAGCGAATTACAAAGTCGAGAAACAGAAGACAGTGTTGCAGATGGCCGCCTGTCCCTAGGCGACCATCCGACAACCGCTACTAAAGACCGTCGAACCGATAGATCGGGTCGATCTCTGCACCTGCTTTGATCTCACAGGTCGGGTGGATGATCCCATCGGCCAAGCTGTAGACCCAACCATGCAGGTCTGGGCCGCCACGTTCTTTCCATGCACGCTGGACAATGCTGGTCTTGGACAGGTCCATTACCTGCTCGATAACATTCAGCTCCACCAAGCGATCGAAACGCTTGTTCTCGTCCGGGAGCGCATCAAGCTCATCGCGATGCAGCCGCCGGACATCTTTGATGTTCCTCAACCATTTGTTGATGATGCCCAATGAGTCATTCGACATGGCCGCTTTCACACCACCGCAGCCGTAATGCCCGCATACGATGATGTGCTTCACGTGAAGCATTTCCACTGCATATTGCAGAACGCTCAACAGGTTCAGGTCCGTATGCACCACCATGTTCGCAATGTTCCGGTGCACGAATATCTCCCCAGGGTCCGTCCCCGTGATCTCGTTCGCAGGCACCCGACTGTCACTGCAACCGATCCAAAGGAATTCCGGTGACTGTATCTCGCTCAGTCGGGTGAAGAATTCAGGGTCGCGGGCCACTGTATTCGCAGCCCAAGCGATGTTGTTCTTCAAGAGGCGGTTGTAGGATCCCATGTCTTCTTGTTCGTTGTAGAGTTATTGTTCCTTCCCTTCTTTCCTTGGTCTTCCAACTTCGTAATACCCTTATCTACATTCGCGATGGTCCGGTCGTTGTCAAATCCGATCAATTCGCAGGTTATCCCGCGTTCGATCGAGAATTCACAGAACTCCGTAATGATCTCCTCCACATCCGGGTGCAGCGCGACGTTACGACTGGCATCCAAAACCAACTTCGTGTTGTCCGGAAGTTCGGCCAGGGTGCGTTTTATAGCGGCTTTGTTCAAGAACGTGACGTCTTCACTTAGCTCAATGTGAACTGGCATCCCTGGTTTGTAATATTCAGGATCGTAATGGAACGGCACCTTGTAGTTCTTCCAAAGGATATGCCCGATCGCAACGGCCAAACCAAGACCGACCCCGGTAAGCAGATCGGTAAAGGCCACGCCCAGCACGGTAATGAAGAAGGGTAGGAATTGCATCGCGCCGGCTTGCCAATATTGCTTGAAGAGAGCCGGTTTAATGAGCTTGTAACCGACCAGTAGGAGTATTGCCGCCAAGCTTGCCAACGGGATCATGCGGAGCAAACCGGGTATAAGGAGCACGGATATCACGATCAACGCACCATGGAGGACCGTGGATAATTTCGTTCGGCCGCCTGCTTGTATGTTGGCAGAACTGCGAACGATCACCTGTGTTACCGGAATGCCCCCAAGCATTCCACTTACGATATTGCCAATGCCCTGAGCGTGGAGTTCGCGATTGGTCGGGGTTACTCGCTTTTGCGGGTCCAACTTGTCGGTGGCTTCGGTACATAACAATGTTTCCAGACTTGCGACTATCGCAATGACCAATGCCAGTTTCCAAACGCGTGGGTCCAAAAGTCCCGCTATGTCAGGGAATGTGAGGATGCTTGCTCCTGTCATATCAGGTAATTCCACATAATGGCCTGCGTTGATCGCGAGCAATTCATGCCCACTGAAAAGTTGGGACAACACAATGCCGGAGACCACGGCAAGCAGTGGGCCCGGGATCATGCTCAGCACTTTGAATTCTTGTATCCGCCTCGTTTGCCAAAGGAGCATGATGGCCAACCCTGCCAAGGTCACCAGAATGGCGCCAACGCTGATCCCATCGATCATGTACATCAATTCGCTCAATGTGTTGTGTTGGTCAGGCTGAATGAAGTCCTCATCACCCAAGTAGTCCTGATCATAGCCTAAGCCATGCGGGATCTGTTTCAGTACTATGATGATACCGATGCCGGAGAGCATACCCTTGATCACCGTGTTCGGGAAGTAGTACGCGATGATGCCAGCGCGCATAAGGCCCAGTACGATCTGGAGAATGCCGGACAGAACAGTTGCTGTGAGGAATAATTCGAACGACCCCAACTCGGCGATGCCCGTTAGAACGATCGCAGTTAATCCTGCAGCGGGGCCGCTGACGCCCAACGAAGAGCCGCTTACAAGACCTACCACTATACCGCCGACCGCTCCGGCGATCACACCGGCTATGAGCGGAGCCCCGGAGGCCAGTGCGATGCCAAGGCACAAGGGAAGGGCCACCAAGAAAACGACGAAGGATGCCGGAAGATCCTTTCGCCAATGGGAAAGCAGTTCGTTTTGTTTCATGAAATGGGTTGAATGCAGTCGGTAGAAAATATCCTTCGAGCACGGCCTAAAGGGTCCTAGGGACCACAGTGCTTGAAACGAAAAGCCGCAGTGGGCTAGTTAGTGCATTCCCCACGGGGGCAAATGCGGCACATCCCCGTGATCACTAGGATCGGGATGCTGCTCGGAACGAGGGCCTTTGCGATCCCTGGGTTCCGGGTAGTTGGCATGCCCTGATGGGCTATCCGTTTGACACGGATGGAAATGGTGTACCTCTTCTTCTTCCGCCATGGGGACTGGCATGTTGCCATGTTCCGCACAAAACGTCCGGACCTCTTTGGAATACATCAGTAGAGGAGCAAATACCAAACACAAGGCCATCAATAGCGCAAAAGACCCATGGAACGCGCTTAATGCACGCACCTTTTTGGTTCTGTTCGATGCTATCGCCTTATTCACCATCAGTGCGCAAATTTACGACAGTACCTAGATGCCGGATGGTTGAGAATGTCAACGTGCGTTAACAAAGGGAACGTGGAACTCAGTTCGCCGCGAACGGATAGGTCAACTCAATGGCCGGCACATCCACTTCGAACTTGAGACCATCGGAAACCCGCTGCATAAGGTAGGTCCCGTCCATGCGCCCGAATGCGCTTTGGAGATCACATGCACTGCTGTACGTGAATTCCTGTCCAGGCTCCAGGGTGGGTGTTTCCCCAACAACGCCCGGCCCCTCCACTTCTCGCGTTGGTGCCAAACTATCGTGGATCAGCCACCGTCTGCGCTGCAATTGCACTGTATCACGCCCCATGTTGTGGATCGTGATGCGATAGCTGAAGAAATAGTGACCAGCGCGAATGTCACTATGGGCAGCCTCGAACCGACTTCGGACCTCGATCTTTATCGCATGTGAAACCGTTGTGCCCATGGTACAAAGTTGGGATTACTTCTTCATTGTTGATCCATCTTCCATGCCAATACTACGAACGATGTCCCTCTGGACGTTTGGGTCATATACGTCCCAAGAAGTCGGATCGGACCATCGGGGTCTGCAGTGGCCCTCATACTGCTTAGCGCACAATGAATTCACAATCTCAACCGGCATGCCTAGCTTTGGGCTCGATGACCGCTATCCCTCGGATCCGCTATGTGGCTGCACATGCCGCACAACGCGATTTCGCTTCAGCCGTGCGCCGCAATGTGCTGGCCTACTTCAAGGAAAAGCAATTGCCTACAACAGGGGACGCGCGCATGGTTGTGAAGTCCCTGATCATGCTGGCGCTCTACTTGGTCCCTTTCATTTTGGTGATCACTTTGCCCATGTCGCCTTGGTGGGGCTTGGCCTGCGCTGTAACAGTTGGTTTTGGAATGGCTGGATTGGGAATGTGTGTCATGCATGACGGTGCCCATGGCTCAGCATCCAAGCACACATGGATCAACGAACTGATGGGCGGTACAATGTACCTGATGGGAAGCAGCGTGCTTACTTGGCGGATCCAGCACAACGGTGAACACCACACGCACACCAATGTCGATACGATGGACAGTGACCTCATGTCAAGGGGCTTGTTGCGTTTCAGCGAGCATGCGCCATTGAAGCGGGTGAATCGGTTCCAACACTTCCACGCGTTCTTCTTTTATGGCTTCCTTACCCTTACCAAATTGGTGAAGGATTTTGCTACGTTATCGCGGTTCAACCGCAACGGCAGTACCGAGGCTTTGAAAGCCGATCCTAAACGGGAAATGGTGAAGCTGGTGGTTTTGAAGGTGATCTACGTTTCTGTTTTCCTCGGTCTACCTCTCTTGCTCAGTTCGTTCACGTGGTGGCAAGTGCTCATCGGCTTTTTCGTTGAACATTTCGTCGCCAGTGTGATCCTGGGTACGGTGTTCCAGTTGGCGCACATCGTGGAAGAGACCCGCCAACCCATACCGGATGAACATGGCGTAATAGCCAACGATTGGGCAGTCCACGAAATGCTCACAACGGCCAATTTTGCCAAAGAGAATCGCCTACTTACCTGGTTCACAGGCGGCCTTAACTACCAGATCGAACACCACTTGTTCCCCAACGTGTGCCACGTGCATTACAAAACGATCGCTCCCATCGTCCAGCGTACAGCGCAGGAATTCGGCGTTCCGTACAATCAGATCCCCACCTTATTTGCGGCCTTGACCTCCCATGTGCGTAGAATGAAGGTCCTCGGAGTGCATAGTAGTGGCTCCGAAGGTTGGGCCGGGTGATCCGAAAGTAGGAACCTCAAGGACGGATCCCAGAACGGCGTCAGAAGCAATTAGCCTTGTGCCGCTTTCTTGATCCTGCGGTAGGTGAAGCTGTGCAGGATGTGCCGACGTGCGAAACGAAGGTTGCCGTCGTTGTTCACGAACTTGTTGTATACCTTTTGCGGAACGCTGTAGTACTCATAAACACTACCATCCGCAAAGGTGGCGTGCAATGTTTGCGCCTTGTAGTGGAAGTCCGTGATCGCCTGTGTGGCCGTCAACCTGTCGTAGTCTTCCTTGTTCAGCGCGTGGGTATCGGGATGTATGGCCACAAGAAAGTGGTAGGCATCGATGATGTGTTTGCTGGTTTCCTCTGCCTGATGCCGTTCAGTCTCATCCTGAAAGCGATCCGGATGATGCGATTTCATCAATGCTTTGTAGAGCAGTCCCAATTCCTTCAGGTCGGTCTTGGGTTCTGCCCCCAACAACTTGCGGCTATCGATGATCTTCTTCATGGTCGTGCGAAAACGGGCGCAAAGGTCGTGGTTTGTGCGGAACTATGGAAGTCTCGATAGAGAACCTGCGTGAATAACAAGAGTCCAGCAATGAAGATGCTCAAGTTGAATAGGCTACCTGGATCAAAACGCTATGAACGCATTTGAACACAGCTTTTCGCAGACTAAACCTAGGTAGGACGTTCGGTCGATATGGAGTTGGGTACTTCTACTCCCTCAACCAACACCTCTGCCCAACGATTCCAGTTATAAACACTGCTCTGCCCTTGCGCTTTCGCGAAATTCAATGCGTTCGGGGCATCGGTGAAAAGCCGGCAACTGGTGTAGATGATCTTTCCGTCTTCATTGCGGTAACCACTTACGATGGCATCATTGTCCAAGGCATGCTCCAGCACCTTTTCCAAGTCCGGCAGACCTTCTTTGCCAACGGGTACGTTGTAGGCCGCGATCAGGTCCGAGGTAACGTAGGAATTGCCGCGCACGTCGTAGCTGAAGCGCTGTTTGCGTGAGGCAATGGCACGAAGTCTCTCAAGTAACAGGGTAGTTGCAGCGTCGGCCATGGTTCTCTAGATCGGGTGCCGAAGATCCTACTGATCGCTTTGCTGCCCACATTTAGCAACTTCCATGGATCAACAACACCGTGTCGTTAACTTGAGTTATCCGTCGGAAATCCCCGTGGTAATTGGGTTTCTGCCTTGTTTCGAACGGCAGTGGTCTTGCGCTGTTATTCAACGTAACAGCACCAGATGTCCGATCTCCTCGTGCATTTTGCCCGAAGTATCCTTGATCCTCGTCTTCCATGCGTACACCCCGTCCATGGTTCCGGACCCATCCCAACCTGCTTCCAACGAACTGGAAGTGAAGATCACCGCGCCCCAACGATCGAAAATGTTCAATTCGAAAATAACTGGATCCCGGACGGTGCTCGTGGCGAAAAAGATGTCGTTGATCCCGTCGTTGTTCGGGGTGAAGGCGTTAGGCACCCAAAGTCCGTATTCGTCCTCTACGCAGAGCTGGGAAACGGTAGTATCAGTGCAGCCTACGGAATTCTCCGCGACCAGAAGAACATTGTAACAATCCACCGCGTCATAAGAGAAAACAGGATCGCGAAAGAACGAGGTACTATCACCCGGGTCGCCGAAATGCCATTGCCATGCCACTGAACCGGAACTCTCGTTGATGAATCTGATCGTGGGCGCATCGATCGTTACACCCGGTGGGTCCATGCTGAAACGAGCAACAGGCAATGGCCACGAATGCACGAACGCAATTTCCGAGATCGAACCGGGGCACCGGGGGTCACCGTTCAAGGAAGAAACGGTCAAGCTCACATCATGATCCCCGGCAGGGAAACAATGTGTTACACTAGGTCCCATCGCGCTTGCCCCATCGCCGAACGCCCAGTTGTAAGAAACCAAGCCAAGGTCATCTGCTTCTAACAGGGTACATAAGGGTGCGCAACCATCTGTTCCTACTGAGGAGAACGTAGGCTGGAATGCTTCGCCCGCATGTACTTCAATGGTAAGGATCACCGGGCCACATGTGGTGATCGCCGTTACGGAATACTGGCCCGGACCCACAGCCGTGATCGTATCCGTTACATCGCCTGTGCTCCACGAATAGGATGTTCCGCCTGTGGCAAAAAGCTGGATCGGTTCCTCCGCGCAGGCTGAATCGGGTCCATCGACGGTTACTGTTGGGCTGGGTGTTACTTCCACATCAATACTTGCGTTTGCTTGACCACACGAATTCGTTGCGGTAACGGTATATGTTCCGCTGTCATCAACCGTGATCGCCGGAGTCTGTTCCCCAGTGCTCCAAATGTAGCTGGTACCTCCGCTCGCGTTAAGTGTTAAGGTATTTCCTTGGCAGAAGGTGGTTGGCCCATTTGCCGATATCGATACTGTTGGCAGGCCAAGTACTTCGAACTGGGACCATGTACAAACCGTGTCGCCGCATGCGCTCACTGCGCAGAATTGCAAGACCACCTCTATGGTTTCGTTAGCCCCTAGTGTGTAAGTGGTCGAGTTGCCGCTGGGATCATCGAAAGTACCATAGCCACCGCTCCAGTACGAGGCGACGACATTGCCCGTGGTCACCCCTTCAAGTTGAACCGAACTACCACATGGCACCGGGTCGATCTGTGAAATGACCGTTGCGGCAAGCGGAATGATCGGTGCTTGGCAGCCAAAGTTGGCGTAGCTTATTTGCGGTGCACCCGGCCAAGAAAGCAAGATCGTTGACCCATCATTTTCTGGGTAACTGCCTCCGTAGGTCCCATAGGTGTTCACAAGCTGAGAAATGTTGTAGGTGGCCGTGTCGGCGCAGGAGGGGGTTGTTATGCGCAGAATGAAGGTGCGGTAACTGGGTCCACTGGTCGGGGTGTTGCTCAGCGGACCAATGCTGCTGGTGTTCTTGAAATGACCGAAGGTGTTACCCGGTTCCTGATAGATCACATAGAGCGTATCAGCGAGTTGGGCGAAGGAGTTGCCTGCTATGCAAACGTTGGTGCTCGTTATGCCGAGCACCCGTTTCCCAGCCGGAATTTCCCCATCCGGTGGTTCGATCAAATATCCGCAATTGGTTATGGTGGCATTCAACTGCGCTGTAATGTTGGCGGTGGTGGCATCCTGCACCCATCCTAAAAAGGCATTTTGGGTGGTCCACTGCGCGATCAGCGTTCCAAGCTGGATCGGGGACGGGCCAACAATGAAGCGGAACATTTCATTCTCCCCTTCATTGGCACCGGAGCAGGCCTCATTACATGCATCGACCAAAACGCTCTCGATCTCCAGGCATTTGGTCGGGATCTGGCCTGAGCTAACGCTAGTCCACCATGACGTGCATGCGAGTACGACCAGAAAACGAAGGCAATTCGGCATTGGGCAGGATCAGTGGTGCAAAGGTCGGTGTTCCAACTCCGTAGCATAACGTGCTACTGATCCGGTAATTGGACCGGAGTCCATCACTTCGATCAACAACGGAATTCTTGATCCTTCAACGCCGAATGGAGTTCACGAACCGGGTACCCACCAATCGGTCGTAGCGCTGCTGGTGGTCGGTCAAGTAGACCAGGATCAGATAGTCGTTCTCCGTCTGGTAGTGCGAGCCTTCGATCACAGTGAGGTCGGCTGCCGTGGTCCCTCTGGCCTGCGTGGCGTATGTGAAATCGTAGAAACCTTGTTTCAGTAAGGTCGTGAGGACGTAACCGCCTTCTTCAATGCTGTAGATCATTTTGTTCGCCGCATTGCATTGGTTGTCGAAGAGACCGCCATACACATAGATGTCCTGACCCATCGGTTGCTCCATGGGCAGGTTGAAGTGGACGTTCACGTAATCGGTGCCCAACGGGTCTCCATCCACAAAATCGTCCTTAGGGAGGAATTTGCCATTGATGTCCTGCTGATTGGTGTACACTCGGATGTTCCGTTTCACCTCGGGCAAGATGTAGGCCTCATAGACACCTTGACCCGGTCCGGGGTCTATCCGGGCCACATTCCGCCCGGCATAGCGAATGTTCTTCAGATCGAAATTGCGATACTCGTTGCCCGCTTGGAACAGGCCTTGGTCGGGTTGATCGTACACCAATTCCCTATCACGAACGAACTTCGGGCGAAATTCCGTTCGAGCATCATCCCAGCGCATGTTCTGTAACATCGTTACATGGATATCGCTGAACGGGTCCTGTACGTTTAGCGCAGGGTAGCGAATGGTCAGGTCAACCTGCTGGGCAACATCGCGCTGGTCGACGCCTCTGGGGGTAACGACGGTGGCATCTATTTGCAAGGCTTGTTCCACGACCATGAACCTACGGGTGATCACAAGGTCCTCAGGATCACTGTTCCGATAGACCTTCAACAAGTAATTGCCCGATCTGGTGATCTGCATTTGCTCATTGGGCACTTCCAATTCATAGTGTATGAAAGGCTGAAGGGTGTTGTAGCTCTGGCGGCCCGCAGGAATGTAGTCGTTGAATGCACCGGTCAGGTATTGGCCAGCCATAAGCTCGGTCGGTTGCCAGGTTGCGCTGCAATGCACCACGGTATAGGAAAGGTTCTCGGTATACGGTTGAAGGTCATCGAAGCGCAAGACCAAGGGTTCCTGGGTCGCTAGGTCAGTGATCGGTGGGGCCAATTCAAAGCCGTTCTTGAAGAACTGGACCGTGTGCACCGTGGCGCTGTATGTATGATCCTCGTATCGCAACTCGGTCTGCGTGACAAGGCCAGCAGGTGGGCGAGTAACCAAGGACCCATTGCCCCTGCAACTCCCTGTTGGAAAGAGGGCCAGGGTCATGATCGGGAGCAGGCACCAGCGTTTACCGATCAGTGAAAATTGGTGGTGCAAAAGCAGAGGTCGTAAAATGATCTTCAGTGGAACTTGGCGTTGCGAAAGATAGCTACATTTGGCCCGCCGAAAGAACCGGTATCCATCGTTGATCATGTCCACGTCCATTCGGATCCGCAAGGGCCTCGACATTCGCCTGAAAGGTGAAGCAGAGAAGGTGCTCGTGCAAGCGGATCCCGCGAAGGTCATCGCGATCAAACCGACCGATTTCCACGGGCTTATACCCAAGGTGCTTGTCAAACAAGGTGCCAAAGTGAAAGCCGGTGATCGCTTTTTGGGGACAAGTACAACGAGCGTATCCTCTTCACTAGTCCAGTAAGTGGGGTAGTGGAGGACGTTGTTCGTGGAGACAAGCGGAAGGTGCTTGAGGTTCGCGTGGTTGCCGATGCTTCCATCGCTTATGAGGACTTTGGGGCTGGCGATCCCAGCACCATGAACCGCGAAACAGTGGTTCAGAAGTTGCTGAAGAGTGGCGTTTGGCCCGTAATACGCCAACGTCCGTTCGATCTGGTCGCCGATCCTGCGAATGAACCCAAGTCCATCTTCGTTTCCTGCTTTGATACCAATCCTCTGGCACCGGACTTGGACTACATTGTGCATAACCATGGTAACGAGTTCCAAACCGGACTGAACGCTCTTTCCAAGCTCACCAAGGGGAAAGTGAACATCGTGGTCAACTCAAAGACCGCTGCCCGCGAATTTCTTGATGCCAAGAATGTGGTGCGCCAAACTGTAGATGGACCCCATCCTGCTGGTAATGTGGGTGTTCAGATCCACCATTTGGACCCTATCAGCAAGGGTGAACAAGTTTGGGTGGCTGGCGTGCAGGATGTGTTGATCATTGGCCGCCTATTCCTTACTGGTAAGTACGATGCTACTCGTGTGGTGGCAATTACCGGCAGCGAAGCCAAGAACCCCAAGTATTTGCGCACACTGATCGGAACACCCGTGAAGGACCTCATCGGACCTGTAGACCCTCATACCCGTGTTGTAAGTGGTAACGCCTTGACCGGTGACCGGATCGGGCAGGATGGCTCGCTCGGATTCTACCATACGCAGATCACCCTTCTCCCCGAAGGTGACGAGCCCAAGTTCTTCATTACCGATGGCTGGGCTTCTGCCGGTTTCGATAAGTTCAGTGCGAACCGCAGCTTCCCTACTTGGCTGATGCCCAGCAAGAAATACGCGCTGGATACCAACCAGAATGGTGAACCACGTTCGTTCGTAATGACGGGCCAATACGAGAAGGTATTCCCATTCGATATCTACCCTGTGCAATTGATCAAGTCCATATTGGCCAACGATATCGACCAAATGGAAAAACTCGGACTATACGAAGTGGTACCTGAGGATTTCGCCCTTTGTGAGTTCGTGTGTACAAGCAAAATAAATTCACAGAGCATCGTGCGCGAAGGCCTCGATACCCTGAAGAAGGAAACCACTTAATACCACTCCTGTGAAAGCACTGCGCAAACTGGTGGACTCCATTGCACCGACCTTCGCCAAGGACGGCAAGCTGGGGAAACTGCATTTCGTCTTCGATGGCCTGGAGACATTTCTCTTTACACCCGGCCACGCCACGGTGAAGGGTGCTCATCTCCGCGACAGCATAGACCTGAAGCGGACCATGAGCATCGTGATCACCGCGATGATCCCATGCCTGCTATTCGGCATGTGGAATGTGGGGCACCAACATTACTTGGCCTTGGGCGAATTCCTCGGTATGGGTGATGGGTTCTGGGACAAATTCATCTTCGGCGCCATTAAAGTGCTTCCGATCGTAGTTGTAAGCTATGGTGTTGGTTTGGGGATCGAGTTCCTCTTTACAACGATCAAAGGCCACCCGATCCAAGAAGGATATTTGGTCAGCGGTATGCTCATCCCTCTGGTAATGCCTGTGGATACGCCTCTTTGGATGGTAGCCGTTGGTGCCGCGTTCGCTGTGATCATCGGCAAGGAGGTTTTTGGGGGAACAGGAATGAACATTTTGAACGTGGCCCTTACAGCACGTGCGTTCCTCTTCTTCGCCTACCCGACCATGATGAGCGGGGATAAGGTTTGGGTGAACACCGGCTTGGAAGAGGGCCAACAGGTTGTGGACGGTTTCAGTGGTGCAACTTCCCTAGGATATGCTGCCACTGGACAAGTGGACAAGGTCACCTCGATGATGGACAGCTTTTGGGGCATCGAAGCCGGTAGTATCGGCGAAACAAGCGTCGTTGCTTGTTTGATCGGTGCGTTGGTCCTATTGATCACTGGTATCGGTAGCTGGCGGATCATGCTCAGCGTGTTCCTTGGTGGGTTGGCCATGAGTGCCATTTTCAACGCGGTAGGCCCTGGTTTAGGGAACGAATACATGCAGATCCCCATGTTGCATCAGCTCATGCTGGGCAGCTTCTTTTTCGGCTTGGTCTTTATGGCCACTGATCCGGTGACGGCATCGCAAACGAACACCGGGAAATGGATCTATGGTTTTCTCATCGGGGTTATGGCCATATTGATCCGCGTTGTCAACCCTGCCTATCCGGAAGGTATGATGCTCGCCATCCTGTTCATGAACGTGATGGCCCCTTTGATCGATCATTATGTGGTGCAAGCCAACATCAAGCGCCGCCTGAAACGAACCGCGCTGGTAGCAGCGTAACGCCGAGGTAACATGGCATTCGACAAGAACAGCAATTCGTTCACCTTCATCTTCGCCATCATTTTGGTGTGCGTGGTCGGTACCACCTTAGCAGTGGCATTCTTGGCTTTGAAACCAGCGTATGACGAGAATGTGCGCCGCGAAAAGATGCAGAACATCTTGGCCGCGATGAACGTGAAAGTGGCCCGGGATGATGCCCCTGCCAAATTCACGGAGTCGATTTCCGGATCATTGTTATTGGATGCGAACGGTGTTGTAGTCGATGGTTCGAACCGTGATAAGGCCAGTGGCAAGTCCGAGGCCAGTCCGGCTTTCGATATGGATGTGCTGAAGCAGTACAAGGATTGGAAGGCCAATGTTGTGAAAGCAGAGGATATGCAGTACCCCGTTTATTTGGCGAACGTGGAGGGTCACGACCTCATGGTCGTTCCTATGATCGGTACTGGTCTCTGGGGTCCTGTCTGGGGCTACGTCGCAATTGATAAAGTCGATGGCCGTACGATCTATGGTAGCACGTTTGATCACAAAGGAGAAACACCCGGTTTGGGTGCGGAGATCGCCACACCGATCTTCATCGATCAGTTCCCGGGCAAGACGATCTCCGAACCGGATGGAACCTATACCGGGATCAAAGTGTACAAAGGGGGAAGCATGACCACGGATCCACATGGTGTTGATGGGATTTCCGGTGGTACCATTACCAGCCAAGGCGTGGATGAAATGTTGATGCGCACTTTGGCCATCTACGATGTCTATTTCAAACAGGTAGTTACCAAAACCGTGGTGCCTGAGCCCGTGGTCAACATTTCGCTTAGCGATACCATGGCCATTGATACACTTGAGATCCAATGAGCACAGAGACAGCAAGCGCCCCAGTTGCAGTGCCCAAAGAGGGCCTGTTCAGCAAGAAGAACCGGAAGCTGATCACCGATCCGCTGAACGATAATAATCCGATCACAGTGCAGGTTTTGGGCATTTGTTCGGCACTTGCCATTACCGTGAAAATGTCCAACGCACTGGTGATGAGCATCAGCGTTTTGGCCGTGGTGGTGCTGGGCAACATGATCATCAGTGCACTGCGCAACGTGATCCCGAGCCGGATCCGGATCATCGCCCAGTTGGTAATTGCTGCTGGCTTGGTAACCTTGGTGGACATTGTCCTCAAGGCCTATGTGTATGATGTGGCCAAGCAGGTCGGTGTTTATGTCGGCTTGATCATTACCAACTGCATCCTCATGGGCCGCTATGAAGCTTTTGCCATGAACAACAAGGTGGGACCCAGCGCGCTGGACGGTCTGGGAAATTCATTGGGCTATGCCTGGATACTGGTCGTAGTGGCCTTCTTCCGTGAGTTCTTTGGTTCCGGCTCCTTGATGGGGATCACCATAATTCCCAATAGCTGGTACGCTGCCAACGGTGGAGCCTATTTCAACAACAATATGATGATCCTTCCACCCATGGCATTGGTCATTGTGGGTATCATCATCTGGATCCAGCGTTTGAGGAACACGAAATTGATCGAGACCGCCTAACCCTACGAAGCCAATGAACCTAGTAAACATCTTCGTTAAAGCGATCTTCATCGAGAACATGATCTTCGCGTACTTCTTGGGTATGTGCTCGTACCTGGCTGTAAGCAAGACCGTGAAGACCGCCGTAGGATTGGGAGCCGCCGTGATCTTCGTGCTCGGAGTAACGGTTCCTGTGAACTATTTGTTGGAGAACTATGTGCTCAAAGCAGGCGCACTCTCTTGGTTGGGTGCCAGTTTCGCCGATGTGGACCTCAGTTTCCTCGCCTTCATCATGTTCATTGCGGTGGTAGCGGCCATTGTGCAATTGGTTGAAATGGTGGTGGAGAAATTCGCTCCCGCACTATATGGTGCACTCGGTATCTTCTTGCCACTGATCGCCGTGAACTGCTCCATCCTCGGTGGTGCGCTGTTCATGCAGGAACGCCAGTACAGCAACGTGGCCGAGGCCACCAGTTTCGCGGTCGGTAGTGGCGTGGGTTGGTTCTTAGCCATTGTAGCGATCGCCGCTATTCGCGAAAAACTCCGTTACAGCGATATCCCAGCTCCACTTCGTGGCTTGGGCATAACGTTCATCCTAACCGGTCTCATGGGCATGGCATTCATGGCCTTTATGGGCATCAAGATCTGACCAACGATCATGGGTTCTACAATTCTAATCACACTCGCGGTATTCTTGACCGTTACATTGTTGCTCGTAGGTCTGCTGCTCTTCGCAAAGGCCAAGCTCTCACCGAGCGGGTTGGTGAAGATCCAGATCAACGGCGAAAAGACCATCGAGGTGGAAGCAGGTAGCACCTTGCTCACCACGCTTAGTGAAGCCAAAATTTTCTTGCCTAGCGCCTGCGGCGGCGGTGGTACTTGTGCCATGTGCAAGTGTCAAGTGATCGAAGGTGGCGGAGAGATCCTGCCCACTGAAGCACCGTATTTCAGTCGGAAGGCCATCGCCGAGGATTGGCGTTTGGGTTGCCAAGTGAAAGTGAAGAACGACATGGTGATCAAGGTGCCGGAAGAGATCTTCGGTATCAAGAAGTGGGAATGCGAAGTGGTCTCGAACTACAATGTGGCCAGCTTTATCAAGGAGTTCGTGGTGAAATTGCCAGAAGGGGAACACCTCGAGTTCGAAGCCGGCGGATACATACAGATCGACGTGCCACAGTGTGAAGTCGATTTCAAGAACATGGACATCACCGCGCACCCGGAATTGGTTGCGCTCGGTCGTGATCCGCAGGACTTTAAACCTGAGTGGGACAAGTACAAACTTTGGGACTTGAAGATGGTGAACCCGGAACCGATCTTCCGGGCATACTCCATGGCCAACCACCCTGCGGAAGGCAATATCGTGATGCTCAACATCCGTATCGCAACACCACCGTGGGATCGTGCCAAGAACGGTTGGATGGATGTGAATCCCGGTATCTGCTCCAGCTATGTGTTCAACGCCAAGCCGGGCGATAAGGTCACCATCAGCGGACCTTATGGCGAGTTCTTCATCAAGGAAACGGGTTCCGAAATGCTCTACATTGGTGGTGGTGCGGGTATGGCACCCATGCGCTCGCATTTGTTCCACCTCTTCCACACATTGAAGAGTGGCCGCAAGGTGACCTACTGGTATGGTGGCCGTAGCAAGCGTGAGTTGTTCTACCTCGATCACTTCAACAGTATCGCCAAGCAGTTCCCGAATTTCAAGTTCTTCGTTGTCCTTAGCGAACCTGCACCGGACGATAACTGGACGGTGAAGAAGGACGTGAATGATCCGGAAGGAGACGGTTTCACAGGCTTCGTACACCAAGCTGTGATCGACCAGTACCTCAAGAAGCACGAAGCACCCGAGGATATCGAGTTCTACTTCTGTGGCCCACCTATGATGAACGCCGCCGTGTTGAAGATGGTGGACGATTGGGGCGTGCCGAAGGAGAATGTTGCGTTCGATGACTTTGGAGGGTAGAGCCTGTGAATGATCCAGGACAAGACGTATTGATCAACTCGGAAAGCCCTGCGTACTGTGGGGCTTTCTGCTGTATGGTGGTTCCGCAGCTTGTTCAGAGATAAGCGAACCCTAATACTAACGAAACGGCGTACAGCGTTGTTAGCGCAATTCTTACCGTTGTATGCGCCTGATCATAGTCGGATCCTTTGTGTTTTTGTGTGGAGCTTGTGTCGCCCAGAAGAACGGACTGCCTGCCATCCCAAAGGATACCGCACAATGGCAGATGATCGAGCTGCGCGATGGGTCCCGCTTGATCGGCAAGATGATCGATCGTGATGAGGTAGCTGTATTGTTCCGCACACGTGACCTTGGCGAAGTACGAATTGCAACTGAACGGATAGCAGTCATTCGTAAACTGCCTAGCGATTATTCGTTGAATGGTTTTCCTTTCGAAAACCCGAACACCCAGACCTATTTCGCGTCCGCCAGTGCGATCCCGCTTGCGAAAGGAGAGGTTCGCTACACGAACGTTGCCTTGTTGGCGAATGCCTTTTCTGTTGGCTTAACGAAGCACCTAACTGTTGGGGTAGGCGCTGAGTTTTTCTCTCTGATCGAACGGCACAGGATCAATGCCGGAGCAGGTGCGAAACTAGGTTTCCCAGTAGGTAAGCGGATCCATCTTGCTATTAGCGGAGTTTACCAACAGGTGGTTTACAGCGGCAACCGGGATCATCGCGTTTACGGTTACGCGAACAAAGCCGGGTTTAGCGCAGCGCAATTCACTTACAGCGGCAAAGATTGGAATGTGACTGCCGCTGCGGGC
The DNA here is from genome assembly GCA_016717305.1 of Flavobacteriales bacterium. Taxonomy (GTDB): domain Bacteria; phylum Bacteroidota; class Bacteroidia; order Flavobacteriales_F; family PHOS-HE28; genus PHOS-HE28. The sequence goes on from JADKFY010000027.1 coordinate 34,547, forward strand.
TATCTGTTTACATCCTATTTCTACGAGCGTGGCAATTGGTACGCGCTCTCTGGAATGGCGCGGGCCACAACGCATGTTGCTTTTGTTATGGAGAATGTCTTTCGGGCAAAGAACAACATCTTCAACACAGCTTTCGGTGTTCGTTACCTCATCCGAAATGCGTCGCTCGACTTCGGTGCAGTAGTTTCTACTGAGTATGGACTTGGAGACATCCCTACACCTTTTGTTGGTTGTTCGGTACGGTTGTAAGGCGTGCCTCTCGCGTGACTTGAAGCGTGAGGTTGAACAGTTAGGTCATTTGTCGTTGATAAGTGGCGATACACCCTATGAAAAACTCCAAATGAGCATCCGAGGTTGGATTAGTTCGCATTCAAACCTCATCGGCCTAAGACCTTTTCAATCCCCCGACCCAGAAAATGCCCTTGATTTGCAGCATGAACAAATTCGTGTTGCCTTTTTTGATCGCGTACATTCTGGGAAGTTGCTCGCAGCCAAGTCGCACTAGCGTGATCACCCTCCAAGGCAAAGCCCAAGGGACAACCTTCACCATAAAGTATTTGGATAGCCTCCAGCGTGATCTGAGCGGCCCGGTGGACAGCCTATTGAAAGTGGTGGATCGATCCCTGAGCCTCTGGGACAGCACCAGTACGGTCAATCAGTTCAACGCTGCTCCAGATACATTCCAAAGCAAAGACCCGCATTTCAGAACGGTCTTCGCGCTCTCCCAGAACTTGTGGCGCACCACGCACCATGCGTTCGATCCAACGGTACTTCCGGTGGTGAAGGCCTGGGGCGTTGGCAAAGCCGGGCGTGGCGATCTGGATACGGCATCGGTGGCGGGCTTGAGGCAATTGGTGGGCATGGACAAGCTCCGGATGGAACAAGGGCCAATGACCCACGGTAGTGTGCTTTCAATGATCAGTTATTTCCGTGCGCTACCCGGAATTCAATTCGATCCAAATGGCATCGCTCAAGGATATTCCGTGGACCTGATCGCCATCTTGCTGCAACAGGCCGGTATCACCAACTACATGGTTGAAGTAGGAGGAGAAACCCGGTGCAGCGGAACGAACGACAAGGGCACACCGTGGCTAATGCAAATTGACAAACCGATTGAAGGGGCGCAACATGAGCAGCAGACCGTGGTGTCATTGCAGGACAAAAGCCTCGCCACCAGTGGTAATTACCGTAAGTTCATCGAAGTGGGTGGAAAACGCTACGGACACACGATCGATCCTCGCACATGCAGGCCCGCAATGAACGCCTTGCTCAGCGCCAGTGTGATCGCCGATGATTGTGCCATTGCAGACGCATTAGGGACGGCGTTGATGGTGATGGGACCTGAAGATGGAAGGGAGTGGCTAGCGCAACACCCCGAAGTGGAGGCCTATCTCGTGATCGATGATGGAGCGGGTGGGTATACGGTATGGTCCACTCCTGGCTGGCCAAAGAGTAGTGCTCAGTGATCTTCGATGATGATGCCGGTGCGATCCAAAAGTCCGGCAAGTCCATCCAACGAGAATCGTGCTTTGCGGACCTTGTTGGCCGAAGGGTCTATGGAGTAGTGCAATGCACCTCTGAAGTCCGCGCCTTCAAGTGTGGTGCCATCAAAGACCGCAGCACCCAGATCACAGCCAGCAAGGGAACAGTTCGTAAGGTCTGAATTGCTCAGATCGGTTTCGCGCATCCGGCACTTGTTGAATTCTGTACCCTTCAACCGAAGCCCTTGGAAAGAGGCGAGGTCCAATATGCACGCTTCAAAGGAAAATGAAAGCAAGAAGGAATGGCAGCCATCGAAACGGAGTCCCAAGAGCTTGCAACGTTCAAAACGAACAGAGCGGAACGAAGTGCGGCCCACCTGAGCAAGGCTCATGTCGCAATCCCTGAAGATGCAGTCCACAAAGACCTTCCCGTTCAGGTTGGCATTCTTCAGGTCAAGTTTTTCAAATGTGCAACGGCCGTATTCAGATGCTTGAAGACCAGAGGTGCCGATATCCGAAGCAGTTAAGATCTTATCCTCTACGAACAGCATTGCTGAAGACCGGTCCTGCGCAGCCATTCGAATGTGCACGGCCGATCAGGCTTTGCACTTTTCCTCTGGTCGGGCACCGCACATTCCGCAGCTGCCTCCTTCGGCCTGCACCAAGGGATTGTTGCTCGCACAGGTGCCTGCGAATTCGCCGCCTTTCTTGGCCCAGATCTTTATGGCGATCCCCGCAAAGCCCAAGCCCAATAGGCCAATGCCAAGTAGAACAGTAAGGAGTGTCGTGGACATCTGGTTACAAAGGTAAGGAGTGGTTTGGATGACTTTCGTCAGCTCGCGATCTGCAGAGATCGTACAAGTTCACATTGGCATTCACATGAGCGACTTGGAATTCAGGCCTCGATACAGGTTCGGCACAAACCTGCCTGTAGAAGAGATAAAGTCCCGTATTTCCGGGCGGATCAACATGGACAACCCCGATGAACTTGTCCTAGGCGGTTCAGGTCATCACTTGGTCTTGGGCTTTTCTGAAGTCCAACAACATGTCTGGACCCCTCGCCTGGATATCGACATTTCGGAAGTGGAAGAAGGTTCGATCGTCCGCTGCCTGATCGGTCCGGCTCCCAACGTGTGGATGTTGTTCATGGCCGGTTATTTGGTGATCACGCTTATCGGTCTTACCGGGATCACGCTGGGAATGGCCCAACAGATGCTCGGGATCACGGTTTGGGGCTATCTCTTGGCCGCACCCATGCCGTTATTCGGTGTTGGACTATGGTTGCTTGCACAAGGAGGAAAGCGCCGTACTCGCCCTGAAATGCGCATGCTGAAGGCTTTTGTGGACCGGGCCATGGAAGGGGTGGAGAGATATCCCGTGTGAATTGGGACCCTTCAGGCATTCAGTTGCCTTTGTCGTTTAGATCTTATGGCCTTGACATGACCCCAGAACGATGCTTGGGCGATCGTTTTTGCCGATCCGTCTGATCCGATGCCATTCCGCGGAACTTGGATGGATGGGTCGGCGTATCCATCCTCGGTCGCTCAACAAACCTGATCATCTCAACCCATGAACATCTCCACCACACCCCTGAAGCATCTATCCGGTCCAACTCTCTTGTTATTCGCCGGCCTGGGTTTGGCTGCAACACCCGCCACAACGTTGGATTCGGCGGTCAAGGTCTCGTTCATCGGTTTTCTGCATGTTAGCGACTCCTGTATGGACGATGTCGTATTGGCGTTTGATATGAATGGTGTTTCACAACAAGTGCCTGTCTCCAAGACCGGACGGTTCATCATGGACATGCCGGATAACACGGAAGCCGTGCTCCACTTCCAAAAACCAGGGCACGTTGCAAAGGATGTGACCGTGGATACCCACTATGCAGGAATGGGATGGCCCGGACAGGACACCCGTCAGGTCAAATTTGCTGTGATACTGCATCCCGAACGTGCAATGGCCGGACTGAGATATCCTGGCCCTGTAGGTTCCATCGGTTTTGATCCGAACTCGGGATCATTGACCGCAACGCACGATCTTACTGTTGTGCCCGCCAGAAGGAAGGCAACCATGGAGTTCTAACCGGGCAACCTCAAATTTATCCGCTCTTCGAGGGCCTTGGTGTCAAAAGCCTCGGCCCTCGAACGGTTTTCAAGCAGATGGTCGATCAGTTCACTTTGGTGTTTGTAAGCCCCGCATCCCTTGCAAATGCCCATATGCACTCGCAATTGGAGACGTTCAATTGGGGAGAGAGGAACGACCGTACTCTGATCCAATAGGGCGACCGCTTTCTTACAGGAAAGCAACAGGGTATGTATGATCCCCATCAGTGGTTACGTTTTTGCAATTGGTTGGTGATACAATCACGCAGTTTCAACTTGGCGCGATGTATCTGTTGCCAGTAGTTCGTAACCGAGATCCCCAATTCCTGACAGATCTCCTTGGCATCCACATTCCGCAAATACTTCATTTCAATGGCGGCACGCCAATGTGGAGGTAACCCTTGCAAGCAATGGGCGAGGTGTTCCTCCAACAACTCGGCTTCTTGTAAAGCATCCATACTCCATTCTGTTGGCCGGTGCTCTGGAAGCCATCCGCCATTATCTGCGAATCGCTCTATCTCCAGTTCTTCGGTGCGATGCAAAACCGGGTCTCGATAGGCTTTGCGATAATGGTCCGCCAGTTTGTTCTTCAGGATCGAGAACAACCACGTGCGAATGCTGCTTTGACCGGCGTAACGTTCCCTTCCTTCCCAGGCCGCGACAAAGGTGATCTGTACCAAGTCTTCCGCCACGGAGAGGTCTTTAACACGGGCTTTCGTATAGCGAAGTAGATCCTGGGTGTACTTGTCGACCCAACTGGAAATGTCACTCTCACTTCTTGAAAGTGTTGGAGTATTACTTGATCCTGTCTTCTTCGACATGCAACAAAGCTATTGCTTGGGCGATCCTGGGGAGTTCAACATTGATCCATTCTTGTAAGTGAATGTTCGGATCGGCGACCACTCCTGCGGAATGACGAACTTTAGACGTCAACCCCGCTGATATGAAAAGCACCAAGATCACCTTCACCAATGCTACTGGACTTGAACTAAGCGCCCGGCTCGATCTGCCGGCTGACCGTAAACCACAGCACTTTGCGTTGTTCGCGCACTGTTTCACCTGTTCCAAGGACCTGAGTGTGGTTCGCAATATCAGCCGGGCGCTCACGAGCAATGGTTTTGGTGTTATGCGATTCGATTTTGCCGGGTTGGGCGATAGCGATGGGGCCTTCAGCGAGACCACGTTCAGTTCAAATATCGAGGATGTGCATGCCGCAATGGCCTACTTGGCTGCAGAACATAAGGAGCCGGAGCTGATCATTGGTCACTCATTGGGAGGCGCTGCGGCGATCGTTGCAGGTGCTGCTGCATCACACATCAAGGCCATCGCAACCATTGGCGCCCCGGCGCATATCGATCACATCAAGAACATGTTCACGGCCCAAGTGCCCAAGATCATGGACGAAGGCAGCGCACAAGTAAGCATCGGTGGAAGGCCCTTCACTATTTCCCGATCGTTCCTTGAAGACCTTGGAAACCGTGACCTGGTGCACATTTTGGCCGATATGCGCAAGGCGATATTGATCGCTCATAGCCCACAGGATACGATCGTGAGTATAGACAACGCAGCTGAATTGTACCAAGCCGCGCGCCACCCCAAGACCTTTCTTTCGTTGGATGGGGCTGATCATTTATTGACCAACAGCAGTGATTCCATTTACGTGGGGAACATGATCGCCAGCTGGGTGCAACGTTACCTGCCGATGGAAGCTGAAGGGGAACTGAAGAGCAAAATGCCGGTTGTCGCACACATCGCCAATGAAGGGTTCACCACACAGATCCTTGCCGGTGGCCACCCCATTACCGCAGATGAACCGGAAAGCGTGGGCGGCAACAATTACGGTCCTTCGCCTTATGACCTGCTCAGCGCCGCGCTTGGGGCCTGCACTGCCATGACCATGAAGATGTACGCGGAACGCAAGCAATGGGACCTACAAGAAGCTTTCGTACACCTACGGCATGGAAAAGTACACGCAACGGACTGTGCCGAATGCGAGGAAAAAGGAGGCGGCAAGATCGATCGTTTTGAGCGCCTGATCGAACTGCACGGCGACTTGGATGAAACCCAACGGAAACGATTAGTGGAGATCGCGGATAAATGTCCTGTACACCGCACACTACACGAAACCGTCCAAGTGGTTACGTGGCTAAAGAAGGACGAAAGTGTTTGAAGAGACTTCCGTTCAGAAACAATACTTCGCCCCAACAATAAACGCCCCGGAGCGCTCAATGAAGTTGGAGCCATAACCCGGTAGGAATTGCCAGCCGATCCCTGTGCGGAAGTCCAGGCCCACCTGCCATTTGGGGCCGATGCCGTACTTGATCCCCAAAAGGGATGTAGAGCCGTGAGTAATACGTCTGTTTGGCCCCGTAGCTCTTCTTGTTCACCTCTTCGGCGGTTTGTGAGGAAGGGTGTTCGCCGGGTTCCAAGTAGCGGCCTTCGATCAGTACCATCTTGTTGTCGAGGGTCAAGCCACCGGTTGCGCCCAAGCCGCCGTAGATGTGGATGTGCTTGCCAAGTTTCCCTTTCAGGATGTACGCGGTTTCCAAGCTCACTTCGCGCTGCAGGTTGCAATAGACGATGGAAGTGTCCAACCCTTTGTTCTTGTACGTGACCATGGCCTCACGCGGGGTATGTACCGCAACACCCACTTGTACTTCGCCGATGGTTCCCGGTTCGCCGGTGCTTGGTTTGGTTTTCGCGAATCCTGCACTTGCATAGAGTGCGATGCCGCTCGTAACGGTGCTTACTTCTTCTTCGAACAAATGCAGATCGCGTTGCATGTCCTGGCTCGATTTCGCAAATGCCGTGATCTGCGCCAAGGACATGGTACTGAAATGATCGCTTTCCACACCAGTGCCGAAATTCAATTGGGTTACGCGCCACTGCTTCATGGGCTTTGGGCGTTCGGTCAACACATATTGGTCTTGGCCGGATGAACTGCCAACATGGACCATGAACACGAGAGGGAGTAGCCACGTTTTCATAGGTCCAAGATAATGGATCGGACCGGTCTTGGGCATTTCCTAATACTCCGGGTTCTCGAATTTGCAACGCGAACCATCGTCCCGGTCCTTTCGGGAATTACCGTAGCTCGGATATCTGTCCTGCTTATTCAGCTTCGAAGCCAATGAAGTAAATTGTAGCTCATGACCGTGGTGTTCCTGTTCGCGAGATCCGGATCGGTGCCTTTCTGGATCATCCTTTTGCAGCGACCTTCGCGTCATGTCCAACGAGAGTTCATTCACCAAGGAGCCCGATTGGGCCGATGTGCGCAAGGCCCATCCCGCTGTATTGAGCAGCACCTATTTGAACACTCCGTCCGCTGGGGCTATGGCGATCGGTACTGTGGAAGCGGCGATCAATGAGCAGGTCCTGCTGTTGTCAGAGGGAGCCTCCCATTTTATGCAGTGGATGGAGCATGGTCGCACCGAGGTCCTTCAAGCCGTGGCAGGGAACTTGGGAACGGTGTTCGAGAACGTGGCATTGGTTCCGAATTTCTCAAAAGGGGCAGCGCTGCTAGCTCCGTTCTTGGCACACCGACCGAAAGTGCTGGTCGTGAACGGGGATTACCCAACGTTGCTCGCACCGTTCAAATACCCACCGTTCGAGCTGGTGTTGGTCGACCCGTTACCGGACGGCACCATTCCATTGGAACTACTGGAAAGTGCGATCAAGAATGAAATGCCGGATATCGTTGCCATCAGCCATGTGCAATGGGCCACGGGCTATGCGGTCGACCTGAAAGCCGTGGCCGAACTATGCCGTTCGTACAATGCGCTCTCCTTTTTCGATGCCACGCAATCCTGGTGTTGCCTGCCTATCGATGTAACGTCCATGGGAATTGATGTGATCGGAGCCAGCGGCTACAAATGGCCGCTCGCAGGTTTCGGCAATGGTTTCTTTTACTTGGCGGAACGTGTTCGTGCGGAGCTGGAAGAACGAAGTGGCAGGAAGTTGATGCCCCAACTGATGGCGGGACATGAGGACCCCGTCGCCTTCATTCGCTTGAAGGATGCGCTGCAACGCTATCGATCGCTTGGCCCAACGGCGATCGTGGACCGGGTGGATGCCTTGTGCACGTTGACCACCGAGGCGTTGGATGCCATCGGCATACCTGTGCTCAACGGAGGAAAGGAGAATGGCCGAAGCGGCTTTATGATCATTGAAGGTGGTCAGGAACGCTTGGAGTCTATGCAAAATGCCGGAGTTCTAGCTGCACTGAGAGGTTCAGGTATCCGGATCGGATTGCACTTCTACAATTCCCCTGAGGATATCCACAAGTTGGTGGAGGTGCTGAAATAGGTGAGGGCATCATAGACCGGATGCGGGCAACACCCTTGCTCCCCAACTCCGTTGCCCAAGTTCCGATCGATCTACTTCTCCACCTTCACACCCTTCCAAAAAGCCACGTACCCTTCAATGTTCTTTGCCGCGTCTTTCGTAGACGGATAATACCACGCTGCATCCTTGTTCTCCTTGCCGTCAACTTCCAATGTGTAGTAGGAAGCAACACCTTTCCATGGACACGTGCTGTGCGTGGAAGAGGGTTTGAAGAACTCCTTCTTGATCGCACTTTCGGGGAAGTACTGGTTGTGCTCAACCATTATGGTATCCTCGCTTTCCGCGATCACTTGTCCGTTCCAAATAGATTTCATGTTGGTTGTTGTGCTTTTGTATTCGGTGCGAAAACGACACACCTGAAGTATTCTTTACTATCAGTGAATGTTGCTGTTCGACGAAGTCCTGCATGCGCAGCAAGGTCATCGATCATGGGTTTGTCGTACTTCTGACTGATCTCCGTATGAAGCGCTTCCCATGCTTCGAAATGGATCGGGCCATCGGCACCTGGGATGATGACCGTTTGTTCAGTAGTGCTGACGATGTAACTCAATGCCCGTCCACTCAGCGGATCATAAACAGGGGCATGGATGAAGCGGTCCACATTGAAATCCGCACCGAGTTCAGTATTCATTCGGCGGAGTAGATTCAAGTTGAATTCGCGTGTGTGGCCTTCGCGATCGTTGTAGGCGCGCAGGATAGTTGCCGGGTCTTTCTTGCGATCGAAACCCACCAAGAACCGGTCGTTCGGCCCCAAGTGTTCTGAAACTCCTTTGAGCAAGGCGATCGCTTGTTTACGGTCCAGATTGCCGATGTTGCTACCGAGGAAGAGCACGGCTTTTGGACCAGGGCGATCGGAGAAACCACGCTTGATCGCATCGAAGTATTCGCCTTGCATGGGCTCGTACTGCAGCGTGGGAAATTCCTCCTTCAAGGCGTCGCCGAGTTCCTCCAAAACATGTTCTGAAATATCGATCGGTAAGTAGGTTGGCTGTTTACCCTTGTCCAGTGCGGCCCGTAGCAGGTGCTTGGTCTTGGTTCCATCGCCGGCGCCCAATTCGAAGAGCGAGAATTGTTCGTGGCCATTGATCAATGCTGCGAGAACGGCATCCGTTTGGTCGCGAAGGATCTCTTCCTCGGCACGGGTCACGTAATAATCCGGCGAGGCCATGATCTTTTGGAAAAGCCGATCGCCTTCGTCATCGTAGAAGTAGCGGGAGCTGATCTTCTTTTCCTTCAGTTGAAGGCCACGGATCACATGCGCGCGGAATTGCTCTGTTGCAGTGTCAGTTGTGGTGTCGGTCAATGTGGTCATTTCTTTACGAGTCGAAGTCCCGTGTATTGCCAGCGCAAATGCGGGTGGAAGAAGTTGCGATACGTTGCGCGAGAATGTCCCGGAGCAGTTGCTACCGAAGCACCGCGCAAGACCATTTGGTTCACCATGAATTTGCCATTGTACTCGCCCAATGCTCCCGGTACACGTGTGTAGCCAGGGTAAGGGAGGTAAGCGCTGTGCGTCCATTCCCAACGCTGTCCCCATTGGAATTGTTCATTCGCTACTTCCCATTCATGTTCGGTCGGTAACCGCATGCCTTTCCATTCGGCAAAGGCGAACGCTTCGAAGAAGGAGATGTGGCATACGGGAAGATCGGGTTCCACGGGTTGCAGACCTTGTAAGGTGTAGTGGTGCCATGTGCCGTCGATCAAATGCCAATACATCGGTGCTTCCACTTTGTTGTCCAGCACCCATTGCCATCCTTCTGAATGCCAGTAGTTGAAATCGCGGAATCCACCAGCTTTCATGAACTCCATGTATTCGCCGTTGGTGACCAAACGATCGCTGATCGAGAAGTCCTCCAAGTGGACGGAGTGCCTGCCATGTTCATTATCGAAACTGAAACCATGGCCTTCGAAACCGATTCTTTTCAAACCACCCGCAATGTGAACGAAGTTGCTCTTCGTTGCTTCGATAGTGCTTTCTACGAAGTCGCTATAAGCCGGGAGCAATGGGTTGTGGCCGAGGATGTATTTCAGGTCGGTGACCAATAGCTCTTGATGTTGCTCTTCGTGGTTCAAGCCCAATTCCAAGATGCGGAACGCTTCATCTGAAGCATTTCCACTTTTCAAATACGCAACGACGTTCTCATCCACATAAGCGCGGTAGGCATGAACCTCTTCCAACGTTGGTCTGGTCATGTTCCCGCGGTCCGTCCGCAGCACCCGCTTCCCGACATTTTCATAATAGCTGTTGAACATGAAGGCCATGTCGTCATTGAAATTCACATGGCCTTTCATTTCGCTCAACACGAATTGCTCGAAGAACCACGTTGTGTGGCCCAAATGCCACTTCGGTGGTGAAACATCCACGATCGGTTGTACCACATGGTCTTCCACGTGCAGTGGCGCACAAATTGCGCGTGTTCGGTCACGAACCTCAGTGAAGCGTTCAATTGCATCTCTACTTCCGCCGCGCTGGGCCAACTGTGATACCATCTCCGAGCTTTCTATCATTTCCATGTTCTGTGGCCGTCTTATTAGGACACCCGGTAAGTTCAACGGGCTAACAAACACCTGACCAATTTGGTTCTTCGTTGCCAGTTTACGTTGTGCTTGCGCGCAACACTGCCCCAAATGCTGGTGATCAGGTGTTGGAGGCTCGTCGATCACTTCTCGTATGAGGAGGATCTTCCACACTACACCGTAGGTCGAAGGGCGGTGACTTACCTGACGAAAACCGTTCTTCGTTCGGATACTGTCCAACTCTTCGCGGACCTGATCTACTTTCTGAAATGCAGGATGAACGCCCCCGCTATCAGCAACGCCTGATCTACGTTACGACCTGCGAGCACATAGCTGACCTCGCCAACTAGACCCACGCGTTTGCCAACGGGCTTGTAGTATTTTCCGCCTACCCTCAAAAGATCAACCCCCAATTCCTTGAAGGTGGTCGGGGCTTGGTCCCCTGTTCCGCGATAGTCCTTTCCACCATACGCACGTTGGGCTTGCAAATATGCTTCTGTGTAATGCTTCGCTCCGAAGTGGCCTAAGCGGTAGGTGCCGATCAATGCATCGGGAGTTGGGGCCTGAACGATCTGCTGACCACCGACCAAGCTCGTGAACCAACCACTTCCGGCCGTGTATTGCAGCACGCCCATGGGAATGATGCTCTTCGCCTGCTGCCCGATCGCGCTGATGCCTTCCGTTCCATAGTCACTTACCGGAGTACTGCCGCCAAGAGCAGCGCCAAAGCTCAGCTTTCCATTTCCAAGGGGAGCCTTGAGCGGCAGCCATTTCAGGAAGAGTTGTGCATCCTGCAACCCCGAAACATTCTGCACATTGATGAACGGCAGGCTGAACTGGACATCCAGGTCTTCAGTGATCCCGAAGGCGGCAAAGAACGCGGCGCTGATGCGTGTACGTTTCAATGCGATCGGTCCGTCGGCCAGGAAGTATCCAAGTCCTTGTTCATAGTTCGCCGAAAGGACGAGGTCCATATTTCCCTTGCCTTTGTTGAAGCCATCAACCTGTGCGTTGGTCGCACAAGAAGCGAGGGCAAGAATGACAGTGGTCAAGAACTTCACGAGGTGCATGTTCATCGGCATTCAGTAGATGGCTTCTCCTTTCCGTAGCCATTTGGACCAGCTACGGTTGTATGCATGTACGCGTTTTGTGGTCCCCTTTTGGTCTACAACAGTTTGCCCACTGTTCACCCATTCGAAGATGCCGCCATACAGATTGTGCACATTGGTGAAACCAGCGTCAACTAGTTTCTCCGTCACTTTTTGGCTGCGGTAGCCAACTGAGCAGTACACGATGATCGCGGTGTCCTTTGGCAGGTCTTTGATCATGCTCGGGTCAAAGTCCTTGTACCCAACTGGACGTGCATTCTTAATATGGCTCACTGCGTACTCCTCAGGTTCCCGTGCATCCAAAAAGATCGCTCGTTGGTCCACATGTGCAACATCAACGGCTGGGACACGCGTATCGAGCAACCCGTGGAGTTTCTCAGCGAATGCTGGATCCTGTATGGTTTGAGCCGAGCTGTTCGCGCTTAGGCAAAGAAGAAGGAAGAGGAATAGCGATAGTTGCTTCATGCAAAACGCGATAGGTCGATCACGCTGCGCAAGGTTGCTTCAATTGATCGATCGTTTATCACGGATGCGTAATATCCCAAGTCGTGCCAGTAGAATAAATGGTGCTGCGTGCCAGAGCAGGTCCAACCAATCCATGGTTTGCATGCCAACTGCACCGCCCGCCACCCAACGCAACTTGCCGAACAGATGCGGCTCCGGGAAATACGGAGCAAAGCCTAGAAAGAAGGCAAGGAGCATCAAGGTCTTCCAATCGTTCAACGGGTTCTTCATGTGCTCAAGGGATAGTTTCTGAGGTCGCCGAACAGCCCCGGAAGAGCTTTGTTTACAGCAATTCCGTTTCCAATATTCCGTCTGTTGGAAGGGTCGCCATCACCAGAAATGGTTGTTCAGAACGGGACGCAGGATCCCAATGTTGAAGCTATTCATTAGTCGATGTGCGAATTGCGGATCGGGTCCAAGTCCTGTCGCATCGGCTGGATCGCGAAACTACTGGAGGTCTGAAGGCTTCATGGTGAGTTCGGTCACCAAGAAGAACACCGAACTTTGCATATTGACCTTGACAACATGAAAGCATTCTTCAGTCCCTTTTTCGCGATGCTGCTTTCGGTACTACTTGTGACGGCTTGTGGAGCTAATGCAGCCAAGAAGGATACTGCCTCGGCACTGCAAGAGGATATGGGCACCGGCGCGAACCCAACAAGTCTGAGCAAGGACTTCAAGGCCTATTGGTACCAAGGGAAAGCGGAGGTGAACAGCTATGCACTGACGCAGGCGCGGTATGGCGAATTACGCAATGGGGAAGCGGTCTTGATCTTCGTGTCCGAGGATTTCTTGACCGAGGAACAAGTGAAGTACGAAGGAGGAAGCAGCGGTCCACGAACAGAGATATTGAAGTTGAACCTGTTGGAACGGTTCAATACCGGGATCTACGATTATTCTTTGATGACGAGCGTTTTCACACCTGTGGATGGTAGCCGAACGTTGAAGACCACATGCAGTGTTCAGGATTGGTGTGGACAAGCCTATGTGCAGTTGAACCATAGGAACGATGCGTATGAATACGAGCTGCGTAGTTATTTTGAGAAGGAAGGAGACAAGGACGGCAAATTGGCAGCTGATTGGTTGGAAGATGGGATCTGGAACCAGGTGAGATTGGATCCGGCCAAGTTGCCGAACGGAAAGGTCAACATGGTGCCTAGTTCCACCTATTTGCGCTTGACGCATAAGCCGGTCGAACTGGTTCTGGTCGAAGCAAGTACTGTGGTGAAGGGCGATACGAGCGTGTTCCGGATGGAATTCGCTGGACTGGATAGAACGGTGGAGATCCGTTTCGGAACAGCCAGCCCGCATGTGATCTTCGGTTGGAGCGAAACTCGACCCGATGGTTTTGGGGACCGGACCAATACCTTGACCACAACAGCCGTGTTGACCCACCAAGTGATGGAACCGTATTGGGGCATGCACGCGAATGCGGACGATGCGCAACGGGAGCGTTTGGGCCTTGACCGAATGCCTGTTCGGTGATGGATCAATTGTGTTAGGGGGCGTAGTGTCCCGCCGACCAACATAACGGGCGGCGGGAAGCCCGACCCGTGCGTGGTTGGTTCAAGTGAGGAAGGGGAACGCCCAACGATAGCGCCTTGAAGGTGAGGGATGGGATGATCCACGGACTTGCACCTGCGATCAACAGACCGCGGGTTGTGAGCGGGCCCGCTTCGACCAGAATTCCCAGCCCATGAAGATCGCGAGCACACAGTACTCGATCACCAACCACCAATAAGGTTGCGTGAAGGGTTCGCTTGCATAGGTGAGATAGGTGGGCACGATCAGGAGCGACCACAAAACCGGCCAACGCCAACCCGTGAGCGGTGCGAAAGCGACCAATGGCAACATGTACCAAGGATGTACAGCCTGCGCGCCAATGAGGTAGATGGCGAGTAGCCAAAGCATGGCTTCCGGCCAATTTGTGTGTTCGGTCTTCAATAAGAACAAGGAGTATGCGCCTAGTCCAATAAGAGTGAGCGCGGAGAGCAGCCCCGTTCCTTTGACCACATCATCGCCGAACAGCCAACGAAGGCCTTCGAATAGTGGCCCGTTGAATTCCAAGTAGCGCACGTAGAGGGCCAAACTGCTGGAGAAATGAGGAAGCATTTCGGTTGTGTACAGTGGGATCCAGGAGACAATGAAGAGCCCGAGCACCAGCCCGATGAAACGCACACTTTGTTTGATGCCCAGTTGCGAAGGGATCCACGCGAGGAAGAACAGCGGCCACAGTTTCGCTGCGGCACCAATGGCCAAGAACACGGCGGATGCATTCAATAGTTGCCTGCGGAAATAGAGGATCGCGGCGAGCGTGGGTGCGATCATCAGCGCTTCGGTATGGATGTTCACCGTGAACTCCATAAGCACCAGCGGGTTCAACGCGTACAGTGCGACCAATTGCGTACGGCGCGTGTTGGCCGCCAATAGCATGCCCAATAGGAGGATGGCAACAAGATCGAAGGCGACCATGATCACGCGCAATGCCAACGTGGAACGCCACAGATCTCCACCACCTACCCACGCGGAAATGGCGAATACAGCTTGTGCCACCGGAGGGTACACGGAATAGAACCGAGGTGAATTGAGTTTTGAAAAGTGCGCTGGTGTGAAGATCTGCGGATCGGAGACGACAAGTTCTTCCGGTATATGGGCAAATGGCGATGCGCCTTGTACGGAACAAAGCCCGTCCCAGATGTAGCGGTAGTGATCATCGGTCCAAGTGACCTGCGCGAAGAGCAAGGCAATGCGAAGCCCGATCGCGAGCGTAAGCAAATGGGACCACGAGATCGAGCCGTTCCGTACAATGAAGAGATACGCCACGAACGCCACAGTGAAGGCGATGATCAATTCACGGAAATCAGCGCGGGTAGGGCCATATGCGAGGTGAACGACACACGCGACCAAGGTGCAGATCGCAGCAATGATCAATGCGCGGGAACGAAGCATTCAAGCAGTGCGCAACGAATGGGCCACGCTGTAGTAGAATACTAAACCAAAACCGAATGCGAGCATGATGTGGTAAGGGAGCAACCCAAGATCACCGACACGTAGACCGATCACGATCCCCCACACGGCATAGGCAGCAATAGCGCCTTCAAGCAAAGTAATGGGTGAGATCACACTTTTCCAATAGGCATCGCGGGCGATCGGTCGGTTGCCTGCCGAAGTACCCAGTTTCGGGGTGCGCAGGAAGGGGGTCCGGTAGCCGATGTACCCTTCCAGGACAGCCACGGCATTGTGCAGTGAAAGGCCCATGCTTACGGAGAGAAAGACAGGAAAGGTCCAAAAGAATCGAAGTGCGCCACGCCAGCCTTTCAACCGTTCACGATGGGCGGTCCAGTAGAATACGATCAGTACGAGCAGGGCAAAAGTGAACACCACGGCAATGTTGAAGAGGATGCGGAATTCGGGATGCGTTTGTTTCACGAGCAACAAGGGAACGCTAAGCAGCGCCGTACCAAGGATGCTGACGAAAACCGTGCTGTTCATCAAGTGGAATGCTGCGTGGACCTTGGTCGAAAAAGGGACCGATCTACTGCGTAGGACACTCGGCAAGTTCTTCACCACACACTCCGCAGCACCCTTGTTCCATCGGTATTGCTGTGTTTTCAACGCGTTCATGGCCGCTGGTAACTCGGCAGGTGATGCAATGTCCTCCACGTAATGGAAGTGCCAACCTTTCAGCTGTGCGCGATAGCTCAAGTCCAAGTCTTACGTTAGCGTGTCCGATCGCCAACCACCTGAATCCGTAATGCATGTCCTGCGCCATACGCCCGCCGTACCGTTGAAGTTGATGAAGTGCCCAAGTCCGTTGCGGCCAACCTGCTCAACAGTAAAGTGTGCATCCAATCCGAATGCCTGCAATTCGGTCAGCAGATTATCCCCACGGTTCAAATGGGCCCAACGCGTTTGCACCATGCCCATCTTGGGATCATTGAACCATGGGACAACTTTTTCCAGAAGATCTTTTGGCGGCATGAAGTCCGCATCGAACACTGCGATCAATTCTCCCTTTGCCAGTTCGGTGCCATAGGCCAGTGCACCCGCTTTGAAGCCACTACGGTCCGGCCTTCGGACATGGACGATGTCAAGTCCTTGGCCTTTCCAATAGTTCACTCGCCCTTCGGCAAGTTCGACCGTTCCGTCGGTGCTATCGTCCAATACTTGCACTTCGAAACGATCCCTGGGCCATTCCATGCGCGCTACTTGATCGATCAACCGCTCCACCACATGCCGCTCGTTGAACACGGGGAGTTGAACCGTCACGATGGGCCGCTGTCCCGCAGGCATTTGCGGTACCGGAATTTTGTTCCGGGACTGTTTACGGTACGCGAGGGCCAGCTGCAACTGCACGAAACTGAAGAGCAGGATGAAGCTCAACAGAAGACCATAGATGATCAGGATGGAGAGAGCCATCAACGGTATTTGAAAATGGTGGTGATGATCTTATAGCCCGCTAGCACCGAGCACTTTACGGGAACGCGGATCTTGGAGAAGCCGATCCGTTTCCGATAGTCCACCGGCACTTCAATGATGCGGAGGTGTTGTTTCGCGGCCTTCAGTTGCATCTCCACCGTCCAGCCGAAGGTACGGTCCTGCATGTGCATGTCCTGGAGCGCTTGCCAACGGATCGCACGGAAAGGGCCTAGGTCGGTGTACTTCACACCGTAAAATAGATGCAGCATTCGCGTGGCCAACCAATTGCCGAAGATCTGCTGTGGCATCATGCTGCCTTCATCGCGCTGGCCCAATGCGCGCGAGCCGATCACGAAGTCCGCTTGGTCATTGATGATCGGTGCGACCACTTCGGTCATTTGTTGAGGACGGTCGCTGTGGTCCGCATCTATGAACACCACGATGTCCGGCGGTGGCGTATGGGCGGCAACTGTCGCGATCCCTTTCAGACAGGCATTGCCGTAGCCTCGCAACGGTTGGTCCACCACAATGGCACCGGCCGCAACCGCTTGTTCACTGGTGCGATCACTGCTCGCATTGTTCACGACGATGATGTGGCGCACCAACTCCTTCGGTATGTCCTTCACCACCAGGCCCACCGCTTCTTCTTCGTTGAATGCCGGGATGATCACGTCGATGAGCAGTTGGGGTGGGGCCATTGTAAAAGTGAACAGGCGATTATTGTCCTACGGTCAACGCAAAGTTGCCCCGGTCTTTCCGATCGCGATCGGGTCACTGCTGACACGGTCTTGCACTTTGCCTCCCGCAGAACTGCGGGACTCCAACTTCAATACACCACGCGGACAAACCGCCGCACAGATCCCGCAACCCACACAACTGGAACGCACGATGTTCTCGCCGCGCTGGGCGTAGCTGCGCACATCGATCCCCATTTCGCAATAGGTGCTGCAATTGCCGCAACTGATGCATTGCCCACCGTTCGTTGTGATCCGGAAACGCGAGAAGAAGCGTTGTTGCATACCGAGTATCGCAGCCATGGGACAACCAAAGCGGCACCACACACGGGAACCCATCAAGGGGTAGAAGCCCACACCGATCACGCCACTGAAGATCGCGCCAATGAAGAAACCGTACCACTTGCGCAGCGGATAGCTTTCAACGAAGAACACATCGCCCCGGCCGGTGATGTAGGCGTGGACCGTTAAGCCGATGATCGCCACTAATAAACCCAATGCCAAGAAACGGATCGTGTTGTTCACCTCCTTCACCATCCCCGGCCTTACGAGCACTACCGTTGCCACTGAACCCAACGCCAGTCCGATAATTCCTAGGAGCATGCCCCGTGTTACCCAGAAGCCTTTGGCACTATCACCGAGGTAGCTGTAGACCAAGGCGACGGTCATCACCACAGCGAAAACGAGCACGGTGTGGATGATCCAGCGTTCCATCTTCCACGCTTTTGTGCTCTTGTCGCTCAGCTGTCGGAAGGGGTCGCCTGCGGTTTCGGCCAATCCACCGCAACCGCATACCCACGAGCAATACCAACGCTTTCCGTAGAAGTAGGTGAGGATCGGCGAGATGACGAAGATCATGGCCACGCCGAACAGGAGCATGAACAAGCCGAAGCCTCCAGCATCGATCAGACCTTTCACGTTCCATTCATCGAAGAAGGAATAGTTCAACGGCCACATGTTCTTGAAGTCGTTGTACGGCAGGCTGAGCCGCGCCAACAACTCCGGCAACAGAAATGCGAAACCGAGCTGGAAGAACATCACCGAAATGGTGCGCACGATCTGGTATTTGTTGTTTCGGTATTTGAGGATGAATTTGTAGCCCATCGCCAGGATCGAGACCGTGTAGAGCGTACCATACATGAACCACTGAGAGGCAGGTCCACCGTGCAGCAATTGCGCTAACGGATCGAACAACGCGATAAGGCCCTTGTTCTGTTCACCTTCCGCAGCTTGCCCCAAGTATTCCGGATAGAAGTAGAGGAGGATGTAGAGACCAGTAAGCAGGATCCCGACCACCCAAGCTGCTATTCCGCGTGTTGTTAGACCGCTGTGCCATACGCCGTTGTTCTTGATCCCTGCAGGCTTGTTCGCGTACGAATGATGTGCATACCACAACGTGCCTGCAACGATGGCCGAAAGGGACAGGGCCAACCAGATCGCAGGTTGCGGAATGGTGCTGAACGGCAGGCTCACGATCAAGCCCAACACACCAAGCGAGGCCAAGGTGAGAGCACCTTTTTGCACACCGTCCAATACGCCGCTGTGCTGGTCGGCAATGGAAAGACTGTGGTCCGTTTTGCTCATGCGGTCACGGTTTTGGCTTGCTTAAAGGACATGCGGATGAGCGGTTCCATCTTTTCGTAGAATTCCGGATCGAAGGCCGCTTCTTCCAAATGGGCTACCACGTGGTCCACCGTGGCTTTGGCTTCCAACCAACGATCGAAGACCTCATGGCGCAACCGAAGACCAATGCTGTTCACGCCATGCAAAACGCGGCTCTTTTGGTCCCAGACCAGATGGAGCGCCACTTTTCCATTGGTGTGTTCCCAGTAATGACCTTCCTCCCCGGGCTGCAATTCGTGGCGCACCCATCCGTAGGTCTGGTATTCCAGGTCGAAGAATTTTGCGCTGTTGAACCAGTGACCCGGCCGGTATGCGGTACGTTCGCCGGTGACCGTCTTTGCAACGGTTTCGCCCATCATTCTACCTGTGTACCAAACTTGTTCAATGTTCTTCCGTTGTAGGTCCGGATGCTCATGGAATTGCGCGCAGTCACCGATGGCGCAGATATCCGGCATATTCGTTTCCAAGAATTCATTCACCAGAACCCCTTTGTCCGTTTTGATCGCAGTGGAGTCCTTCAGCCATGCAATGTTCGGATGCACACCTGCCGTCAAACCAACGAATTGGCACGCTATCTCTTCACCCGTTCTGGTCACAACGGCGCACACACGACCATTCGCACACGGCAGGATCTCCTTCATCTCGGTACCCATCCGCAGGACAATGCCATTTTCTATGATGTGTCGGCCGATCAGACCTGCTTCTTCATTCGGAAGAACACCGCCCCAAAATATCGTTTCCCGCACCAAGAGTGTGACCGGGATGTTCCGTGAATGCAGCATTTCCGCCATTTCCACGCCGATCAATCCGCCGCCGACGATCACAGCACGGGTGATCCCTTTGGTATTCAGTTCCATCGCTTCCAGGTCCTGCAAACTGTAAAGCCCTTGCACACCCGGAAGGTCCTGGCCCGGCCACCCGAATTTGTTCGATGCACTTCCTGTGGCAATGATTAGTTTGTCGTAGTCGACCGTTTTGCCATCCTGCAATTTCACATGCTTCTTTTCGGCATCCACCTGTTGGACCCACGCGTGCTTCAACTCGATCCTGTTCTTTGCCCAGAAGTGGTCCTCGTAAGGTTTGATGTCAATATGGCGCATGTGCCCCATGTACACGTACATGAGTGCGGTGCGACTGAAGAAATGTTCGCTCTCGCCACTGATCACCGTGATCCGTGCATCGCTCCGTTTGCGGATATGACGAGCCGCAGTGATGCCCGAAATACCGTTGCCGATGATCACGATATGAGGCATCCGATCTGCGGTGTTGCACTTTTGTTGTCCTCCATGACGTTGGTATCAGGTCGTGAAATAATGATGGAACTGACATTGCCCTTCCGCAATTTCATATTGTCGCTCATCCTGATCGTGAGCCAAGGTAGCCATGTCTTGTCCCAGCGGACCACGCCGATCCAAGGTGTTTGTTTCAGTGGACCGCCCAATGCGGTGGAAGCTGGGACCATTGGTGAAGTCCGATCGATCGGTGCCGAGTGGATCTGCTTCATCCCATATGCGTATGGACCCGCTACCAATGGCCGGATCACTTCGGAATTGCACGGTGGCCAATGGTGGGGAGAACGGAGCGAAGGCCTTCGCACCATGATAACCATGGCCAAGAAGAAAGGCCTGAAAGTGATGCTGAAACCACATCTCTGGTTGGGTCACGGTGCCTTCACCGGTACCTACGAACCAGATCCCGACATCGGATGGGAACCCTTTGAGGAAAGTTATGCCGACTACGTGCTCCAGTGCGCCAAACTGGCCGCCGATCTTGACGTGGAGCTGTTCTGCATCGGTACCGAATTGCAACGTTTCGTTCAAGAGCGAACGAAGTTCTGGCAGATCCTGATCGATCGTATTGGCAACGTGTACCAGGGCCCGCTCACTTATGCGGCCAACTGGGATGAGGTCATGCATTTCCCCCTCTGGAAGCGCATGACCTACATCGGTGTGGATGGTTATTTCCCACTTTGTAGTGTGGAAGAACCAACGATGGACGAATTGAAGAATGGTTGGCTGCCCCATGTTGGACAACTCGCAGACCTGAGCAAACGGAACGACAGGCCCGTGCTGTTCACCGAACTGGGTTATTGCAGCACCACCACCTGTTCTGCGGAACCTTGGAAAGAGGACCGGAACGCGGTGCGCAGTGGATCTGCCCAAGCATTGGCGTACAAAGCATTCTTCGAAGTGTTCCATGAACAGTCATGGTACGCCGGTTGTTTCATTTGGAAATGGTTCGCAGATGGCGGGCAATGTGAAGAACGACACGGCGTCGGGTTTTCACCACAGGGGAAGGAAGCCATGGTGCCGCTGCGTGAAGCGTTCAAAGTATCAATGAGTGAATGAAATAGTGATCTGGTCCCGGATGCTTACCTTAGGGTGAAATGCATTGTGCAGATCGTCATGTTCCTGAACTTAGAACGACCTTGATCGTGTCAATTGGAATGATGCCTCCTCTCCAGTCCATATCGATCTTGCTTTTCACCCTGCTGGGCTCGGTACTGAACGGAACCGCTCAAGAGCACCCGTTCGTTCATCGCTATCAATTGACCGAACTGTCCGGAGCGATCATCATTGAATGGGCACTTTCCGGTGGGAGTACGTGTGATGGACAAGATGTGGAGCGATCCACCGATGGGCTCACGTTCACGCCGGTCCATCGGATCTTCGGGATCTGTGGGGATCCTACGGTGACCATCCCTTTTTCGTGGTTGGATGCTTCACCGCCTGAGTTCAGCACCGTTTACTACCGCCTGAAATTCGGTTTCGATGGATACAGCTCCGTGAAGCAGATCGTCTACGACCAATTGGAAACCAGCGAGCAACGGTTCTTTCCATCGCCTACGTTGGGTGATGCCACTCTCTTGTTGAATGTTTCCGTCGGAGGTCAGGTGGATCTTGCGATCCATGCAATGAACGGGAGGCAAGTCATGGAGATGCGGAACCTGATCGGACCAAGGATCACGCTACAGCTGCAGGGTCTGCAAGCAGGAACCTACACCTACCGGGCGCAAAGCGGAGATAGATCCTTTACCGGACGGTTCGTGAAGTTGTGATCAGTTGGCCTAGTATTGGAGCGAATGGATCGGTTTGCACGTGAATTATCTGTATGCGGCCACAGAGGATCGCCTATGCATCGACCTTTAGAATTTCGGATCGAATTAAGCCAGCGGGGCGAAATAGCGAAGCGATGGGTCTTGACCGATCGTTCGTGATGAACCATGTGAGCCAAGCCCTGGAAGGGCGCAATAGTACCACCGGTCATTCCAAAGTAGGTGATCGCTTGTCAATTCAGTATTACGCCCCTTCAGGGCTTGAAGGACCAACTATGATCTTATCGATGGGTCAAGACCCATCGCCATGCTGCTGCGCCCTTTCAGGGCTTTTCCGTTCGTCTTGTCCACGTTTAGTTGTGGCTCATCCCTTCAATTTGATCACACGCCAAGTGGGTATGCAATCCTAAATACCGGTAGATCTGGCCATTTGCCAGTTCCCAACCGAGTAAATTCGCGCTTCCCATTAATACGAGTTGAACTGTAAGGACCTATGCGCATTGGAATTGTTTGTTACCCCACCTTCGGCGCCAGCGGCGTTGTTGCTACGGAACTGGGTATGGCTCTGGCGGAGAAGGGGCATACTGTCCACTTCATCACATACGACCGGCCAGTGCGGCTCCGTGACCACCCGAACGTGTTCTACCACGAGGTGCGTGTTAGCGACTATCCGCTGTTCGATTACCAACCTTACGAACTGGTGCTTACCAGCAAATTGGTGGATGTCGCCAAATTCGCCGGGCTCGATCTCTTGCATGTACACTATGCTATTCCGCATGCATCGGCAGCGTGGATGGCCCAAAAGATCCTGGAAGCTGAAGGGGTGCGATTGCCTTTCATCACCACCTTGCACGGCACGGATATCACGCTCGTGGGCCGGGATCCCAGCTTTGAACCGGTGATCACCTTCAGCATGGAGCGCAGCAATGCGGTCACCGCTGTTTCTGAAAGTTTGAAGAAGGATACCCTGTCTCATTTCCCGCTGAAACGAGAGGTGCAAGTGATCCCCAACTTCGTTTGCGTGGACCAATATCGGCATGAACCCGATCCGAAATTGCGCGCGCGATTTGCGCCCAATGGGGAGAAACTGCTGGTCCACGTTTCCAACTTCCGGCCGGTGAAACGGGTGGATGATGTCATGCACATGTTCGCCGAATTGCGCAAGAGCATGCCGGTGCGACTTTTGTTGATCGGCGACGGACCCGAACGCCAGCGCATAGAGACCATGTGTAGGGCTTCCCAGAATTGCCACTCGATCCAATTCCTCGGAAAAATGACACGGCCTGAAGAAGTCGTAGCCAGCTGCGACCTCTTCGTGCTCACCAGTGAAAGTGAGAGTTTCGGCCTCGCCGCATTGGAAGCCATGGCATGCGGCGTACCGGTGGTGAGTACCGATAGCGGTGGATTGCCCGAAGTGAACATCCACGGCGAAAGTGGATTGCTTAGCCCGGTCGGCGATTTCCGCGCCATGGCAGCGAATGCACTTGCCATCCTCGGCGATCCGGCGAGCCAAGCGAAGTACCGGAAAGGAGCATTGGCACAGGCTGATCGCTTCGATCTGTCGCTCGTGTTGCCGATCTATGAGGAACTGTACAAGTCCGTGGTGGCGCTCGAGACCGTGTGATCCGGGGTCATGGAACAGATAAGTGAACGTGTTTCCGTTAACAGGACCGAAGACAGGACCAGCGTTGTTATTTCAGCACGGGTGGACCGTAGCAAGGAAGCGTTACTGGTCACTTGGTTCGTGGCTTGGTTACTTGTTGGTGCGCTGGTCATCTGGCAACGAACCAAGATCCCGGCGGGCGATGACCTCCGTCAATTCCTGCTTGCCTTTCTGGCGTTCTGGCTCTACTTCGCCGTTAAGGTGGGCAAGGCCGTGCTCTGGCGCTTGAAAGGGATGGAACTGTGGCGCATGAAGGATGGTACCCTCACGATCAAGGACAGCATTTTCGGTTACGGAAAAGCAAAGCCGTATTTCATTCAGAACATGCAGCGGTTGGGGCTCCTGCAGATCGATCCAACTTCGTGGAAATACCAATTGGACCAGTCCTTCTGGAACATTGGTGGCAACCGGCTCGGTTTCGAGTATGTTGGCAAGAAGGTGATCTTCGGAAAAGGGCTGAACGATGAGGAGGCCAAGCGCCTATTGTACATCCTGAACGATCTGCTGAAGGCGGAGCGGAAAAAGGCGGAGTGAGAACCACTGGGACCAGGGCAGTGGATGGCGCCGTGTGGCGCTCACAGTTCATCGTTGGACTTCGCACAGCGCAAGAAAGGGAACCGCAGATGAACGCAGATGGACACAGATAGAAGAAGCTGGATCCGGCTTTGCGCAAGCAAGACATTGAGGATCCATCTGCGTTCATCGGCGTCCATCTGCGGTTGAACTCTTGTTCTGGCAACACCCGCCGCATGGCGGGCAGGGGAGTCGTGATCACCTGAACTGACCCACGGTTCAAATGATCTCGATCCGGAAGACATTCCCGCGAACACGGCGTGTGCGGACCCCATCGATCTCCTCTTCAAGGATCAAGGCCATTGCCGTTGCCGTGGATAGGGCCTCATCCACCCCAAGAACGGCACCGGCGGGAACACCGGCCTCCAGTAAGTGCCGCAATAGAATGGAGCGTTCCTTGGTTGCGATAGCGGGCGCCAGCGTTGCAGCCAACGCGATCCTATGGGCAACACGGTCCGTGTTGCTTGTGTAGCGCGGATCTTCGGGCAACTGTTCCAGACCCAGTACAGTGCACAAGCCAACGAATTGTGCATCACTGCCCACTGCAAGGATCATTCGCTTTCCACTTGCGCATGCAAATACCTCCCCGTACGGCGCAATGTTCGGATGCAAGGTGCCCATGGGTTTCGCCACTGCAGCGGTCATCAAGTAATTGCTCGCTTGGTTCACCAACCCGGCCAACGCGGCCTCTTCCAACGAGACCTCCACGTAGGCGCCTTTCCCTGTCCTTTCACGTTGCCACAAGGCCAGGAGCAGGCCTTCTTTCAATTGATGCGCAGCCAGCACATCGATCAATGCAATGGGCAGTTTGGCAACATGCTCCGCATCGGTACCGGTCATGCTGATGTAACCGGTTTCCGCTTGCAAGACCACATCGAATGCCGGTCGATCGGGCTGGTCTGCAAAGCCCTTGATATGACCGTGGACCAGCCGCGGATTCAACAGCCGTAATCGATCACGTTCAAGACCCAACTGGGCCGCATCCTTTTCCATGTGGTTGGTGATCAGCACATCGGCGCGCTGCACCAGTTCATCGAAAATCGCGCGGTCCTTCGCATCCTTCAGGTCCAAGAACAGGTGCTCCTTCCCCCAATTCACACTGCTGAAATATGCGCTTACCGGAGCGTCGGGCGCCTCCAACGGCAATTTCCACTTCCTCGTAACATCCCCACCCGAGCGCTTGTTCTCGATCTTCACCACCCGCGCACCGAGTTCTGCGAAGTGCATGCCCACAGCAGGCCCGGCAAGGACGGCGGCGGTTTCCAGGACGAGGAGGTCTTGAAGGAGGTGTTCCATGTGCTCGAAGATCCGTTCAAATGCCAAAGAAGCCCCAACGTTCGTTGGAGCTTCTCAAGCACTTGTGCCCAGGACTGGACTCGAACCAGCACAGCCTTTCGGCCACACGCCCCTCAAGCGTGCGTGTCTACCAATTTCACCACCTGGGCAGGCTTACAGTTGTCGGACTGCATTGGTAAGGGGCGGCAAATATAGTTCGCGGCGGGATTGTGGGGAAGCTTACGTTGTAAGCTATTTGTATACCGGCTCGCACACAGGTTGCGTGGAGTAGGGAGTGCAAAAGGAGCGGACGGTGTGAATGCGGTTGAAGTTGTTGGAGAGTAGCAGGGGCTTCCTATCAACGTTATGCGTTGACGGGACTTCGCTGCGCTCAGCTTCTCGCCCCACCAGGATCACTCGATCCCGACAGGATTCATCCTAAAACAAGAAAACCCTCCGTCGAGGAAGGCTTTCCAGTGATCCCGCTGGGGCTTACCGCATCTCCGCTGCGCTGCGTGCGGCATAAACTTCTCGCCCCAGCGAGATCACTCGTTTCCAAATACATTCTTACTAAAACGAGAAGACCTCCCTTTGAAAGGAGGTCTTCGTGGTGATCCCTGGGGCTTACCGCATCTCCGCTGCGCTGCGTGCGGCACAACTCTCGCCCCAGCGAGATCACTCGTTTCCAAATACATTCTTACTAAAACGAGAAGACCTCCCTTTGAAAGGAGGTCTTCGTGGTGATCCCGCTGGGGCTCGAACCCAGGACCCCGACATTAAAAGTGTCGTGCTCTACCAGCTGAGCTACAGGATCTTCACACCCCACACAACTGCGTAACGCTTTTGTTAGGGGTCCGCAAAAGTAACGATCGTGGCCGAACGACAATGCAACGTGGATAAATTACTGGACATTCGTTGCCGATCGCGGCTTTCCGGGCATCTGGCGGTCTTATGCAGGGAATGCTTCTGGTCTTGAGTCGCTGGCTTGCTACTTTTTCTCGATCTCCGGGTGCCGCTCAAAGGGTTTGTTGCGGTCGAACAAGTACCGGTAGGTGGCCATGGTCCTGTAGTTCACGGCACCGAGGGTCTGGCACACCTTGATCATACGCGGATTGAAATCGCCGATCCACGTGAGCACTGTGTCATCGTACAGGTGTTCGTGAACGATGTACTGCTCGCTGTAGGTGATCAGCGCTCCTTCAACGCCCTTGCCTTGGAATTCCTTTGCCACCCCGAAAACGATGCCCGTCATGCTCTTGATCACGCCGCGTTTCTTGTAGTAGAGGAACTTCAATTTGCCCCACCAGTTCAGGTTGCCGTCGATGTACTTGAAGGCCTCGTTCAATTCGGGCACGCTGATGTACATCGCGATGGGGACGTCCTTGTGCCGAATGAAGATGAGCAAGCGGCGGTCCATGATGGGGGCCATGGTCTTCACCAATTTCAGCGCGGTGGCGGCATCCATTTCCTTGTGGTTGTCGTGGTCCACCCACGCCGCGTTGTACACGGTGCGCAGGTCCTCGGCGATCTGCACTACGGTGCGCCCCACGGAATCGTGCATTTTGATGTCGGGGTCCCGCATCAACTGCTCGTACTTCCGGCGGAAGATCGGCTGGGCGGGCACGTCGGCACTGCGCTTGAAGAACAGCTGTTCAAAGTAGACCTGGAAGCCGTAGGCCTCGAACAAATCCTTGTAGTAGGGCGGATTGTAGTTGGTGCCGTAGATGGAAGGGTCCGTGAAGTTCTTGATCAACACCCCCCAGAACATGTTGCGGTCGCCCAGGTTCACGGGGCCGTCCATCGCTTCCATTCCTTGCGCCTTCAGCCATTCACGGGCGGTGTCCAAGAGCAGGTTCGCTGCGGCTTGGTCGTTCGGGCATTCGAAGAAGCCCATACCCCCGGTCGGTTGCGTCTCGGTATGCGCGGTCTTGGGATTCACGAAAGCCGCGATCCTGCCGATCGGGTTGTTCTGCGCGTCGTACAAGACCCAGCGCTCCGCTTTGCCTTCTTTCAAGAGCTTGTTCTTGGCTGGATCGAAGACCTTGGCAATGTCCTGCACCAAATGCGGGATCCAATTTTTGTCGTCCTTGTAGATCGACCAGGGCAAGCGCATCCAATGCTTCAACGTGTTGCCCGATGCCGTATTCACTTTTTCGATCCGCATGCCTCCAATGTTCCGAATGATAAGGTTCCGGCTGCGAAGTTCTAAATCCGCAGCGATCTTTGGGCACCCATGATGGATCTTGACACAACGGCATCCCGTCGCATTTTCCTTATCGGCTTCATGTGCGCGGGGAAATCGCAAGTGGGCAAGGCGTTGGCACAGCTGCTGGAGCTCCCCTTCGTGGATATCGACAGGGTGGTGGAACAACGCGTGGGACCGCTTGCTCCGTTCATTCAACGGGAGGGTGAAGCGGCTTTTCGGTTACAGGAATCTACTGTACTTGATGAACTGCTGAAAGGGGACGCGGCTGTTATCTCCACAGGTGGCGGCACCCCGTGCGAAGGGGACAATTTGCAGCGGATGAAAAGCGCAGGAATAACGGTTTGGTTGGATGTTCCCATGGCGCACCTTATGTCACGCATCGAACGTGCCGGTGGTGATCGCCCGCTACTTTTCGGGTTGAAGGGGGCCGCGATGCATGAGCGTGTGCGCACGCTGATGGAAGAACGCGAAGGGTTCTATGCACAAGCCCAGATCATCGTTCAGGCTACGGATCCCATTCCCGTTGTTGCAGAGCGGATCAAAATGGCACTGAAAACTATTCACACCAAGTGAACGGAATCCTTCTTGCCCAGTTCAACGCTGATGTGCTCTTGTATGGTCGTGCTCAGCGTCATTCCAACGATATCCGCGCGAATAGGGTAGGTGCGGTGCCTGCGATCGACCAATACCACGGTGGTCAATTTCTTCAACGGCACTTGGATCAAATAGCCGGCCGCGTGCATCATGGTGCGTCCGCTCATCAACACGTCATCCACCAGGACCACGACTTTGTCGCGTAGGGTTTCCAAGTCCGCCGTCATGGAGATCGGCTTCTCCAACGGTTTATCCTTGTCCAACTTCATCTCCACCAGGTCAACAGGTACTTCGGAGATCTGTTCCAAAGTGGTACGCAAGCGCTTGGCCAAGGTGATCCCGCGTGGTGCAATGCCCACCAACACGATACCGTCCTCTTCGAAGTTCGCTTCGTGCAGTTGATGGGCGATACGGACCACTTTGCGCTGGACTTCGTCGTGTTTCAGGATGAGCGTTCTGTTCGGCATCGTTCGCGAAAAGTACGGAAGTACGGTTGAAGTGGACACCGGTCGTGATCTTGCCCGAAGCGACTAGAGAAGCATTTCGGCTTGGTTCACGTTCGATGATGGCGGCCGGTCAATTTCAGTTTCGTGCTGTGCTCCAGTTGATCGCCGGTGTAACGGATGATCCGATCAAAAAGGAGGAGGGTTTCTTCATCCAGGCGACGGAACCGGATGCAGGAAACGCCGTGGTCGTGCGTCAACAGGTCTTTCTTGAAGGGGAGTAATAGATCATAGGGTTTGATGTGGAACACCATGAAATTCTTTTGGCTGGCCAACGCACAGAACGCATAGCCACGTAAATGGTAGCTGGGCATGTTCCATTCCATGTTCTCTTGCACGGCTGGCCAGATCCGTTTGATCAAGGCACGGAGCTTCAAGAGTGGAATTCGGTCTTTGTCGGGCATGCCGTCGTAGTAGGCTTGTGCGCCGTGAATGGAGAGTTTCATGTGGGAGAGATCGAGCGCCCAAGTTGGGAGATCCAATTCGAAAACGCCAACCCTCCGTCACTATGCCAATTTCATTTCGCGTATTCGGTCCAACCGAACTTCTACACCATTATCCATTAGCCGGTGTTCGGTGCACATAACCACAATTCCCTCCCGGCCCTTGGTGTGATCGAGTTGTAGCACGCATCCATGGTCACCTCCGGAAAGTGTGTCTTGAACAACGGCACGTATGCCTCCTTGGAACCACCAAAGGGAGGATGATCGGTATTCAACGGATCATTGAACAACACCCCGACCAGCTGTCCATCCGGCTCGAGCAGTTCCTTCATTTTCGCCACGTACTTCACCCGTAACGATGGATCCAATGCGCAGAAGAAGGTCTGCTCCAGGATGCGGTCATACTGTGCTTCGTGTGCGAAGAGGTCGCCCACCAGAAGATGGTCCTTCGGGAAATCCGGACAGCGTGCAAGAAGGTCCTGATATGGCGCATCCGTCAGGTCGATCACGTACACGTTCGTGAACCCAAGACGATGCGCATACTCCGCTTCATAAGCCCTCCCCGCCCCGGGAATGAGAATGCGCAGTTCCTTGTTCGTGAGCTGATCGAGATAGGTCTTCAGGGGCGTGGATGGCCCGCCGATGTCCCAACCTGTTTCCGAATTTTCGTAACGCGTTTGCCAATAGCTCCGATCCAATTCCATGGTGCAAAGTTCGGGACCAACTTGGGTTCGCTCACGCCGGAAGATCAGGTATCTCAACCGCTATGAGGCAGCAACCATGCGAGGAAGTTTTAACCACAGATTAACGCAGATACACGCAGATGGCCCTGTCCGTCTTGGTCCAGGATCAACGACACGGGTAATTCTTGCATTCTCCTGTGTTCTCCCGCAGCCCCATGCGGGATGCGTTCTCCCGCATTCCGCAGTACTGCGGGATCATGCGGGATGCGGTTCCCCTTTCTTCCCTACGCGCCATTTGGCGCACGTGACCCCATCCGATCACCCCTTCCTTTACGAACACCTTATCCATAGTTTCTACCTTTGCAGCCTCCCGGACGCGTTTCGTGTCCACTTCATTGGGCCTTTTCGGTGGATCATCCTTGGCCCTTCCGCATTGCGGATCTTCCCGAATACCTTGTATGCACTGGATCGATGCCAGCATCTTCATTCTCTATATGGTCGTTCTGCTCGCCGTGGGCTTCCGCTTCATGCGCAAGAACAACAGCGCAGAAGATTATTTCGTCGGCGGTCGTACCATGGGACCCGGTCACATCGGGCTTTCGGTAGTGGCCACGGATGTAGGCGGTGGTTTCTCGATCGGTCTTGGCGGTCTGGGTTTCGTAATGGGATTGAGCGGTTCATGGATGCTCTTCACCGGACTTGTCGGTGCATGGCTCGCGGCCGTGCTGTTGATCCCGCGTGTGTATGCCATCGGGCGCGACCACAGCTTGCTCACCTTTCCACAATTGCTCGGTAAGTTCTTCGATGGACGCGTGGCCTTTGTTGCAGGTATTATCTGTGTGGTGGGGTATCTCGGCTTTACTAGTTCGCAGTTGCTGGCCGGTGCCAAATTGGCGAGTGCGGCAGTGGACGGCCTCGATTTGGGAACAGCGTTGCTGATCATGGGCGCGGTAACTGTGGGCTATACGGTGCTCGGTGGAATGAAGGCCGTGGTCTATACCGATACCATTCAATGGGTGGTGTTGCTTACCGGACTGGCGTTCATCGGTGTGCCCATGGCATGGGTGGCTGTTGGGGGGTGGGAAGCGATCCGGAACACCGTGGAACCATCGATGCTCCGTTTGGACAACATCACCGCCATCCAATTGATCAACTGGGGCGTCACCATTGTTCCGATCTGGTTCGTTGGCATGACGCTCTACCAGCGGATCTACGCCAGCCGCAGTGAGAAGGAAGCACGCAAAGCATGGTTCATCGCCGGACTCTTGGAGTGGCCGGTAATGGCGTTCCTTGGTGTGCTGCTCGGTATGCTGGCCAAAGTGGCTGCGGATCAAGGTCTACTGGATGCAGTGCTCACGACCGGTGAAGTGATCGATCCTGAAATGGGACTACCGCTGTTGTTGCGCGCCATTCTCCCAGTGGGTCTCATGGGGATCATGTTGTCGGTGTATTTCTCCGCCATACTCTCCACGGCCGATAGCTGCTTGATGGCCGCATCGGGTAACCTGCTTACGGATATCGTTGAACGCTTTCGACCCTCGCGTAACCTGAAGCACACGTTGCGCCTATCCCAGATCTTTACCTTGGTCCTCGGTGCGATCGCCATTGCCATAGCAGCGGTCATGGAGAACGTGCTCTCGCTCATGTTGCACTCATACGCGTTCATGGTCTCCGGCCTGTTGGTCCCTTTGGTGGCCGCGGTGTTCTTCGGACAACGGAACCCGTATGCCGCATTGGCCGCCATGATCATCGGTGGTGTAACAACAGTTTCGCTTTCACTGTTCGCATCTGGACTTCCTTTCGGTCTGGACCCGAACGTTTTCGGCATTTTGGCTGCGACCGTGGCTTTCGCAAGCGTAGCGACCCTTCTTCCACAACCCGTAACACGAACAACTCTTTGAATGGAATACTTGGTACTTGACCCTGCGACCGGTCCGAATGCGACCCACACGAACGATCACATCGCACGCTTTCTGGAAGACCACTTGGACCAGTTCGGTGACAAGAAAGAGGACATCCTGAAATGCCTTGCCTATGCCTTCGACCAACGGCGCGGCGGCTTCGTGGTGCTTGCCGTTGAAGATGGCGCGATCCTCGGTGCTGTTGTCGTGAACCTGACCGGTATGGACGGATACATCCCCGAGAACATTCTCGTCTACATCGCCGTGGACCGCAACCAGCGCGGCCGTGGGCTCGGTAAAGGATTGATGGGCAAGGCGATCGAAAAGGCGAAAGGCTCAATTGCACTTCACGTGGAACCGGACAACCCGGCGAAGAAATTGTACGAAGCGTTGGGCTTCACGAACAAGTATTTGGAAATGCGTTTGCTGCGATGATCACAACCGAACAACACGAACGATTGACCGCGCTTCGACGCGAGTTGCATGCGCACCCGGAGGTTTCGTTGAACGAGAAATGGACCGCCAAGCGCATCGCCGAATTCCTTCAGCAATTGAAGCCCGACGAACTCTTGACCGAAGTGGGCGTGCACGGCGTGATGGCCTTGTTCGACAGCGGAAAACCCGGACCAGTAAGACTTTTCCGTTGCGAGTTGGACGCCTTGCCCATCACCGAAGTGAACACCTTCGCATACAAAAGCACCGTGGAAGGTGTGTCGCATAAATGTGGTCACGATGGCCACATGGCGATCCTTTGCGGCTTGGCGGAACAACTGGCCAAGGAGCGTCCTTTAACCGGAAAGTCGTGGTTGCTCTTTCAACCTGCTGAAGAGAATGGAGAAGGCGCCAAGGCCATGCTCGCTGATCCACGCATGCGTGCCACCAAGCCCGAACGGGTCTATGCGTTGCACAACTTGCCCGGTGTCGAAGCCGGTGCTGTGTTGCTGCGCGAAGGTTCGTTCAACGCGTCGGTGAACAGCATCATCATCACCTTCAAAGGAAAGACCTCGCACGCTGCAGAACCGGAGCACGGCATCGATCCAGCGCGTGCCATGGGTGATCTGTTCCAACGGAGTTTGGCGTTGAACAACAATGTGCCCAGCGATCCGAAGATGCGTGTGGTTTCCTCCGTCTACGCCGAACTCGGTAGCAAGGACCACGGGATCAGCGCAGGCAGGGCCGAAGTGCATTTGACCGTCCGCTGTTGGAACGATGCCGAATTGGAAAAGCTTCAGCACGAGATCGAGGACATCGCCAATGATCTTGCCAAGCGTGATGGGCTGGGACTGGAGATCGCCTACACACAACGCTTCCATGCCAACCAGAACGACCCGGACATCGTCAAGCATGTTCGAAATGCAGCCAAGAGCGCAGGATTGAGCAATTGGCATTCATCTGGGTCCATCTGCGTTCATCTGCGGTTCTCTTCAACTTTTGATACTTGCATGTTCGAATCCTCCGTCATCAGCATAAGTCGATCGGCCTACGAGAACAACCTCGCGTTCATCCGTAAGCAGTTGAACGGTGCTCGGTTGTGCAGCGTGGTCAAAGGGGAATGCATACGGCCACGGCCTATTGCCCTTCGTTCCCATGGCGGATACCGTCGGTGTGGACTATTTCGCCGTGTACAGTGCAGATGAAGCGTATACGCTCGTGAGCTCCATCTCCAACGATGCCGACCTCTTCATCATGGGCATGGTGGAAGGGGATGCGATCCCATGGGCCATCGAGAACGGCATCGAATTCTGTGTCCACGACAGGTACCGATTGGATCAGACCTTGCGTTGCGCAAAGCGGCTCGGGGTGAAGGCCAAGGTGCATATCGAAGCCGAGACCGGCATGCACCGCACCGGCTTTGCTTCCTCTGAGTTACCCGTCGTAATTGAACGCATCAACGCAAACGCCGAGCACTTCGATGTGATCGGCCTGTTCACCCATTTCGCAGGCGCGGAGAGCTTGGTCAATGATGCACGGGTGCAAGGCCAGGCGAAGAAGTTCAGTGTTGTTCGAGAAGAATTCCTGAACAAGAACATCGAACCTCGGTATGCACACCAAGCCTGTTCGGCCGTGATGATGAACTATCCGGAGTCCATCGATGGCATGGCCCGTGTCGGCATCATGCAATATGGCTTTTGGCCCAATCAGGAAACATGGGTCCGCTATAGTAAGGCCACAGGAATTGCGAAGGACCCACTACGTCGCCTGATCTCCTGGAAGAGCAGGGTAATGGCCATCACCAAAGTAGGTGCAGGTGAGTTCGTGGGATATGGATCCAGTTGTGCGGCGCAACAGGACATGCGCGTCGCAGTGGTGCCCGTGGGGTATTCACATGGTTTCGATCGTGGACTGAGCAATACGGGCAGGGTCTTGGTCCGGGGCCAACTTGCACCGGTGGTCGGGATCGTGAACATGAACGCCATCTGCGTTGATGTAACGGATATAGAAGGTGCGCAAAGAGGGGATGAGGTGGTGTTGATCGGTGAGCAGGACGGCCAGCGGATATCGGTCTCCTCGTTCAGTGAAATGAGCGAACAGCTCAACTACGAGATGTTGACACGACTACCACGCGATATTCCGCGCATCATTACGGATTGATCACCTACCCATGGCCTATTTGAAATTGTACCGCAACAAGCTGCAAGCCAACTACAAGGTGTTGCAGAAGATGTTCGATTCCGAGGACATCGAATGGGGCGTGGTGACCAAGGTGTTGTGCGGCAATCGCCGTTATTTGCAGGAACTGGTCGACCTCGGCATCAAGGAGATGCATGACACACGCATCAGCAACCTCAAGGCGATCAAGGCGATCGCGCCCCAAGTGCAAACCGTCTACATCAAACCACCGGCGAAGAAGAGCTGGGAGAACGTGGTCAAGTTCGCTGATGTGAGCTTCAACACGGAACTGACCACCATTCGCGGGCTGAGTGCAGAGGCCGTCAAGCAGGGTCGCACGCACAAGGTGATCATCATGGTCGAAATGGGGGACCTGCGCGAAGGCGTGCTGGGCGCGGACCTGAGCGATTTCTACGCCAAGGTCTTCGAGCTGCCCAACATTGAGATCATCGGGATCGGTACCAACCTCAATTGCCTTAACGGTGTCATGCCTTCGGCCGATAAGCTGATCCAACTGAGCCTCTACAAGCAACTGATCGAAGCGCGTTTCAATAAGAAGATCCCATGGGTGAGTGGAGGTACAACCGTTGCCATTCCACTATTGTTGAGCAAGGAGCTGCCGCACGGTGTCAACCATTTTCGCATCGGCGAAGCGCTTTTCTTTGGTGCCGATCTGTTCACCGGTGGACTGCTCCCCGGCATGAACGACGAGGTCTTCAAGCTCTACACCGAGATCATCGAACTGTACGAAAAGCCAGTGGTGCCCAGTGGAGATCGAATGGAGAACCCCAGTGGCCGCAAACAAGAATTCAGTGCCGAGGATCGTGGCCGCAAAACCTACCGCGCGATCATCGACGTGGGCCTCTTGGATGTTCAACCGACATTCCTCGTTCCGGACGACGACCCGGACGTAACCAGACGTGGCGCCATTCCAAGCGCGGGCGTTTGAAATTGAGGATCAGGCCAACCTCCATATTCGTGATCCGCAGATAGTTGATCATCCGTCCGAGTTCAACGTCGCCGATCGCTTCGATCGTTTTCGTATCCACTACGACTTCGCCGAGTACCAAGAGGTCTGGTACATACTCGCCGACCAGTTCGGTTCTGTAGTGGATCGGAAAACGCCTCTGTTGCTCGAATGGAATGCCTTGGATCCTCATCTCGATGCACAGCGCGTTTTCGTAAGGTTTCTCGTGCAACCCGGAACCGAGCGTGTTCAAAACGGTCATTGCGCATCCCACGATGCGCTTCGTTCAGATCACTCTCTGTTCGGTCAGTCAGGATCATGCGCAGAAGTAGACGGGCCAGATGCAAATGAAGTTCATCGGAGCAAAACCGAACGTCAGTCCGCCAGTTTACCGAAGGAGAAGGACAGACTATTTCCGTTCATTCACGTCCATTCACGGTTCGCATTTCTTTTCCCCCGCACACCTATTTCTCATTTCCGGTTCACGTTCATATCCGGTCACCGTCTAATCAGCCGCACAACGTTCTCCACATGGTACGTGTGTGGGAACATGTCGATCGGTTGCACGAAGTCCACCCGGTATTTTTCGTTCATCAACGCTAGGTCCCTTGCCTGTGTGGCTGGGTTGCAGCTCACATAAACGATCACCGGCGGATCCAATTCCAACAAGTGTCGAACCACCGGTTCATCCATGCCGGCACGTGGCGGATCGGTGATCACCACATCGGGTTTTCCGTGCTTCGCAACGAACGCCGGGTCGAAGATCTTCTTCATATCCCCGGCTGTGAAACTGACGTTCGTGATGCCGTTCAATTCCGCGTTCACCTTGGCATCTGCAATGCTCTCGGGTACCAGCTCAACACCGGCCACGTGTTTTGCGGCACCGGCGACGTAAAGCGTAATGCTTCCTGCACCGCAATACAGATCGTACACGTTCTCCTTACCCGTTAGGCCGGCGAGCTCGCGTACCAACTTGTACATCGCGATGGTCTGCTCGGGATTCGTCTGGAAGAAGGTCTTTGGTCCGATCCTGAAACGCAATGGCCTGCCACCGGGACCATCCGGAAGCTCTTCCACGATGTGATCACGGCCGTGGAAGACATGCACGTCCAGATCAAAAATGGTGTCGTTCTTCTTCGGATTGATGACCCAAAGGACGCTGGTCAACTCTGGGAATTGCTGGACCAATGCGGCTAACACCCGTTCACGTGCTTCAACATCCTCGTGGCCCAATGCCAGCAGCACCATGCACTCGCCCGTGGTCGTGGTACGGATCAGTAGCGTGCGCAGGAAGCCAACGTGCTCGCGCTGATCGTAGAACGTGAGGTCGTGCTGCCGTGCGTGCTCACGGAAGAAATTTCGGATCGCATCGCTGGGTGCGGGCTGTAGGTGGCACTCACTGATGTCCAATACACGATCGAATCGCCGAGGGATGTGGAAACCCAATGCGTTCTTGTCTATGGTCATTCCGGGCGCAGACCCGGAATCTCGAATCTGGCTTCTTCTTTCTCCAAGACGATCTCTTCCGAAGTGAACCAACGCGCGTTGCAGAAGGAGTACTCCAGTTTGTTCCGGTAGTGCGTCAGTGTGCGCGAAGGCATGATGGGCGTGACCTTCGGGAGTTCCAGACCTCCGATCCGTTCCAAATTGTCGATCACTTGTTGCTGCTTGTATTCGAGCTGCTTGGGGTAGGAGAGGTCTTGCCACTTGCAACCTCCACAGGTGCCGAAGTGCTTGCAGAAAGCCGGAATGCGATCCGCGGAAGGCGTGACGATCCGCGTGGTGATCGCCTCGGCATACTTGCTCTTCTTCTTGGTCACACGCACATCCACAACATCGCCCGGAACGGCGCCGGTAATGAAGACCACTAGCCCATCGTGTTTTGCAATGGCCTTGCCCTCGGCTCCGGCACTGGTGATGGTGAGGTTCTCCCAAAGGATCGGCTCTTTGAATTTCTGGTTGCGGCGCATGTGTTCGGTCGGTGTGGCCACATCACCGTTTTCCGGCGTAGCAGCGGTGCTGAAGTCTCCTTGAAGGGCCGCGAAGTTACCCCTACTTTTGCAGCCCGTTCAGCCTGCCAAACGCGCGCCATTGAAGCCATGCAAGTAAGTACGATCGCGAATACGAAGACACAGAAGGCCATCGCCCTGGAAGAGAAATACGGCGCACACAACTACCACCCATTGCCCGTGGTGCTGGAGCGGGGTCTGGGCGTGCATGTGTGGGATGTGGAAGGCAAACGCTATTTCGATTTCCTCTCCGCGTACAGCGCCGTGAACCAAGGCCATTGCCACCCACGCTTGGTGGCCGCCATGCAGGACCAGGCCGGCAAGTTGACGCTCACCTCACGCGCCTTCTACAGCAGCGCCCTCGGCGAATACGAGAAGTTCGTGTGCGAATTCTTCGGATACGCGAAGATGCTCCCGATGAACACCGGTGCGGAAGCCGTGGAGACCGCGCTCAAGATGGCTCGCAAATGGGGGTACTCCAAGAAGAAGATCCCGACCGATAAGGCGAAGATCGTGATGTGCGAAGGCAACTTCCATGGCCGGACGATCACCATCATCAGTGCCAGTGTGGATCCTGTGGCGCACGATCTGTTCGGACCCTACACACCGGGCTTTGAACTGATCCCGTACAATGATCTAGCTGCGCTGGAAAAGGCCTTGGAAGACCCGAACGTTTGCGCATTCCTCGTAGAACCGATCCAGGGTGAAGCCGGTGTCTTCGTTCCGGATGAGGGCTACATCGCGAAGGCGATCGCACTGTGCAAAGCCAAGAACGTGCTGTTCATGGCCGATGAAGTGCAGACCGGTATCGCCCGAACAGGCAAATTGTTGGCCAGCTGCTACAGCCACGAGTGTGATTGCACCGGTGGGACGTGCAAGAACGGCAGCTACGCCGGCAAGCCGGATGTGGTGATCCTCGGGAAAGCGATCAGTGGCGGCATGTACCCGGTCAGTGCGGTCCTTGCCGATGATGCGGTCATGGACGTGTTCTCACCCGGCACACATGGAAGCACGTTCGGCGGAAACCCGATGGCCGCGAGGTTGGCTACGGAATCGCTCATGATCGTGCGTGATGAGGATCTCGCTGGGAACGCGGATCGCCTCGGGAAGATCTTTCAGGGCGGAAATGCAGAAACTTGTTGACGAATTCACTTACGTGAAACTCGTGCGTGGCAAAGGCCTGCTTAATGCCGTGGTGATCGAGGCCCGAACCGCTAACGATGGATCCCCCAAGACCGCGTGGGAACTGTGCCTCTTGCTGCGCGACAATGGACTGCTCGCCAAACCCACGCACGGCGATATCATCCGTTTCGCACCGCCGCTCGTGATCTCCGAAGAGCAACTCATGGAGTGCTGCCGGATCATCGCGCTTAGTGTGAAGCAGTTCGCGTAAAGCGTTCGGACCAACGAGCTACTTTTGGAAGTGTGCTTTGAACATGGGAACGGCGGCACTGCACGTGCGCAAATCGTTGGCTCATAGGACGAACTCTACCAAGCAATGAACGAC
Organism: Flavobacteriales bacterium; assembly: GCA_016717305.1. Taxonomy (GTDB): domain Bacteria; phylum Bacteroidota; class Bacteroidia; order Flavobacteriales_F; family PHOS-HE28; genus PHOS-HE28. Next base: position 73,369 of record JADKFY010000027.1, read on the forward strand.
AAGCCCTCCGGAGAGATCATCTTGTACCCACGGTCTGATGGGGAAGCTGCGCTGGAAGTGCGACTGGACGGGGAAACGGTGTGGCTTAGCCAACAGCAATTGGCAGATCTGTTCCAGACCTCGAGGACGAATGTTGTCGAGCACATTCAGAACATCTATTCCGAAGGAGAATTGGTTGAAGAGGCAACCTGTCGGGATTTCCGACAGGTTCGATTGGAAGGCTCCAGACAGGTGGAGCGTGCGATCCCTCATTACAACTTGGATCTGATCATATCGCTCGGTTATCGGGTACGCTCTGTGACCGCCACGCGATTCCGCATCTGGGCAACAGAGCGACTGCGCGAATATCTTGTCAAAGGCTTCACCATGGATGATGCCCGACTGAAGGGCCTGGCCGGTGGTAACTATTGGAAGGAACTCCTCGATCGTATTCGAGATATCCGAAGTAGCGAAAAGGTGCTTTACCGGCAAGTGCTGGACCTATACGCGACCAGCGTGGACTACAACCCGCGAAGCAAAGAGAGTGCGAAGTTCTTCAGCTCCGTGCAGAACAAGTTGCATTACGCAGCGCACGGCCATACTGCCGCTGAGATCATCGCGGCGTGAGCAGATGCGGGCAAACCCTTTATGGGCCTACTGTCCTTCCGCGGCAGCTATCCCACCAAGACCGAAATTGCCGTGGCAAAGAATTACTTGGATGCGAATGAGCTCAAGCGCTTGAATACCCTTGTATCAGCCTACTTCGATGCCGCCGAATTCCGAGCCCAGGACCACCAACCAACGTACATGAAGGACTGGCTGGCCCATCTGGACCGCTTGATGGAGGCGATGGAAGCCCGGACATTGGCAGGTGCAGGCACCGTGAGCCACGAACAGGCCGTTTCTAGAGCAGACGCGGAATACGTGAAATACCGCACCCAGCTGGATGCGGCTCCATCCGATGTCGAGACCGCCTATCTGGAAACATTGAAACGCGCGCAGCGCAAGGTCCAAGGCAAGAAAAGGTGATCTGTTTTGCGCTGCCGCTGGTGATCACCGAAGAGCAACTCATGGAGTGCTGCCGGATCATCGCACTGAGCGTGAAGCAATTCGCGTAGAACGCTCGTTGGTCAATTGCGCGTCGCGTGCTCCCTATTCGCTGTGGTCATTGGGAGTTGAACTCCGTTGCGCGGCTCTGCGCGCTATGGTGTTCAACGGGCCTGCGCTTGCCGCAGGCCGCCTTTCGTGATCTTGTTCCTGGACGAAGTTATCATGCTTCAACGGGAGTTGTCACCGGGACGAGGGCGGCTTGTGGCAAATTAGATGCGACACATGATACATAAAATATTTTATGTCAGTTAAGTTATGTGTCCATTGCATAAGTCCGTAGTCGCATTTTGGTTCATGTTCAGAATGAAAATACAATTTTATTAGTCAGCCTTTTATAGATACCAGTTTCTGATAGGTCCAGTCCGTTAGAAAATACTGCAATGTCTTGATGGTAAAGAAAATTATTAGTGTCTCCGTCTGAATTGAAATAGTATCCTCGTTTTCTTTATGGTTGTATTTGTCCAAGGATTGCAAGGTGGATTTATACTTCTCATTCATTATTGTGTCAGATATTACAAAGTCACAGTCATTTATCAGGATTCGACATCTAAATTTCCAACGATACTGTGTCTGAGATTTGAACTTCAACATTTGCGTTCAGTGGGTGTTGAACACTTGAAATGAAACAAAGAATGTATTATGTATAGTATGTTTCTCATGGTCGTCTTACAATGCACGCTAACGTATCAAAGCTGAAGCAAGCATGGCGTTGCGGGTGGAGTTTGCGCGGCTTTGTTTATAGCTGGTGTTAGGCTTAGTTTTCCTTTTCTTCTTATAAAGCTCGATTCCAGCCATTGTCAGTACAAGTCAGTTCGATTCAACTCCATGGAGGACAATCATGGTGAAATTGAAATCCGGGATACATAATCGCACCAGCATTGATATTGAGAAATAATTCTAGCGTGTCCGGTAAGCCTTTTGCAAGTAGATTATACCGAACGTCGCCTAGC
>JADKFY010000028.1 GCA_016717305.1 Flavobacteriales bacterium
GGTCACCGTATTCAGCTCGCCAAAGCCCACCACTGGCATCACCTGTCATGCCCAAGCGGAACGTTGTTCGGGCATCCCGGCCCAGCACTTCTCCGGATCGAGCATCGAGCACATAGTACCCGTTGACATCCGTGTTGACGTGAAGCTTTCCTGCTATCTCCATCATGCCACGGATGCGGGCACCAAAACTCCCAGGCATCCGTGGTTGGTAAAGGAACCTTTGGAAGGGTCCGACTTCAGGGTGAGCTTGAAGAGCCCATGGTCATTAGGCGATCCAGATATTCCCTGCGCGATCGCGGAGTACGCTGATCAGTTCCTGGTCCACGTCGATATCACGTCCGTGAGATCGAATATGCCGGGGCATTCAATGGTGCATCACCAGCCGCATGCGCCGCACCTTGCCATCCACCAGCCAGATACCCTGCGTAAGCGGCGTGCGGTGGTTGAAACGCGGGCGGTCGAAAGTTCCTTGCTCGGTCGGTGGGTGAAGCAGCTGCGCACCATCTGGCCGGACCCAGCCAGTAGAAGATAGGCCGGAACGAAGCAGCGTGACATAGGCCCTTGCCGGACCATGGGTCGCTTAGCGTATCTATCGATCCCTTTCCCCTGGCTCCTGGCGATGCCCTGCCACCTTACGACTGGAGAACCTTCGAGCGCGAAGGACGCCGAGCGCAGAAAGAGCAACTCTCGGGTGGAGGTGTGTACGTAGCCGGAAGCACACTCACACCAAACGTCGTCGTTCTCCTCCACCACCAGCGGATTCAACGGTCCATTGCACGCAACCGCCTTTCGCTCGAAGCCCCATTGTACTCCCCGATACCGAATCAGCGCCCCACCTTGCCCGAACACGATGGTGCCAGTGGCAGAAGCGGCCATCCCGTGTATCGGCGCATGGATGGATGCGTTCGGATAGGCCGCGAAGTAGTGCTTGAACGGTACGACCAGACGCCGTGCTGGATCCATGATATCCACCTCACCATCCTCGAATTGGATCCAGAGCATTCCGTCCGCATCACGCAACACCGTCCGCACGGCATTGCCTGAAAGTCCATCTTGCTGGTCATGGTTCACGAACCGATAACCATCGAAACGCACCAGACCCATTGGCGAGGCCATCCAGATGAAATCCTGATCATCCTGTGCCAAGGAGTGACCTGTCGGCTGGCAGGCCATCGGCCACCGTGTAGTGGCGAAGCGTGAAATTGTACTGCTCCGGAACACTGACCGAGGTGCGCGGCGGAACCTGGGCGATGCCACTTGAGGCGCCCAGCGCAAACAGGACCGGGAGCAGTGCACGCACGGCGCAATGTACACCGGCGTGTCACAAAAGCTGCGTCAGCAAAGGGAATAATGGATGTAGTAATTGACCATTTCGTGCAAATGGGGTTGTTTCGGTGCTGATTAGCACCACACGAACATCCTGATGACCGCCACCCTTACCGCAGACCACTTCGTACACCAAGCAACTTCCAAGGCTCAGTTGAAGCCCTTGCCAGCAGCCCGGCAGCGGCACGGGCGCGGACCGCTGGCGCTTCTGCTTGCCGTGCCTATTACCGCCTCCGCCTCAGTGGACCTGCTGGGGCAATCCTCCCGCGCAGCTCACTCACCAATTGACAATATACCCGTGGCAGGTCAAATGCTTGTCTGTAGTGGCCTGTATACTTTAGGGCTGACCCCTCCCCCATGGCGCTGTTGTGACCAGTACGGATGTTACCTATCAGATCTGGTCGAATTCCGCTCCTGAAAATGTCCAGTCGCGTATTCGATGTAATACCACAGGACTGCGGGAGATAGGACCACTACCCTCCGGTTACTACAACTGCAATTCTCTTGGTTCGGGAGCTTCATCCTGCGCTGTGACAACGACTTATACCCGTACCGGACTGACGATCGCCAATGGCGTTGTGCCCAGTAATGGACAGCTCAATTTCAGGATGGAGCCACAAGTAGCAGCTATTTTGAATGGCTTTGATAGGTATATGATACCGAACAACACTTGGTCCGTAACAGTACACTACACCTGGCCAGCATGCACAGGAATACCAGCCCCAGGCAACACCACGGTATCGGCGAACCCTGTGTGCTTCAACTCCACCTTTCAGCTGGGATTGCAGGACTCCACTTATGGGGCGGGGGTCGACTACCAATGGCAGCGCAGTACGATGTTCCCGGCCGGGCCATATTCCAATGTAGGCCCCAACAACCGGTCCTTTACCACATCACAGGATCAAATGTCATGGTACCGGTGCAGGGTGACCTGCAATGGTATGACCGGAACGAGCGTGGCTGTTCAGGTGAATAATAGACCTAACTACGACTGTTACTGCCCGGCCACCCATTCTGCCATAGGTAGCTACTGCATAACGAACGTGAGCTTCGGTGGCACCTTGAACAACCCATCCGGATGCAACACCTACACGAATTATGGCGGTGGCCCCGCGAATACCACCGGGACCTTCATGCAAGGGCATACCTATCCTTTTCTGATGACCGTCTCACACTACAATCAACGAGCCGTGTGGATCGACTTCAACCAAAACATGTCCTTTGAAGCATCGGAGTATTTCACGGATGACACCAACATTACGATACCCTACAACGCCTTACCCGGGCCTACGAATATGCGGGTGCGCCTTGGCTCGAACTCTACCACCATGGGCCCCGATATGGCTTGTGAACACATCTATGGAGGAGAGACCGAAGAATACACCATCACGATAGCGCCATTCCTCTGCGAACCTGTGCCCGGGAACACGGTGGCCTCCACGAGCAGCAGCTGTACCGGCGCAACTCTTGGGCTTAGCGTGCAGTTCGGCACTATCGGCCCCGAGGTACTCCATCAGTGGCAGGTGAGCACGGTAGGGGCCAATGGACCGTGGACGAACTTCGGGACGAACACAGCGTCGATCACGACCAGCCAAAGTGTTGCTTCTTGGTACCGGGCCGTGGTCACATGTGCAACTGGTAGCGTCAGTGGGATAAGCACGCCGGTAATGGTGGGTGTAAACCCGTTCTACGACTGTTATTGCAACACCCAGCTTCAGACGAATGCGCAGCCCTGCATCTCGAACGTATCCTTCGGCACTGGTTTGAACAATTCTTCCAGCAACTGCGTAGCCCCCGGCTACACCAATTACGCCGGAGGCGGCTCTGGCACGACAGGGACCTATATGAAGGGGGTGCAGTATGGGCTTTCCACCACGCTCTTCTTCAATCCCAATTTCAATTCGCAATTGTCCATATGGATGGACCACGACCGCGATGGTGTGTTCAGTCCTTCCGAATGGTACGCCAGTCAGGTTTCCGGCTCTACGGGGAGTGTGAGTATCACCATCCCTATGACCGCAGCGGTAGGTATTACCGGTATGCGCCTACGATCGACCTATGAATTCAATACAGTTGGAGGTGGGGACGCATGCACCAACTACTTCTTTGGAGAAACGGAAGATTACCTGATCACATCGAGGAGGCTGTGCCTTGTGCTGGTATTCCGCTCGCGAATACGATCGCAAGTTTGAACGAGGTATGCACTTATGATCCGAGTCGCTCTCCAAGTGGTCCAGACCCCCGGCACAGGTCTATCCTACCAATGGCAATCAAGCACTACAGGATCGGGTGGGCCATGGATCGTGGTAGGTTCCAATACACCATTCCACAGCACCACCCAGATCCAAACGACCTTGGAGGCAATGATCACCTGCGGCACGCCGAACGGTGGGTCGGCCTACACCACACCCGTTCAGGTAACTCAAAAGGTCCACGGATTGCTACCAGCAGTATGGCGCTGTATCCCGGCGAACAATATATCCAGTTCTTCCAGATCGGCGGCGTGCCGTACAACTCCGAATGCTCCGTTGCGGCTCCGGGGCCTGGATCCATTCCTGGAAGGTATTCGAACTACACCACCTTGCCTCCCCTACCTGCTGCACTGGGGCAGGTGATCCCTTTCATAGGATGGGTCGATGAGTGTGATGAGGCCTACGAGGAAGTATCACCGCCATCTTTATCGACTGGAACCAGAACGGCTTCCTCGACGACGATGGCGAACAAGCCTATAGCGGGTCCTATCGCTTCGGTGAGTATCAATTCAGTGGATGGGTCTCTGTGCCTGCCGACGCCGCTTTGGGCACAACCCTGATGCGCGTGATCAATTCCGTCCAATATCCGGGAATAACGCCGTGCGGCGATTTCTCTTTCGGTGAAACGGAAGACTATCTGATCAATATCGTAGATCCGTGCGCCGATGTCGTGGCCGCGACATGCCCGGAGTGACAGTACGGTCTGCATGGACCTCCTGCCTTCGCACTCAGTGCTGGTCTGCCGTTGAACGGCACCTACACAGGGAACGGTGTTGCGAACGGCCTATTCCATCCTGATGTGGCCGGGGTGGGCACACACACCATCACCTACACGCATTCCGATGGTGGTCAGTGCAGTTCCAATTGCCTATTCACGATCACCGTTAACGCCACCACAACGTGGTATGCGGATACCGATGGCGATGGCCATGGCGACACGGGATCGATCATTGTCACCTGTGATCCTCCTTTGGGCCATGTAGCCAATGGCGCGGACTGCGATGATACCAATGCCGCCATAAACCCCAACGCTACGGTAACCTGCGATGGCATCGACAACAACTGCGATGGCCAAGTGGATGCCGGTTGCCAGCTACCGGTGAGCGTACGTGTATACCTGGCCGGGCCGTACAATACCAATACGGGTTTGATGAGCGATGACCTGCGCACACTGGGTATGATACCCACCACAGAACCATACACGGCCTTGGGGTATTCGCACACAGGTAGCGGCGGTGAGACCATGGTGCCATCCGTTCTGGCGGTCACCGGCCACGACGCTATTGTCGATTGGGTGCTGTTGGAGTTACGCTCACCGGTGGTTCCAACCACCGTGCTCGGTTCGCGTTGCGCATTGGTCCAGCGCGATGGGGATGTGGTGGATGTGGATGGCATTTCGACCGTGGGCTTCGAAGTACCAGCGGCTCTTTATTTGCTTGCGGTGCAGCACAGGAACCATTTGGGCTGTATGACCAATGTTGCTTTCCCATTGGGCTTTTCCGGTGTTCAGATCGACCTAGGCTCGAATACCGCTCAACTCTTTGGCACCCAAGCCCAGCAGATCTTTACAGGCGCTTTTCCTGCACAAGCACTGTGGGCAGGCGATGTGAACGGCGATGGCTCACTGAAGTACACCGGCCAGTACAACGACCGCGACTGGTTACTGGTGGCCATTGGTGGAACGGTGGCTACCAACACGATCACGGGTTACCTGCTCGAAGATGTGAACATGGACGGCGTGGTGAAGTACACGGGCCAAGGCAATGATCGTGATCGCATCCTGATGAACATTGGCGGTGTTGTGGCTACGAATACACGGGAGGAGCAGGTGCCATGATAACCGTACCGACCGCACCTGGTCACCCATAATTCCATGGATCCAGCAGGCTCAACATGAACTTGGATGGTACCCGAACCCGAACAATGGCGAGCAGTTGTTCATCACATTGAGCGAAGTTGCAAATGATGTGCGCACGGTGAGCGTGGACATTTTCGACCTCACCGGAAAACGCATCGCCGCCCGCACCATTGCTGTGCAGGATGGTATGGTTACAACGGTCATGGACCTCAACAACGAAATTACCAATGGTCTGTACATGGTCAACATCACCGCTGGTGACAAGACGTATACCGAGCGGTTGGTGATCCAGAAATAAGCAGGCGCCCACCTAGACGAAGAACGCCCCCGGCCTTTGCCGGGGGCGTTCTTCGTTCCAGACCAGTGGCAGGGCTTTTGTGCAATGGCAGGTTTGTGGAAAAGGAAAAGCCGAACGTAGGCTTCTACGTTCGGCTTTTCCACGAGCGACCGGATCACTCCTTCACCACCCGCACTACGTTCGATGTGTTCCCGCTTTCGCAACGCACAGTGTATAGGCCCGAAGGCAGTGCGCCAAGGTCAATGCTGGCGCTATTGGTGTTCAGGTTCCGTTCGTTCCATATAATGCGCCCGTCAACACTGGAAACGGTGATCCGTTGGATCTGCCCGCTGGTCCGTATGTTGAACTGTCCTGCGGTAGGGTTGGGTCCAACGACCACTGACGTTGCATTGTTCTCCTCGATCCCGATCGGTGCCGTTACGGTTGCTGTGAAATCATCGAAGTTGCCGTATTGGTATTCGCCACAAGGCCCGCTGCCGTTCGTGGAAGTTACCCCATCGCTGCCCCATGGGCTTATGATGCGCATGCGGTAATTACCGGGAGCGGTACCGATGGGAATGGTGATCTCGAAAAGGTAGGTGTAATTGGGGTCTCCACCAGTGTATTGGCTGAAGAGCCGCTCGTTATCCTCGAAGGCCATGTTGTTGTCCAGGTCCACCCAAACGACAACCCCGCACCAAACCCCGTTCGTTACGGTTACAGGTACGGCAACACCGGCTTCCATGTTGCCGTTGTTGCCATATGATCGGAATTGGTACAGGTTCCATCGCTGCTCCAATTGGTGGTTCCTATACCGATCTCCATGCTGTGCCAACCGAAACAACCATTGAGGAATGTTGGCGCGCAATAGGTTTGGGCATACAAATGGGAGCATACGATCAAGGCGAAAGGAAGAGAGGTGTAACGTTTTACCATCGGAAGTGAGGTTTTATGGTTCCGCCGTGGATCGGCAGCGCCAACAAGATTAGGATGTGGCGTCGATCATTCCAAGTGGTGGTGGACCACCAGTGTCCGCCAGAATTTCATGATCGATCTGGTGCATGTCGACAAAACGAAAGACGGGGTGCAAAGAGCACCCCGTCTTTTCCATTGATCAGAAAACCGCTGTTACTTCCGCCTTGGAGTAGGTGCGGGCGACCTGGGTGCAGGAGCGGGTCGCGAGGGAGAAGGTCGTGAAGGACTGGTCCGCGAGGGTGAGCTTTTGGATGGAGAGACGTTCCGTGTTGGGGCAGGCTTGCCGGGAGTCCCTGTGCGCGAAGGCGGTGTGCTGGGACGCGTTTGTTGTTGCTCATTCCGTGACCGGTTGAAATCGATCACCCGTTGATCACCGCGGGAGCGTTGTTCTTGTATGGTACGCGGGTCCACCTCCGGCACGCGAGCAGGCAGGATCGGCCGCTCCGGTTGTTGTGGTTGCGTGGTGCGCGGATCCACCTCTGGGGTGCGTGCAGGTGTTGTCGGTCGCACGGGCTGTTGTGGTGTTGTTGTGCGCGGGTCCACCGGACGCGTTGGTTGGGGCGTGGGTTTTTCCGGTTGTTGTGGCCTAGGAGAAGTTGTCCGGTCGTCACGGGTTGCGGGCGTTGTCATCGAAGGTTTGTCGGCAGGCAATTTCTCCCAGCGACCGTTGGTGTATTTATCCGTGTTTCCGCTTTCATCTTTCCTGTACACGTTGCCTGCGCGGTCCGTAAAGTGGTCGTTGCTGCTGGGTTGCATGCGGCCCACATCCGTTTTCGTGATCGGACGTTCAGTGGGTTTGCTGGGGGTACGGCCCACGGTGGTGGAACGCACACCTTGTTCAGCGCGGTTCGCATACAGATCGCTTGCGGGTCGCCGCACGGTTGCACCGGTCCGTTCAACTCCGGCACGTGCAGTGGAACCAAGAGAAGGACGATGCCCGTAATGCGCACTACGATCGTTCACCACCGGTGGGTAGTAGCCCTGTGGTCCCCACCATCCATTTCCGCAGCCGTAGTAGTTGTTGTACCCGTTCCCGTAGCCGTATGGATGGTAGTAGCCACCATAACCACCATAAGCACCATAGCCATACCAGCTCGGGTAGTACCAATTCCAACCCCAACCACCACCGTATCCCCAGCCCGCCCATGGGTTGTAATGCATACCGAAACCATAGGTGAAAGGACGCGGGTACCAGCGGTTAGGCCACGCATTGTAGTAGAAGCCTGTACCATAGATCACGATGCCGGCTTGCACATAGGTGCCGTAGTACCCTGGTGTATAGCCCATGTAGACCACGTCCGGTGTGGAGTCATAGATGTAAACGTAGCGGGTGTTGTAAGCGGAGCTGCTTGGTGGAATGGTGTTCACCTCGGCGGGCACTTCCGTGCTTACCGTCCAAGGCCCATCTGGTGAAGGGCCTTCGAACCAAACTGCATTGTCCAACGCGTGGTAGGTACCGTTGATGCGCAACACCGTAGTGCTGGCATTCAGTGCATTTTCAACTTGCGTTCCGGTGGATCCGTTCGAACTGTGGGTCGCCATCGTAGGTGACAGTGAGAGCTGCGGTCCGGCGATCGATCTTGGCGGTTTGCGGTATGCTTGCATCACGCACGGCTTCTCTCGCAGCGGCCGTTCCTGGAACGTGTGCCAATGCGCCATCCTTGGCAGAACCTTCGGGGATCTTGGCGAATTCCGCAGGAAGTTGGTCGGCGGGTACAAAGCGCCAAGGACCGGTCTTCAATGTGCGTGTGGCGAACCAACGGCCACTGGCCAGAAGGTAATTGTCCTGCGAGGCCACGTCCAGGAACAGGTCGTCATCCGTGTTGGTGGCGTAGAGCAGAGCGGTGTTCGGCAGTGGTTGGAAATTCGGCGCGCCGTCAAGGTCCAGCAGCACTGCTGGTTTTGTACGCACCACGATCTCGGGTGTCGTCGTTGAACCGTCGGCCTTGGTAGCTGCAATGGCGGAGGTGCTGTCCACCTGCGCAGCGATCGCGCTGATGTCCTTGGGCACATCGTAGGTACGCACCCACTTACCAGTGATCTCCTTCGAGGTGAACCACATGCCCGATCCATACAGGTAATGGGCGCCGTTCTTGGGTCGCACTAGCAAGAAAGGCGTGTTCACTACGCGCTCAACATCGTGCGGGGCCGCAACCGGATAATTGGGGTCGGCCGATCGATCGTCCGTTTTCGTATTCGCGGTTACGGCGGTGTATTGTGGTTCACCATCAATGTACACTAGCACGCTGGGCTTCTCCGTGTAGATGATCTCCGGCGGATCGTTCTGGTACGTGGCGGTGCCTTGTTGCTCACTTTCCAATGAGGCGATCAACCAATCGATGGCGACAGGCGCGGTGTGCTTCGGCAGTTCGCTTCCCAGCATTTTCTTGATCCGCTCCTGCTCCGCCGCATCGTCCACACCGGGGAAGCGGACATCGGTAACGGTAAAGCTGGTGAGTTCGCCCAAGCGTGTAATGCGGTCAATGGCCAGAACGCCGTTCCCCCAAACCGCGCCAAATATCGGGTCGGCATCGGAAGGGCGCTGGATGGCCACTGCGAAACGAGCGGAGAAATGGTCACCATCGATCTTCTCGGGCTGTGGTGTGAAGACTTGCACCTGATCGTTGCCGCTAACGAATACCACCGGCCATTGGTCTTCGATCTGCTGCTCCGTGTAGGTGGCGCTCACCGCCAAAGCTGCAACAGCAACGAAAGCGATTGTCATTCTTTTGCCGGGTGTGGATGTCGTGGTTCTCATGAGGGTGGTTTTCATTGGTACAAGGGTGTAATTGCAACTACCGTGCCTTTTGAAGGGAATAGCGCCACAGGCTAAGGAAACAGGACACTTCCAACGAACATCACGTCCTTCTTGTGTTGACCCGCTTTGCCTTGCGGACCGAGAAAGAGCACCTCCTCTAATGAATGGCCGAACTTCGGGAAACATACACGTTGAGCACACAGCCAGTGCTGTTCCCCAATAAAGTTCTAAGAACCTCCAGTGAGGGCCTTTTCAAGGCGATAGTTGAGCGTGACCCCTAATGAACCACCTCCATCCCGTGGATCGACTCTTAAACCTCTAGAACACCCGCCAAATTTCCATTATACAGATGTAAACCCCACATAAAGGGTCTTGTACCCCTATATTTGGACAATATTGCCGTCAAACACCCCCTTGGCCCGATAAACATGCTCGACTCCCTTCCGGACATCCTCTTCAGTGGTGGTTCGGCGGCCGAGACCAAGCGCATCGGTCGCACGGCCAAGGCCGGGCTCATCCGCAAAGTGCTGCAAGGCGTTTACACCAGCGACTTACAAGGTCAAGATACTGACTTCATTCGCAGGCATTGGCAAGCCATTGTGGCGCACACCTACCCCGGTGCGTTGCTCTCCCACCGATCAGCAATGGAGTACCAGCCTAGCCCGGCCGGTTTCCTCTACCTCACTCATTCCTTCGATCGCGTGGTACGCTGGCCGGGACTTACGCTCAAGTTCACCAAGGGACCACCTGCCGGGGCTGGTGATCGTGCCTTGTTCGGTGCCTTGCATATTGCATCGGAAGAGCGGGCCTTGTTGGAGAACCTGCGCCATGCAAGGGTCTCCGAGGGCGAGCGTCGCACCTTGGAGCAGCCGCAGTGGAGGCCCGGATCCTGAGGATCCTGGATGCGCGTGGCGAAGCGCACCTGAACACCTTGCGCGATACCGCACGCCTCCGGTCTACAGAGCTGGGCTTGCAGGGCGAGTTTGTACGCTTGGATCGGACCATCGGCGCCCTTCTGGCCACACACGATGCGAAAGGGCTGGCTTCACCGGTGGCAAAGGCACATGCCATGGGCGAGCCTTACGATGCACTGCGCATGGACCTGCTGGACAAACTGATCGTGGCCCTCAACCAGCATGTGTTCGCGATCAGGCCAGAGAAGACCCTTACGACAACTTCCTTCCTCGACCTGGCCTTCTTCGAGGGTTATTTCAGCAACTACATCGAGGGAACCGAGTTCGAGGTACAAGAGGCGGCGGATATCATCTTCCGTCATGCGGTGATCCCAAACCGTGCGGGCGACAGCCATGACATACGGGGCACGTTCGCGCTTTGCTCCGACCGTTTGGAGATGCAGCGGATCCCCAACAATGGGAGCGATCTCATCGACCTGTTGCGCTCCCGCCATGCCGTGTTGCTCGAAGGTCGTCCGGAGAAGCTACCGGGAGTATTCAAAGAGCGATCGAACCGCGCAGGGGACACCCACTTCGTGGAACCACGCATGGTACGGGGCACGTTGAACGTGGGCTATGAACGTATGGCCATGCTCGACGACCCGGTGGCCCGCGCCTTGTACATGATGTTCCTTGTGAGCGAGGTGCATCCATTCAACGATGGCAATGGCCGCACCGCTCGGCTGATGATGAACGCCGAATTGGCGCACGCCCGCCAGACCAAGATCCTCATCCCCACAGCCTACCGGGAAGACTATCTACTTGCCTTGAGAAGACTCTCGCGCCAACATGATCCTGTGCCTTTTATCCGGATGATGGAACGCGCACATGCATGGAGCCATTGGCTGGAGCCAAGCTCTTACGATCGGCTGCATGTGCAAATGTTGGAAAGCAACGCCTACAAGGAGCCGGATACCGCCACGCTGCGTTGGCCGGATTGACGGCCCCTTTCACGGCTGGTTGCAATGCGATCTCATTGAGCTCGGTATAGCGAAGCACAATTGGTAAGGAAAACCCATAACCACCGAACCAATACGATCTTTGCAACCATGAGCACGACGATCTCCGAAACCAAAACCATTCGCATAGTCAACAAGAGCCGCCACCCATTACCGGAGTACGCCACAACCCACAGCGCCGGCATGGACTTGCGCGCCAACTTGGACAAGTCCATCATCCTCGAACCCGGCCAACGCGCATTGATCCCCACTGGCCTCTTCATCGAACTGCCCGAAGGCACCGAAGCCCAGATCCGTCCACGCAGTGGTTTGTCGTTCAAGTACGGCATCACCGTATTGAATTCACCGGGTACCATAGATGCCGACTACCGGGGCGAAGTAGGCGTACTGTTGATCAACTTGGGCGCGGCCGATTTTGAAGTGAAAGATGGCGAACGTGTAGCGCAAATGGTGATCGCAAACTATGTGCGTGTCGGTCTCGAGGAAGTTCCGGACCTTCGCGCCTCGGAACGCGGCGCAGGGGGCTTTGGCCATACCGGTGTCCGCTAAGGAATAAACTGCATGAAGATCATTGTACCCATGGCCGGTATGGGCAAGCGGATGCGTCCGCACACCCACACCACCGCCAAGCCATTGCTGCCCATTGCGGGCAAGCCCATTGTTCAACGTCTCGTGGAGGACCTTGCCGCCGTGGCTGGTGAGCCTGTGGAAGAAGTCGCCTTTGTGACCAACCCTGCTTTCGGGAAGAAAGTGGAGGATGAATTGATCGCCATAGCCATGGCGATCGGAGCCAAGGGAACGATCCATTACCAAGAGACCGCCTTGGGCACTGCCCATGCGATACTGTGTGCGCAAAGTGCATTGAGCGGTCGTGTCATCGTTGCCTTTGCTGATACGCTCTTCCGCGCCCAGTTGAAATTGGACACCGATTGCGACGGCGTGATCTGGGTGAACAAGGTGGAAGATCCGAAACCATTCGGCGTGGTGAAGCTGGACGATAAAGGCATCATCACTGAGTTCATCGAAAAGCCGCAGACCTTCGTTAGTGATCTTGCCATTATCGGCATCTACTACTTCGCGGACGGTGAGTACTTGCGGAAGGAAATGCAGTTCTTGATCGACAACGACATCAAGGACAAGGGCGAATACCAGCTTACCAATGCCATGGAGAACATGAAGCAGAAGGGTGCTCGCTTCAAGGCCGGTAGTGTGGATGTGTGGATGGACTGCGGCAACAAGAACGCCATGGTGGACACGAATACCAAGGTGCTCGGCTTTCTGAAGGATGATAAGGGCCTGGTAAGCAAGTCCCTGAAAAGCACCAATAGCGTGGTGATACCGCCCTGCTTTATCGGCGAGAACGTAACGCTGGTGAACAGCATCGTCGGTCCGAACGTTTCCATAGAGAGCGGGGCGGCGATCACCGGTAGCGTGGTGCGTAATTCGATCCTTCGTGGCAGTACGCGTGTACAGGATTGCGTGATGGACAACAGCATGATCGGCGAACGAGCCATGGTTACCGGCACGGCGTTGGATGTGAGCATGAGCGACGACAGCACATTGGGATGATCATAGGCAGGAAGAGTAAGCAGTTGGCAGGAGCAGGTGGCAACCGGCCGAATGCAGGAGCAGTTTGCAGGTTGCAGGAGCAGGTTGCAATGGCGCTTGCCAAGACCCATTGCCACCTGCCCATTGCCACCCGCCGACTGCCGTTTGCCACCTGTCACTTGCCCCTGCTTCCTGCCCTTTGCCTCCTGCTCGTACTCTTCGTAACAGCATGCGGTGGGTCCAAACAGGCAACTACATCCGTTCCTGCGCATACCGAACCCGGCAGTGAGGTCCCTGCGGACGCTTCAGGCGATAAGAACGCTCAGACCATGCGGCTCTTCATGGAAGCGACCCAAGCGCGGCTCGGCGGAAAGATCCCCCAAGCCGTACAGCTCTACCAACAATGCCTCCGAGTGGATCCGAACAACAGCGCAAGCATGTTCGAATTGGCAAAGCTCTATCACCAGAACCAGAATTTCCCGCAAGCCTTGGAAATGGGGAAAAAGGCAACAGCAATAGACAAGGAGAACATCTGGTACCGCTTCCTGCTCGCCGACCTGTACCAACAGAACGGCAATTCGACAGAGGCTGTCGAGGTGTACAAAGGCATCGTTCAGAAATGGCCCGACCGGTACGAGACCTACTTCGACTTGGCAAACACCTTGGCCTATGGTGGGAAGGTTGATGAAGCGATCAAGGTCTATGCGGACATTGAAAAGAAGTTCGGGCTGAATGAGGAAGTGATCATGCAGGAATTCAGCATGCTTTCCAGTGCCGGCAAAATGCCCGAAGCACAAGCGCTTGTTGAGCGCGCGATTGCGAACAACCCGGACGAGCCGCGCTACCAAGGGCTCTTGGCCGAACTCTACGACCAACAAGGCGAACACGAAAAGGCCTTGGAACAGTACAAGAAGACCTTGGCACTGGACCCCGGGAATAGCATGTTGCGCATCGCCTTGGCCGAGCACTATTACGCCAATGGCAAGATGGACGAGGCGTACAACGAATTGGGTGAAGCCTTCCTGGATCCCGATCTGGACATCGATGCCAAGATGCAAGTGTTGATCGGCTTCTTTGAAATGACCGACCGCGAAGGGGAAAAGCCCGGCGACCGTCCGGACCTGATCCGCCGTTCCTACGACCTGATCGAGAGTTTGGAAAAAGCACATCCCGAAAGCGGAAAACCGCATACCATACACGGCGATTTTCTGCTGCGCGATGGAAAATTCGACGAGGCGCGAGAACAGTTCCGTACGGCCTTGGTCACTGAGAAGGATCGCTTCCCTATTCACATGCAACTGTTGCAATTGGACCTCCAACTGAACGACCACGCGGCTTTGCACACCGATGCCGAAGAGACCATGAGCCTGTTCCCAACCGTGCCGGAGCCTTACCTCTACAATGGCATCGCACTTTCCCAATTGGGCAAGCACGATGAGGCGATCGAAACCTTGGTCTTAGGCCGTGATCTGGTCGTGGACAATCCCCAACTCCTTTCCCAATTCTGGAGCAGCTTGGGCGATGCCTACAATACGGCGAAACAGTTTTCCGAATCGGACAAGGCCTACGATAAGGTCTTGGCCATGGATGCTGACAACAGCAGCACCTTGAACAACTACGCCTACTACTTGAGCGAAAGGAACGAGCAATTGGACAAGGCCGAACGCATGAGCAAGCGCTCCTTGGAGCTCACTCCGAATGCAGCAACCTACATGGATACCTACGCATGGATCCTCTTCCGCCAGAAGAAGTACAGCGAAGCGCGCATCTGGATCGAAAAGGCCTTGGCGGCCGGTCCACCGGATGGCGTTGTGGTGGAGCATTACGGCGACATCCTCTTCGAATTGGGCGATACGGCCGGGGCCTTGGAGCAGTGGAACAAAGCGAAGACCCTTGGCGGCGGCGGCCCCCTGTTGGACCGAAAGATCAGCGAAGGGCTGCGGGTGGAATGAACACCGGGAGCGCAGCGGTCCTGGTGCTCACGTTGCTCGCCGTTGCGGGCTGCAAGTCCCAAAGACCATTGGCGGACCTGAACAGGGACATCCCTGTTCGTTCTCCGGAGAAGTTGGTGGAGCGTCTGGTTGCGAGTGATACGCTAGCAGGTCATTTCTATTCGGCCAAGGCCAATGTCCAGTTGGCATTACCGGCTGGCAATAAAAGCTTCAAGGCACAAGTGCGTTCGGTGCGCGATAGTGCGGCATGGATCAGCGTGATCCCAGCATTGGGCATAGAAATGGCACGCGTATTACTCACCACCGACAGCTTGAAGATGCTGGACAAACTTCACGACACTTACTTTGTCGGGGATACCTTGGAGGCTGAGCGGAAATTCGGATTGCAACCTGACCTTTCGCTTTTGCAGGATGCACTCTTTGGAAGAGCCATCGGATTGCAGCCCAACGAGAAGTACAGGAGCGATCGTGAGAACGGCCAGTATGTGCTCACCAGCAAGGAGAAGCGCAAATTTGTAAGGGCCGCGGAGGATATTAGTCCGGGCGATACCTTGGCGAGCGATCGCGACATGAAGGAACGTCGGTTGGAACGCACACTGCGCAAGGCTGAAGAACGACAGTCGATCGTACTGCGCTATTGGATAGAGCCGGATGCGTTCCGGGTAACCCGTGTGCAGATCGCCGATCTTATGAACGACCGGACCGCTGATGTACGATACGAAGAGTGGGGCGGGGCCGAAGAACATTTCCTGCCAACACGGATCTCCATCACCCTAAGCGAACCGACCAGACAAGCCACGGGCACCATGGAGTTGTCGCGGATCAACCTGGAAGGTCCCATGTCCTTGAACTTCAGCGTTCCGGAGAAGTACACCCCTATGCCATGAACAAGATGGACCTTGGATCGATCGGACCGCATCAAGTTCGCATCAATGCGGCTTTGCCCTCGGTACATCTATATCTTTTACGCTTTCCCCTTTCCACTCTGCGCGCCTCTGCTCCTCTGCGTCTCTGCGTTTTGCTTCTCTTTTCCCTCATTCTTCACTCCGCATTCTCCCAATCCCGCAAAGACCTTGAGAAGAAGCGCGCTTCACTGGACCAACAGATCCGCACCACGACGGCGTTGATCGACAAGGCCAAGAAGGACCAAAGCGTAACGCAGGAGCAATTACAGTTGCTCGAGAGCCAGATCCGTACACGGGAACAACTCATCCATACCATGAGCAGCGAGTTGCACCGGGTGGACCAGCACATCACCGAAGATGAGGACATGGTGGCTTCGTTGCAGAACGATCTGGTGGTACTGAAGGAAGAGTACGGTCGCATGTTGCAATTCGCCTATCGCAACCGCAGTGCCTATGACCGGATGAGCTACCTGTTCGCCGCGGAAAGTTTCCAGCAAGCCTATAGACGCTCTCGTTATATGGCACAGATCGCGGAACAACGCACCCGGCAAGCAGCACTGATCGAAGAGACCCGTGCCACCATTGATGCACGTTTGGAAGCGCTCAAGGAACAACGTACCGAGAAAAGCAAATTGGTGGGCCAGCAACAGGCCGAACGACAGAAGTTGAGCAGCGATAGGAGTGGGCAAGAATCGGCATTGAAGACCTTGAAGAAAGAAGAAGGCCGGTTACGGGAAACCCAAAAGAAGCAAGAGAAACAGCGGCGCGATATCGACAGTGCCATCCGAAAGGCCATCGAGGCTGAACTGAAGCCGAAAACCACGGCCGCCGGTTCGTCAAAAGGCAAATTGGACCTGACCCTCACACCCGAGGCCAAGGAGTTGAACGCTGACTTCGAGAAGAACAAGGGCAAATTGCCGTGGCCCGTGGAGAAAGGGGTGATCACCAGTAGATTCGGAAAACAAGCACATCCGGTATTGCCCGGAATCGTGATCGAGAACAACGGCGTGGACATCACCACAGAGAAGGGCAGTAGCGTACGGGCCTTGTTCCGGGGCGAAGTGAGCAGCGTGATCGTGATACCTGGCGCAGGCAAAGCGGTCATCCTCAGTCACGGGGTGTACCGCACGGTATACAGCAACCTGCGTGAGACCAACGTAAGCAAAGGCGACAAGGTCGATACCAAACAGACCTTGGGCACTGTGCTCAATGACGATAACGGCTCCGTTGCCCACATCGAACTTTGGAAGATCACGGCGGACGGGTTGGTGAAGGTTGATCCAGGGCCGTGGTTGTTCCGGTGAAAATTCAGACATCCGAACTGATCTTGACCCCAGTGGGGTTCGTACAACATTGAATTTCCTGCGTTCGGATATGCTCTTCGGCCCCTGTGGGTTCGCACAAAAGATCTCGATCATCCAGCGATCAACTACCTTTGGCGCAAACACCACCTCATGCACGCATTCCCTCTTTCCATTCTCCTCGGCGTTATCGGCCCATGGCAGATCGTGCTCGTGGTGGTCGTGTTGTTGCTCCTGTTCGGCGGCAAGAAGATCCCTGAGCTCATGCGCGGCCTGGGCCAAGGCATGAAGGAGTTCAAAGACGCCAGCAAGGACGAGGGTAAAGCCAAGGACGAGTCCAAGCCTTAGTTCTTTCGTCGTGTCCGCACCCAAGACCTTTTCCGAGGCCCGTACCGCCCTTGCTGAAGGAGGAAGTGTGCGCAGTGCTACAGAAGCAGCTCTTGCTTCCGCCGAAGCGCACAAGGACCTCAACGCTTTTCTGGAGCTCTTCCCCGACACCGCATTGGCGCAGGCCGCCCGTGTGGATGCCGCTCTTACTGCGGGCACTGCAGGACCATTGGCCGGTATGGTCATCAGTATCAAGGACAACCTGTGCTACAAGGGCCATAAAGTCACCGCAGCCTCCAAGATCCTGGAAGGCTTCACCTCACTTTACACCGCCACTGCCTTGGAGCGCTTGCTCGCTGCCGATGCCGTGATCCTGGGCCGCACCAATTGCGATGAGTTCGCCATGGGCAGCAGCAACGAGAACAGCGCCTATGGGAACGTGAAGAACCCGGTGGACCCCACCAAGGTGCCCGGCGGCAGCAGCGGCGGTGCAGCGGCGAGCGTGGCAGCAGGCATTGTGCAGGTAGCCCTCGGCAGCGATACAGGCGGAAGTATCCGACAACCGGCATCCTTCACCGGAACGATCGGGTTCAAGCCCACGTATGGTCGCATCAGCAGGTATGGGTTGATCGCCTTCGCCAGCAGCTTCGACCAGATCGGCCCGTTCGCGCACACCGTTGAGGACATCGCCACGGTCTATCAGGTCATGGCCGGGCACGACCCGAAGGACAGCACCACCAGTAACAAGCCCGTGGAGCCGGTCACCTTGGCACATCCGGGTAAACTCCGGATCGGCTATTTCCGCGAAGGGTTGGAACGCGCAGGCATGGACCCCGAAGTGGTGGCCCACCTGCAAGCGCACATCGATCGCCTGAAAGCCGAAGGCCACATCGTGGAACCCGTTGAGGTCCCGTTGATCGATCACCAAGTGCCCACCTACTACATCCTCGCCACGGCCGAGGCCAGCAGCAACCTCGCCCGCTTCGATGGCATCCGCTACGGACACCGCAGCACGAAAGCGAAGGGCGTGGACGAGACCTACCGACTAAGCCGCAGCGAAGGCTTCGGACCCGAAGTGAAGCGCCGGATCCTGTTGGGCACCTTCGTGCTCAGCGCGGGGTACTACGATGCGTACTACGGACAAGCACAGCGTGTGCGTCGCATCATCCGTGACCGCACCTTGGAGGCGTGCAGCAACTATGACCTGCTCTTGGGTCCCACATGCCCCGGCACGGCTTTCGGGCACGGTGCCGTAACGGACCCGATCGCTATGTACTTGCAGGATATTTTCACCGTGCAAGCAAACCTGGCTGGTGTGCCTGCGATAAGCCTTCCCACCGGTACGCACAGCAACGGTCTGCCCTTCGGCATACAACTCACCACGGCGCCCTTCGCGGAAGCGAAGTTGTTGGCAGCGGCGAAGGGGTTGTTCTGAGCGTTCAAGCGGCACTTTGAGGAACGCGCTACCTTCGCCGTAATGGAAGCCGACGCTCTGGATCTTACGAGCTTAATGAATGCCGTATCCCGGTTGGAAGAGGCGTTCGCAGAACCGCCGGCGAACGAATTGGAGCGCGACGGGTGCATCCAGCGTTTCGAATACACATATGAGCTGTGCTGGAAAATGATGCGACGCCAGTTGGTGCTTATGGAAGCCGGAGATGCCGACCTGTTGGGTCGAAGGGAATTGTTCCGTGAAGCGGCACGCCGTGGGTTGATCACCGATCCCGAAATGTGGTTCACCTTTCAGAAAGCGCGAAACCTCACAAGCCACAACTACGATCCCGAAAAGGCCGAAGAGACCTACCAAGCAGCCTTGCTTTTCGTGCCACAGGCACGAGGGTTGTTGAACGCACTTCTCGATCGTCATGCTTGATCTGGACCCCCGCTACCTCGCCATGCTATTTCCGATCCTGGATAAGCACGTCCCCGGGGCACGCGTATGGGCATTCGGGAGTCGGGTAAAAGGGACAGCAACGAAGTTCAGCGACCTGGACTTGGCCATCGAAGCAAGCGAACCTTTGGACCTTCGCACCCTCGCGCTATTGGATCAGGACCTCTCGGACAGCGACCTGCCGATCAAGGTGGATGTGCTGGACCTGGCTGGTCTAACGGCCTCTTTCCGGAAATTGGTGGAGGCACAACGGGTGGTGTTGCGTTAACTGCGGGCGTAAGCCATCGCAGTCTTCCCTCCACACAACAAACCACTACCGTCTCTCGTAGTAGAACATAGATATCAGCACATTAGATTTGTCGCCATGCGAATGAACCGCGCTTTCCTGTTGCTCACCTTGGTGCCTTCGGCGCTGTTGGCGCAGCCTACGGAGCCGTTGCCGATCTATGCCGATGATGAGGTGTCCAAGCGTTTGGATGATTTGGCCGCTGTACCATGGATCCAGAACTCCCCTTTGCTGGCCGATACGGTGGCGCTGAACGTACATGGCTTTCCGGCCGGGTATGTGCCGGCGTGGCCAGAAAGCACCTACTTGGCCCGCTTGGAAGCGTTGGATGGCCAAACGCCGTTCGAACTCACGTACAACAGCGCAGTGCAATCGTACATCGATCTGTATGCAACTCGCAAGCGAGAAATGACCTCGCGCATGTTGGGTTTGGCGGATCTGTACTTCCCTGTTTTCGAGGAATACCTTGATCGCGCAGGAATGCCCCTCGAGATGAAATACCTCGCCGTGGTGGAAAGTGCGTTGAACCCTTCGGCACGTTCGCGGGCCGGAGCGGTAGGTCTATGGCAGTTCATGATGCCCACTGGGAAGATGTTCGGACTGGACGTGACCAGCTATGTGGACGAACGGCATGACGTGTACCAGAGCACTGAAGCAGCTTGCAAATACCTCAAATACCTCTATGGCCTCTACGACAATTGGGAGCTCGCCTTGGCCGCGTACAATTGCGGGCCGGGCAATGTGAACAAGGCCATTCGCCGCAGCGGTGGGGTGAAGGACTATTGGAAGATCTACGATCACCTGCCACGTGAAACTCGGGGTTATGTGCCCGCCTTCATTGCGGTGAACTACATCTACGCCCATGCTGCTGAACACAACCTGTATCCGGTGGCACCAGTCTATTGCTTACACCAAGTAGATACCATTCAGGTCTGCTATCCATTGGATCTGGCCGGCTTGGCACGGTTGACCGGCGCGGAGCCGCAAGAGGTACTGGCTCTTAACCCCACTTTCAAATTGGGTGTTGTTCCACCGGTGAAGGAACCCGTAACGCTCTATCTCCCAAAAGCCGCCGCTGGCATTTTCGTAAGCAATGAGGACAGCTTGAAGGTTGCCTTGTTGGAGAAGAAGGGTTCCACCACGGAAGAAGTCAACGAGGTTGAGGCAGTTGCAACGACCTCTCTCGAACGCACTATTTCCTCGCCTAAATACCACACGGTGCGCAGTGGTGAGTCATTGGGGTCCATTGCGACGAAGTACCGCACAAGTGTTTCGGCCTTGAAGAGCATGAACAGTATACGCGGTACACTCATCCGTGCTGGTCAACGATTGAAGGTGGGCACCACCACTAAGACGGTAACGGCGCATGCACCAACGGAAGTACAACGTGCTGATGCATTCTTGTACTACGAAGTGCAGGCGGGGGATACCTTGAACAACATCGCGGACAAGCATCCAGGTGTCACAGTGGATGACCTACGCCGGTTGAATGCCGATCTGAAGGACGGGAATTGGAGCCCGGTCGCAAGATCAAGGTGGGCGGAGAGAGGTGGATCCATGCGCGTGTTGTTGCACACGTTGTTGTTCGCGCTCCTGTTCACAGCATGTGCGGGTGGCGAACGGCACCTCCCGAATTCTTCTGGTGCACAGGGTGAAGTTTTGGTGGTGATGTCCAAGGGGCATTGGGAAAGCGAACCCGGGGCGTTGGTCCGTGGCATATTGGAACAGCCCTTGGTGAACCTTCCGCAACGCGAACCCCGCTTCAAGGTGGTCCAGTGTGCGCCGAAGGATTTCGGATCCCTATTGCAAACGCACCATACCGTTCTACTGGCCAGCATCGGTGATAGCGACACCGCTACGACACGTCCATTGATCGATCGGTATGCTCGTGGCCAGTTGGTGATGCAGATCGCGGCATCCAACGCAACTGCGTGGAACCGTGTCTTTGCTTCCGATGCCGACGCGATCGTATCTGCGTTTGAACGGCACCAATTGGAACGCGTAGCGAAGAGACTGAAAAAGGAGCGCGACGCGGAGTTGGCGAACAAGATCGAAGCCTACCACGGGATCACCATGGACATTCCCGGTGGTTACAAAGTGATGGAGCAAGCGCACAACACCACATGGTTGCAACGCGACCGGTTGATGTCCGGCGCGGGCCTGGAGCACAACACGATCGAAGGGCTGTTGATCCATCACCACCTGTACCATGGCAAAACGGACTTCAGCGTATTGAACTTGGTGGACCTGCGCGATTC
Source organism: Flavobacteriales bacterium (assembly GCA_016717305.1). GTDB lineage: Bacteria > Bacteroidota > Bacteroidia > Flavobacteriales_F > PHOS-HE28 > PHOS-HE28. The sequence continues at coordinate 21,827 of JADKFY010000028.1, forward strand.
AGTTACGCGCGTTACGGTGGAAGGCCCGGTGCCCGGATCATACATGATCGTGCAACGCAGCTTCGAGACCTTGGACCTAATGCCACAGGGCAAAGCAGTGCAACTGAACGGCAACTACGCGTACCTCATGCACGGCTTGTTCGGTATGGAGGGTGCGAAGATGGGAGGTCCGTTCGTGAGCTTAAGCACGGTATGTGAGCGTGAAGGAAGGTTGATCACTGTAGAAGGCTTTGTGTACGCACCGCAGTTCAACAAGCGGGAGTACATCCGTGAATTGGAAGCGATACTTTTTTCGATGCGTTTATCTCCGCGGTGCATTCCGCTGAAGGCCAACTGATAGAAGCGTAATCGGTCGAAGTTATCCACACCTTCGCCGATGTCTGTTGATAATTCAACGAAGGAAAGGGCGACGGGATCATCTAATTTGGGTGTGCCGTTGAGACAGGATTTACGTCGATCCGGCCTTCGCCATGGAACTCTCCAACATTCGCCCATACGCCCATAAGCACTGTCGTTTCAAGTTACGCAATGGTCGGGAAGTGTTCGGCGTGATCTGGGAAGTGGAGACCGACGAAGTCCCAACCGGAGACACGGCGGACAAGCATTTATTCTTCGCCAGCATCGGCGATTACGAGCGTTTGCAGCACGAGCCGCAACGGCCTGTAAGCGTGATCGACATGCCGCCGGAAGAGATCCTTCACGTGGAGAGTCTCGCAAGCTGAACGAGTGCGCTGAGCGAACCGATCCGCTGTGTTTGCTGAAATTCCGAAGGCCTCTAGTTCAACAAAATATGCCCTGAAAGAGCGAAATAGCACAGCGATGGTCCCGCAGTACTGCGGGATTGACCCATTGATTCGTAGCTATGCGGGAATTCCAAGCCCTGAAAGGGCGAAACATTCCAATCCGTCCCGCTTTTCTCTGATCAAGTTCGATCTTGACCACTGGTTCGGTGCCCATAAGACGGCCATCAACGACCCTTGATCAACTACTTCATCTTTCCCGCGCGCCACAACAAGAACGCGTAGTTGCGTGCGACTTCCTTCAACGCCTCGAACCGTCCGGAGTTGCCACCATGACCGGCGTCCATGTTGATGTGCATCAGGATCGGCTCCTTGCCTTCTTGGTGTTCGCGTACACGCTGTACCCATTTTGCCGGTTCCCAGTACTGCACTTGGCCATCATGGAAACCCGTTCCCACGAGCATGGCGGGGTAGGCCTGATCGCGCACGTTGTCGTACGGCGAATAGCTTAGCATGCGGTCGTAAGCCTCCTTTTCTTTAGGGTCGCCCCACTCTTCGAATTCGCCGGTGGTAAGCGGTATGCTCTCATCCAGCATGGTGGTCACCACATCCACGAAGGGTACTTCGGCGATGATCCCGTTCCATAGATCAGGTCGCATGTTGACTACAGCGCCCATGAGCAAGCCTCCAGCGCTTCCGCCCCAAGCGTAGACCTGTTCCTTCGCGGCATACTTCCGCTTTACCAGATCTTCCGCACAATCGATGAAATCCGTGAAGGTGTTCATCTTGTGTTCCATCTTGCCTTCCTCGTACCACTCGCGACCCAGGTCCTCGCCGCCGCGGATATGGGCGATCGCAAAAACGAAACCACGGTCAAGTAAGGATACGCGTGCACTGCTGAATCGCGGTTCCACCGTAATGCCGTAACTACCGTATCCATAAAGAAGCAATGGAGCACTACCGTCCAGTGCAGTGCCTTTGTGGTACACCATCGAAACAGGGACCAATGCGCCATCGCGCGCTTTTACCCGTATCCGTTCGCTCGCATAATCCTGCGGGTTGAAGGTTCCGATCACCTCCTGCTGTTTCAAGAGCTTGTCTGCCCTGGTGTTCAGGTCATGCTCGAAGATGCTCTGCGGCGTGGTCAACGAAGTGTAGCCGTATCGGAGTTTGTCGCTGTCCCATTCCGGATTGGTACCTGCGTTACACACGTAGGCCGGATCGTTGAAGTTGATGGTGTGCTCAACACCATCGCTGTAGCGTCGCACTACCATGTGCGTTAGCCCTTCGCGCCTTTCGGTCACTACTAAATGGTTCTTGAAGGTCTCGATATCCTCCAAGAGCACATCGTCACGATGAGGGATCACCTCCTTCCAATTGCCCTTATCGGCTGTTCCGTTCTCAGGGCATTCCATCAAGCGGAAGTTGAGCGCGTCCCAATTGGTGATGATGTACCATTTTCCCGGTGCTCCCGGCTCGTGCATCACCGTGTGTTCATGCTCCTCCTCGCGCTGCAGGAATATTTTGAATGTTCCGTCCGGGTCATTCACCGGCAACATGCGGTATTCGCTGCTGGTGCTGCTTTCCGTAACGATCATCACGTAGCTGTTGGATCTGCTCCGGTACACATCGCAACTGAAGGCGGGGTCGGTCTCCTCGAAGACCACTACATCCGTTTCGGGGTCGGTGCCCAAGGTGTGTCGGTAGATCCTGTAGCTCCGCAACACTTCATCCTGTCTTGGGTAGAACACGGTCTTGTCATCGGCCCATGCACAACCCCCTGCGGTGTTCGCGATCACATCGGGGAGTTCCTTTCCGGTGAATAAATTCCGGAATCGAAGTTCGTACTGCCTGCGCCCCACCTTGTCCTCGCTGTACCCGGCATATTCGTTCCCCGGCGCAATGTCGTAATCGGCCAGGTCGTAATAGCTCGATCCCTCGGCCATCAGGTTCTCGTTGAAGATGTCCACCTCCTGCGCTCCGGCCACATCTTGTTTGCGCACATGGACGGGGTACTCCTTGCCTTCCTCGTAGCGGTGGTGGTACCAGTACCCGTTCTCGCGATAGGGAATGCTCACATCCTCTTCCTTGATACGTGCCTTGATCTCGGTATAGAGCTCTTCGCGCAGTTGTTCCACCGGCTCCAACATGGCTTCGCAATACGCGTTCTCTGCATCCAAATGGGCCACCACTTCCTTGGTGTGGGCATCGGGTACCGTTTCGTTGCGTTGGTCCTCGGTCAGCTGCAGCCAATAGTATTCGTCCAAGCGCTCCTGTCCGTGGGCCTTTATGGTGTGCGTTCGTTTTGGGGCTAGGGGCGGTGCTACCGTCGCGGTGTTGTCCATGGATACTTGGTCGTTGCTACAGCCCTGACCTAAGAGCACGAGAAGTGGCAAATAGGGCAGGACGTTGCGCATAGCGGAAAAGGAGGCGCAAGTTAGCGCTGGTCCGTGGGGGATCAATTGAAGACCTGATGAAGGACGGCAGGCGAACGTAATTCGCCGAGGCCTTCGAGGTGCATGCGGTAGTAGAGCAATAGGTGGTCCAAGAGGTCCCGGCGTTCGCTAGCGGGCATGCGCCTTGGTATGGTCGCATCGAATTCCTCGGTCAACAAATGGGCAAGGTGCTCTGAGAGTACGATCCCCAACGTGTGGCCATGGGCCGCAGCACCTCGTATGAACTCACCTTCCTTCAGGTCGAAACGGTCTTCACCCGGTGCCGGTGGCGAGGGCCGGAACCCCAGTTCGCCGCTTAGTTTAATCAGGAAAAGGACAGGGTAGTTGCGCATATCCGGCACCGTATCCAAGGCTTCCAAGGCATGTTCCAGAAAGTTGTACAGGTCCGGATCGTTCGCTTCACCACGCAACACGTTGTACAATACTTCTTGAGCGAAGATCGCCAGTGTACCACGCACAGCATCGTACGGGACGTTCGCATAGGGCCGGTCCACACGCATTTCCCGCATATGCTGGATCTCCCGCTCGGGGTGCTCGTCCACCACCATCTCTACGCGGTTCAATGGCTGCAGGGCGGCAGCAGCCACCCCGGTCTTTCCACCTACGCGCACCATGTAGGATCGCATTCCGAAGACTTCGGTAAAGACTTTCAGCACCACCGTACGGTCGCCGTGCTTGATGGTCTTGATCACGAAGGCACGTGTGGTATGGAGCATGGTATGCCCGTGCTACCGCGCCAGGAGCAACTTCGTGTTGCACTTGTAGGAACCGCTTGGATCACTGACCAGGACAAGATAAACGCCGGTACTGGCACGGTTCCCGTTCATGTCGTTACCATTCCATATGGCTTGGCCGCCAGTTGATGTGGTGCGATAGACCAAGTTCCCGCTCACGTCGGTTATCTTCACTTCGCTGGTGCGCACAAGGCCGGTAATTGCAATGGGCCCGGTATAGGTCTCTCGCACCGGATTCGGGAATACCGTTGCGCAGGTGTTGTCGTTCTCCCCTGTAGTGGCATCACTTCGGTAGCTCATTATGCCACTTTCGGTGGCCATGTATACTTCACCCGTGGACCCATCGATCGCGATGTTGGTGATGGTGTTGCTTGGGAGCGGACTGTTCGCATCCGTAAAGTGGTGTATCTGGTCCCGGCCATCTGCGGAGATCAAGTAGACACCACTTCCTTGGGTCCCTATCCATTTGCGGTTGGCTCCGTCCACGGCAATGCTGATAACGGATTCTGTTTCCAAGAGGATCTGCACATTACCATCCTGTTCGATCAGGATCTGCTGGGCGTCGTAATCGTCACCATTGAAGATGGCATCGGGGCTATAGAAGATGGCGACCCCTTGAGCGGTTCCCACCCACATTTGTCCGTCAATATCTTCTGCCAAGCAATAAACATCATTGGTGGGCAGCCCTCCGGTCCCGGTTTGTGCGTTCAGGAGCTTGTATTGGTCATCTCCGGTATCGGCGATGGTATTGCCATTATTGTACACCAAGATGCCGTTCCCACGAGGCCGTACCATCCACTTGTAGCCATTCTGTGCAGCGACCATATCCCCCAGCAAAAGGTTGCTGCCCAGCAGGTTGCCGGGTGAGAAATGCAGCCATTCACCATTGGTCGTTAGGACCACCACGGGATCGTTGCAACGTGGATTGGTGATCCATAGGTTCCCGGCATCATCGTAATCAAGACCGGATACGAAGAGCGCACCTTGGTAAGGGTTCACATCCTCGCTCAGAGCGCTATTGGTGTGGTTATAGATCTGCACCGGCGCGCCGTCCTTGATCTCAATAAGGCCTTCATCCCAACTTCCTACGAATGCGTGAGTAGGGTCATTGGGGTCAATGGCGACACAAATGGGGTCGTTGACGGACCCGCCGAATTCGTTGGCCCCAAGGTCCAGTAATGTTGATGTGCTCCGGTCCATGGTGGACCACTGTCCGTTCTTTCGCATGTGGATGCCGTCCTTCTGGAATCGACTATCCCAAATGCCGGACACCGCGCCCGTGGCCACGTATAGTGTACCATTGTCCGCTGCCATACGCCACGCACTTGCCGTTTTGGGTCCATTCGGTACGATGGAGGACCCGACTTCCGTGTCTTGTGCGCGGATCAGGCCTTGCTCGGCATCGGCGATCCAGACGAACCCTTCGGCATCACGAATGGCCTGTTGGGGTTTGGTGAATTTGCCGTTGATGCTGTAGATAAGCGTTTGTGGGTTGAGCTGCTGGTCCAAGACCCGAATGTCCGTTATGTGCGACAGGACCACATATTGCCCATCCGCCGTAACGGTCATATCCTTGATCACTTGGCCAAAACTGGAGGTCTCGCGTGACCAGGTATTGTCCTGACCAAGGACCAGCAAGGTATCGCCACCTGTGCCGGGGATAACGACGCTCAAGAGAAGTCGGTCTCCCAGGCGAACCACCTCAGAGAAGGGTCCATCATCCAGAGCGGTACCCATATCCACCCGTTTGTGCCAATTCGTGAAGGAGGCCAGATTGGAAGAAAAGCGGTTCGCTACGAAAAGACCGGAAGCAGTTGCGGCGTAAATCGAATCAGGGGTCATCGTGATTGCGTTCACCTGCACTTTGGAACCGGATGGGCCGATGAACCAGGTCTCCCGGATCTCCTCGTTGGCAAGGTCCAAGACGACTATTCCAAATCCGCAAGCCAAGTACGCGATGGTCCCGTCCATGTATGCATTGTAGACCCCTTTATCGCCGATGACCGAACTGCGTTTGATATCGCCGATGTTCACGCTCGTGTTGTTCTTCAGCAGGTCGATGTTGCCGTTCTGGTAGTACACGACCATGGTGGCCAGTGCTTCATTCCAGGCAAGCCCCTGTATGCCTACATCATTCAAGGCATTGGTCTTGTTCAGGTTGGTGAGCTCTCCGGTAGAGGCGCCATACTGGAACATGGCGGTGGAAGAAGCCGCATAGATCTGACCTCCGCCCTGGGCCACGGCCAAAAGGTTCTGGTACGGGAAATGATCACGCCATTGGCCGATGCCCACCTCTTGGGCCGAAGCAGTAAGGCCGTTGAACAAGCAGGAAAGGGCTAAAAGGGCACAGTTAAGGGTAGGGGTCCGACGCATGAACAGGGTTAACAACAAAGCAGACAACGCGGAACGGGCATGATCCGTATGGGCCAAGGTACGGATGGCCGCGAAATGGGTTCTTCCGATCGGGTTACCGAAACACAAAAGCCTTGAAAAACGGCGACCGCCCCGTGGAATGGGGCGGTCGGTAGAGGTCGCGTGCGGATTCGAACCGCAGTAGCAGCTTTTGCAGAGCTGTGCCTAGCCACTCGGCCACGCGACCGTGAATGGGGCGGCGAAGATACGGGAATGCACGTTCACGGGAAAATGAAGTCGGATAAAGCCCTCAAAGCCCTTCCTTCAGCCCTTCATTGTATACACTGCTTCTTCCACATTGCCGTGTATGGGCGGGCGTTCCTTCACCACCCGTACCTGCCAGTGCCGGTGTTGCGGCCATTGTTCCTTCAGGGCCACCATGATGTGCTTGCACACGTGTTCGATCAGTTTACGTCGAATGGCCATTTGCTCCCGCACGATCGCGGCTACTTTGCCATAGTCAACGGTGTCTTCAAGCTGGTCGGTCGCCTCTGCCCTTGAGAAATCCCCTTCCACGGAAACGTCCACACGGTAGTTCCCACCGATCCGGCCTTCTTCTTCCAAACAGCCGTGGAAGGCCTGCACTCGGATCCCGTTCACCTCGATCAGGCCCATTCGCGGCAGAGATCAAGACCGGCCTTCAAGCGGACCGCCACTTCAGTACTGCCCAACAGCGCACTTACATCGAACATCCCGGGTCCTTGCATGGTGCCTGCCACAAACAGCCGGTAAAGGGGCATCACTTGGCCGATCTTCATGCCTTTTTCTTGCAAGAGATCTTCAAAGATCGCTTGGAATTCGGCATTGGTACCAGGCTGCTTCGCTTCAAGCCGGGAAACGAATTCCTCGATCACTGGTGCTACCTCTGGTTTCCAACGCTTCTTCAATTCCACCTTTGCCGGGACATTATCCGGCAACGGCGAACCATGGGTGAAGAGGTATGTCCCTTCCAGCATATCCTCCACGAAAGTGGCCCTTTCCTTCAGCAGGGCAGCTGCTTGTGAAGCGCGTTCCAGCGTAGTATCAATGCCTTGTACCTTGAGTTTTTCCAGCAACTGGGCGCCCAGTTCGGCGTCGGGTCGCATCCTCAGGTACTGCTGGTTGAACCAGTTGGTCTTGTCCGGGTCGAATTTTGCGCCGCCCTTGTGTACTCGGTCCAGATCGAAAAGTCGGCAGAGTTCGTCCATGCTCATGATCTCCTGGTCGGTACCAGGATTCCAGCCGAGCAGTGCAAGCATGTTGATGAAGGCTTCCGGGTAGTAGCCCTTTTCGCGATAGCCGCTGCTTTTCTCGCCCGTGGTCGGGTCGGTCCAGTCCAACGAGAACACGGGGAAGCCCAAGCGGTCGCCATCGCGCTTGCTCAATTTTCCATTGCCGTCGGGTTTCAGGATCAACGGTAAATGGGCGAACGCGGGACGCTCCCAACCGAACGCTTCGTAGATCAGTACGTGGACCGGCGCGCTAGGCAACCACTCTTCTCCACGGATCACGTGTGTGATGCGCATCAAGTGGTCATCCACGATGTTCGCCAAGTGGTAGGTGGGCATGCCATCGCTCTTGAAAAGCACTTTGTCATCGATGTTCGCACTGTGCACCACCACCCACCCACGGATCACATCCTCGAAACGCACTTCGGAATGGCGTGGCACTTTCAGGCGGATCACGTGCTCGTCACCGCGCGCCAACCGCTCTTTGGTCTCGTCGGCACTCAAGGTGAGACTGTTCTTCATGTGCTCGCGCGTAACGGCATTGTAAGCCGGTGCGGCAACACCAGCGGCCTTAAGGCGTTCGCGCATGGCATCGAGCTCTTCGCTGGTGTCGAAGGCATAGTAGGCCTTGTCCTTTTCGATCAGCTCGTCCGCATATTGCTTGTACAGTTCTTTACGGTCGCTCTGGCGATATGGTCCGTCGGGGCCTCCTTTCCAAGGGCTTTCATCGGGGACCATGCCGCACCATTCCAAGCTTTCCTTGATGTAGTCCTCGGCGCCGGGAACAAAACGTGTACGGTCGGTATCCTCGATCCGTAGAAGGAATTGGCCACCATGTTTCTTGGCGAACAGGTAATTGTACAAGGCGGTGCGCACACCTCCCATGTGCAATGGGCCAGTGGGGCTAGGAGCAAAACGGACTCTTACGGACATGTTGATCGTTCACAGGATAAACCATAGCAGGTGAAGAAGTTCGGAACTACCACACCGCTGGAAAATTGGAGTGCGAAGGTAGCGGGGGATGAAGAAAGATGAGCCAGCGCTGTTCTAAATGGAGATCCGTGGGGTGAACTCCCCATTGTGGATGTGATCGTGGAATGATCGCCACGGCTCTGCTTTTGGTTACTACGCAGAAGTGCCGTCGATCGCGGTCCATGCGCTGTTTGGATGGGTTGGCATGGTGCGTGCATTCATTGATCCGATACCAATTCACACTCACTTAAAAACAAAAACGATGAGCACCGCAACAGCAGATAAACTGAAAGGCAACTGGAACGAATTGAAAGGAAAACTGAAGCAGAAGTATGCGCAGCTGACCGATGACGATCTCACTTATGCCGAAGGCAAGGAAGATGAGTTGTACGGCAAGATGCAACAGCGTTTGGGCCAGACCAAAGATCAGGTCCGTGACTTGGTGCAAGATGTGCGTACCGAATTCGAGAACAGCCAGAAGAAGAGCTAGTCCAGAATGCAATTTGAAGACGATGGCGGGAGCGGGAGCTTGCCGCTATCGTTACGTTCAGGCGTATCTGTTATCTTATTGGAATGAGAGCAACCCTTTTCTGAATTCGTTCCGCCATGCGATGAACAAGAAAAGCCCTAGTGCAACGGATCGGATCACATAGCCAACGGTTCCTTCGAACCCTGAGCTTTCCACAGCCCACCACAACACCACCGCCCCGGCCATGTATAGCAGCACGCGGCTCACGTTGTACGGGATCGGGTAGTGCTTTTGTCCCCAAGCGTAGCTGATCATTGCCATGCCGGCGTAGCAAGCAAGTGTGGCCCACGCGCTGCCCATGTATCCGATAATTGGGATCAGCGCAAAGTTGACCGCGATGGTGATACCGGCCCCGATCAAGGCGATGGTGCCGCCGGTCTTGGTGCGGTCGGTCAACTTGTACCACACGCTTTGATTGTAGTAGATCCCGAGGAACACATTGGCGAGCATCAGGATAGGCACAACACGCAATCCTTCGTGGTATGCGGGGTTTGGGATGAACCATTTGAAGAGGTCGATGAAGAGCATTACCACGAGGAATGCGGACATACACACCGCAACGAAAATGTTCATGATGGTTGCGAATGTTTCGCGGCTGTTCTTCTCCTTTGCATGACTGAAGAAGAACGGTTCGGCGCCCATTCTGAAGGCTTGTATGAAGAGCGTGATAAGTACGGCCAGTTTGTAGCATGCACCGTAGATCCCGATCTGCGCATCGGCGATGTCTTCGGGCAACAAATATTTCAGGATGATCCGGTCGGCGGTCTCGTTCACCATGCCTGCCAATCCAGCGACCATCAGTGGTGCTCCGAAGGCGAGCAAAGTGCGCAACAAGGTTTTACTGAATGCTTTGAAGGGAGGCCATTCAGGTAAGAGTATTACCAACTTCACACCCGTGCTGATCAAGTTGATCAAGAACACGTAGCCCAGGCCGAATGAAGGGTCGTATACCGCATCGATCACGGCATTCGTTTCGCCCGCGTTGAACTTCTTCATGCAATAGAGGAAGATGAACAAGTTGAGCACCACGTTCACTAACACGCTCAGGATATTGATCGTCGCAAAGCGCCACGCACGTCCTTGTTGCCGCAGCCGCGCCATGGGCACCGTGGTAAGTGCATCGATGCCGATGATGATCACCAACAGCAACACCGAAGTGCCATACGCTGGGAATCCGATGCCTTGTGCAATGCTTCCGGAAAAGCCAGAACCCAACAGCATAAATGCCACGGAAGAGAATAGAAGTGCGTAGGCTGAAGTGGTGAACACCGCACCCCCTTTCTCGTTCGCGAGCGCTACGTTCTCGTGATTGGAAAAGCGGAAGAACGTGGTCTCCATCCCGAAAGTGAGCACCACATTCAGGAAGGCCGTCCATGCGTAGAGTGAAGTGACCACACCGTATTCAGCAGGTTCAAAAACGCCTTTGCTCGTGTAGAGCGGCACTAGCAAATAATTGAGGAAGCGCGCACCGATGCTGCTGGCACCGTAGATGGCCGTTTGACCGGCAAGGTTTCGTAGGGCGCTCAAAAGAAATGAATTGTTGAATCGAACTGATGACCGCAGATCTATTGAAGGATCTACCACTCACGATGTGTGCTCTTTGATCAGATAGAATCGCCCTTATGATACAACTGTGGAGTGTTCGGCCTCTGAAACCAGATGCATCCACTTTCTCGGTTTCAAAGGAACGCTGAAAAGGACAAAGCATAATTGATCGAAAGATGGCCGTTTGGCCTACAAAATTGGGAGTGTCGGTCAGTTCGGATGAAATGTAACCTGATAATGTCATCGGCTCTTCGTCGTTCATCGCAGTTCTGCGCACTCCCTTGAACTCCGCCTTCCGTTTCTCCACGAAAGCATTGGTCCCTTCTACGAAATCCGGAGTCCCGAAACACTTCCCGAATTCTTCGATCTCGCGTTCCATTCCGTTCGCATCGTGTTGATAACCGGCGTTCACGGCACGTATGGCAGCGGCCAATGCGGTGGGACTGTTGCGAGCGATCTTACCCGCTAGCTCCATGCACGTGCTCAACAGTTGTTCGGCGGGCACAACTTGGTTCACTAGTCCCCATTGCAAAGCATCGGCGGCGTTGATCATACCACCGGTGAAGATCATTTCCATGGCCTTTCCCTTGCCTACCAATTGTGGTAAACGTTGTGTGCCACCATAACCGGGGATCACACCCAAGGTCACTTCCGGAAGTCCCATGCGTGCGGTGTCGCTTGCAATCCGGAAGTGGCAGCTCATGGCCAGTTCCAATCCTCCGCCCAAAGCGAAACCGTTCACGGCAGCGATCACTGGTTTACTCATGCGCTCCACATGGGTGAAGAGCTTGGCATGTCCATCGGCGCTCAATGCTTTGCCATCGGCGGTGCTGAAGTCGGCGAACTCCTTGATGTCCGCACCGGCAACAAATGCTTTTGCACCGCTTCCGGTAATGATCAACACACGCACTGTGGGGTCCTTGTCCGCAGCGCTCAATGCGTCGTCCAACTGCGCGATCGTTTCGCGGTTAAGGGCATTGAGCTGGTCGGGTCGATCGATGGTGATCACGCGGACGTGATCCTTATTGTCGATAAGCAAATTCGAGTACGTCATGGTTATTCGGTCCTGTTCGTTCTGGTCCGATCGGCCAAAGATATCCGCTAGGTCCGCAGTGGAAGAGCAACGATGAAGGTGGTACCCACCTCTTCTTCCGTGGTGAACGAAACTGTGCCTCCTGCCGCTTCTACGATCCGCTGAACCATTGCCAATCCCAAGCCCATGCCACTGCTCTTCGTGGTAAAGTTGGGTTGGAAGATCCGCTCACGATCCGCTTCGGCGATACCGATTCCGTTGTCGTGGATCTCCACAATTACGTTGGACTTATCGTGGGCCAGCGCAACTCGGATCTCGGCCTTCCGATCATCTGGCACTGATTGCAGGGCGTTCTTGAGCAGGTTGTTGAATACGCGTAGGAGTTGTTCACGATCGGCGTGGATCAGGAACGGGCCGTTGTTCTTCTTTTCCAAAGTGAATTGGAGATTGGGGGTTCCAGTGAATACCGCAAGCGCCACTTCGGCGACTTCACCAAGGTCCAGGTCCTCGGGTTTTGCACGCGGCATACGAGCGAAATCCCCGAAGGCATTCGCGATGCCGCTTAGAGCATCGATCTGTTGCACAAGTCCTGTGCTGAACCGTTCCAACTTTTGATCCGCATCTGGCGCTTCTGGGGTCCATGTGCGTTGGAAATGCTGGATGCTCAACTTCATGGGCGTGAGCGGGTTCTTGATCTCGTGTGCTACCTGCTGGGCCATTTCGCGCCATGCCGTTTCGCGTTCGCTGCGCGCCAATTTCTCCGCGCTGTCGCGTAGTTCCTCCACTTTCCGGTTGTACACTTCCACGAGTTGGCCCACTTCATCCTTGCCGCGATAACGGATCGGTTTATTCGTTCCACCCAAAGCCACACGTCCCAGCGCCTGTTTCAGAAGATCCAGCGGCCGGGTTGTCCAATTGCTGATGAACACCGCAACAAGAACGCTTAGAGCGAAAAAGAGCACGAAGAGGTTCACGACGGTCACCAATACATCAGCCCGTTCAAGTTCTTGTTGTCGCTGATCTGCAAAAGAGGGTAGGGCGAGATAGCCCAGCACCGTTCCTTTCCGATCCTGCAACGGCAGGTAAGCGCTTTGGTAGGTTGCCGTGCCGATCGCTTCCTGATGTACGAAGGAACCGGCCTGACCGATCACGATCTTGGCGTATGCAACTGCGTCCATACGCGGCCCCAGCAAACCGGCCGAGAAGATCTGGGGTCGGGAAGACGCGAGCAAACGTCCATGAAGATCATACAATGCGATATCAGTGAACAACACGTTGCTCAATTGTGCGAGCAGGTGTTCCAGATAGCGTGACCGTTCGCTGGTGAGTGCTGATCGGCCATCGAGTCTCTGTTGCAGCTCCACATGCGCGGACCGAGCCTTTTCCAATCCTTTGGCCTCGATGCGTTGCGCGTATTGCGTGGTGAGCAAATGTTGGGCACCGTATGCGAACACCAAGAGGCCCACGACCGCGAACAGGAGCAGGGCGGTACGCACCTTTGCGGCGATCCCCATGGGAGGTAATCCGCGCACGACCCAAAGTGTGCGCAAGAGCAGAACGAGTGCTAGGATAGCGCTGAACAATGCGAAGAGGTAGCTGAATGTGGTAGCACGATCCACGAGGCCGGGTAAGGGTAGGCCAAGAACGAGCAAGGTGCCTTTTTCGGAGCCCTTTGCCAAGTATTCGAAACCACCATCCACGAACCAAGCAGTACCATCATTTCCCAGGTCCCTCTTCCAGTGCAAGGGGATCCCGGGTGCGTTGGACCGGTCCACCAAAATGCTTTGTTCGTAACGGGCCAAGGCATACTGGTCCGTGCGTCGGGTAAGTTGATCATCACCGGCCAGCAACAATTCCGGAAAGCCTAGGCTTTGTGTCACGGAACGTGGATGCAGCTCGATGATCAATTGGCCCGGCGCGGAATTCTCCCGGGCCATAACAGCGACCCGTGCGTGGTAGTAAGGCCCTTCAACCCCGCCTTGATCGAAGAACAGTTCAGGCATGTCCACCACAGCAGCGTGGTCGACGTAGGTGGGATGCTCCTCCACTAAACTACGCGGCACATTCCCCTCCGAAGAACAGCGGGGTATTCCCTCAGCATCGTAAGCGAAAACACGCACATCATATCGGTCCCAATATCCTCCGAAATGCGATTGCCGAACAGCAGCATCCAGTTCACCCACGTTGCATGGGGTGTTGGAAGTGATCAATGCATAGAGTTCCGGATCACTGCGCAGTTCCGGTGCCACTTCCCTGAAGAGCAGCTCCACGACGGGGTCTTCCCGTACACTTAGGCGCTCAGCGAGGACCAGTCGTTCACGATGCTCACGTGCGTGGGTGTACTTGGTGAGCACATGCGCTGTGATGATGGAAAGTACACTTAGTCCGATGAGCACATGAACGAACCGAGCGCGTGTGCCGTTCATGTGGAACAAAAGGAGTACTAGGGGCACGGGCCAAAGGAACAGGAGCGTATCCCGAATGCCGAAATGATGGTGTACGAGGATCGAAATGGAAATGGCGATGGTGCCGATCCACCAATTGGTTTTGCGGAAAGCCCTTCCACGCAGAAGGTGTACACCTGCATCAACGAGCAACAGCCACGCACCGAAAATGATCGCGATCCCCGCAAGTCCGACCCCACTGGCGAAGTTGAGCCGTTGCACGTGGAAGAGGTCCAGGTCCACACTACTATCATTCACCAAACCGATGATCATTTGCGTAACCCACGCTGCGCTGGTCAAGGTCGCGGCCCATACCATGATCGCGATGGGAACATTGTGCCTTCCATTGGAATGTCCCCTGATCTGGCGGTTCATAAAGCCCATGCCGATGGCGAGCAAGGTGGCGTTCATGAAGAGATCACCCAATGAAGGGAAGGCGAAGGATGTGGCGTAGGTGGCCGGGTCGAACAAAGGCAATCGATCGAACGGTGCGGCCGGTACGAATGCCAAAACGGCCCAGCGAAGAAGGAACAAGAGCACCATGAAAGTTGCTATTCCGAGCAAAGGGGATCCGCGATGGACCAGCCGCTCACAAGCCGCCCAAAGGGCCAACAGGATCGCGAGCGCGCAGGCGAGCATAAGGGTCAACTTCCAAAGGATCCACGATCCCACGTCCACGGAGCCGTCGCGCCAGGCCAAGCGCAGCAATGGGGTTCCATTGGCATCGTATAACAATGGGCCTGTTGAGTTGGTCGGCAGGGCAGCAAGCTTTTTAGGTGCGTTCAGCGTGGCTTGGAAACCACGTTCCAGATAGAGGTTCTCCACGGGCGGTGTATTCCAGACGGGGACCAAGGCATGCATTCTCAAAAGACCTATACTGGAAACGGCATGTTGATAGATGCCACTGGGCAGCGTGCATTGTGCCGGAGAGCCTGAAGAACCGTCCAGGACCGCTTTTGCGCGCAATTGACCTGACCAACACACGAGACTATCGCCTTTGAATCCCATGTAAACCGTGCCGTTGCGCTGTTGTTCACGTTCCAACTCAAGCCCGTAATGGTGCATCCATTCTTCGGGCCCCAATTCAGCGAGTTCGTGGGCCCGCTTGGCGGCGTTCGCATCGAGCAGGGCGGCCTGACGATCAAGTATGCGTTGGATCCGTCCGGCTTCCTTCTTTAAAAGTGCGTCCGCATCCGGCTCTTGCACAAGCCAAGCGAGAGCCCCTAGGAGTACGCCGATGAGCAGTAGGAGGAGGGGGCGGAGCATGGGAGGCGGTTACCGCAAGGGCTGGGCCAAAGTAACGCGGACCTGCCTCCTGTCCGTGCTGTTTGGGGAGAATGGAACCCGAACGGACCCTTCTGCGTAGAACGGCATCGGTCCACTACTCATGGGCCGGATTGAACTTACTGGAATGAAACAAGCATTGCTCCTAGTGCTTGGAATGCTCTTGACCGGGTATCTCCAAGCACAAACCGGAACCGAATTTTGGCTGGCACCCCCGGAGGTCACCTCATCGCATGGTGATCAGCCGATCTTCATCAACGTCACCACGTTAGGGCAACCTGCGATGGTGACCATTTCGCAGCCTGCCAACGCCGGGTTCAATGGCGGCACGCCGATCGTGTTGAACCTGGCCGCCAACTCGGCCCAGCGCTATGACCTCACGTCTTTGAAGGTCGCCTTGGAGACGCGGCCCACGAACACGGTGTTGAACACCGGATTGCGCATTTCTGCCACTGCGAACATCACGTGCTACTACGAACCGAGCTTCTCGAACAACGCGGACATTGCTGCGCTCAAAGGAGCCAACGGCCTAGGCACGGAGTTCTACATTCCATTGCATAAGCATACCCCCTTCTTCAACCACGGATACACTGCGCCGAACCTGGCGTACGCCTCCTTCGATATCGTAGCCACGGAGAACGCTACACTGGTGATGATCTATTCGCCGGTGCCGGTGGATGGCCATCCGGCACTCACGCCCTTTACAGTAACACTGAACCAAGGCCAGACCTATTCCTGTGCCTGGACGGGTGCGAACCAAACGGATCCCACGACCCACCCCTCGGGCGCGGTCGTGTTGTCGAACAAGCCGGTCGCCATCTCCCTTAAGGACGACAGTAACCACAACCCATCTGGCGGCTGTTATGATCTGATGTTGGATCAGATCGTTCCGGTGAATATCCTTGGTACGGATTACGTGGCGGTGAAAGGTGCTCTGAACCCCACCGGAGACGAATCACTTTTCGTGATGGCCGTTCAGAACAACACGCAGGTGTACATCGATGGCAATGCGACTCCTGTAGCCACACTGTTTGCCGGTCAGTACTATCGGCATGACATGGACTACTTGGCTGGTGCGGCGAACAACGCTACCTACGTCAGTGGATCCAAACCGCTGTATGCTGTGCACGTTACCGGTTTCGGGTGCGAGCAGGGCATGGCGATCCTGCCTCCCCTGAATTGCGCTGGTAGTACGCAACTGAGTTTCACGCGAAGTACCAGCGAGGCCTTCTACCTGAATCTCCTTGTCCGCAACGGATCACAGAACGACTTTGTGGTAACAGGACCCGGTACGGCAACGATACCGGGTTCCGCGTTCCAAGCGGTGCCCGGTACGGGCGGCGAATGGATGGCCGCGCGTATCCAATACAACACAACACAAGTGCCGGTGAACCAGGCGTTCATTGTCAGCAACACGAGCGATGTGTTCTCTCTGGCGATCATCAACGGTGGCGCAACCTCGGGTTGCCGCTATGGATTTTTCTCGGAATTCTCCGGCCGGATCGATATCAGCGCAGGTGCGGATCAAACGCGTTGTGCTGGTGACAGTGTTGTCCTTGCTGGAACGGTTTCCGGCGGAAGCACCACGGGTATCTGGACAACAACAGGCAGCGGAACATTTGCTCCAAGCGCAACGGCGCTGAACGCTGCTTATCATCCGAGCATCGGTGATCTCGCGATCGGAACGGTCACTTTGAGGTTGACCTCCACCGGTCCATGTACACCCGAAGATGACGCGATGGTCGTCACCTTCAGTCCGAAGCCGATCCCCGATGCCGGCCCCGACCAGAGCGTGTGCCGCAACAATGCCGTGGTGCAGTTGGCGGGCAACATACTCAATGCGGTCGGTGGGGTTTGGACCGGTGGTGCAGGATCCTTTCTGCCCAGCAACAGCAACCTCAACGCGACCTACACGCCGACCGCGGCCGAATTGACCGCTGGTCAAGTGTGGATCAAATTGACCTCGACCGGAAACGGTGTTTGTAATGCGGTTCCGGACAGCATGTTGGTGACATTCACGCCAACGCCAACAGCGAACGCAGGGGTCGATCAAACACGCTGCGCTAACAACGCGGTGGTGCAGTTGAACGGGGCGTTCACAATTGCAACAGGCGGGGTGTGGAGCGGTGGTGCAGGTTCATTCGATCCGAGCACTACGAACATGTCGGCGCAGTACACGCCTGATCCGGCCGAGGTTTCTAGTGGTTCGGTGACGTTGACGATGACCACTACCGGCAACGGCAATTGTGTTGCTGTGAACGATCAAGTGCTGATCAACTTCACTGCAGCACCGGTGGTGAATGCAGGAGCTGCTGTTTCGGTTTGCGCCAACAATGCACAAGTGAGCTTGATTGGTTCCGTCACTGGCGCGACCGGTGGTTCCTGGAGCGGTGGCGCTGGATCATACGCGCCGAACAACACTTCGCTCAACGCCACATACACACCAACTGCTGCTGAGATCGCAGCGGGTACGTTGACCCTCACACTGAGCAGCACAGGCAATGGCAATTGCATGCCGGTCACAAGCAACAAGGTGATCACGTTCACCCCTGCGCCGACAGTGAACGCCGGTCCGAACGGAACCGTGTGTGCGAACAACGCCGACATCACCTTGGCCGGTTCTTTCACGCTCGCGACGGGTGCGGTTTGGAGCGGCGGCACGGGATCATACAGCCCGAACAACGCGACGATGAACGCAGTCTACACGCCGAGCGCGGCGGAACGCACAGCGGGTACCGTGACGCTGACCCTAACCACGGTGGGCAATGGGAACTGCAACGCCGTCAGCGCGAACGTGACCTATGCGATCACGCCTGCGCCCACCACGAACGCCGGATCCGACCAAACGCTTTGTGCGAACAACGCAGTTGCGACATTGAACGGGTCGTTCACGGTTGCTACCGGTGGTGTCTGGAGCGGTGGTGCAGGTTCCTTCGATCCGAGCACCACGAACATGGGCGCGCAATACACGCCGACACCAGGAGAGGTGTCCAGTGGATCGGTAACACTGACCTTGACAACGACCGGTAACGCTGGTTGTGTGGCCGTTGCGGATCAAGTGCAATTGAGCTTCACACCTGCGCCTGTCGTAAGCGCAGGTGCCGCTGTTTCGGTTTGTGCGAACAACGTGCAGGTCGCTTTGACTGGTAGCGTGACCGGCGCAACGGGTGGTGCGTGGAGCGGTGGTACGGGGTCCTTCAACCCGAACGCGACCACCTTGAATGCGACCTACACACCGAGCGCTTCGGAGATCGCTGCGGGTTCGGTAACACTGACATTGACTTCAACCGGCAACGGGAATTGCACAGCGGTATCGAGCAGCAAGGTGATCACGATCACTCCGGCTCCCACCGTTGATGCAGGTCCGAACGCCGCGGTATGCGCGAACAACTCGGCGATCACGCTTGCAGGTGCGATCACCGTTGCAACGGGCGCGACCTGGAGCGGCGGCACCGGAACCTACAACCCGAACAACACGACCTTGAATGCGGTGTACACGCCGAGCGCTGCTGAACGCACTGCTGGCACGGTAACGCTCACGCTCACCACTGTGGGCAACGGCAATTGCAATGCGGTCAGCGATCAAGTGACGTTCACTATCACGCCAGCTCCGACAGCGAATGCTGGAGCGGATCGCACGGTATGTGCGAACAACGCAGTGGTCACCTTGAACGGCTCGTTCACGGTTGCGACGGGTGGAGTGTGGAGCGGTGGTGCAGGTTCCTTCGATCCGAGCACAACGAACATGGGGGCACAGTACACGCCGACCGCTGGAGAGATCTCCAGTGGTTCCGTGATGTTGACAATGACCACGACGGGCAATGGTGGTTGCATTGTAGTTGCCGATCAGATGGTGATCGACTTCACGCCGGCTCCGGTTGTGAATGCCGGTACCGCAGTATCGCTCTGCGCGAACAACGCACAAGTAAGTTTGAGCGGATCCGTTACCGGCGCGACCGGCGGGGCATGGAGCGGCGGAACAGGAACGTTCAACCCGAACAACACGACGCTGACGGCGACCTACACGCCGACCGCTGCGGAGATCGCAGCAGGCACACTGACACTCACGTTGACCAGCACGGGCAACGGCACATGCAATCCGGTTGCGAGCAACAAGGTGATCACGTTCACGCCGGCTCCTTTAGTGAGCGCTGGTGCGAATGGAAGTGTCTGCACGAACAACTCTGTGATCACTTTGAATGGATCAGTGATCGGAGCCACAGGCGGTATCTGGAGCGGTGGCGCTGGCACGTTCAATCCGAACAACACCACGCTCAATGCGAACTACACACCGACCGCTGCCGACCGCACGGCTGGAACCGTAACGCTGACCTTGACTTCCGCAGGCAACGGCAATTGCAATGCGGTAACGAGCAACGTGACCTACACGATCACACCTGCTCCAACTGTGAATGCAGGAACGGATCAATCGTTGTGTACCAACAACCCGGTTGCTTCTTTGGGAGGCGGCGTGACGATCGCCACAGGCGGTATATGGAGCGGTGGTGCGGGCACCTTCGCACCGAGCACGACCAACCTGAACGCGACCTACACCCCCACCGCTGCGGAGATCGCGACCGGTCTTGTGACCCTGACCTTGACCACGACCGGCAATGGTACCTGCATCGCAGTTACCGATCAAGTGCAATTGAACTTCACTCCGAGCCCGACCGCGAACGCCGGTGCGGACTTGTCGCTTTGCCGTAACAACGCGAGTGTAGCCTTAGGGGGATCGGTAACGGTAGCAACGGGCGGCATCTGGAGCGGTGGCGCAGGTTCCTACACGCCGAACAACACCACGCTGAACGCGACCTACACGCCGACGCCAGGGGAACTGGCGGCCGGCACGCTGACGCTTACGCTGACCACCACCGGCAACGGCAATTGCAACGCTGTATCCGACAGCCGCACGATCACCTTCACACCTGCTCCTACTGTGGATGCTGGCGCGAACGCGACCGTGTGCGCGAACAACTCCGCCATCACCTTGGCTGGAGCGTTCACCATTTCGACCGGAGCCCAGTGGACCGGCGGTGCTGGCACATACAATCCGAACAACGCCACGATGAACGCGGTGTACACGCCGAGCGCTGCCGAACGTACCGCAGGTACTGTAACGCTGACCCTCACCACGGTGGGCAATGGCAATTGCAGTGCGGTAAGCGACGCAGTGACTTTCACCATCACGCCCGCTCCAACGACGAACGCAGGTCTTGATCGCACGGTGTGTGCGAATAACGCCGCAGTCGCACTGAATGGTTCCTTCACGATCGCTACCGGAGGTATCTGGAGTGGTGGTGCAGGCACTTTCGATCCGAGCACTACGAACATGGGTGCGATCTACACGCCGAGCGCGGCGGAGATCACGGCGGGCATCGTGACCTTGACCTTGACTACCTCCGGCAACGGAACATGTAACGCGGTGACCGATCAGATGGTGATCAACATCACGGATGCTCCGGTCGTGAATGCAGGAGCTGCGGTTTCGCTCTGCGCGAACAATGCACAGGTGAGTTTGAGCGGATCTGTTTCCGGTGCGACTGGTGGCGTTTGGAGCGGCGGCACGGGCACCTTCAACCCGAACAACACATCGCTCACAGCGACCTACACGCCTACCGCTGCGGAGATCGCCGGTGGAACGCTGACGTTGACATTGACCAGCACCGGAAACGGTAATTGCAGTCCGGTGATCAGCAACAAGGTCATCACCTTCACGCCATCGCCGATCGTGAGCGCGGGTGCGAACGGATCGGTTTGCACAAACAACGCAACGATCGGCTTGAACGGATCGGTCATTGGTGCGACCGGCGCGATCTGGAGCGGTGGTACGGGGACGTACAACCCGAACAACACCACGCTGAATGCGGTCTACACACCGAGCGCCGCTGAACGCACGGCCGGTGCGGTGACTCTCACGCTTACTTCCGCAGGTAACGGTAATTGCAACGCGGTTGCATCCAGCGTGACCTATACGATCACGCCCGCCCCGACCACCAACGCTGGTCCGGATCAAACCCTTTGCAGCAACAACCCGGTGGCCACCTTGAGTGGATCCTTCATTGTTGCGACCGGCGGCATTTGGAGCGGTGGCAACGGTTCCTTCAGCCCGAGCACTACGAACATGGGTGCGACCTACACGCCGACGGCAGTGGAGATCGCGAACGGTAACGTGACCTTGACCTTGACCACGACCGGCAACGGCACATGCGTCGCTGTGACCGACCAGGTATTGTTGTCCTTCGCAGCAAGTCCTACTGCGAACGCGGGACCCGATCTGACACTCTGCCGCAACAACGCCAGCGTACCAATGGGCGGATCGGTGACGATCGCGACCGGCGGTATCTGGAGCGGCGGCGCGGGATCCTTCACCCCAAACAACACGACCCTCAACGCGACCTACACACCGACCCCTGCTGAACTCGCTGCGGGCACGCTGACCTTGACGTTGACAACCACGGGAAACGGTACTTGTAACGCCGTTTCCGATAGCCGCGTGATCACCTTCACGCCTGCACCCACAGTGGATGCTGGTCCGAATGCCACGGTGTGCGCGAACAACTCCGCGATCAGTTTGGCGGGGGGCGTTACTGTTTCGACAGGAGTGATCTGGAGCGGTGGCGCAGGCACCTACAACCCGAACAACACAACTACCAACGCGGTGTACACGCCCAGCGCTGCCGAACGCACCGCAGGAACGGTAACGCTAACGCTCACCACAGTGGGCAATGGCAATTGCACTGCGGTAAGCGATCAGGTGACGTTCACCATCACGCCTTCACCGACAGCCAACGCTGGCCTGGATCGCACGGTGTGCGCGAACAATGCCACGGTCGCTTTGACCGGTTCCTTCACGATCGCTACCGGTGGTATCTGGAGCGGTGGTGCAGGCACTTTCGATCCGAGCACCACGAACATGGGCGCGATCTACACGCCTAGCGCGGCGGAGATCACCGCAGGCATCGTGACCTTGTCCCTGACGACCACGAACAATGGCACTTGTAATGCTGTCACCGATCAGATGGTGATCAGCATCACCGATGCACCTACCGTGAACGCCGGTGCGCCCATCTCGCTCTGCGCGAACAACGCACAGGTCAGTTTGAACGGTAGTGTATTCGGGGCAACGGGCGGCGCATGGACCGGCGGTTCGGGCACCTTCGCGCCGAACAACACCACGCTCAACGCGACCTACACGCCGAGCGCTTCCGATCTCGCAGCGGGTACCGTCACGCTGACCTTGACCAGCACGGGCAACGGTAATTGCAATCCGGTTTCCAGCGCACGAGTGATCACGTTCACACCAGCACCGACCGTCAATGCGGGACCAGATGCAAGTGTGTGTTCCAACAATGCGAACATCACCCTGGCCGGTGCCTTCGCCGGTGCAACAGGAGCGATTTGGACTGGCGGCGCGGGTTCATACAACCCGAACAACGCTACCATGAATGCCGTGTACACGCCGACCGCTGCCGAGCGCGCTGGGGGCACGGTGACGCTCACGCTCACCACAGTGGGCAATGGTAACTGCAACGCCGTGAGCGATGCGGTTACCTTCATCATTACGCCATCACCAACGGTGAACGCAGGTGCTGATCGCACGGTGTGCGCGAACAACGTTGCAGTGACGCTCGCCGGTTCGTTCTCCGTTGCTACGGGCGGCGTGTGGAGCGGCGGCAATGGAAACTTCGATCCGAGCACCACGAACATGAGTGCGACGTACACGGCAAGTGCCGCGGAGATCGCAAACGGTTCCGTTACGCTCACCTTGACGACCACGGGTATCGGTAGTTGCGTCGCAGTGACCGATCAGATGACGATCAACTTCACCGCAGCACCGGTGGTGAACGCCGGTGCGCCAGTATCGCTTTGCGCGAACAACGCGCAGGTGAGTTTGAACGGCAGCGTTTCCGGTTCTTCCGGTGGTGTTTGGAGCGGTGGAACGGGAACGTACAGCCCGAACAACGCGACATTGAACGCGACCTATACGCCGACCGCTGCTGAGATCGCCGGAGGGGCGTTGACACTGACTTTGACGAGCACTGGAAACGGCACTTGCAATCCAGTACAGAGCAGTCGCGTGATCACGTTCACGCCAGCACCATCTGTTAGTGCCGGGGCGAACGGAACGGTATGCGCGAACAACTCCGCGATCACATTGGCCGGTTCGCAAAGCGGCGCAACAGGCGCTGTGTGGAGCGGCGGAACGGGCACTTACATCCCGAACAACGCGACACTGAACGCGGTCTACACACCGAACCCTGCGGAACGCATTGCGGGCACGGTGACACTTACGCTCACGACCGTTGGCAATGGCAATTGCAATGCGGTATCGAGCAACGTGACCTATTCGATCACGCCTGCTCCAACAGCCAATGCCGGTCCTGATCAATCGCGCTGCGCGAACAATGCTGCGGTGACCCTGGCCGGAAATGTCACGGTTGCTACCGGTGGTGTTTGGAGCGGCGGTGCAGGCACCTTCGCACCGAGCACCACGAACCTGAACGCGACATACACGCCAACTGCTGCTGAGATCGCGACCGGTTCAGTAACCCTGACGCTGTCAACGACCGGCAACAACAACTGTGTCGCTGTTGCCGATCAGATCACGATCGACTTCACGCCGGCACCAGTTGCGAACGCGGGAACTCCTGTTTCGATCTGCGTGAACAATCCGCAAGTGACGATGACCGGATCCGTTTCTGGCGCTACGGGTGGTGTTTGGAGTGGCGGTCTGGGATCCTTCACGCCTAACAACACGAGACTGAACGCAGTGTACACGCCGACCCCTGCGGAACTCGCAGCGGGGACCTTGACGCTGACCTTGACGACCACGGGCAACAATAATTGCAACGCCGTCACCAGCACACGCACGATCACCTTCACGCCAGCTCCCGTTGTGGATGCAGGTGCAAATGGAACCGTCTGCTCGAACGCTTCGTTGATCACCTTGAACGGATCGGTGAGCGGTGCGACCGGCGCGATCTGGAGCGGTGGCGCAGGGGTCTTCACGCCGAACAATACCACGCTGAACGCGACCTACCAACCGACCGTTGCCGAGCGCAATGCCGGAACGGTGACGCTCACGCTGACCTCTGCCGGGAACGGCAACTGCAATGCGGTGAGCGATCAAGTGAACTTCAGCATCACACCTACACCAACGGCGAATGCGGGTGCGGATCAATCGCTTTGCGCGAACAACGCCATTACGACGATGAACGGATCGTTCACAGTTGCGACGGGCGGCACCTGGAGCGGCGGGTCGGGCACCTTCAGCCCGAGCGCCACGCTGATGAACGCGACCTACACGCCGACCGCTTCGGAGATCTCGAACGGTTCTGTGACATTGACGCTGACGACCACCGGCAACAACAACTGCATGGCCGTTACAGATCAAGTGCTGGTCAGCTTCACGCCAAGTCCTTCTGTGGATGCAGGTGTTGATGTGTCGGTCTGCCGGAACAACGCAGCCGTATCGCTTAGTGGTACGGTCGGTGTCGCCACGGGCGGCATCTGGAGCGGTGGCGCGGGATCTTTCACGCCGAACAACACGACGCTGAACGCGACCTACACGCCCACACCTGCAGAACTCGCTTTGGGTACGTTGTCGTTGACGCTGACTTCCACTGGTAACGGTAATTGCATCGCCGTATCGGACACCAAGGTCATCACCTTCACGCCTGCACCAACGGTGGATGCCGGAGTGAACGGAACAGTGTGCGCGAACAACTCCGTGATCTCGTTGGCTGGTGCGCTCACGGGTGCAACAGGTGCGACCTGGAGCGGAGGCACGGGCACGTACGTGCCGAACAATACCGCGCTGAATGCCACCTACACACCGAGCGCTGCTGAACGTACTGCCGGAACCATGACGCTCACTCTGACAACCACAGGCAATGGCAATTGCAATGCTGTGAGCGATCAAGTGACATACAGCATCACAACTGCGCCGACTGCGAACGCCGGTGCGGACCGTGTGCTTTGCGCGAACAATGCATCCACCGGTTTGTCGGGTGCGTTCTCCATCGCCACGGGTGGTATTTGGAGCGGTGGCGCGGGCACTTTCGATCCGAGCACCACGAACATGAGCGCGATCTACACGCCGACTGCGGCAGAGATCGCGGCTGGTAGTGTGACGCTGACCTTGACCACCAGCGGCAATGGCTTGTGCAACGCCGTGACCGATCAAGTGCTGTTGACCTTCACCGATCCACCTTCCGCGAACGCTGGTGCGAACGTGACGCGTTGCGCGAACAACGCCGCAGTGGCACTCGGAGGAAGTGTGGTCGTCGCGACTAGTGGAACATGGACGGGCGGTACCGGCACGTTCTCCCCAAACGCCAACACACTGAATGCGACATACAACCCGGGTGCTGGTGACCTGGCCGCCGGACAAGTAACACTGACCTTGACCACGACCGGCAACGGCAACTGCACACCTGCTACATCAACGAAGATCATCACGTACACACCTGCGCCGATCGTGAACGCAGGTACGAACGGAAGTGTGTGCGCGAACGCTGCGGCCATCGCCTTGAACGGTACCGTGACCGGTGCTGTGGGCGGAGTATGGAGCGGAGGCGCTGGTTCCTTCAGCCCGAACAACATCACGCTGAACGCGACCTACACGCCGACTGCTGCGGAGATCACTGCGGGCACGGTGACGCTGACCTTGACCTCTGCGGGCAACGGTCTCTGTAACGCGGTAACGAACAACGTGACCTATACGATCACTCCTGCACCGACAGCGAACGCCGGTGTGGATCAATCGGTGTGCGGTAATAACGCCACCGCTACCTTGAATGCAGTGATCAGTGTCTCTACAGGTGTGCAGTGGTCCGGTGGATCCGGTGTGTACAGCCCTGGAAGCACGGCACAGAACATCACTTACTCACCTTCCCCAATTGAAGTCGTGAACGGATCGGTAACGTTGATCGCAACCACGACCGGTAACGGTACTTGCGCTGCGGTTAACGATGCGGTAACGATCACATACACCCAAGCCCCGGTCGCGAATGCGGGTCCGGACCAGACGGTAAGCAGCAACAACGCGAACACAACGCTCGCGGGTAGCTTCTCCATCAGCACCGGCGCACAATGGACCGGTGGTGCGGGCACCTACAACCCGAACAGTACCACGATGAACGCGGTGTACTCGCCAACCCCAGCAGAGATAGCGGCTGGTAGTGTGACACTGACATTGATCACAACCGGCAATGCAAGTTGCTCACCTGCCACGGATCAGATGACGATCACATTCGGTGCTGCGCCTACGGCGAATGCTGGTCCGGACCAAACGGTCTGTGCGAACAACCCGGCTGTTCAACTGAATGGCGCGATCACCATCGCGACCGGCGGTATCTGGACCGGTGGCACAGGCACGTACGATCCGAACACCAGCACGCTCAATGCGATCTACACACCGAGCGCTGCGGAACGCGCAGCAGGCACAGTGACCTTGACACTCACCTCGGTGGGTAATGGTAACAGCAATCCGGTGAGCGATCAGATCGTCATCGCCATCACACCTGCGCCGATCGTGAATGCAGGAGTGAACATCTCCACCTGCGCGAACCAATCCACTGCGCAGTTGACCGGTGTGGTCAACAACGCGACCGGCGGTGTATGGAGCGGTGGTTCGGGAACTTTTAATCCGAGCAATACTAACTTGAACGCGACCTACACACCGACGCTCGGTGAGATCGCCGCGGGCACAGTAACACTTACCCTGAGCAGCACCGGCAACGGCTTGTGCAACGGCG
The DNA here is from genome assembly GCA_016717305.1 of Flavobacteriales bacterium. Classification (GTDB taxonomy): domain Bacteria; phylum Bacteroidota; class Bacteroidia; order Flavobacteriales_F; family PHOS-HE28; genus PHOS-HE28. The sequence continues at coordinate 48,943 of JADKFY010000028.1, forward strand.
TATCGGATCAAGTCCTGATCACGATCGCGCCAGCACCAGTAGTGATCGCCGGTGTGGACCAGACCGTATGCTCCAACAACTCCAACGTGCAAATGGCCGGTTCCGTGAGCAACGCGGGCGGTGGCATCTGGAGCGGCGGTACGGGCACTTTCTCGCCGAGCATCAACGCGCTGAACGCGATGTACACGCCGAGCACTTCTGAACTCGCGAACGGTTCTGTGACCCTGACCCTGAGCAGCACCGGTAACGGTTCATGTGCATCGGTTAGCGATCAGATGACGATCTTTTTCTCGCAGAGCCCTGTGGTCAACGCTGGTCTGGATCGCACCGTGTGCGCGAACGATCCGACGGTGATCCTGAGCGGCTCCGTGACCATCGCAACTGGCGGTGTTTGGAGCGGCGGTGGTGGATCTTTCACTCCGAACGCGAACACCTTGAACGCGACCTATCTCCCGAGCCCTGCTGAAGTGGCCTTGGGTAGCGCAACACTTACGTTGACTTCCACCGGCAACGGCTTGTGCAATGCGGTGAGCGATCAGATGGTGATCACCATCATTGCCTCGCCGAGCGCGAACGCCGGTAATAACATCGCGGTCTGCTCGAACAACGCACAAGTACAACTCGGTGGATCCGTGAGTGGTGCCGGTGGTGGCCAGTGGAGTGGTGGTTCGGGGACATTCACGCCGAGCATCGCCTCGCTGAACGCGGTCTACACACCAACAGTTGCTGAGGTCGCTTCGGGCACCCTCAACCTGACGCTGACGACGATCGGCAATGGCAACTGTGTACCGGTTTCCGACAACGTGTTGATCACCTTCACCGCTTCGCCGACCGCGAACGCCGGTGCTGATGGCGTGCGTTGCGCGAACAACGCGAGCGTCCAACTGAACGGCAGTGTCACTGTTGCGAACGGTGGTACCTGGTCCGGTGCGGGTGGAACCTTCACGCCGAGCGCGAACGCACTGAATGCGGTGTACACACCTTCTGCCGGCGAACTCGCAGCTGGCCAAGTGACATTGACGCTGACCACCACGGGCAACAATGGTTGTGTCGCGGTGAGCGACGAGGTGAGTTACACGTTCACACCTGCACCAACGGCGAACGCTGGAGTGGACCTCTTCACCTGTGCGAACAACGCTGCGGTTACGCTGAACGGTGCGATCACTGTCGCGACCGGTGCATTGTGGAGCGGTGGAAACGGAACCTACAGCCCGAACAACAGCACGCTGAATGCGAGTTACACGCCGAGTGCTTCGGAGATCGCCGCGGGCACGGTGACACTTACGCTAACCACCGTTGGCAACGGCACCTGTAACCCGGTCAATGATCAGGTGGTGATCAGCATCACGCCATCGCCGATCGTGAACGCTGGTACACCTTTGACCTCTTGCGCGAACAATCCTGCAGCGCAATTGGCGGGATCCGTGCAGAACGCAACGGGCGGTATCTGGAGCGGTGCAGGAACGTTCTCGCCGAGCGCCACGAACCTGAGTGCGACCTACGCGCCGAGCAATGCGGAGATCGCTGCCGGTACAGCAACGATCACGCTTACGAGCACCGGCAACGGCTTGTGCAACGCGGTGACTTCGCAAGTGGTGTTGACTATTACCGCCGCGCCGATCGTTGAAGCGGGCCTGGCGCAAACACTCTGCGCGAACAATGCAGTAGCGCAATTGGCTGGCCAAGTCATCAACGCCTCCGGTGGTACGTGGAGCGGTGTAGCGGGAGCCTTCAGCCCGAACTCCAGCGCATTGATCGCGACCTACACACCAAGCGCGGCTGAGATCGCGAACGGTCAGGTATGGATCTTCCTCACCTCGACCGGCAACGGCGGCTGTCTCGCTTCCCGCGACTCCGTGCAGTTGCAATTCACTCCTGCGCCTACCGTGAATGCGGGTCCTGATGCGCACGTCTGCGCGAATGCCGCACAAGTCAACTTGAACGGTGCCATCACCGTTGCGAACGGAGGTATCTGGACCGGCGGCAATGGATCCTACACCCCAGGCAATTCCACGCTTAATGCTACTTACTTCCCAACGGCAGCGGAGATCGCTTCAGGCCAATTCACCTTGGTGCTGAGCAGCACCGGCAATGGCAACTGCGCCATCGTGCGCGATAGCTTGGTGGTCCTGGTGGATCCGGTTCCTGTGGTGAATGCTGGTCCTGATCAGCAGATCTGCGCGAACAATTCGAACGTGCAGTTGAACGGCTTCGTCGGCAACGCACCGGGCGGAGCATGGAGCGGTGGTGCAGGGGTCTTCTTCCCGAGCAACACCATGTTGGCGACACAGTATGCCCCGACGGCTGCTGAGATCGCGAACGGTACGCTCACACTGACCTTGACATCCACCGGAACTACATTCTGCAACGCCGTCACCGATCAGATGATGATCGTCTTCACTGGTGCTCCGATCGTGGATGCCGGTACCGATCTGCAGATCTGCGCGAACAACAGCGCGGTGCAACTCACCGGTAACGTCACCAACGCAAGTGGCGGCACATGGACAGGTGGTAGTGGATCCTTCGCGCCGAATGCCAACGTGTTGAGTCCAGTGTACACACCGAGCGCTGGTGAACTCGCCGCAGGCACCTTGTCCCTCTACCTAACGAGCACAGGGAATGGCAACTGCATCGCCGTTCGCGATACGGTGGTCGTGACCTTCACACCTGCGCCAACAGTGAACGCTGGTGCGGACCTGGATGTGTGCATGAACAACCCGGTGGTGACCTTGAATGGTTCCATCACGGTAGCAACAGCTGCACAATGGAGCGGCGGCCTCGGCACCTACACGCCGAACGCACAAGCACTGAACGCGCAATACGTTCCATCCGCATTCGAACTGGGATCGGGTAGCGTACAACTCACGCTCACCACCACGGGCAACGGCAACTGTATCGCTGTGACCGACCAAGTCGCGATCACCGTAACGCCATCGCCTGTAGTGAATGCTGGTGCGGATGTGATCACCTGCTCGAACCAGTTGCAAGTGCCATTGAGCGGAACGGTGGAAGGCGGTGCCACCACGGGTCTGTGGAGCACTTCCGGAACCGGTTCATTCAGCCCGAGCGCATCCACGCTGAACGCGGCCTATATCGCCAGCAGCCTCGATTCGTTGAGCGGTACGGTAGATATCACCTTGATCTCGACCAACAACGGTCTGTGCACCATGGTGAGCGATGTGATGACCATCACCATCCTGCCGAACGCGATCGCGGACGCTGGGGATGATCAGGTCGTCTGTGCTACAACGAATACTGTGCAGCTCATCGGAACGATCACGGGCAACGCGACACAAGGTCAGTGGACCACCACGGGTGCGGGCAGCTTCGCGCCGAATGCGACGGATGCGAATGCCGTGTACCAATTCGATGCGAGTGATGCGGCCATGGGAACGCTCACCTTCACGTGGAGCGTGAACAGTTGTGACAACGCAATGGACCAGATGGGGCTGACGATCACCCCGGCCTCAGTAGTGGACGCCGGAGTGGACCAAGTGACCTGTTTCGATGACCTGACCGTGGTGATCAACGGATCCGTTAGCGGTGCATCGAGCACTGGTACATGGAGCACCCTGGGAACCGGCAGCTTCGTGAACGGACCGAATGCCTTGAGCAACATCTATCAGGCTAGCCAACAGGATTCGTTGGCCCTCGGTGTGGACTTGATCCTTACCGCGAACAACACTGGTGCTTGTGTGGCTGATGTGGATACGGTACACATCGACATCCTGCCAGCAGGAACGGTGAACGCCGGTGCGGACTTGAGCTTCTGTGCGAACAATGCCACGGTGCAATTGACCGGCACGCTCAGCGGCGATGCGACCCAAGTGCTCTGGAGCACCTCCGGCTCGGGTGCCTTCTTCCCGAATGCCACAGTGCTCACACCGACCTACATCCCGAGTGCTGCGGATACCACTGCAGGTAGTGTCACGCTGACATTGAGCGCTCCGAACACCTGTAACAACGCGAGCGATGCAATGGTGGTGACCTTGACCCCAGCACCATACGTGAACGCCGGTCCGGACCAGACCTTCTGCGATCAAGTGACGCAGTTCGACCTGAATGGAACGATCTCGGGCGTGACGACGATCGGTGTGTGGAGCACCAATGGCTCCGGCAGCATCGCCAACGCGAACGCGATGAACACGAGCTATACGGCCAGTGCTGCTGATGTCGCGAACGGCGCGATCACCTTCACGCTGACTTCGCAGAACAACGGAACGTGTAACGCAGTGACCGACGTTATGACGATCTACCTGACGGATGGCATCGTGGCCAGTGCGGGACCTGACCAAAGCGTGTGTGTCGCCTCCGACCATGCCAACCTGCAGGCCACCGTGCAGAACGGATCACCTTCGGGCACTTGGACCACGACCGGTTCCGGGACCTTCAACCCGAGCGCCGATGTGTTGAACGCGCAGTACTACTTCTCTGTCGCTGATGTGACGAACGGATCAGTGGTGCTCACGTTCACTACCACCAACACGGGTACCTGTCCGGTGCAGCAGGACCAGATGGTCCTCACTTTCGGCAGCAGCACCTTCGCGTATGCTGGTGACGACCAGGCGCTCTGCGCGAATTCGCCGATCGCACAACTTGCCGGTAACTTCAGCGGTGGTGCACAGGGTGTACAGTGGAGCACCAGTGGTTCGGGCTTCTTCAGCAACACCACGAACCCGAATGCAACCTACACATTGAGTGCATCGGATATCGCGGCGGGTCAGGTGCAGCTCACGCTCTCTACCATCACGAGCGGTTCTTGCTTGCCTTCATCGGATGTGGTGGTGATCGCGGTGAACGCGCTACCGAACATCACCGCAGGTGCGGACATCATTGCTTGCACGGCGGCTCCGGTGCAGGTCACGGCGAACGCTGCGAACGCGGGCGGTGGCATGTGGACCACTTCGGGAACAGGCACGTTCTTCGACCCGAATGCTCTTGCTACGCTGTACACACCAAGCGCTGCGGATAGCCTCGCTGGAAACGTGACGCTCACCGTGACCACCACGGGAATGGCACCTTGTAGCGCGGTATCCGATCAGTTGGTGATCAGCTTCGGTGGTGGTCTGGACGCAGAGGCCGGCGCGGATGTGATCTCTTGCAGCACCGATCCGAACGTCGCCCTGAACGGGGTGGTGGCCGGAACGACGACGGGCACTTGGTCCACTAGTGGCACTGGTTCCTTCATGCCGAATGCCAGCGCACTTGATGCGACCTACATCCCCGGCGCAGCGGATTATGCGATCGGAGACATCAACTTGATCCTGAGCACTACCAACAACCAAGGTTGTCCTGCTGGTCGCGACACGCTGGTAGTGAGCTACCATGTGCCACCGACCGTTAGTGCGGGTGCAGACGTGCTGCTCTGCAGTGGTCTGGAAGAGGTGCAACTGAATGGCAATGCACAGAACCAAGGCTCGGTGGAATGGATCACGATGGGTGCGGGCAGCTTTACTCCGGATGTGAATACACTGAACGCGACCTACGTGCCGACCGCGAACGATAGCATCGCTGGTGGCGTGTACCTGGTCCTCACGGCCTTCGGTACGGGAACGTGCGGCAACGCATCGGACTCCGTGTTCATCGACATTGGACCTACACGCATTGCGAATGCAGGTGCTGACCAAACGGTGTGCGCGGACATGGATCCGATCGTGCTCAGCGGAAGCATCACCGGTGTAAGCGGCGGTGTGTGGAGCACCAACGGAACAGGAACCTTCCTGCCTGATGCTTCGACTCTCGGAGCCACCTACGTGCCAAGCGCCACGGACATGGTGTTCAACGAGTTGAATTTCATCCTCACGACCACAGGCAACATGGGTTGCCCTGCGGATGCCGATACCGCGATGGTGGCGCTGCAAGCAGTTCCAACGGTGAGTGCAGGAAACGACATCAACGTGTGCGATGCGAGTGCAACAGTAGATCTCACAGGTGGCTTCACCGGAGCGAATGGTGTGCTATGGACCTCGAACGGTTCAGGCGTGTTCCTGCCAAGCAACACTGCAGCGAATGCGACGTACCAGCCCGGCAACACGGATGAGCAACTCGGTACCGTGCGCATGATCCTCACTACTACCGGCAACGGGGTGTGTGCGGCGATGAGCGATACACTGATGCTCTCCTTTGTGAACCCACTGCAAGCCGACTTCACAGTGAGCAATGCCTGCGCGGGATCACAGACACAGTTCACCAGCACTAGTACTACCACAGGTGCGCCGATCATCGGTTGGAACTGGAGCTTCGGTAACAACACGATCGGCACAGGGCCGCAGGTAACGACCAGCTTCGACACGCAAGGCCAATACCTCGCAACGTTGACCGTCTTCGCGCAGAACGGATGTAGCAGCACCATCACGCAAACGATCGATGTGTTGAATGCGCCAGTGGCCGGATTCAGCATCACCGGTGATCCCTTCACGGATACGCCGATCGAGTTCACCGACAATTCATTCGGTGCTACGAACTGGTTGTATGACTTCGGCGATGGCCAAGGGGCGATCACTGCGGAACCCGTGCACGAGTACACCGAAGATGGTCAGTTCATCATCATCCAAACAGTGACGAATGCTGCAGGATGCACGGATCAGGATTCGCTGCTCATCAGCATCGAGGTGAAGGACATCCTTCCGCCGAAACTACCAAATGCGTTCAGTCCGAACGGCGATGGCGTGAACGATGTGTTCTACGTCCGCGGAGGTCCATTCGAGACCATGCATTTGAAAGTTTACAACGGATGGGGCGAATTGGTCTTTGAGACAACGGACCCCACATTCGGTTGGGACGGAACGCACGAGGGTAAGCCGGAGATCAACGGGGTGTATGTGTATTCCGTGATCGCCACATCGACCGATGGAGCTTTCCATGATCGCTCCGGTAAAATGACATTGGTACGCTAAAAAGAGGAGGAAGATGAAGAACATGAATTCACCACTTGCAATGGTACTCGCCATGTGCGTAGGTACCGGCGCCTTCGCCCAGGATGCGCATCTCTCACAGTACGAAGCTGCACCCAACACGTTGAACCCGGCATTAACGGGCATGTACGAGAATGCCGATTTCCGGATGACCAGCAACGTACGGAGCCAGTGGAACAGCTTGACCAGTGCGTTCCTCACCACGGGCTTCGCCTATGATGTCTCGTTGCAGAAGCGCTTTGGTGCGGGTCTCTACATGACCAATTACAACATGGCCGGTATCTTGAACACGTTCCAGCTCGGGTTGTCCGGTGCATACAATGTTTCGGATCCCAAGTCACACCACACACTATCCGTGGGTCTGCAACTAGGCCTGGTCTATAAGAAGGTGAACACGCAGCAATTGCTTTGGGACGAACAATACAATGATGGGTACTTCGACAGCGACCTGCCCTCTGGGGAAGTCCTTCAGCGGGGTGCACGATTGATGCCTGATATTTCCGCTGGCATCGCGTACCGCAGCACACATGCCCGCAAGCGCGTGAACCCCTTCGGCAACTTCGCGATGTTCCATGTCACCACACCGAATGAATCGATCCTACGAACTACAAAGAGCGATCTGCCGATCCGCTTCTCCGCGAATGGGGGCGCTCGCATAGAGGTGGCAACAAGTGTTTTCCTGATCCCCATGGGGTTGTACATGCTCCAAGGCAAGGACCAAATGGTCAATGCAGGCCTCCTTTCGGAGATCGGGATCATGGGCACTACGTACAGCGCGGTGGTGGGTTGCTCATACCGGGTCCGCGATGCCATCATCGCACAAGTAGGTCTGAAGCACAATAACGCGGCTTTCCGGTTCAGTTACGACGTGAACGTATCACCCTTACGCAACTACACCCGGAAGAACGGCGCATTCGAATTCTCGATCATGTACTACGGCACGCACAGCGGAAGGCAGCGGAGAATGACGAGCAGTGCGTTCTGAGAAGGGGGGGGGGGCCCCCGCCCCCCCCCCCCCCCCGGCCCGGGCTGGACGGGGCGCCGCCCAAACACGCCGCAGGCCGCAAGCGGGCGAACACGCCTTAATCGCTACGCGCAAACCGGTAGATGTAATTACCCTTTCAAGGCCTCCGCCCCTCCAACGATCTCCAGGATCTCGTTGGTGATGGATGCCTGACGCGCCTTGTTGTAGGACAGCTTCAGGTCTTTCAAAAGGGAATCGGCATTGTCGGTGGCCTTGTGCATGGCGGTCATGCGGGCACCGTGTTCGCTGGCATTGCTATCGAGCAGGGCCTTGTAGAGTTGGATCTTCAAGCTCTTGGGGATGATCTCCTCTACGATCGTCTTGCGGTCCGGCTCCATGATGTAGTCCACGGTGGAAGCCTTCGTAGCTTCATCGGCGGCTGGCGGGAGTACAGGCAAATACTCCTCGTCCGTGACCATCTGCACGGCGGCGTTCTTGAATTTATTGTAGACGATCACCACCTTATCGTAGGTGCCATCGGCGAAACGATCCATGATCAACTCGGCCACGGGTGCCACTTTATCGAAGCTGAGCCCATCATACAAATTGGCCAAGTCTGTTGGCAATGCAGCATTGAAGTAAGCCGTCCGACGATAGGCGTCCATCGCCTTTTTGCCAATGGGGAGCACGGTGACCTTTTGGCCCTTGGCTTCTGCTTCTGCCGCTGCTTTGCGGATCAAGCGGAACACTTGGGTGTTAAAGGCGCCTGCCAATCCACGGTTGCTCACGACAGCCACGAACAACACGTTTTTCACTTCGCGTTGGGCGCTGAATTTTCCTTCACTGCTATCCAAAGAGGCACTTACATTGCTAAGGATGGCCTGCAGCTTTTCAGCATAAGGGCGCATACGAATGATGGCATCCTGGGCACGACGCAACTTGGCTGCGCTCACCATTTTCATGGCTGCGGTGATCTGTTTGGTGCTGTTCACCGAAACGATCCGATTGCGTACTTCCTTCAGGCTTGCCATAAGTGGAGTCTATTAGTCGTGAGTCCGTTAGTCGTGAGTCTGTTCGCGTCTTGGACTCAAGACCAATAGACTCCCGACTCCGGACTTCCTGATCAGTTGTCCAAGCTTTTGATAAGGTCTGCTGCTACGGTTTCCAGAGTTCCGGTGATCTGGTCGTTGTAGTCACCTTTCTTCAAGGCCGCCAACACATCACTGTGCTTGTTGCGCAGCATGGTGATGAATTCTGCTTCGAACTGCTTGATGTTCTTGACGGGAACCTTGCTCAGCAAGCCTTTGGTACCGCAATAGAGGACCGCGATCTGCTCCTCCACCCGCTGTGGTTGGTTCTGGCCCTGCTTCATGATCTCCACGTTACGGGCACCTTTGTCCAACACGGCCTTGGTGGTCGCATCAAGGTCGCTACCGAACTTGGAGAACGCCTCCAATTCGCGGTAAGCGGCTTGGTCCAGTTTCAATGTACCGGCCACTTTCTTCATGGATTTGATCTGCGCATTACCACCTACGCGGCTTACGCTGATACCCACGTTGATCGCTGGGCGAACACCGCTCAAGAACAAATTGCTCTCCAAGAAGATCTGTCCGTCGGTGATCGAGATCACGTTGGTCGGGATGTATGCGGAAACGTCACCGGCTTGGGTCTCAATGATCGGCAATGCGGTCAATGAACCACCGCCTTTCACTTTTCCTTTCAAGCTTTCGGGCAGATCGTTCATCTGCTCGGCAACGGTCTGGTCAGCGGTGATCTTGGCAGCGCGCTCCAACAAACGGCTGTGCAGGTAGAACACGTCACCCGGATAGGCTTCACGTCCGGGTGGACGACGCAGAAGCAACGAAACCTCGCGGTAAGCTACAGCCTGCTTGGAAAGATCATCATACACGATCAATGCAGGGCGGCCGGTATCGCGGAAATATTCGCCGATCGCAGCACCGGTGAAGGGAGCATAGAACTGCATCGGTGCAGGGTCGCTGGCGTTGGCGGCAACGACTGTTGTGTAGGCCATTGCTCCTGCCTCCTCCAACACTTTTACAGTACCGGCAACGGTGGAGCCTTTCTGTCCGATGGCCACGTAGATGCAGTACACCGGCTTACCGGCGTCGAAGAATTCTTTTTGGTTGATGATCGTATCGATCGCCACCGTGCTCTTTCCGGTTTGGCGGTCACCGATGATCAATTCGCGTTGGCCACGACCGATCGGGATCATGGCATCGATGGCTTTGATACCCGTCTGGAGCGGCTCCTTCACAGGTTCACGGAAGATAACGCCCGGCGCCTTGCGCTCGATCGGCATTTCGAAGAGCTCGCCACTGATCGGACCTTTACCGTCAATGGCCTCTCCCAATGTGTTCACTACACGACCGACAATGCCTTCACCGGTCTTGATGCTGGCGATGCGCTTGGTGCGCTTCACAGTGTCTCCTTCCTTGATACCCACGGATGGACCGAGCAGTACCACACCAACGTTGTCCTCCTCGAGGTTCAACACGATGCCGCGCAGTCCACTGGTGAATTCCACGAGTTCACCGCTTTGCACGCTGTTCAGGCCATAGATGCGGGCAATACCATCACCCACTTGAAGGACGGTACCGACCTCTTCCAATTCGGCTTCGCTACGGAAACCGGAGAGTTCTTCTTTCAGGATCGCCGAAACTTCGGCGGGTTGTACGTGGGCCATATCGGATGTGCGTTAGATCGCGGGTATGTATGGATTCTTGGAGAAATCGCGACGAAGGTCGCTAAGGCGGCGGCTCACGCTGCCATCGTACTGCTCGTCGCCAATTCGGATGACAACACCGCCGATCAACGAAGGATCAATGCGTTGTACCAGTTCAATGGTCTTTCCGGGGTGCTTCTCGATCGCCTGGGCACGGACCTTTTCCAAGGCTTCGGCGCTCAGTTCAATGGCACTGGAAACTTCCGCCGTAATAATGTTCTTGTTCTGCTTGTACAGTTCGTTGTATGCCGCTGCGATCTCGGGCAACAACGCTTCTCGTCCCTTGCGCACAAGGATCCCCATAAAGCGGCTGGTCACCTCACCGACCTTACCGGCGAAGATCTTATTGAGGATCAGCACCTTCTTATCCGCCTTCACCACGGGACTTTTCAGAAGGACCACCAGTTCATGGTTTGCTGCTGTGGTGGTTGCCACCAGATGCATATCCTCCTGTATACTCTCCACACTGTCTTGCTCCTTGGCAAGGCTGATCAAGGACTGAGCGTAGCGATATGCGACCGGGGCGATGTTCATGACTTGCGCTGGTCGGCTTCGGCCATCACTTTGTCCACCAAGGCTTTCTGGGCAGCAGGGTCACCGAGCTTTTCCTTCAGGATACGCTCGGCCACCAAAATGCTCAATTGGGCCACCTCGTTCTTCATCTCTGCAATGGCGGCGTTCTTTTCGTTGCGGATGTCCTCGCGGGCACGGGCCAGCATGGCATCGCCTTCGGCCTTCGCGCGCTCTTTTGCAGTGGCGATCTCACGATCACGGATGTCGCGTGCTTCCTTCAGCAGCACCTCACGCTCTTCGCGGGCCTCACGCATCAGGTCTTCGTTACGTGCGTTCATTGCGGCGATCTCCTCACGGGCCTTCTTGGCCTCATTCAGGGAATCCGCAATGGATGCCTCGCGCTCCTTCAGTCCATTCAGAATGGGCTTCCAGGCGAATTTGGCAAGGATGAACAACACCGCCAAGAACGACAGTGTCATCCAGAAGATGAGTCCGAAGGAAGGCTCTACAAGGCTAGCGAGCAGCATGGGAATGCGGGTTCAAGTGAACGGAACAAAAGACAACGACGGTGTGGCTTAGCCTACGACCGGCATCTCCTTCAGCACCACCAACAGGCCAACCACCATCGCGAAGAAGGCAGCTCCCTCCACCAGAGCGGCGGTGAGGATCATGTTGGCACGGAGGTCGTTCATGGCTTCGGGTTGACGGGCCATTGCTTGAACGGCATCACCACCGATGCGGCCGATGCCTACGCCGGCACCAAGAGCAGCAAGACCAGCACCGAGAGCTGCGATACCGTAACCAATGCCGAGGTCGAGAAGAACTGTAAGGAACATGTGTTTGGGGTTGAAAGTGTTAAATGATTGATTCCTTGTGCTCATGGTGCTCCTCCAACGCTGCGCCTATGTACATGGCGCTTAGGAAGGTGAACACATAGGCTTGAATGAATGCGACCAGCAACTCGAGCACGGTCATGAAGATGGTGAATGCCAATGAGCCGATAGCGACACCGTATCCGGCACCAGCATTGGTCTCTCCGAACACGAAGATCAAACTAAAGAAGCTGAGCGCGATGATGTGGCCGGCCGTGATGTTCGCAAAAAGCCGGATCATCAAAACGAAAGGCTTCAGGAACATACCCAGGATCTCCACGGGTGTAAGGATCACGAGCACCCAAGCGGGCACACCGGGCATCGCCAGAATATGACCCCAGTAATTCTTATTCCCATTTACCGTAACGATAACGAAGGTGATCAGTGCGAGCACCAATGTAATGGCGATGTTTCCGGTCAAATTCGCCCCTCCGGGGAAGAAGGGCACAAGTCCCATCAGGTTGTTCAAGAAGATGAAGAAGAATGCCGTGAGCAAGTAAGGCATGAACTTCATGCACTTGTGTTCGCCAATGGCGCTCTTGGCCACATCGTCACGTACGAAGAGGATGATCGGCTCCACCAGATTCTGTAGACCGGTTGGTGCCTGTCCGGCGCGACGTGTATATGCTTTTGCCACTGAGATGAAGACAATGAGCAACACCCCCAAGCTTACGAAGAGGCTCACCACGTTCTTGGTGATGCTGATGTCCCAAATGTTCGCTGAGGCGGTTTCGTCCTCGTGCCCTTGTGGATCAACAGCAACCACGGTATGGTCGATCAGTGCATACCCGTCGTAAGTGGCATGACCGTGATCGAATCGTGAACTACTGAACACCTTCAGGCCACGTTCTGTATCGAATAGGATAACGGGCAGTGGGAGGGAAGTATGGCCCCAGAGGTGCCAGCCATGCTCATCACCGATATGATCCATGATCATCTTACCGGGATTGAACTTTTCGGAAGCCCTGTGATCAGGAGCCTCATTCGCATGCGCAGGAACTGCATCCACACCGTGTTGAACTGTCCCGCTAGCAGGAAGATCATGTCCTTCGTGTTGTGCCACTAATGTTCCGAAAGCAAGGCTTCCGATCAGTAGGGACGCGGTCCGCAGGATATTTCCGAATGATCTCATCAAAGGGTTGCCCCCGGTTTGCGGCCGCGAAGGTAGACACTTCATCGGAATGATGATAGCTCCATGTATAAAAGAGTTCGATCGACCCACTTTTCGTGTGTACGGATCGCAAGACAACTCAGGGTTTTCGCCCGGTTTCCTTGAATAGGTACACCATGCTCCCGGTGATCCCCAACAGGCTGAGCACGATCGTGAATACAGGAAATTTCCAAGTGAGTTGGCCATCCAGCCACCAGCCGCCAAAGGTGAAGACCAGTATGATCCCCATCATGGTAAAGCCCAGTCGGGTGTAGCGCAAGTAATTGTTATACCCCTCTTTGACCTTTTTCAGGTCCGGCGGGTGTTGCTCCATGTTCACTTGGCGGGAGCTTGTTTGGCCAAGTTGAAAAGGCGCAAGGTGCTGAAGACCAAGAAACCCAAATAGAGCACTGCAAAGCTCAAGGCCAACGGAACGCGGATGGCGATGGGAGCAAAAAGCAAGAGCACCATAAGGGCGACCAAGGACAGGAGCATCTTGCCCATCAATGCGGTCATGAATCGACGCACGAAGCCTTTCGGGTCAGAGATCAATCCGTCCTCTTGCCAAGCGTGGAGGAGACCAGTCAATCCAGCGAAGTACAGCAGTATGACCAAGTAATGGGCCTTCATCGGTGATCCCACGAGGAAGAGCACACCCAGTAGGACGGCAGCGCAGCACAAGGTGAAAATGGCCAATGGGGCCAAGAACGACCAACGTCGGGTCGTCATCGGTGATCAACGCGTGGCGGTGGCCTGTTCCGGACGTTGTATGGAGTTGTCGGTGCGCAAGCGTACGGGGTCCATTTCCTTTACCACACCGCCGCTCATGCTGCAATTACCAGTGAATACGGCACCGGGTTCAATGGCTAATTTCTTCGTGTTGATATCCCCCTGCAATTTCGCAGTGGCCTTCAGGCTCAGGAGGTCCTGACAATTCACCTTGCCGATAACGGTGCCTTCAATGTCTGAGCTTTGGCAGATCACCTCCCCTTCGATCACGCCGGTCTGGCCAACGATCACGCGACCACGCGCGTTCACCGTACCCTTCACACGACCATCAATGCGGATATTGCTATCGCTCTTGATCTCCCCTTCAATGGAAGTGCCCTCCATGATGCTGTTGATCTTGCCTGGGCTAACGGGTTCGGTGGTCTTGTTCATCGGGGCGGGGGGAGCGGGTTTATCACTACGGAACATGTTCCTTCAGTTGCTGGGTGGATACAGAGAGCTGTCAAAGGTAATACCCACTGGCAGTTTTCCTAGGCCTGCCTTTTGAAGGGACGGACCGTGTTCATCGGGAGTCTTCACGGCGGATCGGCAACTATCCTACGACGATGGACCAATGGTGCAAGAGGCACCGCAAGAACAGCCTTTCACAAGTTGTATCCTACTGTGGTCCCAGATAATTTTCGGTGAAGAAGGTCACGTAGCCCTCCACGTCCTTGGTCTTGTACAGTTGGGCGTAATTATCGGTGCCGATCCCGAATTCCGGGAATTCCTGATCATTCACTCCCACGAGCATTTCGTTTCCGCTGGCGAACAAGGCGTGGTACTCCACCACCTTGGCCTTGCTTTCGAACGGGCTTAGCATGACCACTTGGCGCTGAGGGTCCAGGAAGCTGCTGGTTATTTCCAGAGGAGTGCCGGGGAAGAAGGCCGAATTGAAATTGGAGATCGCGGCTTTGATCAAATTGATGTCGTTCCCTTCATTGGGGACGATGAGCACGTAGTAGTGCGGCCCGGAAGCGGTCTTGTATTCGCCCTTGGTCCCTTCGGCCTTGATCGGTGGTGGAGGTGCTTTATGGCTACCTTCCAAAGCCGCCAATAAGTCGCCTGCTGCTCGGTCCTCATCGGTGCCCGGGAACTTGGTGCGAACCTCTGTCAATGCATTACGGTACCCACTTACATCGCGCATGCCACCGATCGCCATTGCCCGGAGCATATGGTACTTGGCGAGGAAGTGGTTGCGCGGTTCATTCTCGATCACATTGCCACAGGAAGTGATCACCGAACCGTACATGTATTGCCGGTACCTGTCGTAGACCTCTTTGTAGGCCAACTCCTCTTCCGCCTTGCGCGCCTCATCGGCCTGTAGGATATTCGGGTCACGCACCAGTCGGGCGAATTCGGAGTCGGGCCAACGTTCCAGGATAATGTCCGCGTAGGTCTTGGAGCTTGTGCCGTCCGGCGAGAAATAGTTGGTGGTCTCTTCTTTTTCCAGATAGATGCGGTAGAGCTGATAAAAGCTCTCGGGCGTATAACGGCATTCTTCGAAACGACCGTTGAGCACTTCAAAGCTCTCGATCGCGTTGTCGGCATCCTTAAGTTGTTCCTTGTAGATCATGCCGCTGGTGTACAGCGCGCCGCATATCCGCGAGTTGGATGCTTCCAGCGCCACATCGTCCACAGGAATGTCCTTGGTATAGAATGCCGGGTCCTTCCACTCGCTTTCGGCCTTTTCCTTTTCGTTATCTTCTTCTGTGGTCCCGTCGGCCAAATCTTCTTCCTCGCCTTCGAACAAGGCGCTACCCCCTTTGTCCTTTCTGCGCCAATCATCCTCCAACTTGCGGGGTCCCCACTTCTTGCTGAAATCGGTCTGGCCACGTGCGATCTGCTGCGGGTCATAGAAGTACCAAGTCCCTCGTCCACCGGCAGTGGGCGGCTTGTTCGCAGGTGGTGGTGCAGCATCAAGCCTCGCTCGTGCCTCCTCCTCGGCCAGTTCCTTTTCCGCTTCTTCTTGCTCACGATCACGGATCATACCCCGGATCTTCTTCTCCAAGTCTTTTTCATCCAACTTGCCTAATTCCTGTAAGCTGTCTTCCAGCTGGATAATGGCCAGTTGCTCCACCAGTTCGCCAAGAACGCGGGCCCGTGTCTTCACTTCTTCCAACCGCGGGTGGGTCTCGGCCATCAAGGTCTGCGTGCTATCGTAGTACTGCTGGGCGCTCTTGTATTCCCGATCATCGAAGTAGATATCGGCCAGCTTCAGGAAGGTCTTGGTCTTTTGTTTCTGGTCCGTTGTGCTGACCCTTGCGCTCATCTCCAGTTGCTCAATGGCTTCGGGCTGTTTCCTTTCCTTCATGTCCAGGTCCGCCACGGCGTAGTGCAACATATCGAAGTGGTCGATGTTCTTGTTGTCGCGCAACATGCGCTTCAGCTTCTTCCGCAGGCTTTTGCTATCGCCACGGTTGAATGCAAGGACCTGGAAGATCTCCGCTTGGAACGCCATTTCGTAGGGCGGGTTCATCTTCACCACTTTCGCGAATTGGGCAATGGCCTTCTCGTCCAAGCTCTTGACTTGGTAAAGTTGGCCCAAGATGAATGACCACCGCACGCGTTCCTTCTTCTTGTTGGCCTTGGGAATGGCGGCCTCTAAGTGAACGATGGCATCATCCACCTTGCCACGCTTCAAGGCCAACTCGGCTTGCACGGCTCCCAGTTCGCCGTGGTCGAACTTCTTTGGCAATTTCTTCTCGTCGTTGATCTGGTCCAATGCGCTTTGTGCTTTACCGTATTGCTCCAATTGGATCGCGGTGCGGGCGAGCCAGACCAGACTTTCCAGTTTTCGGTTACCGTCCTTGAACCGGCGGCTCACATAGGTAAAGCCACGCTCGGCCTCGTAGTAGTTCCCTTTGTAGAACTGGCTTTTGGCCAGTACGAACCAAGTGTCATCCATCCACTTGTTCCGCTCCTTTCCCCCAATGTTCATGGAGTGCCGTTCGATCACAAGGGAACACTTGTCTATGCACTTCTCCAGTTCCGGGGTTGCGCTCTTGGCTTGGTCCGGTGTGCCGTAGATGAAGAGCGGCAGCACCTCGTCATAGTTGTCCACATGTGCCGTTTCGATCCCGACTACCACCTCCTTCAACTTTTCATTGGCGTTGAACCAGCCGTTATCGCGCGCTGTAAGACGGTGGAATGCCCGGTTGATCACCCCGTCCTTGTTCTGGGAGCAACCCAGTAGCAGGGTGGCCACCAACATGATCGGGGCCAAGGTTCGATATGGTATGCGCTGCAACAAGGGAAGGATAACGTGCATTGGCACGAACGGGCGAAGATATTCCAAGCAACCGGACCTGAACGATCGGGTGCTCTGGAAATTGTACATGGGTCATTACAGGAGGCGCATGTTCGGGTGGGGCTTGATCGTTGTTCCTTGGCATTTGGCCCTGGTCCAATAACCGTGTTAGGATCGGTAGCAACGATATTTGCACACGATGTCCTTAACTCGTTCAACCCCGGCCAAGGGCCAAAAATTGAAGTGGCTGCGCAAGCTGAAGGACAAGTATCGCTTGTTGCTGATCAACGACAGCACGTTCGAGGAGCGATTCAGCATGCGGCTCAACCGGCTCAATGTGCTGCTGTTGGCGATCGGGGCGTTCACCGCATATGGCGCTTTTGTCACCGCAGTGATCGTATTCACCCCGCTGAAGCGATACATACCCGGCTATTCCGATCAGGAGACCAAGCGGAACGCCTATCTCGGCTTGATCAAAGCGGATTCCTTGGAATTGAAAGTGGCGGAGCGTGATCTGTACGTGGAGAACCTGAGAATGGTATTAAGCGGGGAGTTGAAGGCGGACAGCGCCAACCTGTTCGCCCCTTTGGCGGCAAAACCCGATGCGGCTGACTTGGAGCCAAGTCGCGCGGACAGTCTGCTGAGAGCGCGCATTGCCAAGGAAGAGGCTTACAGTTTGAACGAGGGAAGGGCCACCTCGGACCGACGCGAGCTTGCAGGCATCTTCTTCTTTCCACCACTTCGTGGCATCGTAACAAGTGCTTTCGACCGTAGACAGGACCATTTCGGCATCGACATCGTGACCAACGCCGATGCAGCTGTAAAGGCATGTTTGGCCGGGACAGTAACGCTTTCGGCTTGGACCACTGATGCCGGGCATGTATTGGCGATCCAACATGGGAACGACCTGTTGAGCCTGTACAAGCACAACAGTGTTTTGCTCAAGAAAGTAGGCGATAAGGTGAAGGCGGGTGAGGCCATTGCCATCGTGGGAAACAGTGGTGAACTGACCACAGGTCCACATTTGCACTTCGAACTTTGGTTGAACGGCGAACCGGTGGACCCGCAGGGGTACATGGTGTTCCAATGAAAGATCAGGATCAGAGATCGGGGGCAGGATGCAACTTGCTCCTTGCGCCTGCACCGGCCCCTTGAGTTCCGAACATGAGCCTTAAAAGCACATTTGCCAAACCTTACGCCAAACGTGTTACCGCAGCGGTGATGCGACGTGCCATGGAACCTGTGGCCACTCAACGAAAGGTGTTGCAGGGCTTATTGCGTAAAGGTGTTAAAACCGCCTTTGGAATGGACCATGGACTCGCTCAAGTACATGATCATGAGGGTCTCGTGCGTGCAGTTCCGTTACGCGATTACGAGGCGCTAAAGCCGTACATCGACCGGGTCGTGGCCGGAGAGGAGAGCGTATTGTGGCCGGGTAGGCCCATGTACTTGTGCAAGACCAGCGGCACCACGAGTGGTGCGAAGTACATCCCGATCACAAAGGATAGTTTGCCCAACCACATCGGGAGCGCTCGTAGGGCGCTGTTGGCCTACATCGCCAATAGCGGTCGCTCGGAGTTCGTGGATGGAAAGATGATCTTCCTGCAGGGTAGCCCGGTACTGGATCGGTCCAAGGTCATCCCTTCGGGCCGGCTGAGCGGCATAGTGGCGAACCATGTCCCACGCTACCTCTTGAAGAATCGTATGCCCAGTTATGCCACCAACACCATTTTGGACTGGGAGGCGAAAGTGGATGCTATCGTTGGTGAAACCATTGGCGCGGACATGCGACTGATCAGCGGCATTCCGGCTTGGGTGCAGATGTATTTTGAACGCGTTTTGGCCCGCACCGGGAAAGCCAATGTACGTGAGGTCTTCCCGAATTTCTCCCTGTTCGTGTACGGCGGAGTGAACTATACGCCCTACCGCAGCCGCATGGAAACCTTGATCGGCGGAAGTGTGCCAAGCGTTGAACTATTTCCGGCCAGCGAGGGCTTTATCGCTTATCAGGACAAGAGCAACGAGGAGGGCCTACTACTGGTGCTGGACAATGGCATTTACTTCGGGTTCCTTCCAATTGCTTCAGGGAACCCCTCTCCTTGGGAGAGGGGCAGTGGAGTGGGTGTCCTTCACATAGGCGAGGTAGAGATCGGCGTGCAATATGCCTTGATCCTGTACACCAACGCCGGCCTGTGGGGCTACGAGATCGGGGATACGATCAAATTCGTTTCGCTTTCACCGCCACGTATGGTCGTTACTGGCCGCACCAAGCATTTCACCAGTGCGTTCGGGGAACATGTGATCGCAGAGGAAGTGGAAGGGGCACTGCAAGATGCGATGGCCCAAGTACGGTGTGAGGTGGCGGAGTTCACCGTGGCCCCACAGCTATCCCCGACCGCGGGGCTACCGCATCACGAGTGGTTCATCGAATTCGCGGCGCAGCCAGCGGATCCCCAATTGTTCGCGGACAAGATCGACAAGGCCTTGCAACAGCGTAATCCTTACTACAAGGACCTGATCGCCGGTAAGGTGCTACGTCCGCTAATGATCACCTCTTTGCCCAGAGGTTCGTTCGCAAGCTGGATGAAAGCGCGCGGCATGAACGATGCACAAAGCAAAGTGCCGAGGCTGGCGAACGATAGGCGGTACGTGGAAGGACTGTGATCACCCGATCACAACTGCCTTCGGATATCGCTTCTTCCAAAAGTCCAGCGCCTTAAGGCTTGCAAGGGTGATCACTGTACGGTGGTCCAACTGGACCTTGATGGCTTTCAATCCATCCTTGATCGGTTGCGTTAGGACCAGTTTCTTTTTAGCGCGTGGCATCGTCGTTTTGGGATTTGTTTACGATCCACATACGTGATCCTATGCCGAACGGACCATCTCCTCAAACTTCTCGATTTGACACTGCCTTTCAGTGTCTTTGTCATT
>JADKFY010000029.1 GCA_016717305.1 Flavobacteriales bacterium
GGGGCCATACCGGTCGCGGATGCGATCGCGCCACTTGCGCAGGGTGCTGATGGATATGTGCATGATGGCGGCGATCTACTTGTAGGTGTAGCCTTTGGGGTGGCACAACAGACCAAGGAACTCCCGCATGCGCTCGCTAAGCACAATGGCTTCGGCGGCTTTTGCAGCGGGCGGGCCGATCAAGTGCACTACTTTTTGATGCTGGTTAAACTGATACCCTTGCGATGGTGCGAGCGGCCTGCTACCAGCCTGGAACCAAACAGCCCTCTACCTACAAGCCCAATGCGATGACCAAGGTGAGCAAGGCACCCACACCGCATGCGGCAGCCATGGCCCCGCTATCCAGATCCAAGAAGGAAACCGATCCTACATCGGCATTGATCATGTCCAACGGGTTCAAACGTGATCGCAAATTGTTGAGCCAATTGTGACGCTCCACTTCAGCTGTTGTTCGTGTGATCCGCAATTCAGAAGGGTGGTAGGTAAAGGTGCTCATGGCTTCAGGTTCTGCCCATGACAAGCATTGTCCATGCCCTTCCATACCAGCCCGTGTTCATAGGCGGCCGACCGTTTGGCGATCAAGGGAATAGATGAACTCTGTTAGTTGGCGAGGAAAGCAACGGCTCCTATATCGTGGGGTGTACTCTCCTCGGTCGTGGTCCACATTCCACGGACCATGTGGGATGAAATGCCACGCTCGCCCATCAAGCGCCAATGATCGGTGCTCAACGTTAACGTTGAACTTCAGCTAGGAATGTACCTCGCTTTGCGCACACCCGTGGTGGCCATTGCGATGCCAGCCATGGGTTCGTGGGCCCATGCTGAAGTACAAAGTTGCGAAGGTGGCGGCTGCGAAGAGCAGCATGACCCAAGTGCGTCGTGCTCTCATCTGTCAAGGTTGTGTTTGCGTTCCTGGTGTGTTGCGCTGCCACGGTCCGCGGTGTCGGCCGCCACAACGGCCACCGAATTGGGCGCGTTGTTCATCGCTCATTTGCGCCCAAGCCATGCGCATGTGTTGCCTGCGTCCGCCCCAGATGATCCGGAAGAAAAGTCCGGCCAGTAGGAAGAAGCCCAACATGTGGAAGAGGAATGGGAAAAAGTAAAGTGCAGCGCCTGCGATCACGCCTCCGAGCGCTAGCCTCCAGATCGGAGTCCGGTAGGGTTGATAGTTGGTGTCCATGTGAAGGTGGACGGATAGCTCCGCGAATTACTTCAAACAGAACGAAAATAATTCAGCGCGGTCCACAGCGCTCGCGCCAACGTGCCTTCATGGTCTGGCGTTCTTCATCGGTCATGCTCTTCCAACGCTCGCGCCAAGGTGGGCCGTGCGATCCCTTAGGCCCACCGCCGCGTCCCCAGCGACCGCGGCCGAAGCCACCGAAGAGGATGCGACTAAGCACGAGGAGACCGAGCGATTTCCAAAATGTGAGTTCTGCCCAGCCGGTGAGATCGGGCAGGATCGCATTCCACAGAAGCATGACAACAGCGGCCATGAGCAAGGCCGCGCCGATGAACAGGAATGGAAAGAAGAAGTATGGACGCTTGAACGGCATCATTTTCGTTGGGTATTATCGGGCGGCGTGCCCAGTAGTTCATGATAGGTGCTGCGCAAGTGTTCGCGCAGTTTCTGAACGGCGTAACGCTTGCGTGAAATGATGGTCTTGAGGGGTTCGCCCTTTGTATCGGCGATGGACTGCAGCGTTTCATCCTCCAACTCGTTGCGCACGAATACCTCGCGTTGCACTTCGGGAAGTTTGTCCAAACCGATCATGAGCTCTTCCCAGAAGATGCGTTTCAGCTCTGCTAGATCGGGGTCGTTGTCGTCGGCCAAAAGGATGTCCTGAAAGCCGATGCCTTGATCATCATCTTCGATGTGAAGTTCCTCCAAAGCGGTGGTGGTCTTCTTCCGGTAACGATCTGTGATCTTGTTGCGCGCTACGCGGAAAAGCCAAGCACCTACTTGTTCGATCGCTTCGAGTTCGGGTTGCGAAGCGAGTTGCAACCAGACATCTTGCAGCACATCATCAGCATCATCGCGCGTGCGCACACGACCACGGATGAAGGCAAACAGGCCACGACCGTAGCGTTGCACTACGCTGGTTATGCCTTGTTCACTCGCCACGTCTCGCACAAAGGTGATGCTCACCTACGGGAAGACGAACGTAATGGGGAATTACTTCGATCAGCTCTTCATGAGCCTATCGGAGCTTGCTCGGCACACGATCGTTCAAAGCGCATCCCCCTTACCAAGTCGAATGGACCAGGTGAGGTTCAGGAGCCAATCGGAGAACGCCGCGTCGCCTTGGCGGTAGGTGCCTCTGATCTCGGAATTCTCCTTGTCCGTAACACTCTGCGTGCGGTTTCGCTGCACCGCGATCGGCACGCTCACGTTCAGATCATGCCTGCCGCGCATCCAATCCAGTCCCGGCTCCACGCTCACTACGTAACCGGGTCGGCGAAAACCCGCACTGCCACCTATCAGGTCGCGCACCGGTATGCCTTCGATACGTGCGCCACAGAAGACGTTCCACCCTTTCTTGGATACATTCCAGTTGAGACCTGCACGCGCCATGTATTGATCCGTAATGCTCATGACCGCTTCGTTCACGAGAAGCGCACTAAGCGTTTCTCGGTACGTGCGGGTGCCGTTCTCTTCCATCGGATTGAAAAGATAGAAGGCATTTCCAAAGAGGAACAAGCGCTGTGCGAGCTTCCAATACCCTTGCACCTCCAACGTGAACCCGAACCCACCATCGCCCGGTTGGATGCTCTGGTCCACAGGACGATATTCACCAGCGCCATCAGTACGCACGTTGTAGAAGTAATCGCGGTAGTTGAAGTTGCCAGTGGGCAGTTTCACTCCACCGCTCACCATCAGGTTTCCGCGCTTGGCACTGTCCGGATTGGACAGCCAAAGGTTGTAGCTGATGCGCACATCACCAATACCGCTGGAACGTGAACTATGCCGTTCGGTGCGACCATGTTCATACAAACTGCTCCTGACGAAATAACTGTACGGGAGCACGAAGGTGACACCGCGGCGTTTGTCCATGTTGTAGGTAAGGCCGAATGAAGCCTGAGTGGCATAGTTCACCACTTCGGTGTGGTCCACAAGTCGATCAGCCTCCTCATGGGTGCCACGGAAATGGCGGAACGATTCGAAGTAGCGATAATTCGTGCTCAGTTGCCAACCCTTTCCGATCAAATTGGCATTGGTGAACGCACTCGGGCTACAACTGGAGAAACCGCGGATCGCCACACATCCCTGACCATGCGCGGAGGCGGACAGCAACAACATACAAACTATGAGAAGGGAGGTAGTGGGTCGCATAGTCATGGTTTTGGGAAAGCAATGTACCTAGCGCATATGGAATGGTCAAGGTACGAGCGGGACAGGCTCATCCTTGGCTCCTGAAAAAAAGGATGATAACGTTTGGTCCAAAAGGAAAGGAAGGGTTCCTTGATCTGAAGGCCGTTCACGCCACGGCCACGGAGCGATCCAACAACCACCGCTCCCCATCCTCCGGCCGTTCGAAGAATTGAACGGAGAAAGGTGAAGTGGAACGTGCACCATCCACGATCCGGTCCAGTGGGGCGCGGTACAGGTCGGCGTTACTGGGTACAATGGCCATGCGTTTCAACCCCGCTTCGAAGATGCGCGGTGTCCAAGTGACCTTGATCCATTCTTCATCCGCAGGCATCAACATGGTCAGCGTGCGCGAATCCGAAAGCCAATAGCGCAGATCATACTGGACCACCTGCATGTGGGCTTGGATCAGGATCCGGCGAACCACCTCGCTGGATGCTTGTTCTCTCCAAGTCAATCGGAACATGGAATTGCCGAGATCCACCTCGACCAAGGCATGTTCATCGTCACGTATCACAAAAGTGTACATAGCGAAATGGTGTTGGTCTTGGAACGAAGGTAGTTGCTACGCCTCAAATCCTACACTACCTATAATTGGGTATGTGGTCCATGTTCGCCGGTTGAAGGACCCACCGAACACCGCCACCAGCTATGAGGTCCAGGAATGGTCACGTCACCGAATTGGGTTGTTGTTCTATTCCGCCGATATGATCGCAACTGCCATCAAGGATACTGCAACATCCGTAACGCATCCAACCAACATCAATACCTTGGCGGCTGAACGATCTCGTGAAAAGGACAACACTCCTCACCCACTTGCGCACCATCTTGCTGGAGCGGATCACTGCAACGGAAGCCGAGCTGGCCTCAACCCTTGTGGCCCGCAACAGCGATACCAAGAGCAGTGCCGGCGACAAACACGAAGTTGGCCGCGCCATGGTGCAACAGGAGTTGGATCAACTTGATTTGCAGTTGGGAAAGACACGCACCTTGCTCCATGAACTGGATCGCATTCAATTGGATCGCGTCCATGATCGTGTGGCCTTCGGGAGCATGGTCACCACGGACCAAGGAACCTACTTCATCTCCATTGGTATGGGTGGGGTCGAAGTGGCTGGTGGCACGTGCTACGTGATCTCGTTGGCCTCGCCGATCGGGCAGGTGCTGAACGGTAAGGTGGTCGGCGAAACGGTCGTGTTCAACGGACGGTCACTTTCGATCATGGCGATCGACTGAGGATCACTGCTAAGGGATCTACTTCAGCACGGTGCCCACCGCACCCCACCACGGATGGATCTCGAATTTCAAATGTCCGGTCCTCACATAGGGATCTGAAAGCAAGTAGCCTTTCACTTCTTCCTCCGTGTCGCAGTCGTAGAGCAGGATACCACGCCACGCACCATCGTCACCAAATGGTCCGGCCAGTTGGATAAGCCCGCGATCAGCCTGTTCATCTTGATGAGCGAGATGGGCCTTCAAGGTCGCAGCGGATGTGGCGCTGTCCAGCGGGGCAGCATCGCCTTTGGTATAAAGCACGAACCAATATTGTTTCATGTGGTAGGTGCTGTCTGCAATGGTCACATCCATGGTTCGTTGGGCCATGGTCGCAATTGAAAAGGCGAATAGGATGATCAGTAGGAGTACGGTCTTCATGGCACAAAGATCTTGTTCTGGATCCAATGTACGACAACACAGAGGACTCGTCCAATGTAAACTCCATGTAAACTCCACGTGAACGTTTGGGGGCATGTTGTGATAGTGCTCAGTTGTTACGAACTTGGCACCATGGCAACGATCACCATCGCGCAAACAACCCGTCGAATGGATGAGGTCAGCGCGCTAGGTGTGCTGGAAAACGTTTCTGCGAACGCAAGACGCGGACCATCCTTCGAACCCGGATCCTTGGAGGTTGTGCGTTTGGTACGCGAGATCAGCCGTTCGGACATAAGCGCTCCTTCCGTAACCTTGGTCTTCACCGCACGCCCTGCAAGCAAACGAAGTGTTGTGGACCATGTACACTTCAATTTCCTTGAACCAGGCAAGTCGATACCCGCTTCGACCTTGGACACGGAAACAGCTTCGATCCATTTGTATTATCCGATAGAAGAACTGGAACCGGTGCTTCGCGCATTGCGTTCACGACGTGATCGGTTCTGCTATTTCTGGCAAGCAGCGGATCGTAGTCGGATGCGGGCGTGGCTGTTCACACCCCACTAGTCGAAGGATCCTGCGCTTCAGCAAGGATGGCAGCGATGAAACCGGCCTTGCCCTTTGTGTACGCGGTGCGATCATTCGGGTAACGGACGGCCAGGTCATGTTTCAAAACTTCATACCGTGCAACGGCTTCCGGATGGGCCCGAAGGTGATCACGAAAGATGAGCCGGTCCTTACTGGCGCTGTCCGGTTCGATCACATGTAGGTGATGCGTGCGGTCGCCATGGGTGTTACGCTTGATGAACCAGGCGTAATAGGGCTGTTGCTCTCCAATGCTTTTCCGCCAAATGAATTCATAACCGGCATTGATGAGCACCGGTACCACTTCCTGACGAGCCCGTTGCAGATCATTCACTTCCCGCGGATATCGATGGTCGGTTTCGCGCTCGACCCGGGAACAGCAGTACTACCGATGTGTTCGATACGTTGGATCAGGTCCGTTGGTAACACCTCTTTCAAGAAACTTTCTTCACGGCGGAATATCACCGCCCATTCCGGATCGTACGGCAACATGTGAACGCGCTCCTGCATCAACTCCTGCAAGCGAGCCTCCATATCCGTACCCGAGTCGTTCATTTTACCGCCGTGTAATCGTTGTAGCGCCCATCGCGGGCGAACCCTATCAATCGCATGCCTCGCTCACGTGCCAGCTGCACGGCCAAGGTACTGGGCGCTCCCACGGAGATCATCATGGGTATGCCCGCCACTGCACATTTCTGCACCAGTTCAAAACCAGCGCGACCACTAACGACCATGACCGTCCCTTCGGTTGTCAATGCGGCTTCCAATAGGGCTCCTATCACCTTGTCCACAGCGTTGTGCCTACCGATGTCCTCTCGCAAGACCAACAAATCACCTGCAGTGTTGAACAACGCCGCCGCGTGGATCCCTCCCGTATGCTTGAAGATCGTTTGTGCGGCACGCATTCGTTCCGGAAATGAGGTGATCAGCGCGTGATCGATGTCGGGGACCACTCCAGTGGGCCTTGTACAGGTTACGTTAACCGCATCGATGCTGGTCTTTCCGCATACACCACAACTGCTCGTTGTATACGTGTTCCGCTGCCACTTTCCGGGATCCACTTCGACCGAAGGATGCAATTCGACCCGCACAACATTGCCCAGTTCCTCAGGCTTCACATTCTTGCAAGTCACTACGCGCAATACTTGTGCGATGTCGTCGATCAACCCTTCGCTGAACAAGAACCCGAGTGCCAGTTCGTTATCGTGGCCCGGTGCGCGCATGGTCACGCTCATCCGTAATTCCGTGCGTGCTTCTTCGGGTCCGTGGCCCAAACGGACCTCCAAGGGTTCTTCGGTAACGAGCAGATCATCCACGATGACACTTTCGTTCATCGTAGTTCGCTGGACTTTCACCGCTTCCACTGCAGCGTGCATGCCCGAAAGATACAGTGCATCAACGGCCGGTCCGCCGCAAGCACGTAACCAGGTGATCATCCACCATGCCCACCGCTTGCATGAACGCGTACACGATGGTGGTGCCGACAAAGGAGAAGCCCGCCTTCTTCAAGTCCTTGCCCAATGCATCGCTGATGGGCGTGCTGGCAGGTACTTGCCGCATTTCGGTCCAACGAGTTCACCTTCGGCTTGTGATCGACATGCTTCCAAAGAAAATGATCGAAATGCCCTTTCCCATTCTCCATGATCCGTAAATAGGCTTGTGCGTTCTTGATCGCTGAAGCCACCTTCGCTTTGTTACGGATTATGCCGGTATCGTTCAGTAAGCGATCGATATCTTTTGGACCGTATGCCGCGATCTTCTTCGCATCCCAATTGTCGAAGGCGTTCGCGTAGCTCTCCGTTCCGGATCAAGATGGTGTACCAACTGAGTCCGGCCTGCGCACCGTCAAGACCAGCTTCGCGAAGAGCTTACCATCATCGTGTTCTGGAATGCCCCCACACGGTATCGTGGTAGTGTTTGTAGATGTCGTCTTTCAAACACCACGGACAGCGAGCAAGTTCTTTCATCTAAAATGGAACGGACCACGAGTCCGTTCAGTGGAACGAATCTCGTGGTCCATGACCAAGTTTGCAAGTCCGGGATCTACTGTGCCACCACGAATCGTTCGTTCCAGTACTTCTCGCCAGAAACAACACGCAATAGGTAAGTGCCTTGCGGCAGTGTTCCTTCGAATGCGATCGTGCTCCGCCAGATGGGTGCTTCCACAGCGAACTGATCCTGGTAGACCAACTTACCCGTTGCGTCGTACACCACTACCTGCGCATCTACTGCATTGCGATCCAAGCCTTGAATGTTCACTTCCAAGTTCGATCCATTATTCGGATTCGGCCAGATCGAGAGGCGCTGTTCGGCAACAGGTGCATCGAAGTTCGAACTGCCTCCTTCAGGGGCAACGTTGGGCGCGATGGTGACCAAACATTCAGCACCCCACGGACACCACGTGCTTCCGTTGTTGCGACTAGCACGGACACGGACACGGTACGTTTGCCCAGGGATCAACGATGGTGTGTACCAATACAAGGTGCGCACGTAGGTGGTGCCTTGGACCACGTAGTAGTACGAGCCTTCAAGATTCCGGAATTCGAACTGATATTGGTTGCAATTGAAACCGGTTGTGCCACCACAAAACCAGTGCGTGCCCTCGTTACACCACAGGAGAAGAATTGATGGCCGGGAATGTCCAACAGTTTGGTAACAGGGCAAATTTCCGGTGCCGGCAACACTTTGAAACGGCAGGCAGGGCCCCATGCATTGTTACCCCGTTCACGCGACCACGGATACGCACGTTCAGCACCTTGTTCGTGGGGATCGGTCACAAAGGGGAACCAACTAAGGCGCTGATAACAGGCGCGCAATGCACCACCGCCATACCCGCCAGTGGTGGCGTGGTTCCGGAATTTCCGTTGTGAATACGAACCATCTGGATCGAAGAACCAGAACTCATATCCATCGTCCGTTTGGTCGCCGACGCCCCATTGTGCGCTTACGGCTGCGACCGGAGATGCGATCATGAAATCATTCGGAACGAAGTTCATCTTGTCACAATTGGACACGAATACGCGATCCGGGCTCAGAGGCAAGCAGAAGCGTTCAGCATTCGCCAAGCTGCTTTCACTTGCGAAAACACCATCGTTGCTGTCATCGATGATCCTGTTGCCCGCTTGGTCACGCAAAACATAACCACCGGTCGACATTCCATCGCCGGCGCTGTCCAGTAACGCGCAACCGGATACAACTGTTGGGTACGCAGCAAGTGGCCGTAGCAGTGGAATTATTGCTGTAGCCTGAGCCGGAACATAAAGGATACGTAACCCCTTCACCGACCAATTCCCAGCTCGTTTGCGCTCCGGACCCATCGGTGGTAAGTGTCAGAGCGATCGTATCGTCGCAACCCGTTTGTAATCGAATGACCCGGTTCTTTGCGCCACCGTTGAACAAGGTAAAACCGCCTGCTACGGTAACTTTCCCTTCAGGCTGCCATGTGACCGCATACACCCAGTTGTTGAAGGTACTGCCCGTAACGAACGAAGCGTCCAATGTGCCATTCGGGTTCAACCGTACCAAGCGACCACGCGTCGCCCTGCTGTATGTTAAGAAGTCGCCACCGGCGAGTGATCTTTCCATCGCCTTGC
>JADKFY010000030.1 GCA_016717305.1 Flavobacteriales bacterium
TGCGATATGATTTCGACCGTGAGGTGGTAGAGATACAATCAGTTTGGTTACAAAAGGCTGCTCTGCTACCAACAAACGCTGAGAAAGTGAGTTACGTACTGTCCTGGTTGGTACAAAGCAGCCTTTCGATTGATGAACTGGGCGAGGTCGTGGAGTTGGATAATAAGCGCAGAGCGAAGGGGCCTCTGAAGTATCGAAGCGCAGCGGATCGATTCACCGATACAGTGGAATTGTTGAATGATGCACGGTCAGCTATCTTGGGTAGCCCTTGCGATTTCGACGATCGGGTGGAGTCCGATGCTTTCAATCTGTCGTTCGTGTTGGCAAGGGATTTCGAATACGACCCGGCCCGTATCTTAGCAAATACAGGTATTGCCCTTGATGGATCTTTTGCGCGAAGATGCCGTTGCTCTTGAAGACACGGCGGATCTTGGGTCGATCTCATTTCCTGAAGGACAGGTCAAGTACTATGTGCATCGGCAAGCTGAACGGAATACAGAAGTAGTGCGCATTGCCAAAGAGCGGTTCTTGTTGGCGGATCCACTAGCATGTTGCCAAGTATGCAGCTTCTCCTATGTGCAGAAATACGGCGATCTTGGTATAGGGTACATCGAGGCACATCACACGATACCCGTTTCCGAGATGAAGCCCGGGCATGAGACCAAGCCTGAGGATCTGGTCATGGTGTGCTCCAATTGCCATGTGATGTTGCATCGTCGGCGGCCTTGGTTGAACCACGAGAGCGATCGACACTGCCGACGATCGCAGTGGGAGCATGTACGGTTGGTTTAACCCTACGCACGGTTTCGTTCATAGGGATCCTGCGGCTTCGGTACCGCAGGGGTCCCGCCAAATGCGTGGTGTCCCTACGGAGGTAAAATCTCGGCTACGAACAGGTGGGTCTGCTGCGCGAGACCTGCCGTAGTTTAGAGCACGAGTCATCAGGTGCGTTCGAACAAGTTGTCTATACTAGCCTGAACTTCAGGACCAGGAGCTTCGCTATCTGCGTCTTTCCGAATGGGATAGGAATCCAGAAATGCCGAGCACAGGTAATCGACAGGCGCGATTCGCTTCTTAAAAGTATTGTATAGCGTCCAATCCAAATTCGGGTATGCCTTGGCCGCTTGTTCTTGGCTCCAAGTATCAACCCAAGGCGCAATATCCGAAGCGTCCCAATCATCAAGTTTGAAGTAATCCTCCTCGACATCCTCCAACATATTCGATAGAGTATTTACGCAAAATCCCACACACGTCCCGAACTCAGGCAAGCCGATTCGCGAGATGAAGTCGCCGCGGTTATCGTATGAAGACCCATCCGCGATATACCCATAGGTAATGTTACTCTTCGAGCATATGCGTCTGCAATGTTGTAGGAAAGCCTCCACATCGGTTTCATCAACGAGTCGATTTGCTCAACTATCTTGTAAACGTACCATCCATCCTCATTAAAGCCCTCAACAACCTCGGGCTCTTGGTGGCCAGGAAAGTGATGGAGATAGTGTGTGCCTTTCAACCGGATCGAAATCCCCGCGTGCTTGGCTTCCCGCTCACGACGCGAACAGCGAGCAAACAGAAATTCGATGGCAGATCGCCCAGGTTGAACTTAACGAGCATTTCAGTTGCTCTCAGAATGCGCAGTCCTGCCCTTCGGAGAATGTCGGCTAATCGGTCATACAAGTCCTTGACGGCTTTGTGTCGTTTCCGGGTGGCTTGATCGCTATGAGAACAGTTCATCACGCCACACTCGCATTGTTCATGGTCGAACAAGCGCATTATTTTCAAGAGTTCCGCAGTGAGCTCTTTCGTCTCTACGATCCGGACGATCTTATCATGGATGATGTCATATCGGCGAAGTTCCCTAGTGGCCATTATACTCTCGTAGAAAGCCTTGTAATCCTATAAGTCTCTTCTTTCAAATAGCTGTCGATGAAACGGTAACGCACAAGTTGTGGGCTACTTAATTTCATAACTGCCAAATGGACTTTTGAGTACAGTCTCTTGTTAAGGGTGGTGGCTTGTTCTTGTGTGCACTCCACCTTGTATTCACCATCACTCACTTCCATGCGTTGCTGTTGACCTTGCCACCAACTTCGAACAACCGGCCTGTTATGAAACATACTTTTTCAGTGAACTCAACCTAGGTCTCCTCAGGCTTCGAAATCGCTGGTCCTTAAAGGAACTTGTGAGGTCATGGACAGCGCTATCTACCTTGTGAAGAACTACATACTCCAAACCATTTGCCTTAATCTTGGTTTTGTATATCACGAAAAGAAATTTCACGGCTTCGGTATTGTCTGATCTACCCTCAATGACCTCTTGGATGTCGCTATCGATGACCGTGGCACTTGTAGGGTAGATAAGTGTGCTTTCAATTGAACCCTCCTTAAGCGAGATAAGAACTCCATTTGTCTCGCTATATAGGTTGGCCAAATCAGTCAGGGACTGAAAAACAAGTTTCAAAGCATTAGCAGACTCCAGCGACATTTCGCTCAGCGAAACCTCGTTCCCCTCACTGTCGTGAGTGATCCTTATGCTTAGTTCATTGGGCATGCAAGTATTGGATCAAGAGAGATTGCGTATGGAACATCTTCGCGATTTGATGAGGTGAAAGGTGAGGAAAATAAACTAATTCATCATGCGGATGATTAATCTTTCTTCGATCTCACGCAAGTTCTCCTTCTTAGGGACCCTGCGGGGTAAAGTTCTGAATACAGCTTGGCGCGTTCTGCCTCAAATGTTTGAAGTCGCACCCTATCTACGGGCAAGTCTGGAAAGTACTTTGCGATGAACTGCCCGGCGGCAATTCTTCCGGAGAGAATCAGGAAGTTCTTCTTTCTTTCATCTAGAGTAAAATCCGTCGTGCCTATGGGATGTGTATCGATGACGACGATCATGTCAAGGTGAGCTTCCACTATTGCATTTCCTCACCATCAGTAGTGATGTTGAGTAGGTCATGAACACGAAAGAGCTTTTCTGCGTACCCGATTTAAGATATAGCCCGATAAACGGTTTATGTTTGTTATCCTGAACAAAGCGCTGTAGAGGAAAGTTATTTCTCAGCCCCCCATCATAGACATTGGCTCCATCGACCTGCATCGGGAAGAAGTAATACGGAATAGACATGGAACAACGCGCTGCAAAGGCAGCATGAGCTTCCTTCCTCGCACCCTGCGAGTCGAAAACAAGTGTACCCTCTTTGATTCGACTTGCGTACACTATTGTCCGAGCCGCCAAATCGGACGGTTGGATTTCGTTGAGCTTTGTGGCAACTTCTTTTGAAGTAGTTCATTTATCCAAGCTTGGATCGCATCACCTGGATAAAGACCCCTTTTTATGATAAAGTTCACGAGAGCACGCAGAGATGAAGCATCTCTGAAATCGCGAAAATCCTTATTGGACAAGGCCGTCACTAGTTCCTGTGGGTTGTAGCCTGCGCCGAGTAGGACGGCTGCAATGGCTCCGGCGGATGTCCCTGCAAAGGTGTCAAAAGAAAAATGCTGTTCCAGTTCAAGCAGCGCCCCGGCGAATGCCAGCCCCTTCACTCCACCCCCCTTTAGGACAATGGAATAAGGGTGCTGGTTTGAAACCACCAAGCAACTTACTGACCGCCTCGTTAATCTCTGGCGTGACTGCGTCAGGAGCTTGTCGCGGCATGCATCACAGAGATGCCCACTATTCAATGAAAGAGTGATCTCTGTTTTGTCTTTCTTGAAATGAAATAAGCAGTCACGATCTTGGTCAAGATGCGAGACTTTAGGATGGGTTGCGCGAAACTTAGGCGTAACGAACAAGGTAGTATCTAAAGAAGCGGATCTTGTCGTTCACGAACTGGTCGAAATCGCGGACCGTAAAGACAGCCATGCCATCTACCTGTGACCTCGAACCGAATAAGTTCGTCCACTTATCCGACTCTAGGAGACCGTCGACCACGAGGATGATAAAGGGTCGGTAGCCTTTGACTTTAGCCTTATAGTCCTTGAGCCAACCGAAAACCGTTTTGGTGTGGTACTTCTGCCTCCTGTATTGATGAATGAAACCTTCTGGCTTCTCTGGGGCAACCGTAAACTGGAATTCATGCTGCACCTTGTTGAGTGTGTCACAAGCAGTCTTGCAAGATCAAGAAAGGTCTGCGGTGATCGTCAGCACTTCGATAGGATAGGCCATGTGACTTAATAGATCGCCCAGTATGGGATCTCGTCGTAAAGAGGTTTATTCGTTTGCGCATCGACAACACTTACGCCATACTTATAGTGACCCTTGTCATGGGCCACTTCTTCTGCCAATCGGGTCACTGAAGTTGCTGGCCCTGTACCTACCTGTAAGAACTGCCTGCTCCACTGAAATGGGCTGCCTTCTGCAAAATAGAGCGTGAATATAAGACCGTGATCATTGAACGGTCGCAACCGTTGCAGAACCAACGTTGTACCATTGAATGATGAAGCTCTTCGTGCAAGCGTGAGCGCTGGGATTTGAAGAAGATTTTTCGCTTCCGGCGTTACGATGATCTTGATCGTGATGAATTCTGCCATGGGATATGTCAATTTCGATTTGGCCTTTTCTTTAGTTCCTAGATGCGGACATTCTTGACATTACCAATGTACAGAATATGAAGGATGACACCGAAATGCCCATGCGAAGGTTGCATACTTGGAAATGCATGTGCCTGAGATTCAATTCTGCCAATTCAATGGCACCACTTATTCTAAGCCTTTGCAGGGTCTCAGCTTCGGGTCCCTTCATTCTTGCACCCGTACACCCGTTATTCCGTGATTTACTCCGTCGGCCCACCATCCACCACCGCCTCCAATTCATCTTGCACGGTAGCGGTAACCAAATTGAGCAGATCCAACCCGGTGCTGGACTCAATGGCATTTACGCTGGTGCGGTAGTCGCCCCAAGGCAGGGCACTTGCAGCTTGGGTGTTGGGGATGTCCACGGCGATCACGCGGGTGTTGGGGGTAATGCGGCTGAGGTCGTCTTCGCCTTCGGGTAGGACCAACAGTACTTTCCAGTAGCGGGCGGGTACCGTAATGGTGCCACTTGCAAGGGTGGTGGTTGTGCCCCCTTGGCTGCCGGTGCCGCCGCTGCCATAGCCACCGGTAATGATTGAGTTCGTTACCAGGCGCTACCAAGGTGCGGGCGTAGATCTCCAGTTCGGCCCAGATGCCTTGGTTCGGTTGCGGTGCTTGGGGCATGATGTTGGTGTGCAGGCGCTATGCCTGCTAACGGCAGGGAATGCTGCAATCGTCCCAGCGGAGGCTTAGCTGTCGAGGACCAACGGTGCATTTGGATGAACCCCGTCCGGGCCACCCAGGTCCTTCTTAATTTGGTTCGGGAAGTTCACGCGCGGCGTTTTAGTGCAGACCTTCGCAGCAATGGAAATACTCGACATCGCATTGGCCCTGCTCACCCTTATCGCCTTGGAGGTGGTGCTGGGCATCGACAACATCATCTTCATCGGCATCCTGTCGGACAAGCTTCCGGTAGGCCAACGCGATAAGCTGCGGAAATGGGGCATCGGCCTGGCCATGGTGATGCGTTTGGCCCTCCTCACCGTTATTTCATGGGTGATGAAGTTGGACAGCGACCTCATCACCGTGTGGGGAAATGGTTTCAGTGGGGAAGGAACTGATCCTGCTCGGTGGGGGCATCTTCCTGCTGGTCAAGGCCACCCGGGAGATCTTTCACATGACGGAGAAGACCCATGCGGACGGGGCAACGAAGATCCGGCAGCCCACGTTCGGCGCCCTGCTTTCGCAGGTGCTGGTGCTGGATGTGGTCTTTTCGCTGGATTCCGTCATTACGGCGGTCGGGATGGTGGACCAGTTGTGGGTGATGTATGTGGCTGTGGTGATCACGGTCGTCATCATGCTGGTGGCTTCAAAACCCATTATCGATTTCATCACCAAGCACCCCTCGTTCAAGGTGCTGGCCCTATCATTTCTCATGGTGATCGGTGTGGCCCTGGTGGCTGAGGGTATGGGGCACTACTTGCCGAAAGGCTACATCTACGGCCCAATGGCGTTCGCGTTCTTGGTGGATATCCTACAGATGCGCGTGCTCAGGAACAAGCAGGCCTAGGGGCCAGCCGCGTCCAGTGAGCCATACTTCAGCGGCCATCCCCTCGGCGGAACCATCTGTGCCGCGCGAGGAATGCGCGTGATGCCCTTTCAAACCCTGGGTTCTCGGCTATGGGGCGGCCTGGAAGAACTGCCATAAGAAGCGCCAACTGTAAACCCGGTTCAGGCCGAACAGTGAAACGTGAACTTATCTTCGGTCATCAACCCCAAAATGTAAAACTGTTTTAGCACGAGTCACTCGGCTTCGAGGCCGCAGGGTCCCTAAGAAGGAGACCCTGCGGTGGCTTAGGCCGTGTCAGCTGTTATCTGAAGGAAAGCAAATACATTTGGTCAACCATAGCTCCAACGGATGAGATCATTACTTAACGCATTGCTTTTGATCGCGTTCGGCGATCTTGTCGCCCAGCCGATCTTCACTTATCCGCAGGCCCTGAGTGCAACCGAAGAAGTGGGGATCCAATGGTATGAGGCACAGACCTACACCTACACAGGTGGCCTCAATGGATATTTTAATTCCAGTACAACTACGTGGGATCTTTCAGGCGGTACCTTCCTGGACCGGGACACGCTCGGCATTTCCTACTTCTCCGATGCGAGTACCATGCTCGCGGAGCAATGGCCTACTGCGAATCTGTTCCGGTGTATACATCTACCAGGGGAGGAGTACCAATATGGAGAAGCCTTCATCGTGACCACTGATTCTGTGGTCTATGTTGGACTGTTTGTTGTTGAGGTGGCCAGCTTGGACACCTTTACACAGAGTGCTTGGCAGGATCCCGTGCTGGTGACCGAGTTTCCTTTCAGCGTGGATGATACGTTGGTCAATACTGCTGGAACGAATGGATATATGTTGACCGATACGATCTATGGTTTGGAACAAGGCGTGCTTATTACACCCTTAGCTACGCATCCTGTGGCCTCGTTGATCGGTAAATTGGATAATGAAGCCGACTATGAAGCGCGGTTCTGTGAACCGACGAATTGCATGTTCGGGATCGCAGACTGGGTACCACTCGGAACTGCATTCCAAATGACCTACTACGTGCGTATCACTGGCTTGAACACCGGTTTGGTCGAATTCGAAGAACCGGGGGTCACGATCTTTCCCAATCCAACAGCAGGTGAACTAACGTTGCGTTCCGAGGTTGGACCGATCACTTCTTTGCAGGTATTCGATGCGACAGGTAGGTGCGTTGCAACAAAGGGTGCTTGTGGAAGCGTTTGCGACATACATCTAAACCTAACCGTGGGTACTTATTTTCTAGTTGCTCATTCTGCCGCAGGGGCCATGGTCCGACAAGAACTGATCGTTACCAACTGATCGGTTACCGGTTCAAGCAAGGTCGCTTACTTGATCGTTCGTTGTCGTGGCGGGCGACTGACATCGCACCAACCGGAAGAATGGTTCCCGCTAGTGATCCCGTATAGGAGAATTTGCGCCCTCTTTCGTTGAGTGCCGTGCATCTCTATTTCCTCCCCTTCAAACCCACGCAGGCTCTCCTTCCTAGGGACCCTCCGTTCTCGGTTGTGGAACGGCTTGGAAGAACTGCGATAAGAAGCGCCAACTGTAAACCCGGTTCAGGACGAACAATGAAAAGTAAACCTATCTTCGGACATCAACCCAAAACTGTGAACCTGTTTGAGGTCGGGTCACGGCTTCGAGGGCCTCAGGGTCCCTAAGAAGGTGACCCTGCGGAGGCTGAAAAGTATCTCATTGATCGGCATGCGCTCCTTGTAGTCGGGATCGAAATGCAGCGCCTTGATCCTGCCATCCCTACCGAGCCGATGCTGTTCCGCACATCACTTTCGTTACACGACACTCTACTTCGCGGCCACGCTTGATGAATCGGTCTGATTACCAATGCGCAGGACAGATCCCCAATTCCTTCCCAGATCCACCCTGTAGCTTTGGCCGCGTGAAACTCTTGGTGATCGAGGACGAGCCTGAATTGGCGGACGTGTTGGTGCGCTCGCTCCAACGTGAACGCTATGTGGTAGAGCATGCCAAGGACCATGGCACGGCACTGCTGAAGATCGCCGATCACGACTACGACTGCATCCTACTGGATATCATGTTACCCGGCGGCAGTGGGCTGGATGTGCTGCGCGAGTTGAAGGCACTGGGCAAGTCGGGCAACGTCATCATCATCTCTGCCAAGGACTCGTTGGAAGACAAACTGGCCGGGCTGGATCTAGGGGCCGATGACTATTTGGTGAAACCCTTCCATATTGCTGAGCTGAATGCGCGTGTGCGTTCCGTGCTGCGGCGCAAAGAACTCGGTGGAAGCAACACTATCGCCACTGCGAATTTGGCAATGGACCTCGATTCGCGCAGTGCGGAAGTGGATGGGCAAGCGCTGCCATTGAACCGCAAAGAATTCGATATGCTCACGCATTTCATGCTGAACAAGGATCGGTTGGTATCGCGCGGTTCGCTGGCCGAGCACGTGTGGGGCGACCATGCCGATCAAGGCGACGATCTTGATTTCGTGTACTCGCAGATCAAGAACCTGCGCAAGCGCTTGAAGCAGAGTGGCGCTTCCGTGGAGATCCAAGCGGTGTACGGCATCGGCTATAAATTGGTGGACGCATGAAGCTGCTGAACCGCTCCCTCATGCACCTCTCCGTGGTGTTGCTGCTTGTGCTGGCGGTGTGGGCACTGGCCTTCTTCTTCATCGTTCGCGACGCCGTGGTGGACAGTATCGATGAAGGTTTGGAGGACCAAGAAGAGATCATCCGCTACAGGTTGGAACAGGACAGTACACTGTTGCACATTCGCGACCTTGGGTTGCATGGCTTCGCGCTCGCCCCGGCCACGGCCAACACCAAAGCCCACTACCGCGACACGATGCTCTACGTGCCAAGTGAAGCAGAAGTGGCACCGGTGCGACTGTTGACCAAGACCTTCAAGTACGGCGATGGCTTTCAACAGCTGGAGGTATACACAAGTACCGTTGAAGAAGATGACCTGATCGAGGATCTGCTCATTGCCGTGGTGGTGCTCTATGTCGTGTTGCTGCTCACCATCATCATCGTGAACAACGTGGTGTTGCGCCGTATGTGGCGGCCCTTCCATAGCATCCTGGCGGAGGTGAAGGAGTTCCGGCTCGGCAGCGGCCGTGGCTTGGCGGAAGTACCCACCGGGATCAGCGAATTCAAGGAACTAAAAGCTGCTGCGGATGCCTTGGTGTGCCACGCTTCGGACACGTACAACAACCAACGCGCCTTCACGGAGAACGCCGCGCACGAACTGCAAACACCCTTGGCCATCGCCATCACCAAATTGGAGTTGTTGGCCGAGCAGGAGGGGAGCGAAGCGGAACGCATGGCCACTACGGGAGAAGTGCTGGCACTGCTGGAGCGGCTTACACGCCTGAACAAGTCACTGCTGCTGCTCGCACGAATAGAGAACCGGCAGTTCCCTGACGAGCAGCGTATATCCTGTGCCGCACTGCTGCAGGATGTGATGGAGGAATTCGAGGATCTTGCCGCACACCGTCGAGTCGAATGGACCTAAAGGTCACTGGTGATCTGGAACTCACCATGGACACCGGACTCGCGCGCATCCTGCTCACCAACCTCGTCAAGAACGCCATTGTCCACAACGTTCCAGGTGGCACCGTTACCGCACACGTGAATGCCGCTCAACTCACCATACGCAATACGGGTGCTGAGCTGCCATTGGACGACGCGCGCATCTTCAATCGTTTCCACAAGGAGACCACAAGCACTGGCGGCACCGGTCTGGGACTGGCCATCGCAAAGGCCATTGCGGACATGCATGGTCTGCAATTGAGCTACGTTTTCGAGACTGTGCATATCATGCGTTTGCGCTCCGCATAGTTCACGGCAGAGCGGCGAGTTCCGCATTCCCAATTCTTTCCAGATACGCGTGTTCCCTTTGATGCATCAAAACACAAAGCACCATGAACAACAACAGAAAGATCACCCGCACAAGCAATCTCGTTCTCGCCGCTACCGCAATGCTCTTCGGCACTGCCCTTAGCGCACAGCGCTTGCAACCCGAACAAGTTCCCGCACCCGTGAAGAGCGCCTTTGACAAGGCTTTCTCCGGCGCAATGGATGTAGAATGGGACCTGAAGGGAACACAATACAAAGTGGAGTTCGAGACCGGACTGTTCTTCACCGACCATGAAGCGTGGTATGATGCCACCGGCCAAATGCTGCGCCACGAAGAGGAGATCGGCGCAAGTGATCTACCCGCTGCGGTTACGGCCGGGATCAACAGCGAATTCGCAGGCTACAGCGTGGACGATACCGAGCGCATTACCGTGGGTGGAGTTCTCTCCTACGTGGTGGAGTTGGAACTGAAAGGCCAGCCCGACTGGAAAGTGGCGTATGATGCCAACGGCAAGCAACTGCAGAAGCAGCAGGAATGATATGCGGGGATCAGGGCCATCGTATTGGGTGCTCTTCGGCTTTATCGTACTACTTGCTCCGAGCGGTGCGAACGGCCAGAGCAGCCCGCCCGGGTTGGGCCGAGGACATACCGCAACATGGTTCGCAGTAGGAGTAGAGCAGCAACTGGATACGCTGGAGAAAATGCATTGGGTGGGTTACGTAGGGCTAGGACGAAAGAGTGATCCGAATGACTACATACCCTATCACAGTCAGGCGATCCTTGTGGTGAACCAGGAGTTCTATCACCAGTTCCGCAGGCATTGGCAGTATTCGCTCGCAGTGAGTTATCGCGAGCAGGATGAATACGCAGCACGTGCTCCGTACGACCACGTGGACCCCAGCATGAAGCAGGAGTTCAGAGTCTACGGCCGCTATTCCTACCTCCTGAACCGGACCAAATGGAAGTTCGCCGCTACGTTGCGGCAAGAAGCACGGAAGTTCTACATGCTGGACTTCCAACCATGGGAAGAGGATCTTCAGTTGCGCACACGGTTCCGACTGCAAGCAACATGGCATCTGGATCAACACAAGAACACCAAACTGATCATCAGTTCAGAACAGCTGTTCGCGACCAGCAGAGAAGCGCACACCCAGAACTCGGCGCGACTACGCTACACGGAAAGCCGGTTCTGCCTCTTCCTTTCTTCACGTCCGGGCGACCTGCCGTTCGTATTCAGCGTGGGCTACATGAATAACTTGTTAGGGCGAACAACGCTGCAGACAGTGCACTATTTGGCGCTTAGTGCCGTATGGCAAAACCCGTTCGGTATGCGAAATTCCAACGGAAGAGAACAATCGCATCAACCAGCCACAAAACAATTCTAACCGTACCCTTATGCCTATTTCATTGACCAATCGGATACCCATGAAGCTGCAAGAACGAACAAGTACCATCACAAGCATCATGCTGTTATTGGTGCTGGCAAGTATACCTGAACGATCCTTCGCGCAGGACGATCGCTCGTATGCGCGCACCGTGTATGAGCGCTGTCCCGATGCAGACATCCTGAAGATCCAACACGCCGAATTCGATCTCGTTGAAGTGGATTATCTGTGCAATGGCAAAAAGATGGAGGTGGGCTTCCGCAACGGAAAGGTCGTGTACGAAGAGCAGGAAGCGGATCTGGATGCGGCCGTGTTCGCAAAGATCCAGCAGGCCTTAGGAAAGAAGTATCCGGGCTGGCTGTTGGACGAGATCTCTTTGATCGCCGCCAAGGACACCACCTTCCTTAAAGTGGAAGTGATGTTGGACGGTGTGGAGCACAATGTGTTCTTTACCACCACAGGGCGCAAGTTCAAACCCGATGCGTTGCTTGCCTCCAACAAATGGACCTTGTGCGAACTCGCGGCCACCGACCTGCCCAACAGCGGTTACGACTTGCTCGCGCCGGACAGCACCTACCACCTTCCCGACGTGTTACGAGAAGTTTCGGGCATCGCACTCAGCGGCCCCAACACGGTGGTTTGCGTGCAAGATGAACTTGGTGTCGTCTTCGAATATGATCTTGTCAACGACGCAATCACCAAGATCCATCGGTTCACGGATATCGGCGATTTCGAGGACATTGCGGTGCAAGGCGACGTGATCACGGTATTGCGAAGTGACGGCAAGCTGCACCAATTGGACCGCAAAACCGGGAAGCTATTGAGTGAACGCTTGGACCCTTTGTCCTCGCTGAACTACGAGGGGCTGTTCCAAGATGGCACCCACCTGTTCATCTTGGGCAAAGAAGCCCCGGTTATCGGTCCGGCACATGCACGCCCCATCCATCATATGCACAATAGCGGCACGCCGGAATTGTGGCGCACGCTGGATGCCGAGGAAGTGTCGCGCGTGTTCGCAACCTCGTTTCCTGAACTGGCACATCACGGCGTGCGCTTCCATCCAAGCGCACTGGCCATCCATCCCATCACCGGCGAACTGTACGTGCTTTCCGCCGGCGATCGGCTCTTGGCCATTTACGGGGATACGCTGCGTGCTGTGGTACCGCTACCGGCCGAACGCTTCTACAAACCGGAAGTAGTTCACCTATCTGACACGGTAAGGTCCATATCCAGTATGCAGCAACAGAAGGGAAAACGATACTTCATCAGAAGGCATGATCGGATCTCTGGTCCGTTCACAAAGGAAGAACTGTGCGCAAGGCGTATCGAAGACGGAACACAAGTTTGGAACGAAGAGGCGTTCGATTGGCACGAGGCATACACCTTCGACGAACTATGTGTTGTTCTTGAGCAACCTCCTCCGCAGCCGGGCCGAAAGTTATGGAACTGGTTCCGCTGGCGAACCACCCGATGAGTTCGACCCCGGTTCCCGGTCCATGGGGTCTTGGACAGCAACACGGCAGTATGTTACGTCGGACCTCTACTCCCTGAAGCCCATGTCGCAAGACAGGGGGTTCAGCAATTCAATACGCCTCTTGGATCTCGCCTTGCCACACCACATACCTTCGCCGCCATGCCACAAGCGCGCCTGTATATCAACGATACGCATGATCGGATCCAACGCGGACATCCATGGATCTTCGACAACCAGATCATTCGGGAGGAAGGTGAATATGCACCCGGCGATGTGGTGCAGGTGTTCGATGCGCGCAAGCGTCCGTTGGGGCAGGGCTATATCAATCCGGCCTCGTTGATCAGGGTGCGGTTGTTGACCACTTCGGTTGAGGAGAAGGTGAATGCGCAGTTCATGGTGGCGCGGATCGAACGGGCTTGGGCGTTTCGGCAGCGGTTGGGTTATGCGAGTTCGTGTCGCGTGGTCTTCAGCGAATCGGATATGTTACCGGGCTTGGTGGTGGACAAGTTCAACGATGTGCTCTCGGTGCAGTTCCTCACCTTGGGCATTGAGCGTTGGAAGGATGTGGTGTTGGACGCGTTGGAACAGGTGATCAAACCGAAAGGGATCTACATCCGCAACGATGTGCCGATCCGCGAGAAGGAAGGGTTGGAGGTTTACAAAGCATTCCATGGAAAGGCTTTCCCTACGGACCTGGTGATCGAAGAGAACGGATTGAAAGTCCATGTGGATATTGCGAACGGCCAGAAGACGGACATTTCCTCGATCAAGTGTTGAACCATGCAGAGATGGGCCGGATCAGCAAGGGCCAACGGGTGCTCGATTGTTTCACGCACACCGGTGGCTTTGCGTTGAGTTCGGCGAACAATGGCGCGAAGGAGGTGGTAGGGTTGGACATCAGTGCAGATGCGGTGAAGCAGGCCACGCGCAACGCGAAATTGAACGCGTTGCAGAATTGCACGTTCCGCACAGCGAACGTTTTCGACTACCTGACCGAAGCGGATCGCAAAGGCGAGAAGTGGGACGTTATCGTATTGGACCCGCCCGCATTCGCAAAGAACCGGGGAGCGCTGGAGAATGCGACACGTGGCTACAAGGAGATCAACCTTCGCGCTTTGAAGTGTCTGCCGAGCGGTGGTTTTCTGGTCACCTGTTCGTGCTCACAGCACATGTCCCCGGATCGCTTTCGCAAGATGCTTGCGGAGGCTGCCCAAGACGCTGGCAAACGGGTTCGCGAAGTGTACAACGGCACACAAGCACCGGACCATCCGATCCTGTGGGGTGTTCCGGAAACGCACTATTTGAAGTGCATCATACTGGAGGTGTGGTGATCGCGGGCTCGTTCTTTCGGTCCATGAGGATCCGTTCCTTGGTAAGTTCCACGGAACTGGAACTCCTATCAGAATGGTTTTCTGGTCCTGAAGTCCTCTGGAACGGGATATTCGTGGACTGAAGGACGGTTTTGGTATCTGGGTTATCTTCACGTTCCGAACAGAACAATGGATCCAATAACCCAAGCTGCTTGGGCCACCCTGTCCCGCGCACCGATGTTGCGCATTGCGGTTCCGTTCATTCTCGGGATCGTGTTGGCGAT
Organism: Flavobacteriales bacterium; assembly: GCA_016717305.1. GTDB lineage: Bacteria > Bacteroidota > Bacteroidia > Flavobacteriales_F > PHOS-HE28 > PHOS-HE28. The sequence goes on from JADKFY010000030.1 coordinate 14,396, forward strand.
GTGGTTCCCCGCCACAGTTGCAATGGGTGCGGGAGCCTTGGTCGTAACGACCATCGTGACGATCACGGTCATGCGCAGGCATGTCGAATTTCCACAGCGTTGGGTACGCGGTCCATTTGTCTTCATCTGGTTCTTCGTGTTTGGTTGGTTTTGGCAAACAGTTCGGGATCCGTTGCAACACCCGCTCCATTTTTCACATCAGCAACCCACCGAGGCGTTGTGGGTTATGCAGCTGAATACGATCAATGGTAGCAGTGCCAAGGTCATTCGTGCAGATGCAACCGTCCAATACCTTGGGCAACATGACAGATTGAAGCCGAGCAACGGCCGAGTGATGATGACCTTGCTCCGGCATGACGATGGGTCGGAACCAAGAGCTGGAGATATTCTTACAGTTCGCACACGGATGGAACCGATCACGCGTATCCCTGACCCGGGTGGTTTCGATCGCCGTTCGTGGGCTGCATCACGCGGCATGTACCACGAATGCTTTGCAGGCCCGCAGAATTGGGTGGTAACAGGCCATGGTTGGCGGTGGTCCGACTTGTTCTTGGGACCGCGAACACGCGTAAGCGAATGGTTGGTCGAGAGTGGGCTGCCCCTACGTGAACGGGCCATGGTAAAGGCGTTGGTCTTAGGCATGCGTGATGAATTGGAAGGTGTACAAGTGGATGCGTTCGTTCGCAGCGGAACGATCCATATCCTGGCGGTTTCCGGAACGCACGTCGGGTTCATCTACCTCATGTTGTTATTCATGTTCCGCTGGTTGGGCGGTGGTCACAAAGCAAGGCTGGTGCGCGGGTTGATCGCCTTGCTCGCGCTGTGGTGCTATGCGGGTCTTACCGGTGGAAGCCCGAGCGTGCTGCGCGCCACGATCATGTTCACCCTGTTCACCCTAGCGGGCATGTCGCGCCAACGTGCCAGTCCGTTGAACAGTTTGTTCGCGGCCGCTTTCATCTTGTTGGTTTGGGACCCGCACATGCTGGTGGAGATCGGGTTCCAGTTGTCTTTCTTGGCGGTGCTGGGGATCATTCTTTTCCACGCGCCGATCGAACGGAAATGGATCCCGGACAATGTGTGGGTGGGCCGCATCTGGACACTGTCGGTCATGTCCATCGCTGCGCAGCTGCTCACCACCCCGTTGACCTTGTATTTCTTCAAGGCCTTTCCCACGTACTTCCTTCCCGCGAACCTTTTCGTTGTTACCGCTGCGGGTTTTGCGGTCTATGGTGCCGTGGGCATGTTGGTCATATTCCGGATCCCGTTCCTTGGGCCGCTCGTCGCATTCTTTCTCATGGTCTTGTTGATGGCGGTAGGCCATGTAACGGAGTTCTTTTCCGGCCTTCCGGGAGCCTATCCCGCGGTGCGGATCGGGATCCCCGAAGTGTTCGTGTTGTACGCACTTGTCATTTCAACCATGCTGGTGGTCGTCTTCAAATGGCGACCAGCACTGCGGATCGCTGGGCTTGCCATGGCTTGTCTGCTGCTGGTGTGGGGCTACAGGTCGCGCGCAGTGCAGGCGGAAGAACGATTCGTGGTCTACGACGACAGGCATGCCTTGCAAGCCACGATGTCCGTGGGCCGTTCACTGCTCGTGATCACCGATGATGATATCCAGGACGTATCGGGTTGGACGCGGAAGAAGTTGGATCGCCATCAGCGGAGCACCGGGAGTGATGATCCTGTTGCGGCGAGTTTTGCGACGATGGCGGGTACTGATGCGGTCCAAGTGGGTCCTACCGTAATGGGCGGCGGTCGTTGGTCATCCCTCGGAATTGATGTGCGGTTCTTTACGGAAGATGATCCCGGTCTACCGGCAACGGATATGATCGATGTGCTGGTGATCCACGATCTACGGTACATCAGTGAAGAGACTCTTGGGAACATTGCGCAACACACGCGGCACGTGGTGCTCGCCGGTGAGATGGCGTGGAAGGCGAGGGCGTTCACCAAGAAGTGGTGCGGCGAGCATGCGTTGCCGGTCCACGATGTGAGGGATCAAGGAGCGTTCGTGCTGGCGAAGAATTAAAGGGCACCTCGAAGAACACTAGAGTGCGGATAGCGGGAAAGTCTCCTTCAACCGGATCCCTTTCTCGGTGCGTTCCACGGTCGCACATTGGTTGTGGGCATCATGTTCGAAGAAGAGCACGATGTTCTCGTCGGCGGCTGATCCCAGAAAGTCCTGTTTCTCCGCCATGGAAAGCAAGGGGCGAGTGTCGTAGGCCATGACCCAAGCCAACGGAATGTGGTGGACGCTCGGTAGGAGATCGGCCATGAAAGCTATCGTGCGACCCTTGTACTGCATATGGGGGATCATCATGGCATCGGTGGCCGTTCACCATGAAAGCGTCGATGTTGGGCAGGATATTCCCGCAGGTAGATGTTCTCTTCCGCACTACGTCGTCCGATCTTAACGAACTTCAATTGACCGCTTTCTTCAATGGGGAGAATGTTCTCCGTCAAGAACGACGCCTTCTCACGTGGATTGGGTTTCGTTGCCCATCGCCAATGGTATTCATTGCTCCAGTAGGTGGCGTTCTTGAATGCTGGCACGAAGCGTTCGCCTTCGCGGATGATACTTCCACCGCAATGGTCGAAGTGCAAATGCGTCAAGAGCACATCGGTGATGTCGTCCTTGCTGAACCCGGCTTTCTTCAAGGAGCCATCGAGCGAATCATCGCCGTGCAAGTCATAATGCCCGAAGAACTTGGCGTCCTGTTTGTCTCCGATCCCATTGTCGATCAAGGTCAGTCGATCTCCGTCCTCCACCAAAAGACAACGCATCGCCCAAGTGCACAGGTTGTTGGCATCGGGTGCATGGCGCTTTTCCCAGATCGTCTTGGGCACCACACCGAACATGGCACCACCATCGAGCTTGAAGAAACCGGTATCGATCATGTGGGTTCATGGTGTGGACCACACTTGCATATGTGCAAGCGTGATATGTGCGAAGATCGCAAAGTCTGGGGGATCGAGCTGCACAACATTTGTTATACATCGATACGTGCAGATCGCTATCGACACTGATCGGTGAATGATCTCCGACAAGGACGGCGATCACGTCCCTGCACGCACCTCATCTTCGCCCCATGCGGCACGTACACTTCATCGCTATCGGCGGCAGCGCCATGCACAACTTGGCCATTGCGCTGCATCAACAGGGATTTGAAGTGACCGGGAGCGATGACGAGATCTTCGAGCCGAGCCGAAGCCGCTTGCATCGCTTGGGGTTGTTACCCGACAAATTGGGTTGGGACGTGGGCAACATCCACAAGGACCTGGAAGCCGTGATCCTCGGCATGCATGCACGCCTGGATAATCCGGAGCTGGTGAAGGCGCAGGAATTGGGCATCCCGATCTACAGTTATCCGGCCTATTTCCATGAACGGACCAAGAACAAAACGCGCGTGGTGATCGGCGGTAGTCACGGGAAGACCACGATCACCAGCATGATCGTGCACGTACTGCGGCATGCGGGCGTGGAGTTCGATTACCTCGTAGGCGCCCAGCTCGATGGCTTTGATTGCATGGTGAAGTTGAGCGACACCAGCAAAGTAGCGATCATCGAGGGGGATGAATACCGCATCGGCGCTGGAACCTGTTCGAAGTTCCATTTCTACAAGCCGGACATCGCGTTGATCAGCGGGATCGCGTGGGACCACATCAATGTCTTCAAGACCTTCGCGAGCTACGTAGAGCAGTTCAAGCTTTTCATTGATGCCATTGAGCCCGGCGGCAAATTGGTCTATTGCCAAGAGGACGCGGAAGTACGCGCACTTTCCGAAGCAAAGGACGTGACGGTCGATCGCGTGGCATACGGCATACCGGAACACCGGATCGAGAACGGAAGCACGGTGCTCATCACGGCGAACGGCGAGGTGCCCCTTGAGGTTTTCGGCAAGCACAACCTACAGAATTTGGAAGGAGCGCGGCACGTCTGCCATCTGCTCGGTATCGGCAACGCCGTTTTCTACGCTGCCATTGCCAGCTTCCACGGGGCGGCCAAGCGCTTGGAGAAATTGGCGGAGACCACGGATCGCGTGGTGTACAAGGATTTCGCACATTCCCCCAGCAAGCTGAAGGCCACGGTGGAAGCGGTCCGCGAACAATTCCCGGATCGTCAGTTGGTGGCCTGCATGGAGCTGCATACGTACAGCAGTTTGAGTGAGAACTTCCTGGACCAATACGCCGGGTGCATGGATGCCGCGGACCGAGCGATCGTGTTCTACGATCCACATGCGGTGCAATTGGGAAACGATTGCCGCCGATCCCG
>JADKFY010000031.1 GCA_016717305.1 Flavobacteriales bacterium
CTGGAATTCTTACGCGGCTGCTTCCAACAGATGCGAATACACCACTGTGCTTCGTGGCCGGACGTGGCGGACCACTCTTGCGTTGGCTCAGGGCTTCTTGAAAACGCTCCAAAGAGATGCCGTTGAACCCTTGCACCGTATATCCATCCTTCGTTGTCTTGTGTAACCAAGGCACTAGACCTTTGCTGATCATCGGCTTAATGGCCGTGTCCTTGTATCCCGTATTTGCGAGGATGCGTTCCAAAGAAAGGGGGCGACCACTTGCCGCATGTTCTCGCAAGAGCGCATACAATTTCTTTTGTTTCTCGGATGCGCCTCGCATGGTGTCCAGTTGTTCAATACAAGCGCCTAGTTCGAATTGTACCCATGCTCTCTGCTCTTGAGCACACGCTTCCAATGACTTTCGCGCAAACCGATCTGCTCGTCCGATGCGCGCGAGTCAGCGATCTCCAAAATGGAGAACTGGAAGTTGGCCAAATATTCTGGCGGATGCGTTCCAAGCAAGTCCCGTAGTTCCTTGTTCCCACCGTGCCCGGTCAAAACGTACGTACACCAACGTTGCCAAAGACCACTTTCGCCATCTGCTTTGCCCACATATTGCTTTCCGTTGAGCATGTCCGTGATCAGGTAGACCCCTTTCACGTTGCCCAATGCGGCCTTCCAGCTGGCAACCTCCTGCTCCACAATGGTCTTCAGTTTCGAATAGGGCACTGTGGTCCAGTTGAAACCAGGGAACTCCTCGATGCTCAACTTCTTTTCGCGGATCTCGCCCAACATGAAAGCCCCTCCATCCTCATGCCCCCAGAGATAGGCCGCCCGGCCACTGCGCTCGTGATCCACTATTACCCGGCCTATCCATTGTTCATGCCCAGGCAGCAACTCGGTTTTGTAGATGTGGAGTTGCTTCTCTTCATTCCATTCGCTGCCCAGCGCGGCAGACACCCCGGCGAAGCGCCACTTGTTACGCGTAGGCAATTGTATGAGACTTACGATATGGTTGCACTCGAAATTGCGGCGCGTCTGGAACTGCTGCCATTCCTTGAACCAGCCATCGAAGAATGCCTCCAGCGGGGAGTCCGTGCTGGCGCTACCGAGATGGATCTTGTAATTCTTTAGGTCCAACGGCACATGGTTGGCCTGGAGAAAGTCGATGAGCTTCATGGTCGTTTCATTGTGGTTTAGGTAGTTCAGCATTCATTCGGTCCAACAAGTCCTCTCCATCCTTGGCAATCTTGCCGCATCCAATAGCGTAATCGGACAAGTTTATCTTCAACTCATCCACGACCGCACCATACCGCTGATAGGCCGAGCGGGCTTGGGAAAGCACATCTGCTAGTTGATAGGCATATGAAATGGACAACACGCCAGTGTTGAACAACTTCCCGATGGGTTCCACCAAACGCATGTACATTTCATCAACCAGAACGAAGCCCATTTGCTGCACGGGGACGAGGATGCTTGATAATGACTGAGCCAACGCCACTCCGCTTGGCTGATCGGATAACTCGGTACGAAGGAGTGAGGCTAGTAGGAATAATTCTCGACAATAGCCACCCATGCGCTCAGAACATCCGTGCAGATCCTGTTGACCTGAAAGCACACCTTCTTTGCATAACTTGGTTTGTGCGGTTAACCCATCACAGAAACGCCATGTTTCGCGCCACATTTCAAGCCCCTTTTCTTCCCCCAGAATGACCTTGTATGAACGTAATAGGCGTTCCCGGTCCATTCGATCCAGCGTGATCAGCGGAGTGTTCAGGTTAATGTGTCGCTTGTGAAGGCCGTACGGGTACTCCTCATATTGCTTTAGAAGATCTCTGAAAGAGGATTCCGCTTTCCGACCTCCAGTTGAAGCGTTCTCGATCAGCAGTTTCGCGGTATCGAAGAGATGCCTTTCGAGGCGTCTCTCCTCCTCGGCTTTGTCCTTTCGTTCTCGTTTGTAGATCTGGCTTGCTGCAAGGAAACCCAAGTAGGCGCCGATCCCAGCACCCACTAATGCCCACAGATCACTCCATTGGAAGTAGTCACCGATACGAAAGGCACAGAAGCAGGATAGTGTCATTCCTCAATGTGTCTCTATGGATACTCGCACCTTGATCGTTCTCCTCTACTTGAACCGCAATGGAAACGCCGCCACCACCGTTAGTGTGGCATACTTGTCCCAGTACTCCTCGTTATGTTCCAACTGGAACCGATCCATCGGAAGATGACCGCAACGTTGACAATGTCTACAGGAGGATCGCTGGACTTCTTCATGGCTTCTTCGCGTTTATGAAAACCCCTGGTGCAAGGCGTGTGTTGTAGGTGTCCTTACCTACGCCCATCGCATCATAGCGGCAACCCAAGCGCAACTCTCCGCCTAAGCCAAAGAAGGCCACGGTTTTGTAGTACTCCAGAAACGCAACAGTACCCGTGCTTATGACCATAGGCCCCGATCGCCCTGCCGTGGCCTCTGATACAATTCGTACGGCGGAGCTGTCCGCGTTGTAAACAATAGCACCTTCCTGTAATGTGCGCTCCGGCAGGGTAGTGTAATTCGTGAATGAACCGGTCCCGATACCCGCGCCACCCATCATGTTCCACCATCGCTTGCTCTTCAGTATGGAATGGAAGAAACCGTTCAAACTGACATAGCCGCGACCTAGACCCAAGGTGCGCACGTCCTTAAGGTCGCTGTATGCGCTGCCTGGATAGAACAAGGTGTACTCCTTCTGTTCAAGGTTACCGCGCAAAGACACCCATCCGATCAGCTCGGACACACGATCACCGGGCTTCAAGTCCTTCCGTAGTGTATCGTCAACCCCATTTTCCACGCGATCAAGTGACCATTTGTGGTAGTGCCTTACTCCAGCATCGGTCGCTATCCATTTGATGTGACGCGGCACAATATTCAAGCCCACGTCCACACCGTATACGCCGGTCCATGATCCTTTGCTGAACAATGTGCTCTTCGGATCCTTGTTCGCCTTGGTGTAGGGTGAAACGCTCCATGTGATCACATCCCGTTCCCGCCAGACTTTGTATCGCTTGAACAAAGCCGGGAAGCCGAGCTTCAACCGCAACTCTTCGTTAGCCATGTCCACGCTCACATTCGATACAGGTGAAGGGTCAATGCTGGATCCGTTCAGAAAGTTCGGGATGGTGAAGAATAGGAAACGGGCCGCATCTGCCCCCGTACTCGGCTCGGTCACCCGTAGGTCTTTAGTCCTTGTTGTATCAGCAGGAGGATTGTCCTGTGCGTCGCAGTAGTAATGCACGAAGAGCGTTGCAATAAGCAGGAATGAGCGACTGGTCATGGCTATGGTATTGAGTGGGTCGTTTGTTCAATGACCAAGAATGGCTGAGCCAATGGAGAATTGAAGGTGTTTCTTCTCCCCAATAGGTCGATCGGACTTTGCGCCTTGAGCGGGCATTCTTGCCAATGCACTCCAAAACATGGTCGTCCTGATAGTCCTTACCTCCTGAGCAATCAGCGTATTGCGGTTTCATCAGGCGATCGATTCTGGTGTCAAGTTCCTTTCGCTACCGTGGTGGGGCACTTTCAACCAATGGACGGCTTCGAGCTTGTCTTGCTCCAATACTTTCTGAAAGGACGGCACACCTGCATCGCCCGTGAAGAGGTACCGGCCCTCCGATGCCTCGATTGAGAAGATGATGCTCGCAAGATTCGTGTTGGACATGCTCCTGTCCCGAACATTCTGCAGTTCTTGGCAGGGCGATAGTTCCTCGTCGCGGTCTTCGACAATGCGGGCTTTCACCATGTTCCGGCGCGCCTCTCGCTCGATGAGGTGTGCGTTTGCCACCTTTTGGTTTAATGCCTCGGTTATGAGAAGGTCCACCGTGGACTTGCGCGATTGGAACAAGTTGGAATAATACTCCTGTGATGGCCCCAACACCTTGATCGGCCAGCCCTCGTAGATTTTCCCGGCAAAGACTGGCGTTGTTTGCTTCTGGAACAGCCGCTCAAGTTCCCGCAACTGCGGAAGTGATTCCAACAACTCGACTGCCGCATCTTGGAGATGATCCTCCTTTAGCATCGAATGCTCATTCAGAATATCCGGTCCTCTTGTTGAAGAAGCCTTGGTCCTGATGGCTCGTCCCTTGAGCGCCTCCAGAAACGACCGACTTTCGGTGAAATCCTCCGGCGGGCTATGGGCCCACAATTGGCCTATGCCGGTGCCGTATTCCTTGACCAGTTCGGTGATTCCTAGGATATGATCCGCGTCGTAGTGGGTCAGTATCACCAAGTCGGGACCCTCGCCCTCCTTCTTGTTTGCCTTGTACAGCGCTTCGCGGAGGGGTCCTTTCATGCAGCGCTCGTAGTCCCCTTTGCGTCCGCCGTCCACAACTATGACCAGATCTTTCCCGTCCTGATGCAGTTCGACCAGTATGGCGTCAGCATCGCTGACATTGAACATGGTTATCGTGCCTGTAATTGTGCCATCGCTGTTTCTGGTTGTTGATTACGATTGTTCAATTCTGTTCGCTGTCCTCGGCATGGCTCACCTTCCTTTTCCCACTCCCCTCCACGATCTTGATCTCCTGGTCCGTTAGTCCATACAGCCCATACACCACTTGGTCGATCTCCCGCTCCACCGCCTCTGCCTTAGCGCCAGCCTCCATGCCCAGCCGCTTCTCAACCAGCTTCTCCAAGTGCGCTTTGGTAGCCCCCAAAATATCAGATGGGGCACGGAACTTCAAAAGATGCAAAATTTTAGTTTCGATGAAGGTGCTTCCAATTCGAGGGCATGCAAAGGTTCGCACGAAGTAGTTGAGCAAGGGACTTTGAATTACAGCTAACACCAGCTTGAGTTTCGCCGAAATGTTCTGGTCATAATCTTTGTATTGCAACGAGAAGAAGTTATTCGAAGCATAAGTGCTCTCGTCGTAGAACACTAAAAAGGATTACCTGTCCTTGTGATATACAGCTTGGGGTTGTCAAATATTCGCCGATCTCTCAAGGACGCATAGAGGCCATTGTCCTTATCGACCAAGGCAGAATTGTAGTTCACATACCAGCCCGACCAATGACTCGTATAGCTCTGAATATCATCGCCAGCGGAAGCACCATAGAACAACTTTTTCCTGTGCCTACCTTTTGAATCTCGTGTGAACAGGACATCTCGCATGTTACCAGTGTGCACACCCTCGTGGCACTGCATGTAGGAATTCAGCGGCGGATGCAGATGTACCTTGCGCAGTATCGAAAAGTCCTCCGCATCCGCAATTAGATTCACGACGTACTCGAATTCCTCAAGTATGACTTCGGCCTTATCCAGCGCACGAACCACAGCAGTTACATCGTCCGCGACATCATCATACGCCCACACCGTGGATGTAAAGTGCGACTTGTCTTCTTGACCCAAGCAAAGCACACAAACATCATGATCTACATAAACAAAGGGTCTAATATCCTCCCTTAGTCCGGCATTTTCATACCAGTCAAGCCGTTCAAGCCGGCGAAATCAGTCGACGCGTCTTGGCGAAGTCCTTCACAAGAATGCTGTCGGAAGCACGAAGGACATGTATGCGGTATAGTGCTGTAAAAGCGTGTCCAATGAAATAAGCGAACGTGTTCGGTGTTGATGAGTCAATCTCGGGATAAAGGGACTTTAGCCGCAGCTTCTCTTCAGTTGTGAGGTCGCCCCCAAAGTGGATTTCGATCGCTACATCAAAGCCACTACTCAACCCGGAACATCCACTCCGGATCAAAGAAGGTCGCGCTGGCGTTCTGGTCGTATGGATCCATGCCGCGAGCATCTTGGCCGTCTTTGGCTGGAAGTCGTGGTTCTGCACCAGCAGATCGGCAAGCTCTTCACGCAGCCGCCTATCATCAGTGCGGCACTTCGCCTTGCTCTTTGGTGTGCGTGCCTCGAAGTAGTCGTGCCGCACGCGCTTCAACTGTTCCTTCTTCCTCTCGATGGCCGGGTTGGTGAAGAGGTTGGCGTTCTCCTTCTCCAACTTCATGAGCGTATTGGCCGCCACGAACTTGGTCTCCAAATTGGGCAGCGGGCGCACACCCAAGTTGGGCCGCTTGGCATCCACACGCTGATCCACCACCAAGCTAATGAAGAAGCGCAGCTTGGCGATCTGCATGGCGATGGGCTGAATGTCCACGCCATAAATGCCGTTCTCGATCAGGTAGAGTTTGCGGCCATAATCCAGCGCGTTGTTGTCAAAGGCGTCCTCGATATCTTCGATGGTCCTCTTCTTGATATCGGCATCGTCCAACAGCGATGCTTTTTCGATCTGCCGTTCCTTCCACTGTTTGTTGTTCGGATCCAACTTGTGCAGTACATGCACCAGCTTATGCAGCACACCCATGGGGAAGGCGCCACTGCCGCATGCGGGGTCCAGGATCTTGCAGGTGTCGATCGCGGCGATGAGCTGCTCGCTTTCCTTTTTGGTGAAGGTGTGGGGTACCTCGGAGTAGGATAGTAGGTGCCTTAGGCGGGCTTCCATTGTGTTCGCTGCCGTACCGTCAGCTGGCGACACATGTGTCGCCACTACGTCGCTGATCGCCGAACGCAAATAGGCGATCAACGACTCGTCCACCATGTAATTCACGATCTCGCGCGGGGTGTCACCGCTGCCGGTCTGCTTGCGCGCAGTGGTCTTGGTCTCGGGGTTGTAGTTGGCCAGCAGGTTCTCGAACACCTTGCCGAGCAGTTCGGGATCCAACGCTACTTCTTCTTCAATGGGCGTGTTCTCGGTAATGGTGAATTTGTAACTGCTGAGGATGTCGATGAGGCCGCGCACTTTTCCTTGCGCGCTTTCTTGGTGCCATACACCTCACTGAAATCGTACTCCTCTCCATCGGGATCGAAGAAGAGCTTATCGGGAATATGTAATTCGTTCTTCTTGCTATCGCTGAAACCATCAATACGGATCCGATTCAATTTGCCCTTCACTTCCACTTCGCGGTCCAAGCATTCGAAGAGGCCACCGTTGAGGAATGGAATGGGGTCGAAGAGGTCCTTCAGCGTGCCCTTGGGGTCGATGAAATGCTGCTCGTAACGGAACATGTTGTGTATGAAGTAGTGTCTGCTTTGGCTCTTGTCCGGTTCTGCGCGGTACTTGCGCTTGCCCATTTCGGTGTTGAGCGTGGCGAAGAAAAGGTTCTGCAAGATCGCCTTGTAGTACTGGCTTTCTTCCTTTGCGTCGGGCTTCAGGATCTTCTTCAGTTTCTTGGGGTCGAACAGCGCTTCGGGCACCAATTGCTTTTCTTTCAGGAACCAAACGAACATAAGGCGGGTGAGCAAGCGGATGGGTATTGATCGCATTGCGCTTCTCGCGTGCTTCCTCGGCGGCCTTTTTCATTGGCAGCGAGTTTCTCATCACCAACGGGAAATTCCGCCACCTCCACCGCATGGAAGTACCAGTTGCTCAACTCGCGGAAGAAGCGTTTGTTCAGGCTCCTTGGTGTCAAGGTCTTGCGCCACGCATCGTGCAGGCCCAGGAAATTGGTAAAACCCGCCTTGCGCTGCAGTTCCACCAGGCCCAGATCGAAGAGGATGCTCCACATGGGCACGGTGCGGGTTCTTGGTACGGATGTCCTGATCAGGGTCACCTTCTCCAACACATCCTTGCTGGCTTCCTTCTTGTGCAAGCGCCGATCGATGATGGAGAGGGTGAGCGTGTCCGCACCCGTCCCGGCCCCTGCGCCTGGATGTTTGAACAGGATCATGGCCGGCATGGCGAAGAGCTTGTTCACCTCGCGGGTGATGTGGCTCAGGTCCGTGCGGGTCCATACCTGCTCTTTGCCTTGGCCTTCAGTTCGATGGCGAAGAAGAGGTAGCTCTCGATAATGGTGCGGTCCACCTGCTCGTTCTTGAACAGGTTGTTCTGTTTTGTAAGGTGGTCGGCGCTAAGCTGGAAGAGTAGGTCAACGCTGGCCCATTTTGCGGTGTACGCCTTGGCTTCGTCCAGTCGTTTGCCCCCCTGTGCGAACAGTTCTACGAACTCTACGTAGGTGCGCTGTTGCAAGGGCATACGCACATCGGTGCGGTACCCCAAGGTGTTGAAGAGTTGCAGGCCACAAGTGGTAAGGTCGCCACCGGCGAAGGCTTCGATCGCTTCGAGAATGGCACGCTTGGTTTCGGTTGCGCTCATGCGTTCTCCTCGCGGTCGTTGGCAGGCCGATCACCCCGTAGACCGCTCTTGTCCTTCGGGTCCAATTTCAGTTTGGGCTTGGCGCCTTTCACACGCTTCTCCACTTGCTTGATGTGTTCGGCGGGTGGTATGTTCTCGGGCAACTTGCCGCCGATCCGGCGTATGGCATCGCGCACTTCCTTGCCCACGGTTTCGTGGGTCTTGATGGCATCGTGCTCGGTATGTATCCCTTCCGCGATAGCTTGTCCCGGGTCTGTGTCATGCGGAATTGGTTGGCGGCAAGCTCGGTGGCGTTCATGCGATCGAGCAAGTTGTCCTTTTCGGGAATACCCTTTCGTTGTTTGATGTGCTTGTTGCCCATGCCACCATACAAGCCTTTGTAACCAGCATCATGGAAAATGCCGAACATGCGATTCTGCACTCCCGCTTGTTGCGCCGCACCACTCAAGGTTTTGAACTCTTCTGCGGTCTGCTTGCGGATCTCCAGCCGTTCTTTGTCCGCTGCTAATTGGTCCCCGATTTCCTGACGGCGAGCTTGTACAACGAAGTACTGTTGCGCCAAGGCGATCTCGGGTTTACGCGGATCCCCATTGATCGCGATCAAATAGCACGCGAACCGGGATAGGTGGAAGTCTTCCACATCGCGTTGCCCCCCGGACCCAAGGAGACCATTTTGCCGGCGCCGGCAAAATGGTTACCCGGCTCATTACCAGACTCTTTGCAAGCCTCCTGTGCCCGCTTGATGGCCTGTTCAGAAACGCCTCCACTGATGTAGCCCAACACCGGTTGCAGGTCGCGCGCGCTCCAATACTCGGCACCATGCTCGTTCACTTGTTTCAGGTCTTCGAAGGACCTTGCTGATGGACTTTTCAAGTCGGTCATTTTCCAATTCATTTGATCACCAACCAGGTGACCAGGTCAAAGTCATCGGGCGTGGTTACTTGTTGCGTTTCGGGTATGAGCAGTGCATTGCGGTTTTGGGTCAATTGGTGCCCACCGCGTTTGCGGAAAAGCCGTGCGATCTCCTTTGCGGCTTGCTGCATCAGTTCGTGGTAGTGACCCATGTCCGCGCCGTTGTTCGTCTCGGCATCAAATGCGCGGCACAGTTCCGTCCAAGCCTCGCTTCGGCCGGTACACAACATCCGGAAAAGGTCCATGGTCTGCTTGGCCTGCACGTAGTTGAACCGCACGGTACCATCGTCGCGTACATACACCAAGAAGTAGGGTTGCAGCGGGTTCACGCTTTCGCCGTGTTCGGCTTCCCCGCGTTGTTTCAAGCAGAGCAACACGCCTGGTTTGATCAGGTCGCGAAGCCCGGCGTTCTCCTGTGTACTGTATTGCTTAGCGCCAAGCGCATGTTGGCTACTGGGCACCACGGCGTATAAACCCAAAGGGGCATTCTTCAAACGCTCTTCGTTCCCTTTCAAGAAGTTGAGCAACTCCGTTCGGAAGTCGTCCAACGTGAGGTCGGTGAGCGAAATGTTCTCGCCCATGTCCTCCGGGTCCAGCACTTCGTCCTTCAGGCGCTTCAACTGTCGGTCGCGGTACTTGAGGTCTTCGGTCACGAGGTCCTCGATCGGTCGTTGCCCAGCGGGTTATCCTCTCCGGTGGCCGTCACATCCACCAACGCCATACGCGCTTCCACGCGTGTCTTCAAATTGATATAGCTGTCAAGGTCCTCTGTAGGCCAGAAGTTCACCAGCCTGATCGTCTTGTTGATGCTGCCCAATCGGTCGATACGGCCGAAGCGCTGGATGATGCGCACCGGGTTCCAATGGATGTCGTAGTTGACCAAGAAATCGCAATCCTGCAGGTTCTGCCCTTCGCTGATGCAATCACTGGCGATGAGCAGATCGATCGCACCATCCTGCTTCATGTTCTCGCGCTTACTGCGTTCCTTGCTACGCGGACTGAAGTTGGTTAGGATGCTGTTGAAGTCGTTGCCCGAAGGTGGTCTTGGTCTCTGAACCGGTAACGAGGGCGATGTTCAACTTCACTTCATGTTTCGCGAAGTCCAGCAGATTATCGTAGATGTATTTTGCAGTATCGGAGAAGGCGGTGAAGACAAGCACTTTCCTGTTGTCGCCGTTGTATGGCTTCATTACCTTGTCCATGATCAGCTTCTTCAATTCGAAGAGCTTGGCATCATGCTTCGGGTCAACACCGCGTGCGAGCAAGAACAGTTCGTTCAATTGTTCACGGTCCTTGATCAACGCTTCTTTCCATTCACCCAGTTTGATATCGGCCAGTTCATATTCCTTCTTACCCACTGTCCATGCTTCGTCATCCTCGCCCGTTTCATCCCGTTCATCTTCGGGCGGCGCTACATCGTCGAACATGATCTTCACCTGTGGGTCGGGCCGTTGTTCGTACTGCTTGATACGTTCCAGCACGTCGTCGATCTTCTTCACCGTGCGGTCCATGCTCACCTGGAAGGAACTGATGGAGCTTTCCAAGCGCTTCAGGAAATTTACCTTCATCATACCAATGAGGAAGTGCTCCCTGCGCTCTTGGGTGAAGGCCGCGATCTGCTTGCCTGCAAGCACCTCGTACTTCGCCTTGGCCCCTTCCCGCAAGAATGCAGATGGGTTGTAGATGGCCAGCGTATAGGCTTGGATCTTCTTGTTCAAGGTGTCGTAGCTGGGGAAACGGTCCTCCAAGTCGATGTGCGGGTAGATGCTCACCGGCTTCTCCCGCTTCGGGAATTCGCCTACATCCTTACTGTCATAGAAGCGTGTAACATGTTTGCGACTTCGCGCGATGGTGAGTTCGTCCAGCATTTTGAACAAGGAGGAGTCCAATCGTTCCAACAACTGCTTCACTGAGCGGTCAGTGGTCTTGATCGGATCCGCCCAAATGTTGAACTGGATCTGCGCAAGACGCAGCGTTTCACCGATCTCACCAATTCCGGTGCTTTCGAAAAGAGCCCGGTCGTCCCCTGCGGCGATCAGATTGATCTGGTTGCGCAGATCGCGCAGGTTGTTGTTCACAGGCGTGGCACTCAACAGGAGCACCTTGGTCTTTACACCAGCCTTGATGATCCGCTCCAACAAGAAGTGAGCGCGGTTGATCTTGGTGCTTCCATCTTCCAGTTCACGTGCAATCGGGTTCCCTTTGAAATTGTGGCTCTCATCGATCACGATAAGGTCGTATGCGCCCCAATTGAGGTCATCCAAGTTGATCCCGTTCGGCGCTGATTTACCACCCTTGCGCCCAAGGTCACTGTGGCACATCACCGCATATTGGAACCGGTCTTTTGGGAAAGGGTTGAGCGTGCTGTTCTGCTTCGCTTGGTATACCGTCCAGTTCGGGCTAATTTCTTTGGACACAAAACAGTACATTCTTGTTCAACAGCTCGAAATACTTGATACGGCCAAGGCTTCAAAAGTCTTTCCGAGACCAACGCTGTCCGCGATGATGCACCCACCATGCGTAAGGACCTTGTTGATGCGCGCCCTTCACGCCATCCTTCTGGAAAGCGTAAAGCTTATCCCACTCTCACTGTCGTAGAAACCGGTGCGCTCATCCAAGAGCCCGCCCTTGTCCTGGTCCTTCAGGAATTTCTCGAATACATGGTAGAGTGGTTTGAAGTAGACGAATTCGGGAGTGGTGTCCGCATACAACTCACGCAGGTCAGAAAGTACACGCTCCTTCACATCTTCCACCAATCCGCTGTCCTCGTTCCAAAGTTCCTCGAACCAACTTTTCAATTCCTCTTTGTCACGGCGATCATTGATCACCATGTTCAATTCCATGTTCGGCATGGCCCCAAAGCCAAGTCCTTGTGAAGTGAAATTGCTGCTTCCGGTAATGGCCTCTTCCGTACGGTTCGGATTAGCAATGTGGTACAACTTGCCGTGCAAGAAGTTCGGCCGCACCAACGAACGGATCTCGGCTTTCTTTTCCAACCATTCGGCGCAGGCCTTGGCCATGGCGCGTTGTTGCATCTGTGCCGCCATTACCAGCCCCTCATCGGTCAGCTGGTAGTTCTTCTGTCCCTTGTCCTCGTCTTTCACGCGCAAATACGCAGGGTCCCCGAACAGAAAGCGGAGGCTCTCGATGCTGTCCAGCTCTTCACGCAATTGCTGATAGGCATTCACCGTGAAGTAGGCAGAAACAATGCTCACTTTGCATCCTTCGGCCATCACTTCTTTCAGGAACTCACCGACCTTTCCATGGCCTCGGTTATCCTTGATGGAGGAAATGCTCGTGACGGTTTTGGGCTCCGTTGGGAAAAGAGGTTTGGTGGTTTTGCTCATTCCGGGCTCAAAGTAGCGTGCCGTCCGCAACCGGCAACTTGCTAATTGTATCAATGCTCTAATCCTTATCCACCACACTCACTTCCGACGCCTTCGCCTTCACGCTCTCGATGCCTTGTCACGCATTTGCGCACTGGCGTGTAGCTCGCTGTTTTCTGATCATTGCTCCTTTGGCCGCCTATTGGTTGAAGATGAATCCTGTATGGTTTCCAGTCTTTCGTTTCGGCGTAGTTGGGGGCGTTGGTCTCATGCTCGCTCATTCGTCGCAATGTTGTTTCCTAAACCGGAAAGTCCGACTCCTTCAAGCGTACCAACTACTTGTACAAGGAGGCACCGAATGGCAGACCAACACTGATGCCCACGCTGTGCACGTCATGCTGCTCCCGCCATTGCACCTCGAAGTTGATGGCGCGCTCTCCCTTCTCGTTCTTGAACGAGAACGGCACACCTAGCTTCCAGTTCACGGGTTCGTAGTCGCCGATCCAACGCTCCAATTCACCGCTCAGTCCGATCCAAGGGCACGGCATCCAGACCAATCGCCCACCCACCTTGTAGGTATCGAAGCGTGCATATTCCCCTATACCAACGGTCTCCTGCCCGTCGAGCTGTACCAATGCCAATGTATCACCTTGTAGCGTGGTCGCATTCTGGCTCGCAGGCTGTGGTTGTGAGCTGTGTGCTGAGGATGTTGTTGTTGTTGAGGTATCCACCCCATGCCGTAAGGAATATGGTGCCTACGTACCGATTTGTGAAGAGATAGGTCAGGTTGAGCTTGCCTTCGCATGCTCGCAGCTCATGCGTATCCCAGAGCCCTGCCGTTACACTATCGACCGTGTAATAATTGGTTGGCGATAGGGGTAGGTAACCTTCTACACTAAGCCAACCTGAATGCGTGCTGCGGTAGGGCTTCTTCTTTTCGATCTCCTCGGCCGCAGGCGCGATAGATCGCCAAGCAGTTTCTCGAACTCGGCGTCCCGCTCTTTGTCAAGTTCCTCTGCTGTTCGCTCGACCTTGACCACATCCTCTTCCGCTCGGATCCCCTCGACCCAACTTTTGCCCGCCTTTTTAGCAGCGATCGTGTGCAGACAAATTACGTCCTCTATCCGCTGCCTTCGGTTAATGGTCCAGGAGCTGTCCTTGGCACCCAGCGTCATGCTTCCATTGAAGATGAAAGTGCCCTTTAAGAACACACCAAGATCGTTCTGCTCGCCGCCGTTCTTGAAGACGGTTGAGAACCCCTTTTTGATGTTCGCACCTACACCGCCAGAGATGACCATGCGGGTGACGCTACTGATGTTGCTGTTGGTATACTGCCCACCTATGAGGAGTCGGTCGTTCGCATTATCGAGGAGCGCGAAGCCCTTTGACAATGTTAGATCGCCAGATGTGGAGAGGTAGCGCGACACCTGTCGATTGAAAAGGCGTTGAGCACGGGATCGGCAATGAACTGTCCACTCTTGAGTGCCACGGCCGTATCAATATCATTACTGAAGCCCGCAACCAGGGTATCTGTGCGCTCTTGTGCGCGGATTAGGTGAGCACAAGCGATCAGTAAGAGGGCTAGCGTCGTCTTTATCGTGTACTGTTTCATCAACGTTGGGATCGGTTCTATGCGTTATTCATGACAGTCTCAGTCGGTCCGAGGCTTCTTGTCGGCAGGTGTTGTTCCTTGGTAGTGAGCCTCAAACACCCGCAGGGTCACTTTGTCCTCCAGAAGACCTTACAGCGGTTTATTTCCGTTAGAGCATTCCTTCGTTCGCACTAAGCTGGGCCTGTTCGGCATCCCTGCAATTGCGGTCATGTGCACCCGTGTGAACTAGATGGCGCTTAATGGCTGAAGAGTGCTTCTCAAGCATCTTCGCCCGCCTTCCGCAAGGCTTCCAAATAGGCGGCGCTATCGTTGGTGCGCAAACGCACCCACATCGGTTTGTGGTCGCTGATCGGTAGGTACGCCAATCCTTGTAGTAGCCTTCCAGGCCGTCTTCCACCGCTCGCTTGCCTTTGGAGGCTGTGCCTTTCATGATCTCCGGCTTGTAGCGCTTGAAGTCCTCGGGGCGCATGAGCTCTTGAAATATGTCGAGCACGCCGGCATTGCGTTGCAGGGGATCGTCACTGCTGCGTTCCACGTAGTCCAACAAGCCCTTTCCTTCCATGAAGGCGATCTTGTCGTAGAATTTGGTATCGTTCACGTTGGTCCGTAGGGCCAGTGTTTTGGGATCTTGAAGCCGCTTTTGAGCAAGGCTTCCATGGTCTGGTGTTCCGGGTGCACGATGTTGAAGTCACCCAGTAGGAAGGTGGCACGCTCGTTCTTCAGTGCGGCCTTGGCATCCTTGGCCAAGTAGTTGGCTACCGAAGCGATCTCGGCCTGGCGTTGTTTCAGCTGGCGCCGGAATCATTGCCATAGTAAATATGCACCGTACAGAGGTCGAACTTGAGCCATCCGCTTTGGAAGACCGCTTTCACCGGGGTTCGATTGAACTGTTAGCCGCGCGTGCCATCCGCCTTACTGGCACCTACCTCAAGATGGGGCGGCAACACGATCTCATCAATGATCTTCTTGAAGGAAACTTTTCGGCGGTCGAAGACGAACGTCAGCCGTTCCCCATTGCCACCCAGTTTGGCATCGGTAACGCCGGTGGCCACATAGTCCACTCGGGTCCCAGTATGAACATGAGCTCGTCCCACTCGTCCATGCCGTTCACTTCCTGCACGGCGACCATGTCGAAACGGGAGATGATCTCTGCCAGGTAGAACAAGGTCTCTGGCAGGCGGCCTCCATGTCCCTTTGTTCCGGCCCGGTTCGCTTTGTCGAAGTCGCGGATGTTCCACGTTGCCAGCAGCAGGTTCTCCTGGCTGTCCTTGGCCGGGATGGTCGTATCCAACTGCTTCCGAAGGCGCTCGATGGTTTCAACCACAGCAGCCCGCTGTTCGCCTTTGAATTGTTTGAGTTTGTAGTAGCGCATGGTAACTGGTGTGTTGTGTGTATGTCAGGCCTCTTCGATGGCGATGTGGTGTTCAGAACAATCGTTCACTTCCACATGCGCCGCGAGGTAGGGCGTGGCACTGCTCGGAATCGGTATACCCGAACGCCTTGGGCCGGGCGTAGAGCTTCTCTACATGGAAGCTGGCGTCTTGATCGTGGGTGGCAGGTATCCGTGAACGGGATAATTGAACTTTGGACCTCCGTTCCTAGTGGTTCCCGACCAATGATGCTGCCGTCCACCGGTTCTGCGCGAAGTCGAAGTACGGATGCGGTGCTGAGGTACGTGGTCATTTGACTGTGCGATTCAATACCCCAAACCAACCTCCACCCAACTCCCATTTCCAAATCCTAAGGGGGGGTTTCTTTGTACAGGAGGGGGGGTTTCTTTGTACACGGGTCGGTCTTCTTTGTACAGAATAGGGGCTTTTCAGCACCCGAAAAAGTGCCCAAAACCACCGGAAACGCCCTGCTGGCGTGGGTTGCGCTTAACTGTACAAAAAGGCTGTGTTTTTTGACCGTGTTGGAGGGGGCCGGTCGAGGGGGGTGCCTGCCGTGTAGGTCGGATCGATCTTTCGGTTACGTTGCGGCTTCGAGGTACCCTAAAACCAAGAGGTAATGGCCCGCACCAAGTCATTCTCTACACTGACCTTCGGCTCGCTGTTCCCATGCGAATAGAACTTCCGCATCAGGTCCATCAAAGCTGTTCTGTCCCCCTTTGCTTCAGGGAACAGGCCAAAAAGAAGATCATCGATCGGGTGGAAAATGTCCATTACTACTGCTAGGGGGGCGATCGGGCGTGGCAATGTAAGTTCCTTCAATCCTTATCCACCACCTTCGCCTCTGGCCCGTTCCCCATCACGCTTTCGATGCCCTTGTCGCGCATTTGCATGCTGGTGTACACCTCGCTGGTACCGATGATCTGGCCATTGGGGGCCTTGAGGTTGAACGAAGAACCCGCATTGGTCTCCAGTCGTTCGTAGCGGTCATCGTTGGGTGCGTTGGTACGCACGCTGGCAATGCCATTGGCGCATGAGGCCTTGGTGGTATAGCCCTCGCTGGCGAGGATGATCTCGCCATTGCTGGCTTTCAATCGGAACCGGAATTGGCCGGCTTTGTCGGTGAAGGTCTCAAAGGTGCCCATGGGTTCTTGGTGCTACTTGGTTTTCGGCGCTAGGCGGATGGTCCCGCCACGGCCACGGCCAATGATGATCAGCTTCTGGGCCACGAGGTCGGCTTTCACGATCTCGAAATGGGCATCGTCCCATTTCAGCATCTCGCGTGCTTTGTCGTTGTCCACCGGGCCGAGGTGGAGCAGGTCGAGCAGGCGTTGTTCGTCGGGAGAGCGCATGGGTATCAACTAGATCAGCTACGTAGGCGAGGCAATGTAAGGGTGCCTTCGACTTTGGGTCGCGGTGCGCGGTGAAATTTCGCTGCTTGGTCCGTGTGGGGTTCAATGGTGCGCACGATCGGTCGGGTTGCGGTCGAAACAACACCCCCAGCCCCCATTGCACAAATCCGCAGGGGGGGTTTCTTTGTACAGGAGGGGGGGTTTCTTTGTACACGGGGCGGTCTTCTTTGTACAGAATAGGGGCATTTCAGCACCCGAAAAAGTGCCCAAAACCACCGGAAACGCCCTGCTGGCGTGGGTTGTGCTCGGGTGTACAAAAAGGCTGTGTTTTTTGACCGTGTTTGAGGGGGTGCTGTTGAGGGGGGTGCTTGCCGTGTAAATCGGATCGATCTTTCGGTTACGTTGCAGCTTCGAGGTACATTAAAACCAAGAGGTAATGGCCCGCACCGATCGTAAACGCCCCCTGCCGGGGATGGTCCTATGGAGAAAGGGCCCTCGGTAGAAGCCTTGGTAAGCGTGGCGGTGGTGGAACCCTTGCCGTGCATGCGTGCGGGGATCGCGCTGATGCTGGAACGCAGCGACCGGTATCGCGTGATGCTGAGCCTGGATGCGGTGCAACGCGCCTGAACTTCTTCGCCGCATCTTGGTCCGGATGCCGCGCACCTTGATACGGATGAGCCGCAACTGAATTACGAAGGCGCGAAAAGGAAGTACGATGCCGCACGAAGGATTTCCCTCGCCGCGCATCTTGATACGAATGCTGCGCAACTGAATTACTGCGCCTCGCAAAGGAAGTACGATGCGGCACGAAGGATCTCCCTTGCCGCGCATCTTGATACGGATGGCACGCAACTGAATTACGGAGGCGCGAAAAGGAAGTACGATGCGGCACGAAGGATCTCCCTTGCCACGCATCTTGATACCGATGGCACGCAACTGAATTACGTTGCCGCACGAAGGATCTCCCTCGCCGCGCATCTTGATACGGATGAGCCGCAACTGAATTAGGGCGCAACGAAAAGGAAGTACGATGCCGCACGAAGGAATTCTGTTTGCGGGGATCCGGCAGTGGTGGTCAGTTGCATTGACCAAGGTCCGTCCAACAACGGAACGGAAGGTGCGCAAGTGCTTGTTCCGGAGGCCAAGGCCCCTCGGTCCTGATGCGAACGGTGCCCCGAGCAGCGTGGAACGATCAACACTTCGCCCCGGTTATCAACCGTGTCGGCTGCGCTTTTGATCCTCGGGAAGTTCGCAATGGATCCGGAGTTGGCGTGGATCGGGCACCCGAAAAAGGTTTCACGAAAGAGCCGATCGTTTTCAACACTTGAACAACTTTTTGCCCGAAACCCCGCGGGCCTTCCCTTCGATAACAAGCCCAGTTCCGCCGACCTGCAGGCGACGGAAGGACAAGGGGAGTCACACACATTAAAACCGAGTCGGGGGGCTCGCTAAATACACCCGCGCCACATGGCAACTTTGAAGAACGGTCTGGCTGACCTTAACGCCGAGGGCTTGATCTCCAAGTCCGTATTCGTAGAGGGAAAGATGGCGGGCAACGCCGACTTCACCTCCCCCACACCCACCTTGGCAGCGCTGGCCCTGGCCCGCGAGGCACTGGTGGAGGCCAATGCCGCGGCCAGCGACGGCGGCCGTAGCGCCTTCCTGGCGAAACGCCTCGCCATGGAGAACCTGCGCGGCCTGCTGCGCGACCTCTCCGGGTATGTGGTGAGCATCGCTGCGGGCAGCGAGAAGGTGATCGTGAGCAGTGGTTTCGATGTGCGCCGGAGCCCTGAGCCGGCCAGCTCATTGACCACGCCCGGCGATCTGGTGGCCCGCTTCACCGAGTTCCCAGGTGAGGTGGAAGTGGACTGGAGGGCCGACCGCGCGGTGCGCCTTTCCCAAGTGTTCATCAACGCGGAAGATCCTGCGGATGAGAGCAAGTGGGTGTCGGTAGGGACCACCACGAAGAGCCGCTTCCGGGTCACGGGCTTGGAGACCGGTAAGTTCTACTGGTTCCGCGTGCAGTCCACGGGAGTGGCCGGCCGCAGCCCGATGAGCGACGTGGCGAAGAGCCTGGCCGCGTAGCACCCCGCGTGCTGCCACGAGCGGGCAGCGTCGCTTCCACCCCGGTCACTCTTGCGCAAGCAGGAGGGCCGGGGTTGGGGGCGTGCCGGGGATCGCTTCGTGCCCAAGCCTTCGACAGGGAACTCGCGACGCAAAAGGAGGGATCGCTTCGTTCCCTCGCGACGCAAAAGGAGAGATCGCTTCGTTCCTCGCGAAGACGTAACCGATAACAACAGAGAAGATGAACAACCCGATCAACAACGCCCACCTGGACTACGAACAGGAATACCTCACGTGGTACACCCGGGAGCACGATGTGGTGGGCGAACCCTTCGATGCTACCGAGTTCGTGCAACTGGCGCAGGAGCAATGGAGCGGATATGCCGCAACTGGCCATGGCCTTTGCGCGCTGCACGGCCCAATGGCCAAGGCGCGAAGAGGGCCTGTACACGTACTTCATCGCACCCCTGCACATGGACGCCCGTTGGAAATTCGCAGGTTCCCGGTTCCTGCAACACCCCACCTTGGGCAGGTTGGTGGTGGATGTGCTGCACGACGGAACAGCGCCCGGCGGCCTGTCCATTGGTGGCATCGAGTACCTGGAGCGGGTGATGCGCAGGGTGATGGAAGAGCCGCGAGAGCTCTACTGGCCTGCGGGGGTCGCCGTGCCAACGAGCACCGCGCCCATGCGCATCGTACACTTCGATCCGCAAGGGTTTGAACGGTCGCGGAATGGAACCATCGGGGCATAGTTTCTTTCCGCATTGCTTCGCGAATGCTCGCAAGGACATGACGCAGATCACGCCGATGAATACGGGTCTTGTTCGAACGCAAAGGGCTGATAATGTGAAGCACATGCAGATCACGTTCCATGCTCATCTGGACTTCGACCTATATGGATGTTCTTCATTCCGCCCAAGGGCGGAATATCTGTGTCCATCTGCGTCATCTGCGGTAAAGACCTCCCTGCATTCGCTGCGGAAAACCGGCGATGGCAACGGGATCACTGCGGCTAGTTACTTTGGCACCAAGAGGAGCGAGCGCGAATGAACGAGAACGTCCAGATCATCCCGCTCACCAACGACGTGATCGAACAGGCCGCACACCCGTGGCAGGACCGTTGGGAAGAGCAGCTGGGGCGATTGCGCTGGCACCTGAGCACACCCTACGCCACGGCCTTGATGGCGGAGATCTTCGGCGATGTGATCGGCGTGGCCTGCGGTTTCGTGCAAGGGAACCACGGCCGCATTACGGTGCTCGGGTTCCTGGACGAGGCCGATGCCGAAGTGCGCGCACGGCTCACCAACGCGATCCTGCAAGCACTCACCGACCAAGGGTGCACCAGCATCGAACTGGTGTCGGCACCCGCCGATGTGGCGAAGTGGGAGGGCTTCGGTTTCACGGCGCACGAAGAAGTGCTGCGCTACACCGGCGGCAAATTCCTGCAAGCCACCCGCGATGAAGTGGTGCACCACGAACCCGAACACCGGCTGGGCATATTGCATTTGGACCGCAAGGCCTGCGGCTACGATCGCAGCGCGTTGATCATGGAGCACATCTACCTGTGCGTGGTCTACATCGAAGGCACCTTGGTCCGCGGTTATTCGCTGTCCTTACTGGGCGAAGGCCTCATCATCGCCGATGCCCCGGACGTGGGCCTGGAGCTGCAACGCTGGCACTTCCCCATACAGGAACACGTGCTCTTGCCCGCGGGCAACGAAGCGCACGAGCACCTCACCAAGCAGGAGTACACCAGCACGGTGGAAGGGGTGAGGATGGTGCGGGGTGTGGCACCGGAATGCCGGATGGAAATGTGCTTTGCGTGGGAGTGGGGCGCGGTGTGAATCAGAAGCACTTGGGTGGCCGATCCGCAGGGGTCGGCTTTTCTTTTTTCGGCCGGTCGTCAAGGCCCCCCGTGCTGCGCGCAGCCCCCCTAACCTTTGTTCTATTGCCCCGCAGGCAGGCCTTCGGATACTTTGGCGGCGCCGTGGCCCTACCCACGTCACCTTGCCCATGCGCCTCGTTCCTCTTTTCCTGGCCCTGTTCTGGTCTTTCGTGGGCCTCGCCCAGGTGGACCCCCAGCCCATTCCCGGACGCTTGCTGTTGCGCCTGGCCAAGGATGCGCCGCCCGCCGCAGTGCAACGCGCCGTGCAGGAGAAGCTGCCCTTCCAATGGGGTGCGGCCAGCCTGAAGCCCCTGGGCGAAGGCGGGCGCTACCACCTGCTGCTGGTGGGCGATGCCACCACCGACCCCCTGCGCCTACAAGCACTGCTGAAGGAGCTGCCCGGTGTGGAGGCCACCCAGCCGGACCACTACGTACAGTACCGTGCACAGCCGAACGACCCGCAGTACGGCAGCCAGTGGCACCTGGCGGACATGAACGTGGAGGCCGTTTGGAACACCAGCACCGGCGGTACCACGGCCACCGGCCAACGCATCGCGGTGGGCATCATCGACAGCGGTGTGGATGGCGGTCATCCCGACCTGCTGGACAACATGGTCTTCGATGCGCCGGCGAGCGATGAGCACGGCACCGAGGTGGCCGGTGTGGTGGGCGCCGTGGGCAACAACGGCGAAGGTGTGAGCGGCGTGAACTGGGACGTGGACCTGGTGAGCCCCGCCACGGTGAACACCCTGAGCGATGTCTTCCAGCAGTTCCAGTTCTGCCTGGACCAACGCGAACTGTTCAACCAGAGCAACGGTGCGCAGGGGCGGCTGATCGTGGCCCTGACCGCATCCTGGGGGATCGCTGGCGTGGACTGCGGTTTCGGGGAGCCGATCTTCGATGACCTCGGCGCGGCGGGCGTGCTGCTGGTGACCAGCGGACCGAACGACGGTACGGACATCGATGTGGTGCCCGACTTCCCGGGCACCTGCCCGAATGCGAACAACATCGTGGTGACCAGCTATGGCCAGCTGAACCAGGTGCCCTTCGCCGTAGGCGACAACACGGTGCACCTGCTGGCTCCGGGGCTGGACATCCCGACCACCACCATCGGTGGGGGCTACGCCACGGTGGACGGCAACTCCTTCGCCATCCCGAACGTGGCCGGCGCTATCGCCCTGCTCTACGCCAACGACTGCGTCACCTTCGCCCAGGCGGCGGTGAGCGATCCGCAGGCCACAGCCCTGCAGGTGAAGCAGGCCATCCTGAACAGCGTGGCGCCCTTCCCCGGCGGCAGCGCCATCACCATCACCGGCGGCAAGCTGGACGTACACGCGGCCTACCAGGCGCTGGCGGGCCAGTGTGCGCCCTGCACGGAAGTGACGGTGGACCTGAACACGCCGGCCGGTGCGGCTGCACAGTACACTTTGGTGGATGGGCACGGGCAACAGCGTTGCACAGGGCAGCGGAGAGCTGATCACCTTCTGCATGACGGAGGGCTGTTTCAACGCCACGGTGGTGGACGGGGCCGCAGCGCCGCTCGATGGCACCTTCACCGCGACGGTGCTGGGCGGCACCATCGCCTCGGGCAGTATCGTGAACGGTGTGCTGAACTTCGAGATCGGCACGGTGACGCAGGGCTGCACCAACCCCGCCGCCGTGAATTACAATGCACAGGCCACCTGCGATGATGGCAGTTGCTGCACGGGCGACTTCGCGCAGATCGCGATCCTTACCGACGCACTGGGTCTCAGCGGCACGGTGAACGTGACCGTGACGCTGGGCGGCACCGTGCTGCACGATGGTCCGCTGCCCATCGCTGATGCCCCGGCCTATGGCGTATCGGCCGCCCTGTTCAGCCTCTGTGAGGCGAATGGATGCCTCAGCGTGGTGGTAGGCACCAGCGATGTACCGCTGGCCTCCCTTTCGATGGTCTCCTTCGCCACGACGCAGGGGAACTTCAATGAGTTCTTCCAACCGACCGCGGGCTTCTTCGGTCCCGCGGGCGAGCTGGTGGAACTGTGCGACGGGCTGGACAACGACTGCGACGGCGAGGTGGATGAGGACTTCCGGTGGTTTGCTGATGCGGACAACGACGGCTTTGGCAACCCCGCCACGGAACAGCTGCTCTGCTCGCCGCCAGTGGGCAGCTTCGTGCAGGTGGGTGGCGACTGCGATGACAGCAACGCGGACGTGAACCCCGCAATGGTCGACCCCTGCAGCACGGCCGATGGCCTGGACAACGACTGCAACGGCACCGCGGATGATGGGGACCTGCTGGCGTGGTATCCCGACCTGGACGATGACGGTTTCGGCGCGGACGTGCCGGCGCTGCTGGCCTGCAGCCCACCTTCCGGGCACGTGGAGAACAACATCGATTGTGATGATGCCAACGCGGCCATCTCCCCCGTGGCGGTGGAGGTGTGCGATGGACTGGACAACGACTGCGATGGGGAGGCGGATGAGGACTTCATCTGGTTCACCGATGTGGACGGCGATGGTTTCGGCGACGATGCCACGGCCCAGCCCTCGTGCAGCCCCGTGCCCGGTGCGGTGCAGGTGGGCGGTGATTGCGACGATGCGAACGCAGCGCTCCAAGGTGGCGTGATCCTCTACGTGGCCAGCGAGTTCGGCATCACCACGGGGTCGGCCCACTATGTGATCACCCAAGGCAGCACCACGCATGAAGGGGATCTGGTCCTGGCCGATAGTGGGGAGGACTACGCCCAAGGCAGCGTATCGGTCTGCCTGGGTACCGGATGCTTCAGCGTACAGGTGACGCAGAACGATGTGCCCTTGTCCGAACTGGCTTTCGTGGAGGTCACCTTGAACCCCGGACAGAACAGCGCCTTCGCGGTGACGGATGGATTCTTCGGCAGCGCAACACCCACTGCCGCAGAGCTGTGTGATGGCCTGGACAACGACTGCGACGGCACCGTGGACGAGGACTTCCTGTGGTACGCCGACGTGGACGGCGATGGCGTGGGCGACATCTCCACGGAACAGCTGAGCTGCACACCGGTGCCCGACTTTGTGCAGGTGGCGGGCGACTGCAACGATGCGGACCCGAACGTGACCACCGTGGGCGCCGCCTGCAACGATGGCGACCCGAACACGACCAACGACATCGTGCGCCCGGACTGCAGCTGCCTGGGCTTCCTTCCCGGCGAATGCCCGCCCGACGAGATCGCCGACTGCAACGGTAACTGCGCGCCCGCAGAATGGGTGGGCGACGGCACCTGCGACGATGGTTCCTTCGAACACAATGGCAACGCCATCTTCTTCAACTGCGCCGAGTTCGGCAACGATGGCGGCGACTGCGGATCACCCTGTGGACCCGAGGTCTGCGACGGCGAGGACAACGACTGCGACGGAGAGGTGGACGAGGACTTCTTGTGGTTCGTTGATGCGGACGGAGATGGCTTCGGCCTTGAAGCCACCGCACAGGTATTCTGCTCGCCCCCCGCAGGGCGTGTACAGCTGGGCGGTGACTGCAACGACAGCGATGCCACCATCAACCCCGGCGCGCTCGATGCCTGCGACGGCGTGGACCGCAACTGCGATGGCGTACTCCCGGGCACCAACGGCAACGAGGTGTACAGCCCCGACTGGACGGCCACGGCCACCACCGGTGAGAGCGTGAACCTCTTCGCCCTGTTGGCACAGGGAAAGACCGTGGTGCTGGACCTCTTTGCGGCCTGGTGCCCGCCCAGCCAGCAGATGCTCAGCGCCAACTTCCTGCAGGACTGGAACGCGCACATGGGTCCCGATGGCACGGACCAGATCCGCATCGTGGCCATTGCGGTGGACCAGAACGCCGGCAGTGTGGTGCCTTTCATCAACTCGGCGCAATGGCCCGTGATCGTGCAGGACGGCGAGTCCTTCGGTCCGCTGTACAACGCCATCGGCATGTACAACAATGCCGTGCCCACCCTGCTGATGATCTGCCCCGACCGTTCGGTGACGATGCTTTTTGGTGGCCCGGATGAACTTCCGTACACCGGCCAATTCCTCTATGACGCGCAGGCCGCGACCGCATTGCTCAACGCAAAATGCGCCTGCCGTGCCGCCTGTGTTGCCAACATCGGCTGCATGGACGTGAACGCGTGTGACTACGACCCCAACGCCACCTGCCCCGGTCCCTGTGCACAGGCCCAGGAGTGGTTCGTGGACAACGATGGCGATGGCATCGGGTCCACCTCCCTCGGCACACAGTGCACACCACCGGCCAACTCGGCGGCCGTCGCGGGCGATTGTGATGACAACAACCCAGCCGTGCAAACTGGCTTCACGCTCGCGGTGCTTACGGAGGACCCCGGCGACTTCGGCACGGCGCACTACCTGATCCAGCAGGGAAGCACCATCATCGAAGGCGATCTGGACCTGCCCCTGGAGACCGAGGGCATCGGCGAACTGCCGGTGTGCATCGGCAACGGCTGCTACTCCATCACCATCACCCAGAACGATGCGCCCCTCTGGCCGGAGGCCTACCTGAGCCTGGCCGGCGCACCCGACGAACCGGTGGCCTTCTCCATCCTGGAGACCTACGTGGGCGGCAGCAGCGCAGAGGTCTGCGACGGTGTGGACAACGATTGCGATGGGCAGGTGGATGAGGGCTGCGGCAGCTGCTCGGAGGCCGACCGGGCATGGATCCTGGGCAACCAGGCCACCATCGATGCCATCATCGCGGACAGCTTCAACAGCTGCCTGGGCAGCAGCGACCAACTGGCCTGCTTCACCGATGCCCTGGTGCAGGGCACGCCCCTGCCCGAGGGATGCGCCACCTGTGTGGCCCAGCGTTATATGTGCATCCTCAGCAATTGCCTGGCCCAGTGCGTGGGTGGCTTCGGAACGGGGCCGTGCATGGAATGCGTGAACGCCACCTGCACCGCGGCCTACTTCGCCTGCGTGGGCTTTACGGACAATGATGGCGATGGCGTGGTGGCCGAACAGGACTGCGACGACAACAACCCCAATGTGTATCCCGGAGCCGCGGAGATCTGCGACACCATCGACAACGACTGCGACGGGCTGATCGATGAGACCCCCACCACCTACTTCGCAGACCTGGACGGCGACGGCTGGGGCGACGAGAACAACACCGTGGAGGGCGGTTGCAGCCCACCGAACGGCGCCACCAGCCAGGTGGGCGATTGCGACGATAGCAACGCGGACATCTTCCCCAGTGCGCCCGAACTGTGCAACGGCATCGATGATGACTGCAACGGCGCGGTGGATGACAACGCCGGCACCGCCTACTACGCGGACGCGGACGGCGATGGCTTTGGCGACATCGCCAGCGAGCAGTTCTCCTGCACCGTGCTGCCCGACCTGATCACGCAGGGTGGTGATTGCAACGATACCGATCCGGCCATCAACCCCGGCGCCGCCGACCCCTGCGATGCGATCGACCAGGACTGCAACGGCGGTCCCTTCCTCACCACTTGGTACGAGGACAATGATGGCGACGGCTTCGGCAACGATGCCGTGTTCACGCAGGATTGCACCCAACCCGTCGGCTTCGTGCCCGGCGGTGGCGACTGCGATGACGGCGATGCCGGTCTCTTCCCGGGCAACGGCTGCAGCGTGTGCGGTCCGGTGGAACAGCAATGGCTGAACACCAACCAGTCCGTGCTGCTGGACGCTGTGAACGACTGTGCGCTGCAATGCTTCGGCGACCCGAGCTGCCTCGCCAGCTGCCTGCAGAACAGCGGCATCCCGGTGGGCGCCATCTGCCTGAGCTGCGTGGACGACTACCTTGCCTGCACCCAGGACAATTGCTCCTTCCAGTGCCTCAACAGCCCGGAGTTCTGCTTCAGTTGTCAGGTACAGGCCGGTTGCCTCGCCCAGCTCGCCGGCTGCATGGGCCAGGTGGATGCCGATGGTGACGGCTGGTGGGCCGGCAGCGATTGCGACGATGCCAACACCAACGTATTCCCCGGTGCCACGGAGATCTGTGACGGCTTCGACAACGACTGCGATGGCTCCGTGGACGAGGGGCTCAGCGTGACCTACTACACCGATGTCGACGGCGATGGCTTCGGCGTGGACGGCACGGAGTTCACCGCCACCTGCGACCAGCCGCCCGGCACCGCCACCCAGGGCGGCGACTGCGACGATGCGGATGACACCGTGTTCCCCGGTGCGCCGGAGCTCTGTGACGGGCTCGACAACGATTGTAACGGCGAGACCGATGACAACGCGGGCACGCCTCTACTTCACCGATGCCGATGGCGACAGCTATGGCGACGATGCCACGGCGCAGTTCTCCTGCACGCCCATTCCCGGCGCGGTGACCGTGAGCGGCGACTGCGACGATGCCGATGCGGCCATCAACCCCGGGGCCGCGGACCCCTGCGATGCCATTGACCAGGACTGCAGCGGCGGCCCGGTGATCACCACCTGGTACCTCGACAACGACGGGGATGGCTTCGGCAACGATGCCGTGAGCCTGGGCGACTGTGTGCAACCCGGCGGTTATGTGGCGCTGGGCGGCGACTGCGACGATTCCGACAGTGACCTCTTCCCCGGTAACGGCTGCAGCACGTGCAGCGTGACCGAGCAGCAGTGGCTGGCTGCCAACCAGGTGAGCCTGCTGACCGCCTTGAACGGCTGTTCCTTGCAATGCTTCAACGGCGACCCCGGGTGCATAGCCAGCTGCCTGCAGAATGAAGGCGTGCCCGTGGGTGCGTTCTGCCTCACCTGCGTGGAGGACTACATGACGTGCACGCAGTCCAACTGCCTGATCCAATGCCTGGGCAACGAGGAGGCCTGCCTGGAATGCCAGCTGCAGAGCGGCTGCTTCGCCACCTTCGCCAGCTGCCTGGGCATGGTGGACGCGGATGGCGACGGCTGGTGGGCCGGCAGTGACTGCAACGACAGTGACCCTGCCATCCACCCCGGTGCCACCGAGCTGTGCAACGGCATCGATGACGATTGTGATGGCACCGTGGACAACAACGCCGGCACGGCCTACTACCCCGACCTGGACGGTGATGGCTTCGGCGATGACAATGCCCTGGTGCTCTCCTGTTCACCGGTGCCGGGCCTCATTACAGAGGGCGGTGACTGCAACGACAGCGACGCAGCGGTGAACCCGCTGGGTACCGAGACCTGCAACGGGCTGGACGACGACTGCGACGGCATGGTGGACGAGGACTGCGTGCTGGTGGCCGTGAAGGCCTTCCTGGAGGGACCTTACAATCCCGCGACCGGCCTGATGAGAGATGGGCTCCGCGCCATGGGCCTGGTGCCCACCACCGAACCCTACAGCGGCCTGGGCTATGTGCATGTGGGCGGCGGTGGTGCAACGACACCCCCTGTCGTCCTGGCGATCTCCGGCCCCGATGCCATCGTGGACTGGGTGGTGCTGGAACTGCGCGACAAGAACGACAACACCAGCGTGCTGCACAGCCGCAGTGCGTTGCTGCAGGCCGATGGTGATGTCGTGGACATGGACGGTTCCTCCCCCGTGGACTTCCCCCTCGGCCCGGACGATTACTACATCGCCCTGCGTCACCGGAACCACTTGGCCGTGATGACCCAGAACAGTCTGAACCTCTCCGGGTCAAGCACAGTGATCGACCTGACCGATGGGAGCACCGCGACCTATGGAACGAGCGCACAGCAAGTGGTTGCCTCAGTGTATGTGCTCTGGGCCGGGGACGTCACCTTCGATGGCGATATCAAGTACACGGGTGCGGGTAACGACCGCGACCCGATCCTACAAGCCATTGGTGGCAGTTTAGCGACCAACACCGTAAGTGGCTACCTGCCCAGTGACCTGAACATGGACGGCACTGTGAAATACACCGGTGCCGGCAACGACCGCGACGTGATCCTGGTGAACATCGGGGGTACGGTGGCCACGAACGTGCGGACGGACCAATTGCCTTAGGAAGTAGCCTTTGCACCCGGGTTCCTCCAAGCAGGACCACGACATCGATCGGGGTACGCATGGTGCACGGCGATGCGGTGCAGATGGGGATGTGCTCTGCCTGGCCTGGGGGGCGGTGTACGGTCCGCGACCCCGTCGATCACAGCTTCAAGAACTTCCGGATACCACTGAGCGAGTTGCTTTCGTCCGCTATGCGGATGAAGTAAACGCCTGTTGGCAAGAAGGAAACATCCACCCGGTCGTTGGCACTGACGTTGGCGTGGGTGGCCACGAGCGCACCGTTCACATCGCTGATCGAAAGTGCGCAGCTACCAAAAGTGCCGGTGATCCGAACGTGGTCCGCAGCAGGCGATGGGAAGACGTTGATGTTGCTGGAGGCCGTCCGATCAGCAAGGCCGGTCTGCAGCCCGCCGTTGGAACCGAGGATGGCCCAGTTCCCGATGAACGTGCCGGGGATCACCTCGGTCTCCTGCCAATACAAGGTATCGATGATGGTGCAGATGATGCCCGAGCTATCGTTGGTGATCACCAAGGTGACCTCCGTGGAGTCGGTGATCGGGACGGTGTGGTCGAACAGCATGAACGAATCCGCGAAAGACCCTCCTGCGGTTGCCTCATGCACAATATCCCCGGCGAAGGTGGTGACCTCCCAAGCGTCCATGTTGGCGAAGCCGGAAGGCATGTTGAAGAACCCGGGGTGATAGAGTTGCACATAGCTGGTATCCGACGATGACACGACGATGTCCACGAAAGCGCATTGGGGGTATGCGGTGGAACTGAGCAAGAGCAACAGAAGGACGGCGTGGAATTTCTTCATGGACGAGCGTTGAGCGTGCGCAAATGTAGATCCTGTGGTTGAGCGTGAACGACGCCAGCAGGCGGGGGTTGGGTTGCCCGCGTGTGGAGGACGGCCGCGCGACGTGGCCCAGCTCCAACACGGACACCGAACGCTCGCTGGCGATACGGGGGAAGAAAAAGGGAAGGGAGGAACAGAAAAAAAAAAAAAAGGAAGGGGAGAAAAAAGAAAACGGGAAAGGAAAGAGGGAAAAAAAGGGGCCGGGAGAGGGGGGAGCGGGGAAAAAAACAGAGAGAAAAAAAAAAAGGGGGGGGAAGAGGAGAAAGGGGGGAAAAAAAAAACAAAAAAAGAAAAAGGAAGGGGGGGCCGAAAGAAAAAGGGAAAGAGGGAGGGAAAAAAGAAAAAAGAGAAAGGGAAAAAACGAAGGAAAAAAAAAGGAAAAAAGGGGGACAAAGCGGGGGAGCCGGGGGCCAAAGGCCAAAAGGGAAGAGGGGGAAAAAAGAGGGGGGGAAAGGAGGGCGGGGGGGGCCGGCCAGCCAAAGGGAAAAAAGGGGCAAAAACAAAGGGGAAAGGGAGAAAGAAAGGGGGAGAAAAAAGCCAAAAGGAAAAGAGAAAGGAGGGGGGAAAAACCCAAAAAAAAACCAGGGGAAAAAGAGCCCAAAAAAAAAAAAAAAAACAAAAAAAAAAAAAAGAAAAAAAAAAAAAAAAAAAGAAAAAAAAAAAAAAAAAAAAGAGGAAAGGGCGAAAAAAAAAAAAAAAAAAAAGAAAAAAGAAAAAGAAAAAAAAAAAAAGAAAAAAGAAAAAGAAAGGGGGGAGGGGGGGAACAAAAAAACAAAAAAAAAAAAAAAAAAAAAAAAAAAAGGGGGAAAAAAAAAAAAAAAAAAAAAAGAAAGAGGGAAAAAAAAAAAAAAAAAGAGAAAGAAAAAAAGAAGAAAAAAAGGAGGGAAAGAAAAAAAAAAAAAAAAAAAAAAAAAAAAAAAAAAAAAAAAAAGAAAAACAACACAAAAAAAAAAAAAAAAAAAAAAAAAAACAGGGTCTTCGCCGCACCGTTCTGTGCGCTATAAGTCCGTGTTCATTTCGGAATCGTTTCTTTGACGTGCCCATGCGCGCAGTAAACCACCGGATACCCGTCGCGTTGATCGATGACCACACGTTGTTGCGCAACATGTTGGCCACCATGATCGGCAACATGCCCGCGTATGAGGTGGTGATGGATGCCAGCAACGGCGCGGAGTTCGTGAAGTCACTGGAGTCGTCCGGCAAACGCGTTGCTGTTGTCGTGGTGGACCTGCACATGCCCGTGATGGACGGCTACCAGACCATCACTTGGTTGCGCAACAACCGCACCGGCGCGCTTTGGCCCTCACGTTCGAGCGCAGTCCCGAAGCCATGGAACGCGCCATGAGGGCCGGGGCATGTGGTTTCGTGCTGAAGGACGCCCCGTACAAGGAGTTCAAGAAAGCGTTGGACCAAGTGGCGATGGTGGGGCACTACCAGAACAACATCGAATTCACCGATGAGGAGCTGGGGCTGGAACGCAACGTTCCCGAAGGCGTTGATCTGCTCTCCGAACGTGAGATCGAATTCATCCGGCTGTCCTGCGACACGCGGGAATTGACCTATGAGAACATCGGCGAGGTGATGGATGTACACCGGCGCACACTGGATGGTTACCGCAACTCGGTCTTCGCCAAACTGAACGTGAAAACGCGTGCAGGCTTGGTATTCGCCGCCATGAAATATGGCATTGTGGAACGCCGCTGAAGGGGTCCGGTGGTTCGGGTCGCGCTCGTGAATGCGTCAATTTGTACATGGCACACCGACATTCACGGGTATGCTGTACAAGGAAGTCGCGGATGCTGCAAATAGTTGCACCGCCCGGCAATAGGGCATTGTAGAGCGTCGCTGAAGGGTTCCGGTGGGTCGGATCGCGCTCGGGAATGCGTCAATTCGTACAAGGCACACCGGTACATTCACGGGTCGGCTGTACAAAGAAGTCGTAGGTGCTGCGGATAGTTTCGCCGCCTAACCCATTTCGACATGTCGATCATGCCCAACGGTGCCATCAATCGCACAGAATTCTACGCTGCACGGGACCAGTTCAAGAACCGCTTTTTGGTGAACGATACGACAGTTCCGACCGGGACCGCCCAAAGGTTCACATTTGGGGAACTGGTCGATCTTGTTGACGAGATCGACGAGCCTTACCGGTTGGTCGTGGTACACTACGGGCTGGTTGGGGACGACCTCCAATATGGATTCAGCTTCACGCACGGTAAAAAGGTCGACGGCAAGGATGTGTATACCTACGACAAACAGGAGAACCCTTCCCACTTGCTCACGTCCAGCGGTTTTGTGCCCATCGCCGCTGTTGATTGGGAGCCGATGCGCAAGGACTATAAGGACACCATGTGGACCAAACGGGATGCTGGCGCCTTCGAGCCCCTTACCGATGTGGACGCCCTGCGTTGTGTGTTCCCTTGGAAGGCGGAACTGTTGCCGCTGTACACGGACAACTATGTGAGCGGGGTGTACCGCATGGTGGTGGAGAGCATGAGCCGGTTCCACGAGGAGCAAGAAGGCGATGAAGGGAAGAATAGCGTGAAGGGGTATAGGCACGAAGTGGCTTTCTACATGGAAAAATATGTGGAATACACCTGGGTGGCCCTGTTGGGCGATGGAACGGAGACCGCGCCCTACCGGAACCGAGCAGCGGATTATGGCAACCTTTGTCCGGTGCGGTGCAAAACCTACACCGAAGTATAGCGGGTCCTTCGCGCACAACGGGTATGGAAGTGGTCGGCGATTACAAGGAACTTGTCCTACTGGCGGCCTTGGTCGTGTGGGCCCTTGCCCGGCGCCGGACCACCGGACCTTGGTACCCATGGCTGGGCGTGCTCCTTTTGGCGAGCATCGTGGCGGAACTGATGGGCAAATGGTTCGCTGCGTACGGCTTGAACAACCACGTTCTGTACAATGCGTATTTCGTGGTGGAGTTCGGCGTGATCATGGTGCTGCTCTGCCGCACGTGGCCGCGCTCACAAGTGCTCCACCGCATGATCGCCGGGGCCGTTGCCCTGCTCTTCCCCGTGTTGGTCTTGGACCTGTGGTTGCATGGGTCGGTACACGTCCTTGTCACCAATGCGCTCATCATCGGCGGCTTCCTCATTGGCATCCTCGCGGCGAAGGCGTTGTTCATGTTGGTGCAGGAAAGTGATGTTGCGCTGCATCGCCTGCCCTTGTTCTGGGTCTTGTTGTCCTTCATGGTGTATTACCTCACCTTCATACCGATCTTCGGCCTGTACAATTACCTCAGTCAACACGAATCAACCGTCGCATTCGAATTGAGCAACTTCAACAACGTGCTCTTCCTCATCCGCTATGGACTGGTGCTGGTCGGTCTTGTGCTGCTGTACCGGCAAAGCGCCATGCGCCATGACGGGCAATGACATCCTGATCACCATCGTGGTCAGCAGCCTCACCATCCTCTTGGTGTTGTCGCTGGTGGTGGCCCTGTTGTTGATCAGTTCCAAACGGCAGTACCGGCATCGCGAGGAACTGGCCCGTGCTGCACTGCAACGTGAACAAGCGGTCCTGCGCACCGAACACGATGCCGTGCAACGCACCCTGAACGAGGTGAGCATGGAACTGCATGATAATGTGGCGCAGTTGCTCTCGTTGGCCAAGCTGGGGCTGGGGGCCGAAATGTCCGGGCAACCACCGAGCAAAGTACTGAGCGGCGCACATGAAGGTGTGGCACTCGCCTTGGCCGAGGTGCGCCGGTTGAGCCTCACGCTGAACGCCGACCTATGGAAATCCCGCACCTTGCTGGAGGCGATCCAACAGGATGCCCAACGCGTGCAGCTACTGGCGGGCATGGTGGTACACGTGGAAACGTCAGGGGATCTGCCGAAGCTTACCGTGGAAATGAAAACGGGATTGTACCGCGCCTTCCAGGAAGTGGTGAACAATGCGGTGAAACACAGCGGGGCCACCACGTTACGGGTCACCGTATCGGGCACGCCAAACTTCAGCATCACGATAGCGGATGATGGCGCGGGCTTCGACCCGGACAAGACGCGCAGCTCAGGTGGTCTGGTGAACATACCGCAACGCTGTGCGCGCATCGGCTTCGATGCCACATGCACCAGCGCACGCGGGCAGGGTTGTACGTGGCACATCACGCAACGCCCCACGGATGGTCAAGCGGCTTCCGGGCGGACGGGTAGTTGATCGAACAACCGCAGCGCCCGCTTTCCGACAGGACCATGGGTCGCGGCCAGGGACAGGCCCAAGGCGCTCAATGCGTACAACCGAGCATACCCGCCGAGACGTATCGGCAGGATGCGTGCGGTAGGTGTCCACGATCCGCGCGGCAACCGCCCGCCGCGGGCAAGTGTGCGGGCCTGTGCGCGGCGGGACGGTTGCTTGGTAAGCCTGCCCCGGCCTTGAGCCGGGGAGGGCGCCTTTGGCGGAAGCCCCGCACGCGATGCGGGTTGGGCCGTAGCCCCGCATTTGATGCGGGGAAAAGGTGGAAGGAACTGCCTCCCGGACGGAGCAACACAGCTCGCTCCGCATCGACCGAAGCCATCGGGAAACGACAGGGCCATGATGCGGGGAAAAGGTGGAAGGCCTGCCTCCCCGGCGGAGCAACACTCCGCCCCAGACAACCCATCGGGATCGAACAACACAGCATTCCACCGCCACTTGCTCACCACCCACCACCTGCTCGGTGTCGCATACGGTCCCTACAGGATCTGGGGACTTTTGTCCTGTCAACAACGACAAACAAAACCACCTGGACCATGAACACCGCAAAACGCACCCTCGTCTCCGCCGCGATCCTCGCCGCCGCCATCGCCTTCTGCAGCACCACAAACGCCAACACTTTCAACGGTGTGCCGGAGGGTGCCAAAGAAGCGGTGAGCGTGCTGCGCATCGATAACGTGAACAGCTTCTTCTTGGCCAGCACCGACACCGCCGACGTGTTGCAACGGGCGGTGAGCGCAGGTGCCGATGGCCAGTACATGGTACAGGTGCTCGCACCCAACGGCAACTTGATGATGGAAGGCAGCTACACCGATGTGCAGTGCACTGTGCAGAACGGCCCCTTCACCTATTACTACGACAACGGGCAAGTGAGTGCGAAGGGTGCCTACGCCATGGGGACGAAGACGGGGATCTGGCAGCGTTTCGATGCACAGGGCAAGGCCATGGCCGAGCGCGTCTACGGACCCAGCTGGGAGCAGATCCAAGAGCAGCTCGGGCTGGTGAGCAAGGCATCGATGAAGCCTTGAGAACGAAAAGGAAGTTGGAAGGGTGAAGGGGCCGTCTCGTAAGAGGCGGCTCTTTTGCGTTCATGCAGAACGGCCAGGGCAAGGCCCAAGGCGCTCATCGCGCACCACCGAGCATATCAGCCGAGACGTATCGGCAGGATGCGTGCGGTAGGTGTCCACGATCCGCGCGGCAACCGCCCGCCGCGGGCAAGTGTGCGGGCCTGTGCGCGGCGGGTCGGTTGCTTGGTAAGCCTGTCCGGCCCGCGGGGGCCCCCCCCCCCCCCCCCCCCCCCCCCCCCCCCCCCCCCCCCCCCCCCCTTGAGCGGGGAAAAGGGGGAAGGACCCCTGCGGCCACGACGCCCGCCGCGGGGCAAGGTGGGCTTCATCGTGGGCAAAAGGTGGAAGGACCTGCCTCTCGGACGGAGCAACACTGCTCGCTCCTCATCGACTAAAACCCATCGAGATCGAACAACACAGCATTCCACCGCCACTTGCTCACCACCCCCCGCCACTTGCTCCGGGGCGCATAAAGAAGGCTTCAGGTCGGGAGATCTTTGTCCTGTCAACAACGACAAACAAAACCACCTGGACCATGAACACCGCAAAACGCACCCTCCTCTCCGCCGCCATCTTCGCCGCTGCCATCTCTGCTTTCGCTCAAGGCCCGGTCACCTTCAAGGGCTCGGTGATCCCTTTGGCCAACGACCACGGACGGGCGAGCATCCGTTTGAGCGTGGACGGAGTGCAGCAGGATATCCGAGTGAAGAACAATGGCCATTTCCGGTTCACCGTGCAACAAGGTCAGCAGGTGCGAAGGCTTTGTGCAGAAGGAAGTCGTGATCGATGCCGCGCAGCGTTGACCAGCATACCGTGAAGTTCCCTGCCGTCCCAACCTGAGCTTGGGCTGCAGAAGGAACAGGTCGTTGTGGGCCTATGGCGAACGTTCGGTGCAGCAGGAGATGAAAGTCTTGGCCGCAAGTCAGTAACAAGGATGCGCAAGTACCAAGCGCTCAAGATCGATCCCGTGGGATCCTCACTTCAACCTCAACGAACATGCCTGCCTAGAGCGCATCTCAAAATGATCCTTCGGGCTGCGAATGTGTCTTTCAGGCCCCTGCTTCGTTGCAAAATTCCCATAGCCACCGCTATGCTCGACTTTGGCGCCTCGCATGGACATGAGATCCATCATTCTCGCTTCCAAAAACTATTTTGAGATGCGCTCTAGGCACTCGAACCGCAGGTCCACGTCTTTCAGGTCCGGGTCCACGAACATGGGGCAGCCTTGTCTACAGGTGTCAAAGGCCAAGACCGCGATCGACCAACTGAAAAGGCGCTTAAGCGGGCACGGCCATCAACGGGCAATTCACCGCACGCAACACGCGCTCGGTCTTGCTCCCGCGGAACATGTCGAGGAAGCCATCGTGGCCCTTGGTCGCCATCACCACCAGATCGGCGCGGGTCGCATCGGCCACATTCACGATGGTCTCCACCGTATCGCCTTCACGGAGCATCAATTCAAAGGTCCAGCCCGCATGTTCCGGGAGGTCCACCAAAGGGCGGGTGGTCTCCGTGCCCACATGCAACAACGTGAAGCGCACGGGACCATCGGCCAGCGATCTCGCGGTCCGAAGGGCCATGTCGATGGCGGCTTGCGGACTAGGGCTCACCGTAACAGGCACTAGAATGTGCCGGAGGGTCACCTTGCCGGTTGCGGCATCCACCAAGCCCTTGGCATGCTCGGGAACGAAGAGGGAGGGTTCGCCGGCACCGCGCGCGATCGGTTCGGCCACCTTGCGCTTGAGCCAGGTGTTGCCTTGGTGTGTGGCCAGCACGATCAGGTCCGTGGGGTGTCCGTTCAGGTAGTTCAGGCAACTGCTCACCGGGCGGTGTCCCTTCATCAAGTGCTTGCGCACGCCCATGCCGATCCGTTCGAATCCTGCCACATCGGTCTCCTCCTTCAACAGTCCCCATCGGCTCAAGGTCTTGCGCACGCCGGGAAGGTCGGCCCATTCGCCTTCGCCGGAACCATCCACGTGCATGATGGTGAGCGTACCGTGCGCGGTGGCCGCAATGCGTAGCGCGATCAGAAAAGCCGCGGTGCTGCCGTGACCGAGGTCGGTGGGGTGGAAGATCTGCTTCATGACGGTGCTGGGTGCTGCAAGATAGGCGGAGCCGAGGTATGCAACGCTTGCGCAGTGGCCCGCGATGGGGTCGGTGATACCGCTCCTGCCGAGCGCGATCCGTCCTGCACCCGCCACTTGCTCACTAACCCCCGCCACTTGCTCCGGGGCGCATAAAGAAGGCTTCAGGGCGGGGGACTTTTGTCCTGTCAACAACGACGAACAACCCCCGAAACCATGAACACCGCAAAACGCACCCTCGTATCCGCCGCCATCTTCGCCGCTGCCATCTCTGCTTTCGCTCAAGGCCCGATCACCTTCAAAGGTTCGGTGATCCCCTTGGCCAACGACCACGATCGGGCTAGCATCAGCTAGAGCGTGGATGGGATGCAGCAGGATATCCGAGGAAAGAACAATGGCCAGTTCCGGTTCACCGTGCAACAAGGAGAGCAGGTGCGGAAGATCAGCAGTTGCGAAGGCTTTGTGCAGAAGGAAGTCGTGATCGATGCCGCACACGCAAGCGCGAACCAGCATACCGTGAAGTTCGACGTGGAACTGCAAGAACAGAATGCGTCCTGCGACCTGTACCACAAGGACCCTGCAGGCACCTTGGGCTTCGCAGAAGGAACAGGTCGGTTGGTGGTGGCCTATGGCGAACGTTCAGTGCAGCAGGAGTTGAAGGTCTTGGCCGCAAGACAGTGACCCGGGTTGAAGTGGACAAGACCCAAACGGAAATATGCTGTGACATGTAGACGTTCCCTTCCTTCATCACCGATCGCCACCTGTCCACCTTCTTCCAGCTTTCGCGCATTGGCGCCCCAGCGCCGAACTTCGTGCACTTTGCTCCGCGCTCCCGTACTCCTTTTCCTGCTCCACGTTCTCTTTCGTTGCCTCGCGCAACAAGTGGAAGTGACGCGCTACGACGTGGACCAGGGCTTGCCGCAGAGCATGGTGAACCATGTGGTGCAGGACAGCGATGGTTTCATTTGGTTGGGTACAGGCGATGGGCTGGCGCGCTTCGATGGACAGCACTTTGTGGTCTACAAGCATGATGGTCTTGACAGCACCAGCCTTTCCAACAACCGGATCTGGGGACTGGCAGTGGCGGACGAACACCACTTGTGGGTGGGCACCCGCACGGGTCTGGATCGGCTGGATACACGCACCGGGCGCTTTGAGCACATGCACAGCGGCGCGCCCGACGGTTGCTGGCGGCCGCTGTTCGTGAACGCGGAACAGGCGCTTTTCTATTCACCACTGCTGTTTGAATTCCTGCGGATCGATGCGCGTGGCCCGGTGCGCTGGCATTCCCGGCATGCGGACTCGTATGTGATGCGTGGCGAGCAGGAGGGTCGTACGGTGATGCAGTTCAACCGCCGCGATTCGTTGATCACGTGCCATCCTCCCGACCCACGCTCCACCTTCATCAAATTGGACATCGATACCACCGTACACATCACGTCGATGATCCGGCACGGTAACGACCGCTTGGTTTTCGGGGACCGCGCTTCGTATCGGCTGGATGGAACAGCGCGTCGCTTGGCATGGCCGGAACCGCTTGGCGATCTTTTACGGGCCGAAGTGGGCACCAAGTTCGTGGAGCGCGCACCGGACGGTACGTTGTGGCTGGGCATTTCCGGATACGGCGTGATCACGCTGGACGATGCGCTTTCGATCACCATGCGTTACCCCTTGTTGCCGCCGGAACAAGGACCGCTCAACATCACTTCGATCGCATTTGATCGACAGGGCAACACGTGGGTGGGCACCGATGGAAAAGGCGTCTTCACTATCGCCCCACAGCGGATCAAGATGGGTCGCGCCATGCCGGGGCAAGGGCTTCCATGGGAACCACGCTCCTGGTTCGTGCGGGGGGTTGCGCAATGGGATGAACACCGGGTGTTGGTGAGTTTCCATCAAGGTGGACTGGCGGTGTTCGATGAACGCACCGGCGTGCTGACACCCGCACCCGTGGATGAACAGGTTGTGCGTGCGGATGCTGATCATGGCACACCGCTGCGTGATGGTGAAGGCCGGATCTGGTTGCGCGAAGGGCTCGTGATCCGATGCATCGATCCCCACACCGAACGCATCATCTACCAGTACACGGCCACTTGTGGTGACCGTCTAGTGCAACTGGCGGATGGTCCGCTTGTGCGGATCTCCATTTGCCGCTCTCCGGAGCTGCTTCTGAAAGGTCCGGGACCGGTACACTTCCAAGCCCTGCCCATGAACGCGGCGTACCAAGCGATCGCGAAGCAAACGAACATGCCGCATACCGTGGTACAGGATCCATCGGGTCGCTTCTGGATGTGCAGTGATGGGTTGCCCATCACCATCCTTGATGATCACGCCGAGTTGCCTTCCCCTTTCGATGCGACCGTCGATCCGCAGGGATCGTTACGACTCATGGATCTGAAAGCGGAGGGTGAACTCCTTTGGGCGTGTACCAACGATGGGCTCTTTCAACTTGCTTCCACCGGCCTGCGCATCATTCGCCATTTCACCGTTCACGATGGCTTGCCGGACCAATTCCTCTATGGCATGGAAGCGGCAGGCGATGGTACGTGGTGGATCAGCACCAACAACGGGTTGTGCCATTTTGATCCACACGCGAACACCTTCCGGAATTCTACGACCAGAGCTGGTTTGCAAAGCAAGGAATACAATAGTCAAGCGCACTTCCGATCCGCCAGCGGCCGACTGTATTTCGGTGGAGTGAACGGCTTCAACTACTTCCTTCCGCAAGCTGTTCGGGCTGATCATGACATGCCTTCGGTGCACGTGATCGCATTGCGAAGTGGCAACGACAGCCTTTCTCTTTCGCGCCCGGGAGAAGCGGTCGCATTGCCGTATCCGCGCAACACACTGCGTATCGAACTCGCGGTGCTGGAGTTCACCGCGCCCGAACGCAACACCTACAAATGGCGGATGATCGGCTACCGCGATGAATGGATCACGGCCAACGCATCGGAGCCCATCGAAATGAACAACGTACCCGCGGGTGTGTTCCGCTTAGAGGTGATCGGCATCAACGGCGATGGGGTGGAGGGTGCAGTGATGACGCTTTTGGAGATCCGCGTGGTGCGTCCGTTCTGGGCCAGCCCGTGGTTCATTGTGATGCTTTCATTCGGTATTGTCGGGGGTATCGCTCGGTTGTGGATGTTGGCCTATCGCAAGCGTATGCGAGCACGGTTGCACATCGCCGAACAGGAGATGAAGGAACTGCGCATGCGCACACGGCTGGCCATGGACATCCATGACGATGTGGGAAGTGGGCTTGCCCGTATGGCAGCGCTCTCGCGATCACCGAAACGCACCAGCGATGCGGAGGAGCGATTCGACAAAGTGGGTGAGATCGGCACCGAACTCTTGGATAACCTGCGCGATGTGGTGTGGATGAACGATCCGCGGAACGGAACACTCGACAACCTCTTGTTGCGCATCCGGACATTCGCGAACGACCTCTTCGAGAACGACGCGGTGGAACTGGTCTTCCATTTCCCCGAGCCCCTTCCGGACCGGACCATCGGTGGTTCCTTCCGCCGGAACATCTACCTCATTGCACGGGAGGCGCTGAACAATGCACGGAAGTACAGTGGCGCGCAGCGGGTCATCGTTTCCTGGAGATCCGATGAGCACGGTTTCGCATTCAGCGTTTCGGACAATGGGGTAGGGGTCAGCTCCGACGTTCCCCAAGGCAGTGGTCATGGTACCGTGAACATGCGCGACCGAGCGGAGGAGATGCAGGCCACCTTCGAGCGTTTGCCCGGTGAGAAGGGAGGCACCATGGTGCGCATATTTGGTCGACCTTCGTGCTTGGATGAGTGAGGGGAAGCAGATCCGTGTGGTGATCGTGGAGGACGACAGCATCTTGCGGGACGCGT
This sequence comes from Flavobacteriales bacterium, assembly GCA_016717305.1. Classification (GTDB taxonomy): domain Bacteria; phylum Bacteroidota; class Bacteroidia; order Flavobacteriales_F; family PHOS-HE28; genus PHOS-HE28. Next base: position 40,628 of record JADKFY010000031.1, read on the forward strand.
TCGTGGATGCACTAGCGGCCGATGATGCGCTGAACACGTGCGGTTCCTTCGACAGCGCAGAGAGCTTCCTCGAACAGTTGGATAGGATCGCCCCGGATGCGGTGATCATGGACCTGAATTTACCGGGCATGGATGGCATTGAATGCACCCGAAGGGTAAAGGAGAACCATCCGGCAATACACGTGCTGGTCTGCACTGTGCAGGACGATGATGACAGCCTCTTCAATGCCTTGTGCGTTGGCGCCACCGGCTATCTGTTGAAGGATGCACGTCCGGATCAAGTGGTGGAGGCGGTGAAGAGCGTACACGCGGGTGGATCGCCAATGGGTCCGGGTATCGCCCGACGCGTATTGGCCAGTTTCAGCGCGCCGCGCAAGCAAGCCAAGGTGTACGACCTCCTCACCGAGCGTGAGCGTCAAGTACTGGACCAATTGGCCAACGGCTATCGCTACAAGGAGATCGCGGAACGTTTGCAGATGAGCATCGACACGGTGCGTACCCACGTGCGCAACCTTTACGAGAAGCTGCACGTGAGTTCGCGCACGGATGCACTGAACAAGCTCTACCCGCGCTAGTGTTGGCTTTGCGACGGGGTCGCATGAAAGTGGTATTGTGCTCGGCTGCCGTTCGGGGGATCTTTGGCCGCATAAACCAAACCACATGCGCCGATCGCTCCTTCTCTTGCTCCTGCTCCCGAACCTGCTCGTAGCGCAGACCGAATTCGCCAAGGTTTGGGAGACCAAACTGTCCTTCGACCCACGCTGGACCACATGCACCCCTGATCTGGATTATGTGCTGGCTGTTGTCCTGACAGACTTTCAAATGCTCGATGGCGCAACGGGCAAGACACTGTGGAACTACAACTTCAAGGAGAAGCACGGAGTAAGCAAATTCGAGCGGTATTCCACACACCCCGAGAACGAGACCGTGGAAGTGACCATCCAGAAGAAAGGCAAGGATGCACCGGAAGAGACCTTCTTCTTGGACTACCGCACAGGTGCCGTGGTAGGCGAAGCGCAATTGTCGGGACGGGTGAAGGAGAAGACCACGCGAATACCAAGGAGCATGCGCTCCCGTGCCGTGAACCAGAGCAGTTGCACCGACGTGGCCAGCAATACCGTGGTGGATGTGGGTTACGATGCGAAACGTTTCATGAATGCCAAGAGCGGCAGTGACCTGAACATCACCGTGGAGGCGAGCGGGGGACATTCGTGGAAGCAGAACTTCACAGGACGTGTTGTTCGCCACCTCACCACCGACTACTTGCCGGCCGATGACGGCGATGTGATCCTCAACATCACCAGTGGGCAGGGGAGGGTCTTCGTGGTGTATGAAGGCATCACGTGTTTGGACCTCGCCACGGGAAAGTTGTTATGGAGCAGCACCTTCGACAACGTGCAAGCGAGCGGTACGCTGAAGGTGAAACAGGAGATCGGCCGCGCCGCGATGCCATTGATCGCCGCCGATGGCGTGTACATCTGCGACTTCAGCAAGGATGAACGCAGCATCAAGAAATTGGACCTCACGACCGGTGCTGTTTTGTGGACCGCGGACAAATTGAAGAAGGACGACATCGTCTCCGAACTACTGGTGGATGGCGGTAATCTGATCGCACGCTTCGGTGGTGTGATCCGCGTGGAGCAATACATCCCCGGTATGGACGGCAAACCGGATACGTACAAAGTGGATGATGTTTTTGAAGGAAGCACCTCGATCCGCGCCTACGATGCCGCCACGGGCAAAGCGATCTGGAACACCGAAGCCATGGAACTGGAAGACAATTTCAAGAAGAGCGAGTGCAGTTTGATCAGCGGTGATGGGCGCGTGATGGCCTGCGGCGAGAAGAACATCTACGCTTTCGATGCTGCGAATGGCAAGCTGTTATTGCAAGGTGACTACAACGCAAAGGTCATCGGTAAGGCACGCTGGCTCTATGGATACGAGGGCAATTACATGGTCGAGGGCGAAAAGGGCATCGCCCAACTGAAGCCTGACGCGAGTGTGGTGTATGCCACGAACACGGGCAAATGCCTGATGACCGAGATGCGCGGCGAAGCCTTCATCGTGTGGACCGGCAAGGCCACCGATGACCGGAACGAGTTCATCCGCTTCGATCCCGCTGCCGGCAAGGTCATGGGCCAAGTGGAGGACTGTCCTCGTCCGCGCTTCAATGGCACGGGTGATCGCTTCGCTCGATTCGTGGGGCCAAAGGTGACAATGTTCCGCACGAACTGAGCATGCTCGGAAGGTTGCTCTTCGCTTTGTTGGGTTTCGCGCCCTTCCTGCTCGCTGCACAATCGCAAACCGTGATCGTGTACGACCCTTCCAAATACATCCTTGTGGATGCCCGTACGCTCCGCGGTTCGTTCGGCTACACCAGCTTCGGGATCAGCGACGTGGATACACTGCCCGACAGGCAGGGGCAGGGTTTGGATGTACGGATCGAAGGACGTTTGGTCTCCAGCTTTCGCAAGAAGAAAGAAGGCTTCGTGATCGCCGATGCCTTCTTTTTGGACCTTACGTTGGGCGTTCTTTCCAGCGAACAACTTTACTACTTCACCAGTCCTGAGAGCCGCTTCAGCACGGCCGCCGCCATAGGATACAGCTTCCTCGCCGGGTACAGTGACGAACGTTTCGGCATCTTGGGTGGGAAAGAGGTCCTCTGGTCCACAGCCATAGTGGGCGGCACCGAACTGCCAGGTCCATCCTTGTTCACCTTTACCGCACCGTGGATGGCACGGCTGGAATTCCGCCCCGGATTTTCCCAAGAGTTCCGGATCATGGTTACCGGATGGGACAACTTCAACAACGCTAAACGGACCAATGGATTCCGTGTCGACATCCCCTTCTTGCCGAAAAAACGCTTCTTCCTTACCTACACATTTACCCGGGCCTCGGACCAAGTGAGCTATGCCTCATTCGATAATTACCAATACGCTCCGGGCACTTTTACACAACACATGATCGGCCTCCGTTTCGGATCGATCTACTAGATCCTTTCAACCAAATACGATCAACGCCACAGCCATGAGAACATCCGTTACCCTTTCCAGCTTCCTTGCTTCGGTCGCCGCACTTACCATCGCTTCGACCTCTGCTCAAATACCCAATGGAGGCTTCGAGACATGGAACACCGTGGGCACGTATGATGACCCTGCTCAATGGATCACGTTCAACGGTCTTACCTCCCTTGCGGGTGCAGATCCGTCCTGCGCGCAAGGAACACCCGGTGCGGTCGGGAACTATTATGCCACGTTAACGACCCGCAACACCACGTTCGGGTTGTTCGCAGGCAGCTTTTCCGTAGGTAACCCAACTACGGGAAGCACCGGCTTTGCCTTCACTTCGCGTCCGGATGCACTTACCGGCCAATGGCAGTACGCTATCCAACCTTCGGATTCGGGTTTCGTCGGGGTCTATCTGACCAAGTGGAACACCAGCACGATGCACAGCGACAGCATCGGTGGTGGGGTGGGCTACGCGATCGGCACACTCTCCGGATGGCAACCATTGAACATACCCTTGGAATATTTCAGCGCGGTCAACCCGGACACGGCTTATGTCTTCGTGACGTCCAGTCTCAACTCACCGGTGGATGGCAGCTTCATCAAGATCGATGACCTCGGCTTTGGCGCGGCGACGAGTTTGGCAGAACAGGACCAAGTACCTGACCTCCGCATTTACCCTTCCCTCGCCACGGACTTGCTGCACGTGGCCGCGGACGGACCGATTGCCTTTGTGAAGGTGATGGACCTGACCGGTCGCACGGTGTTGGAGAAGCCCGTTGTCGCGGAGCGGACCACCGTTCAATTGGCGCATCTCCCAGCAGGCCGCTATTTCATGCATGTCCGCATGCAGGACGGGAAGCGCCAAGTGTGTTCCTTCGTGAAGGAATGACCTCAACTGCTCCGCAGGCCAGATAAAGGGTCCATCGGGTACGTAGGCAGATGCATTATTGACCCTCCCAACGGCCGATCGCGTAGGCGACCCAATGGACCGTTGCGCCTCGCGTAAGTCGACTATCTTCTCAACGTGGTGGATGCTAACGGGCGTCGTTCGGTCCGTTTCCAATAGATGTGATCGCACCAAAAGGTGTGTGAGCTCGACCCCATCGCGCGCCTAGTACCGTGCCCAGGCCCTACACGGACAACACCACGTGCTGCTCCCTGCCAGGGCGGAATGGCGCACTCCGTTATGGCGCCGGCATTGTCCACGACCATGGCGGCAGTGATCTGCATGGCGTGGGTCCGTGTACCCGTTCCTGAAGTCGGTCCTTTGTGGGTGGGATCGAAGCATGAACACGAATGAGAAGCCCCGCGAAGGATCGCGTTTGGCGTCTGGAGAGTGCAATAGGAGGGATCTGGACGATCCCGCGCGCTGGTCCATCGGATCCGCAACGTCAATAACGACGGCCTTTCCGATCTTTTTTCAACGTTGCACGAACAATCTGAAGTCCTCGTTGTTTAACTATTTACCAGAAACACTAAACAAAATCCCTAACCCAATGAAAACCATCCCTAAAACCCCTGTATCCAAGGTGGATACGCGAAAGAAAGGTTGGTCAAAGATCCGATATGTGAGCGCTTTAGCGCTTCTCGTTGGATCTACCCAACCCACCTTCTCCCAAACCTATTGTCCCAGCGATGGAGGCACGGGCAACGTGATCAACATCGATCGCGTGCAGCTCGGCGACCTGGACAATGCCAGTGGCGACAACGATGGCTACGGCAATTTCACCGCGCTATCCGTTACCACCACGGCAGGAACCGTTCTACCGGTGTCCTTGGACCCCTCCGGTCCCTTTTTCCTGCGCTACCGGTGGCGTGCTTGGCTGGACCTCAACAACGATGGCAACTTTGCCGATCCTGGTGAGCGTGTGTTGCAGCAGAGCGGCTTCGGCGTGCAGAATGGTACGGTGAGCATCCCGGCCGGCACTCCGAACGGGAACTACCGCATGCGGATCTCCATGCGGGCCTTCAGCAATGTGGGACCCTGCGATAACTACTCCCTCGGTGAAGTGGAGGATTACACCGTGACGGTGACCAGCGCATGTGATGCATTGGCGGGTGGCATGTCCACATCGAAGCCCAAAGTTTGTTTGACCGAGGGTGGCGTTACGCTTTCGGCCACTCCCGATGGTGAGGCGGTCGTACCCCAAGGCTTCAGCCAAGCCTACGTATTGACCAGCGGCACAGGTCTGGTGATCGAGCAACTTGGCGCATTACCTCAGTTCACCGTAACCAGCAGTGGCATTTACACGATCCACTCATTCGTCTACCCAACGGACCTCGACCTGAGCGTGGTGGTTCCTGGAACGACAACGGGTTTTGATGTGAATGGTCTCCTCATCCAAGGAGGTGGCGAACTCTGCGCAAGTTTGGACGTTACCGGTGCGCAATTCATCGTATCCGATCCAGTTGCCGGAACAATGAGTGGTGGCGCTGATGCGTGTTTCAATGGCGGCAATGCTATGTTGATGGCAACTGCCAACGGCGATGCGAACGTTCCGGCAGGATACAGCCAAGCCTATGTGTTGACCAGCGGTACCGGTCTCGTGATCGAGCAGCTCGGTGCGACACCTGAGTTCACCGTAACAACGGGTGGTCTCTACACGATCCACTCCTTCGTCTTCCCAAGTGACCTCGACCTCAGCGTTGTGGTTCCTGGTGTAACAACTGGATTTGATGTGAACGGATTGCTCGTGCAAGGCGGTGGTAGCCTTTGTGCTTCTCTCGATGTAGCTGGTGCACAGTTCAATGTTGCCGACCCAATGGCCGGAACGATGAGCGGTGGTGCTGATGCATGTTTCAATGGCGAAAGCGCGATGTTGATGGCAACTGCCAACGGCGATGCCAACATCCCAGCAGGATACAGCCAAGCCTATGTGTTGACCAGCGGCACCGGTCTCGTGATCGAGCAGCTCGGTGCAACACCTGAGTTCACTGTAACAACTGGCGGTCTCTACACCATCCACTCCTTCGTGTTCCCAAGTGACCTCGACCTGAGCGTAGTGGTACCTGGAGTGACAACTGGTTTTGATGTGAACGGCTTGCTCGTGCAAGGTGGCGGTAGCCTCTGTGCATCCTTGGATGTAGCAGGTGCACAGTTCAACGTAACCGACCCAATGGCCGGTACCATGAGCGGTGGTGCTGATGTTTGCCTACAAGGTGATGGTGCAGTTCTTTTGGCAACAGCCAACGGCGATGCGAACGTCCCTGCAGGATACAGCCAAGCCTATGTGTTGACCAGCGGCACCGGTCTCGTGATCGAGCAGCTCGGTGCAACACCTGAGTTCACCGTAACAACTGGTGGTCTCTACACGATCCACTCCTTCGTCTTCCCAAGTGACCTTGACCTCAGTGTTGTGGTACCTGGAGTGACAACCGGTTTTGATGTGAACGGCTTGTTGGTGCAAGGTGGTGGTAGCCTCTGCGCAAGTCTCGATGTTGCAGGTGCACAGTTCAATGTTGCCGACCCAATGGCCGGTACCATGAGCGGTGGTGCTGATGTTTGCTTCAATGGAGACAACGCAATGCTAATGGCAACTGCCAACGGTGATGCGAACGTCCCTGCAGGTTACAGCCAAGCGTATGTGTTGACCAGCGGAACAGGTCTCGTGATCGAGCAGCTCGGTGCGACACCTGAGTTCACTGTAACAACTGGCGGTCTCTACACCATCCACTCCTTCGTCTTCCCAAGTGACCTCGACCTCAGCGTTGTGGTTCCTGGAGTAACAACTGGATTTGATGTGAACGGATTGCTCGTGCAAGGCGGTGGTAGCCTTTGTGCTTCTCTCGATGTTGCAGGTGCACAGTTCAATGTTGCCGACCCAATGGCCGGTACTATGAGCGGCGGAGCTGATGCATGTTTCAATGGCGAAAGCGCAATGTTGATGGCAACTGCCAACGGCGATGCGAACGTCCCTGCAGGATACAGCCAAGCGTATGTGTTGACCAGCGGTACCGGTCTCGTGATCGAGCAGCTCGGTGCGACACCTGAGTTCACTGTAACAACTGGCGGTCTCTACACCATCCACTCCTTCGTGTTCCCAAGTGACCTCGACCTGAGCGTAGTGGTACCTGGAGTGACAACTGGTTTTGATGTGAACGGCTTGCTCGTGCAAGGAGGCGGAAGCCTCTGTGCATCCTTGGATGTAGCAGGTGCACAGTTCAATGTTGCCGATCCAATTGCCGGTACCATGATCGGTGGTGGCGATGCATGCCTAGTTGATGGCAGCGCTATGCTGATGGCAACTGCAAATGGTGATGCGAACGTCCCTGCAGGATACAGCCAAGCCTATGTGTTGACCAGCGGTACCGGTCTCGTGATCGAGCAGCTCGGTGCAACACCGGAGTTCACTGTAACAACTGGCGGTCTCTACACCATCCACTCCTTCGTGTTCCCAAGTGACCTCGACCTGAGCGTTGTGGTTCCTGGTGTGACAACTGGATTTGATGTGAACGGTTTGCTCGTGCAGGGTGGCGGTAGCCTCTGTGCATCCTTGGATGTAGCAGGTGCACAGTTCAATGTATCCGATGATTGCGGTTGCATAGCGGATGCCGGTAGCTTGACCGCATCGACGACGGAAGCATGTCTCATCAATGGACAGGCGACGATCAGCGCCAATGCAAATGGTGACGCGAACGTGCCTACAGGATATTCCCAGGCGTATGTGCTCACCAGCGGAACCGGTCTTGTGATCGAGCAGCTCGGTGCAACACCTGAGTTCACGGTAACGAGCGGTGGTCTTTACACCATTCACTCCTTCGTCTTCCCAAGTAACCTGGACCTGAGCATCGTTGTGCCAGGCGTAACAACCGGCTTCGATGTGAACGGCCTGTTGATCCAAGGTGGTGGTGAACTCTGTGCCAGCCTCGATGTGGCCGGTGCACCAGTTCAGGTTAGCGGTCCCTTTGCAGGGAACATTGACCCGGACAACTTCCTCAACTGCTTGAGCAATGGCTCGACCACGCTGAACGGCAACCCTGCCGGAGACGCGCAGGTACCTGCAGGATACAGCACCGTGTATGTGCTTACTCGCGGTCAAGGACTAGTGATCGTGAACGCTGGCGCAACGCCGGAATTCACCGTTACGCAGACCGGACTGTACCGTATCCACACACTTGTGTATGATGCGAACACCCTGGACCTTGGCATCGTGGTGCCTGGTACGACGACCGGGTTTGATGTGAACGGATTGCTCGTGCAAGGCGGTGGAACCCTCTGCGCATCATTGGATGTGTCGGGCGCGCCCTTCTTGGTGTTGAACGGTTGGATCTGCAACTTCTTCCAGCCGCTGTTCATCAACGAAGGCATGGACCCGATGGACCAATTGAGCGACGCGCTTGGACGTGATGCAAGCTCGATGAGCGATGCGGAACTGAATAGCTTGACCAGTGAGGTCCCTGTGAAAGCCACCTTGTATCCGGTGCCTGCGACGGACATCCTGAACATCAGTTTGGAGACCCGCTTGCCGATGAACATGGAAGTAAGCGTGTTGGACATGAGCGGACGTATCGTGCGCGCCAACAAGAGCTATGACCTGGAAGCCGGCGTGCGCAACTTCACGATCGATGTGAACGATCTGGACAATGGCAACTACCTGGTTCGGATGGTAACAAATGGAGAGGTGATCACGGAGCAATTCGTTAAGGTGCAGTGATCGGTCCAATGGTGGTTTAGGGTACCGGTTTCTGGTCCCTGTTCTTGATCACTGCTCCAAAGTGGCGACCCCGGCAAAGTGCCGGGGTCGTCTCGTTGTGGGGTGTGCGAACAGGGTGTCGCGGGCGGCGGTAGAACGTTATTCGTGAACCCTCTTAGATCACACCAGCTACCAACAGCACGGCGATCAGCAACATGAAGGCGCCCACGATCAGTTGCACACTGCGGAAGGTGATCTTCGTGATCCACCGTTTGCCGAGGTAGGCACCCAGGAACGAGGCGATGGTGACCAGTGCGAGGAACAGGCCGCGCTCTTGCAAGATGCCCGCTGGAAGGCCTTGCATGTAAATGGGGATCCGGGTCAGATCGATCAACAGTGCGATAGCGATCCCGGTACCGATGAAGCTCTCCTTGGACAGCCCGGCGCGCAGGAGGAACATGGTACGCAACGCACCTTGGTGACCACTGAGTCCGCCGAAGAACCCGCTGATCACACCGCCCGGCAACAGGTACTTGGGCTTGAAGGAAAACTGCGCCAAGTGGGGGAGCAGTTCGGTAATGGAGAAGAGGACCATCAGCACGGCGATGACCAGGTCCAGTCCATCGACCCCTTCGCGAACGCCCATGTACAACGTGCGGCCATGCCCGAGATCCAGTAGCAACTTGGCACCCGCCCACGCGCCCAAGATCCCCGGCACGCCGAACCACAGGAGCACCTTTGTATCCACATGGCGGTACATCAACGCGAACTTGAAAACATTGTTCAGCAGGTGTACCACAGCGGTCATCCCCACGGCCACTTCCAGCGGAAAGAAAAGGGCGAACACCGGCAACATCAAGGTGCCCAACCCGAAGCCGCTGACCAGCGTGAGCAACGATGCCGCGATAGCCACCAGCATGATGATCGCTTCCTGCATTGGGCGAACTTAGGCAATGCAAACAGAGGGTGCCTCGAGGCACTTCGCTCCGGCGGCATCGACCTTTCGGCCAACCCTTCGGCAAGCAATTCTTGTTCGGTCATCCGGCGCCGAACCCTTCTCTACATCGCCTGCAGGACCCAGTGGGAACGCCATGCTTCCTTGCATCCCAAAAAGCTCCGGAGTAGTTTTGGTGTTCATCCATCGCTTGCCCCGACCGGCATTGCGGCAGGGTGCCGTCCTATGAACACAAAACGTACCCTTACCACATTTCTCCTTTTAGTGAGCTTGGCTTGGTCTGCGCCATTTGCCAAAGCCGATCATTATTCGGGAGGTAGTCTCACGTATGAATGCCTTGGAAATAACTTCTATCGCTTTTCGCTCGATCTGTATTTGGATTGCACTGGTGTGCCGCTCACGCCACAGGGTTTGGACTTCTCCAATGATTGTGGGACGGTCTTCTCGGTGAACAACCTTCCGGTGGTATTGACCGAAGAGGTATCGCAATTGTGTGCCGCATCCCTGCCGAACAGCACCTGCAATAGCGGCGTGCTCCGTGGGCTAAGGCACCATAGGCTCCAGACCACGGTGTACCTATCACCCTGCAATGATTGGACGATCGACTGGGACATCTGCTGTCGCAGTACCTCGGTTGACCTGTTCGGCACTCCGGGGATGTACGTGGGTGCCACCGTGAACAATTTTGGTGGGGCATGCGACCAGTCCCCTGCGATCGCGGACAAGACTTTTCCCTTCGTGTGTGTGAACCAACCGGTCTTGTATAACCCGGGCATCAACGATCCGGACAGGAACAGGATGGCCTTCGAGTTGATCAGTGCGCGATACTTCGTCCCTCCCGCAACACCGGTCCTTTACAATGTTGGGTTCACCGGTACAGCTCCTATTCCGGGTATCGTTCTGGATCCGCTTACGGGTCAACTTTCATTCACGCCCACCGTTACCGGCAACTACGTGGTGGTAATGAAGGTGACCACCTACAATGCGTCCAATGCGGTGATCGGTACGGTCATGCGTGACTTCATCGTTGTGGTGATGAACTGTATGGGATCAAATCCACGGACGACGGGTGCCACCATCGCAGCAGGAGGTGCGATCGTTGGGGCGAATGGTCTTGAGGTCTGCCATGGCGTACCGTTCTGTTTGGAATTCCCCTTCACCGATGCCGACCCGGGAGCGGTGCTCACGCTTACTTCCAACGCCACCACCTTGTTGCCCGGCGCCACCTTCAACGTGGTCGGTACCAACCCGGCTGTGGGGGTATTGTGCTGGACACCGGTCATTACGCGCTCGAAAACGAATGTCCATTTCAAGGCAACGGACAACGAATGTCCGATCCCGAATGTCGCATCGAAGTCGATCCTGATCACGGTGCTCCCGGCACCGACCGTCTTTCCGAATGCGGGAACAAATGGCACCTTGGCGCTTTGTCCGAACAGCCCTCCGACACCTCTTGCAAATGGCCTGGGAGGCACGCCGGATGTAGGGGGCACCTGGAAATTCGGAGGTGTTGCGCACGGACCGAATTACGCCGCTGGGGTCGACGTGCCGGGCGTCTATACATACACTGTTGTGGGTCCATCACCCTGTGCCAGCTCGTCGTCAACAGTTACCGTTGTGGAAAGCAGCAATGGTCTGGAGCTTGAATTCCAAAGCGGAGCCACCAACCCGAACGCAGTGACCTACGAAGTGCTGGATGCAACCGGGAACACCATCGTCGTGAGCGGCAACAACCCGGTACCGGCCAACAGTACAGGTACACAAGCCCTTTGCTTGGCCGACGGCTGCTACCAGTTGCGTGTGACCGATGCGGGTGGTGATGGTTTAATGGGTTACGTGCTTCGCGAAACAGGAACGAACGGACGACGCATCATCGACAACGCGAGCAACATGTCGAACGGTGTGAGCCAGATCTCCAACGGCAGCACCTTCTGTGTTCCGATCAGCGATGTTGACCTGATCTGGACCAGTTGCGACAAGTTGGATTGGGTGAACAACAAGTACCTGGTGTGCCATGTGGATCCATTGGTTTCTGCCGAATGGGTCCCGAACGGAGCGAACAATGTGCAAGATGCGAACAGTGGCTACGAGTTCTGGATCTTCGATCCGAACGGCACGTACAGCTATCGCAAATTCCGGAGCCATAACGTGAGCGATGGGTACTCGCCTGCAACGGCCAACCGCGCTGCGCACATGAAGATCAACAATTGGTACAACACGGTGCTTACTCCATTGATCCCGCAGAACGCGTTGCTGAACGTGCGCGTACGTGGTCGGGTGAACGGCACGAACCTCGCATTTGGTCCAGCATGCACCATGAAAATGGATGCCACCCGTGCCGCTTGTCCACTTGTAAAATTGCAGGACGATCCTGCGGACCCGGGCGACTACAGCTGTGGTGTAACGCGCACCTTCGGTGGTCCGAGCACCGGTGCGAACAAGATCACCGCGTTACCTCCACAGTTCGCACCAGCACCTTTTGGCGGAGGTACCGGTGTCCGCTTCCAATTCCGTTTCCGTATCCCGGGTGAAGGGGTGTGCATCGTGCGTCCACCACAAACCAGCGCTGTGCTATACATGAATTGGATCGATGGCCCTATACTGCAAGCGACCAAGACCTACGAGGTGGAAGTGCGCGTGAGCAAGGACCTGGGTGCTACGTGGTGCATCGATCAACCAAGCCCGGCGTGTGATCCGAGCCCAGTTACCACTTGGGGCAAGACCTGTAATGTTACGATCAGTGGCGTGGTCAAGGTACAAGGCGGAAGCAGCAACATGAGCAGTCTGCGGTGGCCTTGACGCTCTACCCGAACCCGAACAACGGTGAGCAACTCTTCATGCAGTTGAGCGAAGTGGACCCTGAAGTGAAGACGTTAAACGTGGACCTCTTCGACCTGATGGGCAAGCGGGTTGCCGCACGCACCATTGCCGTGAACGACGGCATGATCAACACGGTGCTCGATCTGAACAACGAGCTTTCCAACGGCTTGTACATGGTCAACATCATTGCAGGTGAGAAGACCTATACCGAGCGGTTGGTGATCCAGAAGTAATTGAGAATGTATTCATAGGGTAGCCCCTGCTCCGACTTGGAGCAGGGGCTACTTCATTCCATTGATCAACAATAGGTCCAGTGAACAATGGCCGTAGTGGACGCGGGATCAGCCAAAGGGAACATTTGCTCGATCGGATAAGAAGAAGTGGGCACCCGGCGACATCTTGCACCATCAAGCAGCGCGACATGAGATACTATGCCTTGCTCCTCTTCGGGTATCTATGCGAGTTGGGATTGTTGGTGCAACCGAATTCCGAGCCGCTGATCACACGGCGTGACACCAAGGTCTCAAGCGCGCTTCGCCACAACCTCTCTGGGGCACAAGTATCCGACACGGTGCCCGTGAGAGCTGTTCCCGTAAGAAAGGTAGTCATCATTGAATGTGCTATGCTTCTTGAGCCAGGCGTGGAACAGTGCAACACATATCGTTGTCCGGTTGTGCATCTTTGGCCCATGCGGACCCTCCTCGCTGCAGCGGTTACAGCATTACTTTTCGTAAGCTGTGGTGAAAGTCACGAAGGGCGAGCGCGAGCAAACGTGGTCCAGGACACCCTCCGCTACACGGATGATCTAACAACCGCCGAAGACCTACTGAGAAGGGGGGAAGGAGTAGAGGCGGCGATCATAGCACGAAAGGTGTACCAAGCCAGTCTTGTCGATCCAACGCTATACAAACAACGGGTTCGCGCAGTTTCCATTCTTGGCAGGATACTCCAACGAAGCGCCGAGCTCGATTCAGCACTCATCTGCTATAGAGAAGGCCTCAGGTATGCAGAACTGGCAGGAGACAAGGCTGGCATGGGTTCTATGTGGCTGAATATTGGCGTGGCGCTGGAGATCAAGGGTCAATACGTGGAGGCGCTGTCGGCTGAGCTTACCTCATTGCGATTGAAAGAACTGGACTCGGACAGCTTGGCGTTGGCCCATGTACTGCACAATTTGAGCGTGCTCTATTGGCGGCAGGACAGCATAGACCAGGCCATACGGATGCTACAGCGGAGCATCGCGATCAAACGTATATCGGACAGCCTCCGTCTCGCATCAGGCCTGAACGGGCTTGGTGTGTTGCTTATTGAGGCACAGCAGTATGATTCGGCGATCGCCGTGCTTCGGGAAAGTCTTGTCCTGGATCACAAGCACAGTGCAGGTGCCCAACGGGATATGGTGCTCGTGAACATGGGTCTCGCCTTTGAAGGGGCAGGTTCATTGGATAGCGCTGCACATTATTACGAGGCCAGCCGGACCGCGGCCAAGGAGGAGGGCCATCAAGATCTGGAACTGCGCGCATTATATAGCCTTGGTGATATCGCGCGCAAAAGGGGGCGCTATGAAGAGGCACGTGTCCATCTGGACAGCAGTTTAGCCATCGCCATACGGATCGGTTCCATGGAGGACAGGAAAGAGGCGCGTGGATCCCTCGTACTGCTTTACGAAGCGATGGGTGACTACAAAGCTGCGTTCGAGAACCAGAACCTTTACCAAGCTTTGAGTGATTCGTTGATGAACGAGGGAACGGAGATGGGCATGCAGGAATTGCGCCTTCAATACGATACCGAGAAGAAGGATCGGGAGAACAACGAGTTGCGCATCACACAGGAGTTGGCCGAGTTACGCGCCGCGCGCAACCGGTGGATCGCCATCGGCATCGGTGTATTGGCGGTGGCCATCGCCGTGTTCGCGTGGGCCATCGTGCAGCGCAATCGCCATCGTTCGCGTGAACGAGTGGCTGAATTGGAGCAACAAACCATGCGGCTCCAGATGGACCCGCACTTCCTGTTCAACGCGCTGAATGCTATCCGGGCATGTATGCCGATGGTGCTCCGGTGTTGGCGAACGATCATGTGGCCGATCTTTCGCGCTTCCTTCGGTTGGTGCTGGAGACAAGTCGTCGTCGCACGATCCCACTTTCCGAAGAGGTCGAACTGGTTGAACGCTACTTGCGCATCAGTGCGAATCGAAGACCAGGTACGTTCTCGTGGTCGGTGAAGGTGATGCCTCAAGTGCAGGCCGATCGGGTGGCGATCCCACCCATGTTGATCCAACCGATCGTGGAGAACGCCATAGAGCATGGATTGAACGGGGTCAAGGACGGGCAGATATCCGTGCTCGTGGGTCTGGTAGGAAGTTTCCTTAACATCGATGTGAAGGACAATGGCGTTGGGCCGGAAGTTGCCGCGCAACGCACCGCGCGTCGAAACAAAGCGTCCATGGGGATGGATCTTGTGCGCAAACGGATCGCCCTTTTCGATCGGCACACCTCCGCGACGCAAGCCGTCGAGATCCGTGGGAGTACGACGGCCGATGGCGATGTAAGCGGCACCGTGGTGACTATTCGGTTAAGGGTTCAACATTTGACTGAGCATGTTGCGATTGGTGATCGTTGATGACGAAGCGCCTGCGCGCTCCAGCCTCCGAGCTGTCCTTGGCTCCATTGCCATGGAACTCGAAGTTGTGGGTGAGGCGCAGGACGTGGATTCGGCAGTGGAAATGTTGAACGCCATGCGCCCCGATGTGGTGCTCCTCGATATCTGGCTGGGCGATGGCACCGGCTTCGATGTGCTGGAAAGACTTACACACGATGATACCCGCGTGATCTTCGTTACAGCGTTCGACCACTACGCGGTGAGGGCGTTCAAGAGTGGGGCCGTGCATTACCTATTGAAGCCCGTTCCTCGAGCAGAATTGCAGGAGGCGCTAGAGCGTGCCACCGCAGTCCCCGTTGCTGGACCGGAGCAAGTGGATCATGTGCGGCGCATGCTGCTGGACCGTATCACGGTGCCCACTTCAGAGGGCTTCCATGTGTTGTCGCCCGCGGAGATCGTTCGGTGCGAGAGCGATGGCAACTATACACGCTTCCATCTCGCTAATGGCGACAAAGTGCTTGCTTCACGAACGATGAAGGAGTTCGATGCGATGCTCGAACCACATGGTTTCATGCGGGTGCATCTGTCGCATCTTGTGAACATGGCGCAGGTGAAGATGTACCTGCATCGAGAGGGCGGTACGCTCTTACTTGCCAACGGACAAGAGGTTCCGGTAAGCCACCGACGCCGCAACGATGTGGTGGAAGCACTGGGCCGTAGGGGCACCAAGAGTTGATCAGGGATCACTCCACTTTGCTGTGTCCTTTTGGACTTGGCCTATCCTTCCTGTGCAAGCGTTACGGCGCGCACGGCCGGACGATCGTGAAGTTGACGCGCTCTTGAAAGCGATACAGGGTCTGACGTAAGATCATTGTGAGCAGTGGTCCATCCTCTGAGCGGTCACGCTGGCTCATTCACCCCGAACAGGGGGTCGAATTTTCACACTTTTGGCCAACCGTCATCGCACTGGTTCGAGCGATGCATCAACGTTCATACTATCAACCAATAGCTAACATGATGAAGCTGCCAGCTGTTCGGCTTGGCCCCTGGCACTTCGTCGAACTCCAAATAAAAAGCACATTGGCCCGAAGACGTGTGGACAACGATGTTGAATTTCCGAGCCAAGAATACCCACGCCGCATTTACGAACAGTTAGAAACCACTTGACCGATGAACGAACAAGACCAGCCTCTATTCCAAGGCAAGAAGACCAGGGCAGGAGCCACCTCCAAAGCCCTGCTTTCAGCCATGCTCTTGCTGACCGGAACAGCATCCATCGCACAGACGACGATCTTCTCAGAGGATATGGGAACGCCCAGCGACATCACGGAGATCGCTGCACATGATGCCAACAACGGATTCCAGAATTCTGGCGTGTATACCTATGGCGGGAACGCCGATGTACGACCCACTTCCCCTTCTTCGATCCATGGGGAGCTTCTGGTGGTGGGAACGTGTTCTTGTCCACCAATGGTGCTATTCGCTTCTTTACGGTCAGTGGTATCAACACTACGGGCTATACGGGATTGTCCCTCTCTTTTGGTTTGCAAAACCCAGAGCGCTTCGGACATGGCCAATTTGCTCGTGGAGGCAAGCTCCGATGGGACCAATTGGACCACGTTGACGTTTCCGCTCCAAGCAACAGGCATGGGAACCGCGGGCTGGCGCCGGATCGCGTCGCGGGAGGCACCATTCCAGCAACCTCGACCTTGAGCCTCCGTTGGACCAATAACGACTGTTGCGAGCAACCACGCCTGGATGACATCCTCCTAACGGGCACGTCAGCTGGTGGTTGTGGGATCAACTTGGGTCCAGAGACCACCAGTTGCATCACCAGTACCAATGGGGTCGATTCGTACACCTTGAGCGTACCGTACACAGGTTCACAGCCGGGCCTTATCGTTACCAACAACAGTGGGTCCGGTGCGGGCAACTCCGGGAATGACCCGGCCATTCAGTCCAATGGTACAATGGAGTTCGTTGGCATCACCGAGGGAACGCCTTATGCCATCGGCTTCAGTGCCCCCTGTGCATCACTTGCGCTGACCGGTCCTTCGCCCAACTGTGGGCCTCTGCCCGATATCGTGATCGATGAGGTGCTCGCGGATCCGGATGCCCCCGCTGGCGATGCGAATGGAGATGGTATTTCGAGTACCACGCAGGACGAATTCGTGGAGTCGTGAACACCGGTGCATCAGCGGTCGATGTTTCCAGCTGGTCCCTCAGCGATGGTTTTGGAGTGCGCCATACGTTCCCGGTGGGATCGAGCATTCCTGCGGGGTGTGCGATCGTTGTTTTCAGTGGCGGTACGCCCACAGGTCTATTCGGCCTGGCCGTCGTACAAACCGCAAGCAGTGGACAACTTGGATTGAACAATGGAGGTGATGATATCACGCTGCGTGACGGATCATCCACTGTCATTGCCTCCTATACCTATGGCGCTGAAGGAGGCAACAATGCATCTTTGACGCGGGATCCGGACATTACAGGAAGCTTCGTTCTGCATTCAGCGGCCACAAATGCAGGAGGTACATTGTTCTCACCTGGGACGCGGAACGACGGTAGCTCGTTCGCCGGATGCCAGGTGGATCCCTGCCCCTTGGCGGATGACGGTATCGCCAACTTCGATGAGAACACCTGTGCGTGCGAACTCGGCTACTTCGCTACCTTGGAGACGGTAGGTCCCGATCAAGTGATCACCGCCTGCACCGTTTGCCCACCAGGCAGATATTGTCCGGATGGCATCGCCGTGTTGCTGTGCGCTGCAGGGGCCTTCCAAGCTGTGGAAGGTCAGACCGCTTGCCTCCCATGCACGGCCGGGACCTACAATCCCGTCGAAGGTGCGACCTCCTGCTTGGCATGTGATGCGGGCACGTACAACGGCAATGTGGGCGCTACGGCTTGCTCAGTCCTGTGGGTCCTGTGCGGCAGGCCAAGAGGCTGCCGTCCCATGCTCGTCCACCTCGGATGTGGTCTGTGCAGCCTGCCCTGCAGAGACCTGCAACGACGGGTCGCAAAGCACAATGTCAACCGTGTTCGGTCTGCCCTCCGGGCACCTTTATCCTCGTGGAGTGCAGCGCGACCACCGACCGGGTCTGCCAAGCTTGCCCAGTAGGTAGCTATTGCCCCGATGGCATCGTTGCGATCGAATGCCCTGCTGGCCGCTTCCAAGCACTGGAAGGCCAAACAGAGTGTTCGACCTGTCTTGCAGGAACATTCAGTGCGATCACGGGTGCAACGGAATGTCAACTGTGTGTCCCCGGTTTCTACAATCCCATTGACGGGGCCACCTCCTGCCAGCCTTGTGAGGCCGGCGAGTTCAACGACCAGTTCGGCGCGCAGAGTTGCCAGGCATGCCCGGCGAACACCTACAACCCGGATGTGGCACAGACCGAATGCTTGGCCTGCCCCAATGGGGAGACCAGTGGCGTGGGCGCCATTGAATGCACACCGGATGAGAGCTGCACCGACTACATCCTCGAACTCCAGAACGATGCCAACCCCGGCGGAGTAACCTGGGAAGTGTTGGATCAAACCGGTATGACAACGATCGATAGCGGCACCGACGTGTTCCCCACGAACAGCATCGGCACACAAAACATTTGCCTAGCTGACGGCTGCTATCAATTGCGCGTGTCGGACAATGCTGGTGATGGCCTCTTGGGTTATGCCTTGCGGGAGAACGGAGCGAACGGCCGTAGGATCATTGATAACAGTAGCAACATGATCACGGGCACCAGCGCCATTTCGAGCAGCGGCACCTTCTGTGTACCGATCGGTGATGTGGACCTGATCCACAGCAACTGCGACAAGTTGGACTGGGTGCAATACAAGTACTTGGTGTGCCACGCCGATGCAGCAGTTGCAGCAGAGTGGATCCCGAACGGCGCGAACAACGTGCAGGATGCGAACAGCGGTTATGAGTTCTGGATCTTCGATCCGAACGGCAGCTACAGCTTCCGGAAATTCCATGCACACAATGTGAGCGATGGATTCTCACCGGCCAACGCGAACCGCGCGTGCCGCATGAAGATCCACAACTGGTACAACACCGCGCTCACCCCGCACATTCCAGAGAACGTATTGATGAACGTACGGGTGCGTGGTCGTGTGAACGGAGTGAACCAAGCCTTCGGTCCGGCGTGCACCATGATGATGGACGCCACGCGTGCAGCATGTCCGCTGGTGAAATTGCAAGACGATCCAGCCAACCCGAGCGATTATAGCTGTGGAGTAACGCGCACCTTCGGTGGGACCAACAGTGGTGCGAACAAGATCACGGCATTACCACCGCAATTCTCACCAGTACCCTACGGTGGTGGCACGGGGGTGCGTTACCAGTTCCGTTTCCGGATCCCTGCGGAGAACGTGTGCATCGTTCGCCCAGCACAGTATAGCGCAGTGTTGTACATGAACTGGAGCGACGGCCCATTGTTGCAGGCCACCAAGACCTACGAGGTGGAAGTGCGTGTGAGCAAGGACCTGGGTGCTACGTGGTGTATCGATCAACCTAGCCCAGCATGCGACCCGAGCCCTGTTACTTCATGGGGCAAGGCATGTAATGTTACGATCAGTGGCGTGGTGAACGCACAAGGCGGATCAAGCAACATGTCATACGGCAATGGAGCATTGACGATGTACCCGAACCCGAACAATGGTGAGCAGTTGTTCGTGCAACTGAGCGAAGTGGCACCAGAAGTGACCACGGTGAACGTGGACCTCTTCGACTTGATGGGCAAGCGGGTCACTGCGCGCACCGTTGTGGTGAACGATGGCTTTGTGAAGACGAACATTGACTTGCACGACGAACTCGCGAATGGTCTCTACATGGTGAATATCACCGCAGGTGAGAAGACCTATAACGAACGTCTGGTGATCCAGAAATAAGCAGGCGCCCACCTAGACGAAGAACGCCCCCGGCCTTTGCCGGGGGTGTTCTTCGTTCCAGACCAGTGGCAGGGCTTTTGTGCAATGGCAGGTTTGTGGAAAAGGAAAAGCCGAACGTAGGCTTCTACGTTCGGCTTTTCACTGGCGTCACGGATAATCCTTCACCACCCGCACTACGTTCGATGTGTTCCCGCTTTCGCAACGCACAGTGTATAGGCCCGAAGGCTGTGCGTCAAGGTCAATGCTCGCGCTATTGGTGTTCAGGTTCCGTTCGTTCCATACAATGCGACCGTCAACACTGGAAACGGTGATCAGTTGGATGGCCCGCTGGTCCGTATGCTGAACTGTCCCGCGGTAGGGTTGGGGCCAACGACCAATGAAGTTGCATTGTTCTCGCCGATCCCGATCGGTGCCGTTACGGTTGCTGTGAAATCATCGAAGTTGCCGTACTGGTATTCCCCACAAGGTCCAAAACCGTTCGTGGAGGCCACCCCATCGCTGCCCCATGGGCTTATGATGCGCATGCGGTAATTACCGGGAGCGGTACCGATGGGAATGGTGATCTCCGAAAAGGTAGGTGTAATTGGGGTCTCCACCAATGTATTGGCTGAAGAGCCGCTCGTTATCCTCGAAGGCCATGTTGTTGTCCAGGTCCACCCAAACGACAACCCCGCACCAAACCCCGTTCGTTACGGTTACAGGTACAGCAACACCGGCTTCCATGATCGCCGTTGTTGCCATATGATCGGAATTGGTACAGGTTCCATCGCTGCTCCAATTGGTGGTTCCTATACCGATCTCCATGCTGTGCCAACCGAAACAACCATTGAGGAATGTTGGCGCGCAATAGGTTTGGGCATACAAATGGGAGCATACGATCGAGGCGAAAGGAAGAGAGGTGTAACGTTTTACCATCGGAAGTGAGGTTTTATGGTTCCGCCGTGGATCGGCAGCGCCAACAAGATTAGGATGTGGCGTCGGTCGTTTTCAAGTGGTGGTGGACCACCAGTGTCCGCCAGAATTTCATGATCGATCTGGTGCATGTCGACAAAGCGAGACAGGGTGCAAAGGCACCCGTCTTTTCCATTGATCGAGAAACCGCTGTTACTTCCGCCTTGGAGTAGGTGCGGGCGACCTGGGTGCAGGAGCGGGTCGCGAGGAGAAGGTCGTGAAGGACTGGTCCGCGAGGGTGAGCTTTTGGATGGAGAGACGTTCCGTGTTGGGGCAGGCTTGCCGGGAGTCCCTGTGCGCGAAGGCGGTGTGCTGGGACGCGTTTGTTGTTGCTCATTCCGTGACCGGTTGAAATCGATGCCCCCGTTGATCACCGCGGGAGCGTTGTTCTTGTATGGTACGCGGGTCCACCTCGGCACGCGAGCAGGCGGGATCGGCCGCTCCGGTTGTTGTGGTTGCGTGGTGCGCGGATGCCTCTGGGGTGCGTGCAGGTGTTGTCGGTCGCACGGGCTGTTGTGGTGTTGTTGTGCGCGGGTCCACCGGACGCGTTGGTTTTGGTCGTGGGTTTTCCGGTTGTTGTGGCCTAGGAGAAGTTGTCCGGTCGTCACGGGTTGCGGGCGTTGTCATCGAAGGTTTGTCGGCAGGCAATTTCTCCCAGCGACCGTTGGTGTATTTATCCGTGTTTCGCTTTCATCTTTCCTGTACACGTTGCCTGCGCGGTCCGTAAAGTGGTCGTTGCTGCTGGGTTGCATGCGGCCCACATCCGTTTTCGTGATCGGACGTTCAGTGGGTTTGCTGGGGGTACAGCCCACGGTGGTGGAACGCACACCTTGTTCAGCGCGGTTCGCATACAGATCGCTTGCGGGTCGCCGCACGGTTGCACCGGTCCGTTCAACTCCGGCACGTGCAGTGGAACCAAAGAAGGACGATGCCCGTAATGCGCACTACGATCGTTCACCACCGGTGGTAGTAGCCCTGTGGTCCCCACCATCCATTTCCACAGCCGTAGTAGTTGTTGTACCCGTTCCCGTAGCCGTATGGATGGTAGTAGCCACCATAACCACCATAAGCACCATAGCCATACCAGCTCGGGTAGTACCAATTCCAACCCCAACCACCACCGTATCCCCAGCCCGCCCATGGGTTGTAATGCATACCGAAACCATAGGTGAAAGGACGCGGGTACCAGCGGTTAGGCCACTCATTGTAGTAGAAGCCTGTACCATAGATCACGATGCCGGCTTGCACATAGGTGCCGTAGTACCCTGGTGTATAGCCCATGTAGACCACGTCGAGGTGGAGTCATAGATGTAAACGAAGCGGGTGTTGTAAGCGGAGCTGCTTGGTGGAATGGTGTTCACCTCGGCGGGCACTTCCGTGCTTACGGTCCAAGGCCCATCTGGTGAAGGGCCTTCGAACCAAACTGCATTGTCCAACGCGTGGTAGGTACCGTTGATGCGCAACACCGTAGTGCTGGCATTCAGTGCATTTTCAACTTGCGTTCCGGTGATCCGTTCGAACTGTGGGTCGCCATCGTAGGTGACAGTGAGAGCTGCGGTCCGGCGATCGATCTTGGCGGTTTGCGGTATGCTTGCATCACGCACGGCTTCTCTCGCAGCGGCCGTTCCTGGAACGTGTGCCAATGCGCCATCCTTGGCAGAACACCTTCGGGGATCTTGGTAATTCCGCAGGAAGTTGGTCGGCGGTACAAAGCGCCGAGGACCGGTCTTCAATGTGCGTGTGAAGAACCAACGGCCACTGGCCAGAAGGTAATTGTCCTGGGAGGCCACGTCCAAGAACAGGTCGTCATCCGTGTTGGTGGCGTAGAGCAGAGCGGTGTTCGGCAGTGGTTGGAAATTCGGCGCGCCGTCAAGGTCCAGCAGCACTGCTGGTTTTGTACCGCCTTCACGATCTCGGGTGTCGTCGTTGAACCGTCGGCCTTGGTAGCTGCAATGGCGGAGAATGTCCACCCGCGCAGCGATGGCGCTGATGTCCTTGGGCACATCAGGTACCACCACTTACCAGTGATGCTCCCTTCGAGGTGAACCATAGCCCGATTCCATACAGGTAATGGGCGCCGTTCTTGGGTCGCACTAGCAAGAAAGGCGTGTTCCACTACGCGCTCAACATCGTGCGGGCCTGCAACCGGATAATGGGTCGGCCGATCGTCCGTCCGTTTTCGTATCCGCGGTTACGGCGGTGTATTGTGGTTCACCATCAATGGACACTAGCACGCTGGGCTTCTCCGTGTAGATGATCTCCGGCGGATCGTTCTGGTACGTGGCGGTGCCTTGTTTGCTCACTTTCCAATGAGGCGATCAACCAATCGATGGCGACAGGCGGTGTGCTTCGGCAGTTCGCTTCCAGCATTTTCTTGATCGCTTTCCTGCTCCGCCGCATCGTCCACACCGGAGAAGGGACATCGGTAACGGTAAGCTGGTGAGTTCGCCCAAGCGTGTAATGGGTCAAATTGGCCAGAACGCCGTTCCCCAAACCGCGCCAAATATCGGGTCGGCATCGGAAGGGCGCTGGATGGCCACTGCGAAACGAGCGGAGAAAT
>JADKFY010000032.1 GCA_016717305.1 Flavobacteriales bacterium
CAACCTCTTCAACTCACTGCCGCTTCAACCTCTTCCATGCTCAACCGTCGTTATCTCCGCATTAAAACCTTTCAATCGCTGTATGCCTTTTGGCAGAGCGATAGCGGCAGTGCGGCGCGGATCGAGAAGGAATTGTTCAATGGAGTGGATCGCACTTACGACCTCTATCTTTCCTTGATGCTCGTTTTCGGCGAATTGCGGCACATCGCCGAGTTAAGGATCGAAGAACGAAAGAAGAAGCAATTGCCTACGGAGAACGACCTCAATCCCAATCAACGTTTCGTGGAGCATCCGATCCTTCGGAAGATCGCCACAAGCGAACGGTTGCGGCTCGAAGCGGAGAAACGCAAGGTCAGTTGGGTGGGCAATCATGCCTTGTTCACCGCACTCTATAAGGAAGTGGAGAATCACCAGATCGTTACGGATTACATGAAGGAGCCGCCGTTGGGCTTCAAGCGTGATCAAGGCTTTTTGGTCCAACTCTTCACTGAACTGATCGCCAACCATGAAGCGCTCCAAGAAGTGTTCGAGGCACGGAACATCGCCTGGTTGGAGGATCTGGACCTGGCCGCTAGCTTGGTGAAACGGTCCTTGGAGCAAATGAGCGCCACCGATACCGGTGATCTCGATATGGATCTATTGACCCGTGATAACAAGGAGGACAATGATTTCGTCTCGCTCCTTTTCCGGAAGACCATTGAACACACGGAGGAGAATGAGAAGGCGATCAGTGAAAAGTCCAGCAACTGGGAAAGTGACCGGATCGCTCTCACTGACATGGTCCTTATGCAAATGGCCTTGACGGAAGTACGCACCTTCGATCAGATACCGATGAAGGTGACCATGAACGAGTACATCGAGATCGCCAAAGCATACAGCACGCCGAAGAGCAAGAATTTCATCAATGGCGTGCTCGACAAGATCTTCATCGAAATGAAAGCCGACGGACGCATCAATAAAGTCGGTCGCGGGCTCTTGGAAAGTTGAACATGAGAAGCATGCGTAATTCATTCAGATCCGTATTTCTCTTATGCCTGCTCATGCTGTTGCTGACCGGTTGCCGATTGACCGATCACAGCGAGAAGGACCCGGATGCCATAACTGCGGATGGGCTGAATTTCCCGAAGTCCGGATTCGAGAATGTGGACCCTGCGGAACTGCCCAAAGTGGAATTCGAGGAAACACACTTAGATCTTGGGGAGATCGTGCAAGGAGCCAAGGTTGAGCGGACGTTCACCTTCGAGAATACAGGCGGCAGCGCGCTGGTGATCAGCGATGTGCGCGGCTCTTGTGGATGTACCATCGCCAAGGACTGGCCTAAAGAACCCGTAAAGCCCGGAGCGTCCGGGACGATCTCCTTCACCTTCGATAGCGAAGGTCGGAATGGCCGGCAGGACAAGACCATAACCATGGTGGCCAATACCTCGCCACCAAGTACTGTACTGACTTTTTCGGCTGAAGTGATCGGCCCTGTTGTTAAACCCTAGAACCGTTCAAGAACGATATGATACCAGCGACGATACTACTGCAAGCAGGAGGGGCCGAAGGATCCCCGATGAGTTTCTACATCATGATGGGCCTCATGATCGTGGTCTTCTATTTCTTCATGATCCGGCCGCAACAAAAGAAGGCCAAGGATGCGAAAAAGTTCCGCGAATCGCTCCAGAAAGGCAGCAAGGTGGTCACGATCGGAGGTCTTCACGGCAAGGTCCTGGAGGTGAACGATACCACCATCCTGCTCGAAGTGGATTCCAACGTGAAGTTGCGTTTCGAGAAGAGCGCAGTTGCCATGGACAACTCCCAACAGTTGAACGAGGCGACCGCGAAGGCGTGAGGTGAGCGGAAGGAGATCCGTTCCAATAGCCCAAAACGAACAACGCTGCAACACGTACTTCTCACCGGCGGCATAGGCAGTGGCAAGAGCACTGTTGCCCGGATCTTCGGGGTTCTGGGCATTCCGGTGTTCGAGGCCGATAAGGTCGGTAGGTCGTTCATGGACCAAGATGGTTCGGCACGCGATGCTGTGCTTGCCCGGTTCGCCAGTGCTGTGCAGGCAAGTGGCCACTTGGATAGAAGGGTCATTGCAGAGATCGTGTTCAAGGACAAGCAGGCATTGGCCGACTTGAATGCGATCATCCATCCTGCTGTACGTGGGGAATATCGCCGATGGAGGGATCGACAAACCGGACCGTTCACCATCATGGAAGCCGCCGTTGTGGCTCCCGATGACGTGAAAAAGACGTTCGACCAGGTGATCGTGGTCACCGCTCCAGAAGCCATGCGGATCCAACGTGTAATGGACCGTGACGGGGTGGGAGAGGAGGCCGTTCGTGCCCGTATGAAGAACCAGATCAACGAGGAAGACCGTGCCGCAATGGCCGATGAGATGATCGTGAACGATGGGGTGCAACTTGTGATCCCACAGGTGCTTCGGTTGCACAGCACGTTCTTGGGTACAAGCACCCCATGAAGCAGGAGGAGAAGAACCTACCCTTGAGCCTGGTGTCTTTGATATTCGGCGGGCTTAGCATTCCATTGGCCTTCGCACGCCACTTGGTCTCATTGGCCTTGGTACTCGCCGTCTTGGCTGTGGCCTTCGGTTATTGGGGGCAACAACGGAACAGTAAGCACGTGCTGATGTTCACGGCCAAGAGTGTCAAACGGGCGCGGCTTGGACTTAAACTGGGCCTTGTGGGCACGCTAAGTGCCGTGGTCATGTGGGCCTTGTGGGCGAGCAACGTGCTGTTGGGCTGAACCGACCTAGGCGCGGATCGCACGGGGCCAAACCGAGATCCCTTGCAATACCTGTTCTTCGCCATGGTCCGCAATGAACCGGCTAAGAAGTGCAGCAGTGGCCTCTGCGTCGCTCAGGGCGCGGTGGGCGGCAATGAACGGAATGCCGAAATGCCGACACAACGCTCCAAGATTATAGTGGGTAAGGTGAGGTGCCAACCTTCGCGCCAGGCGTTCGGTGCATAGGGTAGGTCGATCGAAAACCAATCCTGTACGGGCGAATTCGTGCTCCAAAGCGGTCATGTCGAAACGCACGTTATGGGCCACGATCGTCCTGTCCTGGGTCAACGTCTCGAGTGTGCGTACCACTTCTGCGAAGGAAGGTGCTTCGCGCAACATGCTCTGGTCGATCCCGGTCAATCGCTGGATAAAGGGAGGTATATTCGTGCGCGGCTGTATCAAACTGTCCCAACGCAGGCGCTCCTTGGTCCCGTCCAAAGCCAATACCGCCACCTCCACCACGCGCCCTTTTGTGGGATCGCCGCTGGTGGTCTCAACATCCAAGACCGCAAATCGGGAACTGACCATGGCGCCCTCGTACGCTGAGGGAGGGTGGTTTGTTCCCCGGTATGGCACGAATGCCGGGAATACCACGCTGGTCATGGACTCGGCTCTTGGGCCGGATCGAAAGGATGGGAGCATAGAGTTATTTCCGTCGCAAATATGATCAGCAGACATCGTTCTGCCTAATTATGAACAAAATAGTGTGGATAAAATTGAAATGCTGCCAGTCTACAGAAGGTGGTCCGAGGATCGATCCAAATGGGCGGAGTTGTATCCCGGAAAAATAGGAACGCGCCCTACTTTAGCCCCGAGCATCGGACGGCTCATCCGGCTTCTGCACCTTGGAATATGCGAACCTTATATGGCTTCTTCTACCACACCTTGGCAGGCTGGAAACTGCAGGACGACCGAACCGAATTCACCAGGCGCTTCATCGTGGTGATCGCACCACACACAAGCAATATCGATTTCTGGGTAGGGCTGTGTGTGCGGTCACTGGCCGGATTGGAAGGGTCGAAGTTCCTGGCTAAGAAATCCTTGTTCAAGCCACCGGTCGGCTGGTTCTTCAGGGCCTTGGGTGGATACCCGGTGGACCGGAGCAAGCACTCGAATATGACCGAGGCCGTGATCGCCTTGTTCGACAGAGGAGAGATCCAACGGATCGGCATTACGCCCGAAGGGACGCGCACCTACCAACCCGACTGGAAGACCGGTTTCCACAGGATCGCGACAGGGGCCGGGGTCCCGATCATCCTATGCTCCTTCGACTACGCCCGAAAGACGACCTTCATCACCGGCCCGTTCCCTTTAACAGACAACGCAGAGGCGGACATTGAACGGATGAAGGACTGGTTCCGACCCCACAAGGGAAAGTATCCGGAAAACGGCGTTCGCTAACGATCTGGTACGAACCTTGTAATTGCGCTGCAACCTTCAACCGACCATGCGGATCATTCCATTGCTGATCATTTCCGTTCTTTTT
This sequence comes from Flavobacteriales bacterium, assembly GCA_016717305.1. GTDB lineage: Bacteria > Bacteroidota > Bacteroidia > Flavobacteriales_F > PHOS-HE28 > PHOS-HE28. The sequence continues at coordinate 4,280 of JADKFY010000032.1, forward strand.
GCCACCGCTTCGGCACAATCATTTCCTGCGTTGGTGGGCGTAACGGCAGACGATAATCAGATGACCTTGCCGCTCCCAGCACCGAAGGACTGGACAGTCATTGGGATAGCTGCCAGCCAGCAAGCAGCGATGACCTATGAGGGCTGGTACGAACCTGCCTACCAGCGTTTCATTGCACAATATGGCCTGATGGCCGGTGCTTACGAATGCGACGTCTATTTCGTGCTCCTTTTCGAAGAAGCAAATAAGACGGCTTTCGAGCCCACACTGAAGTACTTCCGCGACAATGCGGATCCCGAGGTGGCCGGGCATTTGCTCTTTTCCCAACAAGAAGCGGATCCCTTGCTGAAGAAGCTCAAGATCACCGACAAGGAAACACCGCATTTCTTTATCATCGATGCCAAAGGGAACATCGTCCATCGTAGCAATGGCGCGTTCACCGAAGACAAATTGGAAGCCTTGGAAGATGTGATGTTGGAGGAATGAACCCCTCGTTCCCATTCACCATTCACTTCATTCACCTTCTTGACCATAACAAGCAGAACTACTCCAACGAATTACCTTCACCCCGATAAAACAACCTCGATGACCATGCTTTCGACCTTTGCACTTTCAACTCTACTGGGCCTTTCTCTTACGGCGTGCAGCGATGCGCCGGAGCAAACCAATACGATAGCCGCAACCATAACCGAACAACAACCAACAAAGACCGTGGAAAATTCAACAGATGGCATTTTTGCCAAGATCAAGACGAACAAGGGTATGATCACCGTGAAGCTGGAATACGAAAAGGCACCCATGACGGTGGCCAATTTTGTGGCCTTGGCCGAAGGGAAGATGAAGAACAGCGTGAAGGGAGAAGGAGTTCCCTATTACGACGGCATCAGCTTCCACCGCGTCATCCCTGATTTCATGATCCAAGGGGGCGACCCGACCGGAACCGGTAGCGGTGGACCTGGCTATGCATTCACCGATGAGATCCACCCTGACCTTAAGCACACGGGCCCAGGCGTGATGAGCATGGCGAACGCTGGACCGGCTACCAATGGCAGCCAATTCTTCATCACCCACAAGGAAACTGCTTGGTTGGATGGGAAGCACGCCGTGTTCGGTTATGTGACCGAAGGACAGGACGTGGTGAACGCGATCGCTGGTGGTGACAAGATGGAGACCGTGACGGTCGAACGCGTTGGCAAAGAAGCCAAAGCGTGGGACTACATGAAAGTCTTGGAGGCCAACAAGGCCAACTTCCGCGGGAAGTGATCAAACACAACTAGTGGCGGCGCCCGCCACTGGACACCTTACCACGGCCATCGCTTTTGCGGTGGCCGTTGCTTTTTGGGTCACGCGCCACTTTTGCCTTGGTGTCATACCGAGGACCTTGGGGCATGCCTTCAGGCAGCGGCATCTTCTTCACTTCGTACCCGATCAAGTGCTCGATCCGGCCGAATTCGCGCATTGGCTTTTCGTTCACGAAGGTGATCGCTTGCCCTTTTCGTGAGGCACGTGCAGTGCGGCCGACACGGTGAACGTAATCCTCCGGATCGCGCGGTACATCGTAGTTGATCACCAGATCGATGTCGTCGATGTCGATCCCACGGCTCACCACGTCTGTGGCCACCAGCACGCGCAGTTTGCGGTTGCGGAAGTCCAGCATCACTTCCTCGCGTTCGCTCTGTTCCAAGTCGCTATGCATCCCTCGGGCCGGAAAGCCGCGTTTTTGCAAGTGCCGAGCGAGGTTCTTCACTTCTATTTTTCGGCCGGCAAAGATCAGGATGCACGTTGCTTCGTTGGTCTTCAGGATATGCTCCAGGATATTCGCCTTCTGCATATCGAAGATCACGTAGACCTGTTGGTCCACACCTTCAGCGGGTTTGCTCAAAGCAATGCTTACCTCTAGCGGATCGTGCAGGATCCTCTTCGTCAGTTCCCTTATCGGCGGGGGCATCGTTGCACTGAACATGAGCGACTGCCGCTCTTTCGGCAGGAAGGTGATGATCTTGTTGATGTCGTCCACAAAGCCCATGTCCATCATGCGGTCGGCCTCGTCCAACACGAGGAACTCCAAGCCTTTCAACGGCACGTAACCGAGATTGAGATGGCTCAGCAACTTGCCGGGCGTGGCAATGACCACTTCAACACCACCTACCAAGGCGGCCTTCTGTTGGTCGAACGTGCTGCCATCGCTTCCTCCGTAAAGAGGGATGGAGGTGATGGGAGTGAAATAGGCGATCGCCTGCAATTGCTGATCGATCTGCAAGGCCAACTCCCGGGTGGGTACCACCACAAGCGCACGAATGGAACCTTCCTCACGGGAACGGTATCCGGTTATCACGTCGATCAACGGCAGCAGGAATGCGGCGGTCTTGCCGGTACCGGTCTGTGCACAGGCGATCAGGTCACGTCCATCCAATACCGCCGGGATCGCCTGTTGCTGGATCGGCGTGGGTTTCGTGATGTTCATGGAATCCAGCCCTTGGAGCAGGTCAGAGCTCAGTCCCAAGGAGCGGAAATCAACGGGTGGAGGTGCGGTCTGGTCGGTCAAGTGCGTGGAATAAGGGCGCGAAGATAGGTGAAGGGGGTAGGGCGGGGCTTTGCCGGTTGCTGTGCTCAAGATCTATGGACCTGTCGACGGACGACGCACAACTGTTCACAACACTGTCGCTTGATCGCCGTTAACGTAGACCCACGATGTGTACTTTCGCGGCCCTTGATCAAAAGACCTTCAACCTGTGTAGCTAGGGGAAGGACCACGATGACCCACTTGTTCCGTAGACACTTGAATATTTTGTCCGCTAGCGTTAAGGGCTCTTTGCCGGTGAAACGCCTGACGCAATTGGCGTTCGCCGGGATCAGCTGTGTGTTGCTCTTGACCGCGTGCAGCGAATACAACAAGGCACTGAAGAGCACCGATGCGAACTACAAGATGCAAGTTGCCGAGAAGTACATGGCCAAGGAAAGCTGGGACCGAGCTATTCCCCTTTTGGAAGAGTTGATCGTGTTGAAACGTGGAACGGCCGAGAGCGAGAAGGTGAACTACCTGCATGCCAAATGCAATTGGGGCATGAAGGATTATACCATTGCAGCCTACTACCTGTCCAACTTCGTGCGCACGTTCCCAAAGAGCGTTTACGCCGAGGAATGCGCGTTCCTGAGCGCTTATGCCCGGTCGTTGAATTCGCCCAACTACGAGCTGGACCAGACCGATACGCGGGATGCCATGGACCAGCTTCAACTCTTTTTGGTGCGTTACCCGACCTCCAACCTGAAGGACAGTTGCAATGCGATCATTGACAAGATGCGTACGAAACTGGAAGTGAAGAGCTTCCATGCTTCTGAGCAGTACTACAATATGAAGAATTATCAGGCGGCGACCGTGGCCTTTAACAACTTCAACCGCGAATGGCCCAACTCCAAATTCAGGGAAGATGCCATGTTCCATGCGCTGCGTAGCCAATATTTGTTGGCCGTAGGAAGCGTGGAGGACAAGAAAGTGGAGCGATTGAACGATGCCATTACAGCATTCCATAACTTCGCCGACGCATTTCCACAAAGTGTCCTGTTGGAGGATGCATTGGAATTGAACCAAGAGATCGAGGCCGCCCTCGCCATTGAGACCAGAAAGAACACCCCATGAGCACGAAACATTCGAACGCAGCCCTTACCACCATTACCCGTGACGTTAACAAGATGGACGGCGAGGTGGGCAACGTGTATGAGACCGTGTCCATTTTGGGCAAACGTGCCAACCAGATCAGTGTGGCCATCAAGGAAGAACTAACTGCCAAGTTGGAAGAGTTCGCTTTGCTGGGCGAGAATCTGGAGGAAGTGTACGAGAACCGCGAGCAGATCGAGGTGAGCAAGCACTACGAGCGCATGCCGAAACCGGCCGCATTGGCCATGGAGGAACTGGCGGAAGGAAAGCTGTATTTCCGCCGTCCGGAAGTGATCGCGCCAGCGCCGGTGCTCAAGCCTTGATCAACCTTCGGAACGATCCACCATGCCGGCGGAACGCTTCCTGAACAGAAAGGTACTGCTCGGTGTTGCCGGCGGTATCGCTGCCTATAAATCGGCTTTCTTGGTACGCGAACTTGTGAAGGCTGGTGCCAGCGTACAGGTTGTTATGACGCGCAGTGCGCATGACTTTGTAACACCGTTGACCCTTGCCACGCTCAGCGGACGACCCGTCCTTACGGAACTCGTAGCGGACAATGGTACCTGGAACGACCATGTACACCTTGCACGTTGGGCCGATGTTCTACTGATCGCACCACTTACCGCCAATACACTGGCCAAAATGGCGCATGGCCAATGCGATAACTTACTTCTTGCGTGTTTCCTCAGTTCCGTTTCCCCGGTGTATGTGGCACCGGCCATGGATCTTGAAATGTTCAAGGATAGAAGCACCCACGCCAATCTGGAAATTCTACGTGACCGAGGTGTACGCACCATCGGTCCGGAAACCGGCGATCTGGCGAGTGGTCTCAGCGGCGAAGGCCGAATGACCGAGCCGGCAATGATCGTGGGCCGTTTGGTGAAGGACCTTATCGGCAACAGCAAGCTCAACGGCAAGCGGATCTTGATCACCGCAGGACCGACTCAGGAGGCAATTGACCCCGTTCGTTACATCGGGAACCGGAGCAGTGGAAAGATGGGCTTTGCGCTTGCTGAGGAAGCGGCCGCCCGAGGTGGTTTGGTGGAATTGGTGACCGGTCCAGTGAACCTACAGACGGACCGAGCAGGTATAACCAGAACGAATATCCGATCCGCAGCAGAAATGGCCGAGGCGTGCAAGCGCATCTCGGCCGGTTGTGACGCCGTGGTCATGAGCGCCGCCATTGCCGACTACAGACCGGCCGACCCCAAGACCGAGAAGATCAAGAAGAAGGGAGGTGAACTTGGGCTGCAACTGGAACCCACAGAGGACGTGTTGGGCTGGATGGGAGCAAATAAACCCCAAGGCCAACTATTGGTGGGCTTCGCACTCGGAAACGAACGATGGCCTTGTCCATGCAGTAAGTAAATTGGAGCGGAAGAACTTGGACCTGATCGTGCTGAATAGCTTGGAGGACCAAGGTGCCGGTTTCGGTCATGACACCAACAAGGTCACCCTGATCGCCAAAGGCACGAAACCTGTAGCACTTCCGTTAATGACCAAAGTGGAAGCGGCGGTCGCTATCTTGGACCACTTGGAAACGCTGATACACCATGCGTAGAATTCTTTCAGTTCTCTCGTTCTTAACGCTGCTATCTATGCCAAACGGCCTTTTGGCGCAGGAGTTCAATTGTCAGGTGAGTGTTATCGCGCCTCAGGTGGCAACTGCCCAGCCCAAGGTGTTCCAATCCTTGGAGACCAGCATCAAGGAGTTCTTCCAGAACCGTCGATTCACTAATCTGAACTACAGGCCTGAAGAACGTATAGAGATCAATTTGCTACTGACGATCAATAGCCAACCAGCTTCGGACCGTTTCGAGGGAACCCTCCAAGTGATCTATGCCCGGCCTGTTTTCGGTTCAGACTACAATAGCCCGATCCTGGACCTGCTTGATAACAACATGCAGTTCAACTACCTCGAGAACACCCAGATCGAATTCACGCCGGAACGTCATTTGAACAACCTTTCCTCCGTACTGGGCTTCTACGCTTATTACATCTTGGGGCTTGATGCGGACAGCTTCTCACCAACGGGCGGTTCCGCATTCTACACCCTGGCGCAACAAGTGGTGAACAATGCTCAGAGTGCCTCAGAAAGTGGTTGGAAAGCCTTTGAGAATCAGCGGAACCGCTATTGGTTGCTGGATAATCAGGTGCAAGCCGTGTTCCGCCCGTTCCGTGATCTGCTCTACAATTACCACCGTTTGGGAATGGACACCATGACCGAAGATGCTGCAAACACGCGCAGTGTCATCGCATCGGCGCTCGAGAAATTGAAGACCGTTCACCAAGCCAAGCCGGCCAGCTATAATCTGCAAGTGTTCTTCAATGCCAAGTACAACGAGTTGGTGGAGATCTTCAAACCTGCGGATGCGGCGGACAAGACCAAGTTGTTCAACACCTTACAGATCCTGGATCCCGGCCATATCAGCCAGTACCAGAACATGATGAGAGGTTCGTGATCGCAGGTCTCACCATCCACATCATCACTTCCTCACTTTTCGCTGATGCTACAGCGGTTACATATCCGGAATTACCTGTTGATCCACGAACTGGATCTGTCCTTTGAGAAGGGGTTATCCATTATTACCGGTGAAACAGGAAGTGGCAAAAGCATCTTGATCGGTGCCTTGGGTCTCGCCATGGGCGAACGTGCCGAAGCGGGCACGCAGCGCGACCCAGCATTACGTTGTGTTATTGAACTGGAAGTGGACACCAAAGGACTGGACCTTCAGGCATGGTTCACGCAGGCCGAAGTGGTCCCGGAACGTTTCACCATTTTACGACGTCAATTGGATCCGGGTGGGCGAAGCCGTGCCTTCGTGAATGACACACCGGTGAACCTCGATCAACTGCGGGAATTGGGTGGGAAGTTGATCCATGTTCACAGCCAGCACCACACACTGTTGCTCAACGATCCACGCTTCCAACTGGGACTGGTGGACCATTTGGCAGGGCAAAAGCAGGACGTTCATGCCTTCGGGCAGCGCTATTCCACTTGGCGTGCTTTGGCACACGAACTGAAAGCTGCCACCACGGAACAGCAACGTGCGCAAGTGGAGCAGGACTTCCTCTCATTCCAGTTGAATGAATTGGAAGAGGCACGGCTCATCGCTGATGAGCAAGGCACCATCGAGCAGGAGCTGGGCCGTGCCGAACATGCAGAAGAGATCATTCAAGCGCTACATAACTTGGAGGAGGGATTGAGCGGTGACCGAGGTGCTCTTGGTATTCTTACGCGGAGCAAACAGTTTGTTGCGAAGGCTGCACGTCTCGATCCGGAAGTGGCCATGGTCCAAGAGCGTTTGGGTGCCGCGCATATCGAACTGAAGGACCTATCAGATGAGGCTTCGCGGATCGCGGATCTGATCACGGTGGACCCAGCAAAGGCGGCAAAGCTGCGCGAGCGTTTGGATCTTCTTCAAAGCTTGCAACAGAAACACCGCGTAACCGACATCGCCGGGTTGATCGCACTTCGTGATCAATTGCAGCAACGTTTGATCGGGATCGGGTCACTTGAGGAAAGGGTGATCACACTCACCATACAGGAGAGTGACCAGCGGAAGGCCTTGGAGCTTGCTGCCAAAGCGCTTTCCGAAGGTCGGGCCAAAGCGATCGGACCGTTCTCCAAAAAGGTGGGTGCGGTCCTGCTCGATCTGGGCATGCCACACGCACAGTTCCTGTTCGACCACAGGACCACCTCGATCGGTCCTTCAGGGATGGATAGCATTTATGCGCTCTTCACTGCAAACAAGGACCGAGCTCTTGCACCTTTGGAAAAAGTGGCTTCGGGTGGTGAGTTGAGCCGGGTGATGCTCGCCATGATCTCCCTTGCTGCCAATTCGCAGTCGCTGCCCACCGTGGTCTTCGACGAGATCGATACTGGCGTAAGCGGTGAAGTGGCCGATCGAGTTGGCAACTTGATGAAACGCATGGCCAAGGATCGCCAAGTGCTCGCCATTACCCACTTACCACAGATCGCGAGCAAGGCCGATACGCACCTCGTAGTGGAAAAGGATCAGAAACGAACAGCCGCAGAGACCACTATACGTAAGGTGCTCGCCGAAGATCGCGTTGAGGTATTGGCACACATGCTAAGTGGCCGGAAGCTCACGAAAGCGGCTATGGACAACGCGAAAGCGCTATTGGAGGGGTGAACTAAGGCAATTGTTCCACTCGTGTATTGGTCGCAACGGAGCCACCAATGTTCACCAGAATAACATCCCGATCGTTACGATTACCGGTGTACCTCGTAGAGCCGTCCATATTCACATCCTCCACGAAATAACCTGCGGTGGTGTTGGTTGCGACCGATCCCCCGATGCGAGCAAGGATCGGGTCACGGTCGTTTTCCTGACCGGTATATTTCAGTTGACCGTCGTTCATCACATTGCCGGCCCAAAGCACATTGTTGGCGCCGATGGTCCGCTGGGCTTGGGTCCCATAGGTTGCCGTACCGGTTGACCGGAAGTCAACGGTTGTTGATGTGGCGCTCAATGCGATCGCGTTCAAGGTCATGGCCCCCATATGGTTCCGGTGCCGGATTGCGACATGATAACTGCCTGGGGCGATCCCGAATTGGACAGGGGAGGTGCCATTCATGTCCACCACATCGCCATCGCGTTGGAGCAGCGCAGCACGTGTGGCGACAACGGTATATGCGGGTGAGCCACTGCGCAGTTCCAGCAGGACCCAATCCACGATCGCATTGTTGCCTGTGGTATTGAAAACGCCTGCTTGAGCGGTTTCGCCACCATCGCCAACTAGGGCAAAACCCAACGCGGTGTAAGGTTCTTGTGGCGGGATCAGGCCTGCTACCCGAAGGCTATCGAACATGAGCGTGTTACTATTGTCATACGGTCCTTCCAAGAAGACCTTGGCCGCAAGCTGGACCTGGTTGGCGACAGTAACACAGAAATTGGTGGAGGAGGTCGTAGTGAAGGAGGCTCCGGAGGCAAGGGTTGATCCCAGCGCATTTATCAATGTATATGCGCCATTACCGAAGCTGCAACACAGGCCGTCCCCATACGAATCCGAGATCACCAGATCGTGGCAGCCGATTGGAACGCATATCGTGATCGGGGCTTGCGGATATGCTCCGTTGGAGGTGGCACGCGTGTAGGGACCGCCGCTTGCAATTACGGTGGTTCCGTTCCGAACCTCCCAGGAAGTTTCATCACCATACCGGTCCAAGGTCAAATTCAGAGTAACGGATATGGAACCGTAGATCGCTGCCGATGTGGCTTGGTTGTTCACCGCATTCTGGTCGGTTCCGCCGTTCGGCGCAGTTACCGATGCCGTGAAGGTTCCGATCCCATCAGGTAGTGTGATCGTGCCAACGGCCAATTGAACAGTTGCGCCACTCGCCAAATTACCCGTCCATGGCACGGAACCACTTGGACCGTTCGTGACGGACCAGTTCACTGTACAGCTTGTCAACGCCGTGGTTCCCGCATTTCGCACAGTGATCAGCGGTGTGCGCGAAGAGGAACATGAACTTCCGGAGATCCCCGACAAGGATAGAAGTTGAGCATCGAGCGCAAAGGCCGCCACATTCGGGTCATACCCATTCACCGTATTCCCGCAACTGCCCAACCATGTTTGGAGAATGGGGTAACTGATATCGAAACGACCGTAGTGGTCATTCACGTTGTTGCTGCAGGTCGCGTCACCACCATACAACTGCCCGATCAAGCGGTGGTTCTGGTCCCAGAGACCGCTGCCAGAGGAACCGGGTTCGGTAGTCCCATCTTCCCATGTCGCGATCCTCCAGGTCGAAGCTCCTCCATATGTGGATTGCGTTGCAGGGTTGTTATCGAAGCTGATCTTCTTCACATCGCCAGCCGGATGGTGGATCGCCGTCTGGTTCGTGGGAAATGAAGCGCTTTTGTCCCAGCCGGAATAGTACACGTTATAGCTGCTCGGTGGAGTGCTGTTCAATTGGAGCAAACCAACGTCGCTGCCAGCGCTATTGGCCAAAACTGTGGCCCCACTAACCGTTTGGTTCGTTGGGCCATTCTGGTTCTGAGTACACGACGGACTATCCCAGTTGAAGCGGAATACCCACGTGCTCACATTCAGATTCCCGGGTAGACAATGGTTCGCGGTCAAGAAGTAGGGAGTACCGTTGGAAGCACAATTGTTGATCAACGTGCCGGTGCAGATCCCGCTTCCGTTCACGGTGATCATGGCTACGGAACGGATCTCATTTCTCCATGGATCACCTTCAGGACAGATCACGTTGTTGTTGCAAGAACCAGAACTGCCAAGGGCCCGTGCGTAGCTGAACACATCCCGGTATCCATGGGTGATCCGGCCGATGCATGGGAACCCAATTCGCCGCGGGCAGGGACCTGGTATTCAATGGTGATCCGTGATCCTTTTAACGCTTGTACGCCGAGTACATGCTCGCCGTGATCGTTCTCCGTTGTGAATGCTCCTATGTACGCTCCCGTCTCATCGATCACAAAGACCTTGGCACCGGGTGCAGGCCTAAAATCATGGAACTCAAAATTCACACTGAATGCACTTGGACACTCGATCCCCAAGCGCCAGAGCCTAGTTCCGTCGGATAGGGTGTTCCACGTCCCGGAATTTGCCAACGTGAGATCAACGGCATGGTTGTACCCGAATCGGTATGGGATCGACTTGTCCATGTCGTTGATGGCATCCTGGGCCTCCAATTCCGAAAGATCGATCAATGGGGTGCGGATCCCTGCTGGTGCGGAAAGGCCGCGATCGAAGCTTCTGGGTTGGCCGCCTTGAGAGATCTGGGCATGGATCGCATGCGAAATGAATAGAAAGGAAAAGGCAAGTACGGAGGTCGAGAACGGTGGTTGGCGCATGTGTGAACGTCAGATGGATCTGGATCCTGGAGCAAGGACGGAAATGAGATGTGCAAATTAGAGCGGAACTAGTTCTCTGGACAAGTTCTCGGGACGTTGGACGATGGATCCATGGGCTATACTTCGGGCAAGCTTGCGATCCTGCGGGACATCGGGAATGGATCCTTGTTCCTTCTGGACTTAAAATAGGGGACTAGGTCACAAGGAAGCTTTGATTGGTCACGGTCGACATGGGGTCAAGGGAGAATAGGAAACTGGTTGATGCTGAATTAATTGCAACTTTACATAATATAAATTATGCGCCAACTGGATCAAGGTCAAAGTAAGCTGGAATACCGGTCCTACAATTTGACCCAGTCCAGTTCTAAGCCCTCCCTTGGATCAACCCCGATACCGCTCCCTCCGGCAATTTGCAGGCTTCCATTGTTCATGGACATACCTTCGAACGGGTCGTTCTTGATCAGCCATGGGCCATCCAAGTCGAGTAGATCAGCGCAGCCGGACAACGCCGCCATGGCTCCGCAGCCCAGCGAGCTTTCGCTCATGGATCCCAGCATGACCTCTAGGCCAAGTTCCTTCGCTCGATTCGCCATCTTCAGTGCATTGTCCAAGCCTCCACATTTCATCAGTTTGAGGTTTACCCCACTGAATGCCTCTCCAGCGCTTTCCAGATCATCCAGGTCCTGAATGCTCTCATCGCTGAAGACCGGTACATCCGTCCGGCGCTTCAGTTCACGATGCAGATCCCAGCGTTCCTTGGCAAATGGTTGCTCGATGCCACGAACACGATCGGCACCTACCAACGAGATCAATTCCAACGCTTGTTCCACGCGGGTCCAGCCTTGGTTCGCATCCAAAAAGAATGGTCGGTCATCCAGGGTCGATAATGCTTCAAGTGTGGATCTGTCCAACTCGCTTCCTAGCTTGACCTTAAGGAGGTCAGATGCCGGAAGTTCGATCAATTTAGATGCTACTTCATCAGACTTCGAATGTCCCATGGTAACCATGGTCTTCGCCTCCGACCGTTCCGATCCAACTTCGAGCAACTCATTGATCCTGATTCCTAAGTGTTTGGATATGAGGTCGTAATAAGCGGTGGAAAGTGCTGATCGTGAAGGGCCAGAGAGCGGCAGATCAGAAGGGAAACTCATGAGGACTGAATGATCAAGACTATTAATAAATTGCTTCACTTCAGCAATGCTTATCTCATGAACAACAGACATTTGTGTTTCCTTTAGATACGGTGGTAAGGTAGCCTCGCCGTAGCCCACAATTTCCCTTTCGTTCAATCGAACGAATACCGAATCGGTTCCATCCCGCAGACCATGTGCCGTGCCAAAAGGATGCTTGAAAAGCAGTCGGTATCGGGCGATAGCTAGTTCCATAAACCGCGAAGTTGCGACGATCAGTGGCTCTGTTCCACGGTCATGTCTTGAGATCTTTCAACAACAGAAAAGCCCCCGGAAATGGACCGGAGGCTTTTCAAGGTCTGGCAGAAACCACAACTAGCTAACGCACCATGTAATAGATGTTGGTCAGCCATTTGGTCGTGTCCTTCTCGCTCGTCGGGTCGGTCACGTATTCTTCGATCACATTACCGTAGTGCTCCAAGCTGTTCGCCTTGATCATCGCATCCATGGCCTCATGGGCTTTTCCGCTGTCGTCGTAGGCCCCGAAATACGGTGTCATCAACATCTTGCACGCCGGGATCGCGAGTACATCCATTCCTGGAACGGTCAAGGACGGATCTGCCTTTACGGGCATCGCAGCCATTACGTCCGCCGTTTGTCCTTGTTCATCCCAAGCATAGAAAATACCACTCGGATGGCCGTTCATCTCCAATTTCATAGCACCCATTGCGCCACCGACAGCAGCAAAATTGGAACCATAGAAGTTCTCGAATTCGGTCCACTTTACCTTCCTATTGCGTTTCCCAACGAAAACTGTCGCGGGGTATTCGATCGTCTCGATCACATAACCGTTGAAGGTTTTTGCGGCCAAGGCGGCGTTGGCTTCTGCAGCTTCTTTTTCCACCATGGTCTTCATGTTGGCAAGGCCCGTATCGAACATGGGGCCAAGCATATCATCCATATTCATGAATTTGGACATCAGTTTGCCCAAGAAGCCATTCTTTCCTTCCATACCCCATGTCACTTTCGTCCCTTCGGCCGTGGGTTCCAGATCAAAGCTACCCGTACCCTCGGATTCCATAGGCGTATAAAAGGTCAATTTGGTCCGTACGCTTTTGTTCGCTTCAAGCGAAGTGATCTCCTGCTTCCCCTTTCCGATGGTATCCCCATCCCAGCTCCAAACCGCCCCCACGGTCCCGTCCGTACCTTCTAAGCTGTTCTTGGCATCTCGGTCCTGCTCCTGCCAAGGCCCCCATGCTTGTTGGCTTGAGAGATTGCTCACATATGGGTATACCTGTTCCGGAGTGGCGTTGATCACGGTGGATCGATCAACATGGTAAGTATCAGCCCCGATCAAGCCGAGCAGAACAACAATGGCCACAATGGCCAAAACGATGATCAGAAGTGTTTTGAGTATTCGCATGTGTGGTGGATTTTGTCGAAAGATGAACGCAATAGTGGAGATTTGCAACTTGGGTTGATGAGTAGTGATGAATGGCCCGCAGATCCGAGTCGATAGATCTCCGGCATGGTCTTTTCTTTGCGTTGTCCAAACCCACCGGTAGCCGGAAAATCAACCTCACCATGAACCGATCAATTTCCATCCTTACTTCAGCCGCCCTAAGCCTTTTCCTATTAGGCGGACTTGTTTCCTGCAGCAAGAAAGCGAACCCGGCCGGTGTTCAAGTGAAGCAGCCCTTCAGCGGGAACAAATTCGAGAGCAATGCCGCATGGTTCAGAGGGAAAGGCCAAGGTGCCAGCGTGAAGCAGAACATAGCTCGCAGCAAGGCCGATCTGGATGCAAAGAACCAATTGGCAGGTCAAGTGAATACCAATTTAAGTGCTGTGGTGGACCAGTATCTCGGCCAGACCGAAAACGCGAACGCCGCCGAGGTAGCGGACAAGTTCCAAAGCCTCGTTCGGGAGACCATGAGCACCGAAGTGGCCGATATGCGCAAGATCGGCGAGGAGACCTATTTGAACGAAACCACCAAGGAATACACGGTGTATGTGGCCTACGAGATCAAGAAGAATGCAATGTTCCGCTTCATGAAAAAGCAGGCCAAGGCGGACAATAAGATCGATGCGATCACCCAAAAGAAGCTGGACGAGATCCTGGACAAGGAGATCGAAAAGGCGGATGCTTCCGGGGAGTGAAGGCCGTGTAGCGAGTACCTGGTAACCGATACCGATTACGCACTGGGTGGAATTCGGTACTAGGTACCACTTACTAGGTACCCGTTGATCTTATTCTGATCTGACCCCTACTTTTTCAACGAAAACGCATTACGATCGGCAAGTGGTCGCTATAGCCTCCTTTGTAATGCCCGCTGCTGTACGTCTTATCCGGTGAGGGTCCGTTCTTCGGGTGGTAGAACATGATCCGCTCGTCTGAAAAAGCACTCGCCTTTTTCACCTCCTTCGCCGTTAATGGGTCCACGATGAATTGGTCCAAGAATGACCATTCGCCTTGGTAGTTGTAGGATCCGGAGCCTACCGGTTGGTCCATGCACATGAGGTCCACCAGCGCGGCGGAACCAATTCCACAGGTTGCACCTAGCCCTTTTTGGATGCTGTTGTTCTGCGGGGTGTCATTGAGATCTCCCATGATAATGATGTGCGCTTGGGGTCCACTATTGATCTTTTCCACAGCGCTGCTCAGCACCATCGCCGCGGCCATGCGCTTGGGTTCACTCTGCTCCGGTCCTCCGCTGCGACTGGGCCAATGGTTCACGAACACATGGTAGGTGTGGCCGGCCTGTGAGAGTTCCACGTGAAGGATATCTCGGGTACGGTCATCTCCCAGATCCACGTGCAAAGACTCGCTGTTCTCCAAGGTGAACTTATCCCGTTTGTACAACAAGGCCACATCAATGCCTCGTTCATCTGGCGAATCGAAGTGGACCACCGCATACTTGGCTTTGGCCAAAACTTGCTCATCCGCCAAATCCTTCACCACGGTCCCGTTCTCCACTTCAGCAAGGCCCAAGAATTCGGGAAGGTCCGCATCGGTCATGGCGATAGCTTCGGCCAAATGCTCCAATTTGGTCCTGTAGCGATCCTCTGTCCAAGCCATCTCACTGTTCGGTAGAAAGTCTTGATCATTGGTTGAAGGATCGTCCTTGGTGTCGAAAAGGTTCTCAACATTGTAGAACAGGACCGTGGTTCCGTGCAGAGGCTGTTCCAAGGTGGCAACATCCCCAAGTTGCCCACTATCCGTGTTGGAACCGTTCGTACTTTCAGGTACTGCAGAGGAGCATGCCATTAATAACACGACCACCATCGAGGTGAGCATTCCCCGTTCAGCCGTGATCATCGACGTCCGGTCTTAAGTCCCAAAGCACCCAGTAGCCCACGGCTTAATTCCCGGAACACGGTTCGGCCTACCTGCCTTACCATAGTGTTCTTGCTGATGTTCTCGATCATTGACGGTTCCTCCTTGGCAGGCTTTGCAGGTTTGCTCGGCTTCTCTTCTTTTTGAACCGGCGCTTCATTGAATCGTTTCTCCAACAGTTCGAAAGCACTTTCCCGGTCGATCACCTCATTGTATTTGGTGGCGATCCTGCTTTGGGCCACCAACCCGCCGATCTCAAGCGGAGTAAGGATGTCCATACGACTGATCGGCGCCCTAAGAAGCGTGTGGGCCAGAGGTGTCGGTGCGCCTTTCTCGTTGAGCGCGGTTACCAAGGCCTCCCCTATCCCCAAGGACGTGATCAATGCTTCGGTGTCGTAGAATTCGGTGAGCGGGTAGTTCTGTGCTGTCTTCTTGATCGTAGTGCGGTCCTTCGCCGTAAAAGCGCGCAAAGAGTGTTGCACTTTAAGCCCCAATTGGCCCAACACGCTCTCGGGCACATCGCTTGGGTCTTGGGTACAGAAGTAAATTCCAACGCCTTTGGAACGGATCAGTTTGATGATCGTTTCCAGCTGCTCCAGCAACGCTTTGGTCGCGGTATTGAAGATCAAGTGTGCCTCATCGATGAAGAGTACCAGTTTGGGTTTTTCCGGGTCCCCAACTTCGGGGAACGTGCTGTACACCTCGGCCAAAAGGCTCAGCATGAAGGTGCTGAAAAGCCGCGGTTTGTCTTGGATGTCCGTAAGCCGAACGATATGCACCACGCCCATCCCATCGCGTTGTGTAAGCAGATCGTTCACGTCGAATGATCGTTCGCCGAAAAAGTCTTCTGCTCCCTGTTGCTCGATCTCGATCAGCTTACGTAGGATGATGTTCACCGTGGCCGAGCTTACCTGGCCGTAGATCTTTTTGATCTCTTCCTTGCCCCCGTCGCTCACGAATTGTAAGATCTTTCGAAGGTCTTTCAGGTCGAGCAAGGGCAATGCATTGTCATCGGAGTATTTGAAGACCAAGGAGAGCACGCTTTGTTGTGTGTCGTTCAGTTCCAGGATACGCCCCAATAACACCGGCCCGAATTCCGTGACCGTCGCCCGCAGTTTCGCACCTGGCTCATTGCTCAAGCTCAATAACTCTACCGGCAGTGGTCGTGGTTCGTACGGCAATCCCAATTTCTGGTGACGCGATGAGATCTTTTCGTTCACAACACCAGGTGCCGCCAATCCGCTCAGGTCCCCTTTAACATCCATCAGCAGCACTGGTACACCGGCGAGCGACAGTTGCTCGGTGATCAATTGCAAGGTTTTGGTCTTCCCGCTACCCGTTGATCCGCAGATCAGGCCATGCCGGTTCATAGTACGCAACGGCACGCGCACATACGCTTGGTCCGGCACCTCACCATCCAACAAGGCACCGCCAAGGATCAGACTTTCGCCTTTGAACGTGTTCCCCTCTTGGATGGTCTTCGTGAAATCTTCGATCATGCTCATCGCCGCAAATAGTTGCCACAAAGGAACAGTAGCCGAACTAAGAAATGGACTGTTCCATGTTCATGGGTAAACTTGTCGGCGAGGAACGCAAGTGGAACAATGCGCCCGGGATCAAAGAAGTGAACTCCAATACGTGGCGATATTTCCTCTATGCCTTGCTGGTGATCGGCCTGCTGGTGCGTCTGCACGGGATCTTGGTGCTGAAGAAGTCCTTGTCCCACGACGAAAGCGTGAGCTACCTGTGCGCAGCTGCCACCGAGGGCAAGTTTGAATTGGGCCTTCCCGAACAAGTGAACATTCCATTGTTCGCGGCGGATATTCACGCCTATTACGCGCAGCCCGGCTCGCTGCAATTCGGTACCGTTGCTAAGGACTTGGCACTTTACGACATCCATCCGCCACTCTACTTCTGGACACTTCACGCCATCCACTTTGCAAATGGCATGGACATCCGGAATGGCCCGCTCCTTAACTTAGCACTCACCCTGCTGCTGTTGGTCCTACTCTATCGAACGGCGCTAGAGATCCTGGGCGAACCATTGCACGCACTTTCGTGTTGCACCATCTGGTTCCTCAGCCCTGCGGTGGTCTCGATCGATCTGGAAGCAAGGCATTATCAATTGTTCGCCTTGTTGGCTTTGGCCATGTTCGCATTGGGGCGCCAATTTTGGAGCGGAAAAGCCAGCTCAAGAACGTGGGTCCTGTTCACCATGATCAATGCGATGGGCTTTCTGACCCATTACTACTATGGCCTATTCTTGGTCCCCGGTATCGGTTTCATGCTGGTGCGCTTCGGCTTTCGACGAAACACATGGCTTTACGGCCTCTCCTTGCTTGGGTCTCTGGCGCTCTTCCTGCTTTTGTTCCCGGCCTTTTGGGATTTTCTGGCCAACTACATGGCCGACCGTGAGATCGCATCTGGGAAGACGGTGCAATTCATGCCACGGGCAAAGGCCCTTATAGCGACCAGTTTTGGCTTCTTCAGCTGGTGGCGGTCGGTGACTTTGCTCATCGTGTTCACTGGCATAGTGACCGTTTTTCGCTGGGCTCGTGGCGAAAAGCACCATCGAACCCAACATGTTGGATCGCCGTTCCTGATCTGGGGATCATACATCCATATCGTGTGGTATTTCACCATCTCTTCATTCCTGTATCTGTTGGGGATAAGTCCATTCCATGCTGTTGGTGGAGAATATTTCGGGATGATCTGGCCATTGTTCTGTATTGCGCTTGTGCATGGGGCGGTGGTCGCGCTCGAACCGGCATATCGCAAGCTGATATTTGCTGCCTTCGCCGTGCAATTGATGGCTTCATGCTTTTTAACGGTGCGCCATTCCCCCTATGTTATCGACCTTGTGCCCGCAACTTGGTACCAGAGCATGAATGAAAGTGATGTGGTGATCACCAACGAAGGCCGACGTGGCTACCTCCCGAGGATGGCGTGGGGCTTGCGGAGCGATATGCCGATCTGGGTGCTATCCGGTGCCGGTATGGAACGATTCGATGCCACTTCGAGCAACACTATTGCATTCTGGCTCTACGTGCCTGATCTTTCTGCTCCAGCCCAGCCGGCATTGCAGCGCATGCGCGACATTGGTTCCAAGGAAGAAACGCGGATCATGGGGAACCATCAATTACACCTCTTCCAACAATGAAGAGCGACTGGGCGGTAGTGGTGCCAATGGCCAACGAGGCCCCGGATTTCCATCCGTTCGTGGACCTATTGGGCACTATGCTGGATCGCATCGGATCCGGTCAGGTCTATTTCGTGGTGGATAATGTTTCCAAGGACAACACCTTGGAATTGTGCAAGGCCCATGCTGCCAAGGACAAGCGCTTCATTGCCATCTGGGCCCCACAGAACCGCTCGCTTGTTGATGCCTACTTGGGCGGCTATCGCGCAGCGTACGATGCCGGCCACGAGCTGATCATTGAAATGGATGCCGGTCTTAGCCACGATCCGCGCGCCCTACCCATGTTCCTGCGTGTCTTGAACGAGGGCAATGAATGTGCTTTTGGTTCACGCTTCATCAATGGCGGCTCCATCGCGGAATCCAATACGAAGCGATGGTTCCTCTCCAAGGTGGGCACCGTGCTTTCCAATGTCCTCCTCGGCACCCGCATGTACGATATGACCAGCGGTTACCAAGGATTCCATCGCGAAGTGGTCGGTCGTTTCCTCGCCTATTCCTTCCGCAGTACGGCGCATTTCTACCAAACAGAGATGCGCTACCTGTTGCGTTACACCCGCTTTGCCGAGATCCCGATCCACTACAAAGCACCTAGCCCTAGGGTGTCCGGTGGTGCTATCGGAAATTCCATATCCGTACTCATGCATTACTTGGCACAACGGATACTGCTGAAGGCTCCCCGACTATGAAAGCTTCAGATACGGCTTTGGTGATCACGAGCATTGCAGCCCCCAATGCGGTACTGCGCGCTTTTGCGGAAGGATGTCGAGCAAATGGGCACGCCTTTTTGGTGATCGGTGATCGCCCTTCGCCCAGCGATTTCCAGTTGGATGGATGTGATTTCTGGAGCATGGATCGGCAGGCGAAAATGCCGTTCGAACTCGCTAGGTTGCTACCGGAAAGGCACTACGCACGCAAGAACTTGGGGTATTTGCAAGCCATACGGAACAGTGTTTCGGTGATCTTGGAGTCTGATGACGACAACATCCCGGGCGCGGCATTTTGGAACCCACGCCAACTGGAACAAAACGTAGATCTGGTGAATGGACCTGGTTGGGTAAACGTCTATCGCCATTTCAGTAACGAGCGCGTTTGGCCACGCGGCTTTCCACTCGAATGCCTTCAAGCGGAAGTGCCACAACCCGTAAGTACGGTTCCGTGTAATGCACCGATCCAGCAAGGCTTGGCCGATGGCGACCCGGACGTGGATGCCATCTACAGGTTCACGGGAAAATTGCCTATTGAATTCGAGGAACGATTGCGGCCCGTGGCATTGGACAAAGGAGCTTGGTGCCCGTTCAATTCGCAGAATACCACTTGGCTTGAGCCCGCCTTCCCACTGCTTTACCTGCCCTCTTTCTGCAGCTTTCGCATGACGGACATTTGGCGCAGTTACGTGGCACAGCGGATCTGTTGGGAGAACGGCTGGAATGTACTTTTCCATAACGCCACCGTGCGGCAGGAACGGAACGAACACGACATTCTGAAGGACTTCAACGATGAGGTGATCGGTTATGCCAACAACCGGGCGATCTGTGCGAAGCTGGATGCTTTGGAATTGGCACCCGGACGAGAACATATCCTGTCCAATATGCGCAAGTGCTACGAAGAATTCGTTGCGATGGGCCTCATTGGCGCACAGGAAATGCCGTTACTGGAGGCTTGGGGAAAGGACCTCGGTCCAAGGTGAACCCTTCTTCCCTTTCAACTTGGGCCTGATCAATTAAAGGAGAGTCGGTTGATCGCGAACCGCCCGCTTCCCGTGAAGAGGATCACCACGTAACCGATCAGGTAGAGAAGAGCGAGTTCCTTCTTGGCGAATACGTCATCGCCATGGACCATGAACACGGCGACGGTCATCGCGATGATCAGCGGGATGCTGGCCACGCGTGTCCACATCCCTAGGGTTACCAAAGCCGCGCAAAACACCTCGGCCAGCACGATCAACACCAAGGAGAACATGGGCCCCATGCCGAACGGGTCGGCGAACGAATCCATTTTCTCACCGAAGGCCATCAACTTGGGCCAGCCATGTTGCCAAACCATGGTGCCGCCGAAGCCAAGCCGGAGCACCAGGTAGCCGAAATCCTCAGAGATGGGTTCGCTGTTCAAGAGCATGGTGCGAAACTAAACGCGCGCTATTCCTTCAAACACGCTCTCCCATTCCAACTTATCCACCGAGGTAGGCTGAACTATTTCGTAGCCCATTTCGTAGAACGCGGCCATGAAAGTGCCTTTCCTCCTTCCGGCTCTCCTCTTCTCCACGACTTTGGCTGCCCAGATCGGTGATGATGCCATGCTGGCCGAACTATCCAACACCATACTTACCGACCGACCCGCCCTTTCGGCATTCGATCTGGCAGTGCTAAAAGCGCCCAACAGTGCTGCACCATGGTATGAGCGTGCGGAAGACCGTGCCGCCAAAGGCGATACCGAAGGAGCCATTCAGGACTTGGACCGGGTATCGAAATTGGAGCCTTTGGATACGTATGCCATGCTCCTCCGTGCCCAGGTCCACAAGCAGAACGGCAATGACCAAATGGCCACAAATGAACTGTACCGGATCGTGGGACTTCAGCCAAAAGGACCTATCGCCGAAGAGGCCATGTTGGAATTGGGACGCCTCGCCATGGACAGGAACGAACTCCCTTCAGCATTGGAACATTTCAGCCGGTTAGTGAACATTGCCCCTTACAATGCACTTGCATGGTGCGAACGAGGCAGGGCATACGCGGCTTTGCTCAATGACGAAAGCGCCATCAACGACCTTCAAAAAGCACTTGATCTGGACCCAGAGCTGGACCAGGCATACGCCAACCTAGCCGCGATCTATTTCCGCCAAGGGCGCAAACAGGAAGGTTGCTTCGCCTTGCACCAAGCCCACGACCTAGGCGACCGCAGTGTGGAGCGCTTGTTGTTGGTGCATTGTGAGTGAGGCGATCATTTGAGGTTCTTCCACCGGTTAATGAAAGGGAATAACCTTGCCTGATCTCATCGCCGATTTCACAGTCAATTCCTAGAATATCTTGAATTACGATCCTCAGGTAGCCTCATGTGAGTGCTGGCTCATCTCCTATTGTGATCCCTTCAACCTGGATCCAGCTTGGACCTCTGCGCGAGTTGGATTGGTTCATTGCCCATCGCACGGGCCATGCAGCGATCTTCCTATTCCCGTTCATTCACGTCCTCCCGCAGCCCCATGCGGGACACGGTTCCCTTTTCCAGTGCGTAAGTTCCCCGGCTTTGAACTACTTTTGCGGCCCCTTAACCCACCCCTCGTAACGGTGGAAAAGGCCAAGAATGCAGATAAAAGTCACGCTTCCGGACGGTTCAGTTCGTGAATATGAGAACGGTGTTTCGGCCATGGACGTGGCCAAGAGCATCAGTGAAGGCTTGGCGCGCAATGTGCTTTCAGCCAAGGTCAATGGCGAAGTACGCGATGCGGACCGCCCATTGCCCGGCAATTGTTCGCTCTCCCTGCTAACGTGGAACGACCTTGATGGCAAGGCCACCTTCTGGCACAGCAGCGCACACCTTATGGCCGAGGCCTTGGAAGCGCTGTATCCGGGCACCAAATTCGGCATTGGGCCGCCCATTGAGAACGGCTTCTATTACGACATCGACCTTGGTGAGCGCACGATCGGTGAAGCCGATTTCGCTGCCATTGAGGCCAAAATGAAGGAACTAGCCTCGCGCAAAGTCGGTTTTGAACGGAGCGAAGTACCCAAGGCAGAAGCGATCTCTTACTTCAAGGAGAAGGGCGATGAGTACAAGTTGGAGTTGCTCGAAGATCTGAAGGACGGCGAGATCACCTTCTACAAGCAAGGCGAATTCACCGATCTCTGTCGTGGTCCGCATATCCCGAACACCTCGCACATCAAGGCCGCCAAGGTCATGAGCGTTGCTGGTGCCTACTGGCGCGGCGATGAGAAGCGCAAGCAATTGACCAGGCTCTACGGCATCACCTTCCCCAAACAAAAGGAATTGGAAGAGTATCTCGTGCTCTTGGAAGAGGCCAAGAAGCGCGACCACCGTAAGTTGGGCAAGGAATTGGACCTGTTCACCTTCAGCGAGAAGGTTGGTGCCGGGCTTCCGCTCTGGTTGCCGAAGGGTGCTGCATTACGTGAACGGCTCATCAACTTCATGAAGAATGCGCAGGAAAGCAGCGGCTACGAGCAAGTGGCCACTCCGCACATCGCCTTGAAGGACCTGTACATCACCAGCGGGCACTACGAGAAGTACGGGAAGGACAGTTTCCAGCCGATCAAGACCCCACACGAAGGCGAGGAGTTCTTCTTGAAGCCGATGAACTGTCCGCACCATTGCGAGATCTACAAGAGCAGACCGCGCAGTTACAAGGACTTGCCGATCCGGTATGCGGAATTCGGAACAGTCTATCGCTACGAACAAAGCGGAGAATTGCACGGCCTTACCCGCGTGCGTGGCTTTACCCAGGACGATGCCCACCTCTTCTGCCGACCAGATCAGGTGAAAGAGGAATTCAAGAAGGTGATCGACCTCGTCATGTACGTCCTGAATGCATTGAAATTTGAGGGCTACGAAGCACAGATCAGCTTACGCGACCAAGTGGACCGTAGCAAGTACATCGGTAGCGACGCCAATTGGGAGAAGGCCGAGGCGGCGATCATTGAGGCCAGTGCCGAGAAGGGATTGAAGACCGTGATCGAATACGGAGAAGCGGCGTTCTACGGCCCCAAGCTGGACTTCATGATCAAGGATGCCATTGGCCGCAAATGGCAAATGGGCACGATCCAAGTGGACTACAATTTGCCTGAGCGTTTTGAGCTGGAATACGTGGGCAGCGACAATGGAAGGCACCGACCAGTGATGATCCACCGCGCGCCTTTTGGCAGCTTGGAACGGTTCGTTGCCTTGGTCATCGAACATACTGCCGGGCGATTCCCATTGTGGTTGACACCGGAGCAAGCGATCATCCTTCCTGTGAGCGATAAATACTTGGAAGTGTCCCGGTCCATCGCCCATGTGCTGAAAGATTCCGATATTCGCGCCTCCGTTGACGAAAGGAACGAGAAAGTAGGTCGTAAGATCCGCGATGCGGAACTCGCCAAAAGCCCGTTCATGCTCGTTATCGGAGAGAAAGAAGCCGCAGACGGCACCGTTTCCGTAAGGGAGCATGGCCAGGGAGACTTGGGAACCATGACCCCGCTAGCCTTCGCCGATGTGGTGAAAGCACGGATCGCGGAGCAGTTGGGCGGAAAAATTTGAACAAACAACTTAACCCAACTTGGCAGGTCCTCCATTCAATCGTCCTAGTGGCCCCCGTCCCGGCGGTGGCGGCGGTGGTCGCCGTCCTTTCCGCGGCCGCGTGGTAAAGGAAGATCCACACCGTATCAATAACCGGATCACCGGGGTCAGCGAAGTTCGCTTGGTAGGCGAGAACGTTGAACAAGGGGTGTATCCCTTCACCGAAGCCTTGAAAATGGCCGAGGATCAAGGGTTGGACCTGGTGGAGATCAGTGGCTCGGCGGTTCCCATCATCGTTCGGATCATTGAGTACAAAAAGTTCCTGTACGACCTCAAGAAGAAACAAAAGGAGATCAAGGCCAAGCAGGCCACCGTGGAAATGAAGGAGATCCGGTTCGGTCCCAATACGGACGAACACGATATCAACTTCAAATTGAAGCACGCGCGCAAATTCCTGGAAGAGGGACATAAGGTGAAGGCCTTCGTGTTCTTCCGCGGAAGGAGCATCGTGTTCAAGGAACGTGGTGAGATCCTGCTGCTGAAGTTCGCACAAGACCTGGAAGACATCGGTATCGTAGAGAACATGCCGAAATTGGAAGGGAAACGGATGATCATGTACCTGATCCCCAAGAAAAAGAAGTAGCGTCGACGCATGCGTCGACCTACTACCATAGGACGATGCAAGGCCACAACAATACCCAACAATACCAACACAAGTAGAGATGCCAAAGATGAAGTCCAAGTCCGGTGCCAAGAAGCGGTTCAAGTTGACCGGCACCGGCGAGATCAAGCGCAAGCATGCGTTCAAGAACCACATCCTTACCAAGATGGAGAAGAAGCGTAAGCGCTCCCTCACCAAGAAAGGATTGGTCCACAAGAGCGACAAGAAAGCGATCCTCGATCTGTTGAAATAAAACCCAATCGCACCGGGTAAATAGGTAGCGTTAACCAGGGCGTACAGCACCAAAGTTCCACTTGACGGTGGACGCTTTCACCCAAAAACACAACAAGGAATGCCACGTAGTAAGAACAAAGTAGCCAGTAGAGCGAAGAGGAAAAAGATCCTCGACATGGCGAAAGGCAACTTCGGTCGCCGGAAGAATGTATACACCGTAGCCAAGAACACGGTAGAGAAAGGCTTGGAGCACGCCTACAAAGGGCGCAAACTGAAGAAGCGCGAATTCCGTGCCCTTTGGATCCAGCGTATCAATGCCGCAACACGCCTGAACGGCCTGAGCTACAGCGTTTTCATGAACAAATTGAAGATAGCCAAGATCGATCTGGACCGTAAGGCCCTGTCCGAGATCGCCTACAACGATGCCGCCGCCTTCAAGGCCATAGTGGACAAGGTGAAGTGATCATCGCATACCGAATTGGAAAGAGGGGCTTCGGCCTCTTTTTTCGTTTTACGGTGTCTTATACGTCTACGTGCCAAGTCAAGGAAGATCAATTCTTGATCCTGATCATTGCAACGATTTCTTTCATTCAGCCACTCAACCACTTCTCCACCCTCTCCAACTGCACCATCGGACGTTTCCTCAACTGGCATTCCCAAATGGTGATCACCTGCCAACCGGCGGAACGCAGTTCCTTCCGTTTGCAGAGATCACGGGCTCTGTTAGCGTCCAGTTTAGTGTGCCAGAATTTGGTGTTGGTCTTGGGTCGTGGTGGCTGGCAGTGAGGGCAACTGTGCCAGAAACAACCATGCACGAATACGGCGACACGTTGGCCCACAAAGGCAATGTCAGGTCTGCCGGGTGCGCGCTTGTAGTGTAGTCGGTAGCCACTGTGGCCCGCATTCCGTAACAGGCTTCGAAGGATCAATTCCGGACCGGTGTCCTTGCTGCGGATCCGGCTCATGAGCGCACTGGTGCGGGGATCCTTGGGGGGCGGTGCCCTTCCGTCGCGCAAGTAGGCCATGCACGAAGTTAGAACACCATTTTGCGACAAGGAATTTTCCCGGATATAGAAAGGAACCGGAAATGAACGTGAATAGACGGAAATAGGTAGAAATAGATCGATCGATGAAGGACTTATCCTCATCCATCCCCGTCCATTCTTGGATCTAAGAAGTTGACATGAACGCAGAAACCGAAGAACGAAACATCTGCACTCGGCAACAAGGAATGATAATGTCCTCTTCGTGCAGGATTCAACGATTCCGTTGGGGCGTGGCGCCTGCAAGGTCCTCAGTTTGACCCAGACCGGCGGAATCGTATTCCAGTTGACTGCACGCGATCCCGTTCTTGAAATAGTATTGCGCCCCCCACTTGTGTACCACCTTTCGGTACTCGTCGGCGTGGTCGCCCAAAGTCACTTTGACCACGGTGGTAACCCGATTCGATTCCACGAGCAGCTCCTCATTCCGGACCAACTCGGGTTGTTCGATCGGTTCTTCAACGCGTTCTTCTTCTTGCATATTGACCTTCGCCATGGCGATCGGTGACTGTTCTTCGGCCATGCCCATCGGTACCGAGCGCCTGCTGTCCTCCCCCGCGTTGGTCTTACTGGCCAAGGTGTTGATCTGGGGCTTTGGAGTGGGTACTTTCACTTTGGCCACAGGTGCTGGTGGTGGTGCAATGGGTTCGGGCTTAGGATCGGCCTTTGGTTGTTCCACCGGCTTTTCTGCAGGTTTCTCTGCGATCTGTGCCTTGGCCGCTTCCTTTTCCTTCTGCTCCAGTTCCAATTTCTGTGCGGTCTTACGTTCCTCGGCGACGCGCGTTTCTTCCAGATTTCGTGCTTCTTCTTTCTGCTTTTCTTGGACCTTGGCCAGGACCTCGGCATCCTTCTTGGCTTGTGCTTCCATCTTGGCCGTCGCCTTTGCTGTTTCCACAGCACGGAGCTGCTCCTCCTTCGCCGCTGCGACTTCCTGCTTCTGCTTCTCTTCAACTTTTGCCAACACTTCCTCCAACTGTGATTGGATCGACTTCGTGTAGTCCGTGTCGTAATCGAAATCGCCCAACTTGCTGTCGTAGTGGATGATCCCTACGGGCTGGTTGAAGACCACCAAGTTGATATCGTCGTACTGCTTGAAAAGTGAAACCGCAAAATCGAAGGGTGTAAAGCCATTGGGCACGGCTTCGGCAGGGGCTTTCGTGTTGAACGAGATCTTCTTGGCCACAAACCCGTCCTTCTCAAAGGACATGATGTAGTTCTGGTTGATCTCCAGGTCCAAGCTGAATTTGTTCAAGCCTGCTGTGATGGTCCTTTCCTTAACGCCATTCTTATACACCACCACGCGCGATCCTTCAATGTCGCCACCTTCGATCTTCACCCTGCCGTTGACCGTGAACTTGGTCTGGCCGATCATCACGGTGGGCAATAGCACCAAGGTGACAAAGGCGAACAACAGACGTATGAACGGGTTATCGTGGCGCATGCAAAAGAGAACTTCTAGCGGCGGTCTACGTACGAAGCCGACAACTTGTTACCCGAAGCACCATGATACGTCAACTCGTCGCCCTTACAACCTGCTGCATGTTCACGCTTGCAGTGCCTGCACAATCATTGAAGAAGGTCGTGGCCGAAGCGAACGCCACCTTCGCCGGTGTGGTGGAATTCAAGGTGGACCTCCGCGATCGGCTGATCATGGATTGCTTTGATCAAGGTGAACGGTTCCGACAGGACATTGCTGCTGTTAAGGAGTTGGATGTCGATTCGATCTTCTGGTCCGCCGGCGAAGAGTCCATCGTGTTGAAGTGTATTCCCGGAAAGACCAAGTGTTTCAGCAAGGAGGTCTTCAAGTTGGATATGGTTCGCCTTACTGCTCGTTCCAATATCCCTTGCCCCAACGGAGATGCCGAAGGGGAAAAGGCGATCGTCGTGCTAAAGGAGTTGATAAGAGCAGCCCAGGACGAAGTGGCAGCATTGCCCAATGCAACATCGCCGGATGATACGCGTAGAACAGGCCGATGAAAGCCAACTTTAGCTTGATACAACGTTCGCTCTTCTTCCTATTCCTTGTGTTGGTCCAATTCGGGATCCAGGCACAGGACCTTGCTGATGCCGGACCACCAACCACAGTGGAAGAGCTCTTCAGTGCAGGTGAGAAAGCGTATCGTGCAGGTGATCGGGAGTCGGCGATAGGCTATTACGATCGTGTATTGGAGGTCGATCCAGCGCATTTGAATGCTTTATTGCAACGCGGCTTCTGCCACACCCTACAGAAAGAATACGCCAAGGCTGTCACCGATTTCACAGGGGTCATCGCCCAAAAGAAGGACCATACGTGGGCCTATACCAGCCGAGGTAGCGCTTATGCCAAGCAGGACAAGCACGACCTGGCCATCGCCGATTTCAACAAAGTGTTGCAACTGGATCCCAAGAACGAGGAGGCCTTCAACAACCGTGGATGGTCACGCAAGGCCACTGGGGATATGAAGGGAGCCTGCAAGGACTGGAGTTCCAGTAAGCAAATGGGCAATGCCGAAGCAAAGATCATATTGAAGAACAACCGTTGCCGATGAACCTAAAGAAAGCGATCCTCATGGTGATCTTGTTGTTGGTGGCCTTCTTGGCCGGCGCACAGGACCAAACCTATTCCGACTGCCTCGTTAAGGCTTCCAGCAAATGGGGGGCGGTTTGCGAGCGGTGCGAAGCCTACAAGGAAAATTTCAAACGCGATCACAGTGCCACTTACCAGATCGAACTACAGAATTCCTGCACGGAGATGATCGAAGTGAAA
Source organism: Flavobacteriales bacterium (assembly GCA_016717305.1). GTDB lineage: Bacteria > Bacteroidota > Bacteroidia > Flavobacteriales_F > PHOS-HE28 > PHOS-HE28. The sequence goes on from JADKFY010000032.1 coordinate 32,350, forward strand.
GTGGCCATGGAAGAGAGTAATGGTACGTGGCGAACCTTCCCGATCAGGGCCTTGGGACCCCGTGAGATCATGTTGGCCTATGCGTGCAAAGGCACAGGCAAGTACATGTATTGGGTGCGCAGGGTGAACGATACCGAGATCCTGTTGCCGTCGGATCAAGAGATCTTGACAGAGTACCGGAGCCATTAGTACTGGTTCGGAACAACTGGATCCGCCAATGTTGGGTGATCCATTTTTGAGCAGGGTTTATCGAGCGGGTCTGCTCCTCCCCTTTGTCCACTGCATTTTGTTGAATGTGATGTGCGGTCCGGTACCCATTCCACCACCTTTCACCAGATCTTTGGGGCAACCCCTCGAAGATGTTAGGACCCCATTACCACATTGAGCGTACCGAAACCTCGCCACAGATCGATCTTGACATCGATACCGGGACCTTGGACTTCGTGGGGCGTTCATTACCGCCAAATGCGGATCTGTTCTATTCCCGGATCCACAATTGGCTGGATCAATATATTTCCAAGCCACAAAAGGAGACCACGGTGAACATGCGCATGGACTATCTGGACACCAGTTCATCGAAGCACCTCTACAACATCTTCAATAGACTAGATGCTGTTACCGAACAGGGAAGGAAGGTTACCGTGAACTGGCACTACGAAGTCGGCGATGATGAAATGGCGGAGACCGGGAAGGACTATGAGAGCCTTTTCAAGCTGGAGTTCGCGTTCATCGAGGTGCAGGACTTGTTCTGATCCCCTCGGTGCATGATCAGATGAACCTGATCACCTTCATTGGAGAGACGAACTTCGTTGCAGAGAAGTTGGATCCCATACGGATGTAGTTTTCAACTTTAACGACCCAACTATGTACTACGCGTTTCTCAACGTTTCGGGAACTTGGGACCTCCTTGATGCTCTCTATCCGGACCCCGTTGAACGTGATCTGGCGATGACCTGATCATTTCCGACCGGTACTTCAACAATTGCTCGTGTAGGACCAATGATGTGATGGCATTGGTTTCCCATTGGACGGCAGTGCACACCAAGAGGCGGATTTGAATGGATCGTTGAACGAGCCCATGACCGAACAGCACTCGCCATGTAGTGGATGGATCGTCGGCGCTTCACAAATAGCTCAACCACCACCAATTGCGGTTGTTGCTTTTCAAGCGATCGAACCAAACGCAAAGTGGGTACAGCGCCAGCACTACGCTGATCCAAACCAAGTAGACAACCGATAAAGTGAAGCCATATCCCTTAAGTGATTCGGAGAACCAAACGGGAGCATCCAATACCATGCTCTGCCAACCGAAGCCGGTGAGTTCTGCTGCGAGCATCGCCAGTGCATGGATCAGGTAGATGTGCAGGATGTAGTAGAAGAACGGCACTCGTCCGAAAACGATCAACGCCGAGGCGAACCACCCTTTCGCCTTTTCCGTCCACGCCAAGAACAGGATCGCGGGTCCCAAGGTCATCAGCAAATAAAGCATGCTGGGCGGGTACTTGGTGAGGTTCAAGAAGGACAGCAACGTGAATGATGCCGAGTTCTGGATTGACCATGGGCTTGGATCCCCGTAGTCGTTCAGTGCACGCAAGGCGATGAAAAGAAAGGTTGTGGCCAAGCCCAAACGAAGCAACAAACGGTGACGTACTTCCGAAGAATAGCCCTTGGTGTAAAGGGTTCCAAAAGAAAACCCGAGTGCCATCGTCCCGATCCAAGGGATCACCGGATAGGCGAAGATCACCGTATGGCCGAAAAGGTCCACCCTACCGCGGTCATGCAGGAAATACCACCACGCATTTCCGAAGTGCAAGTTGTCCAACGCATTGTGCCCAAAGACCAGCACAGCGCCTATCACCCCCACCCAATGCAAGGGCAAACGCACCAACGCTGCCAAGGCGACCATACTTACGCCGATCGCCCAGATCACCTGTAGACCGATGATCGGAAAAGTGGGGTTGAACAACCAGCCGAAGGTGACGATGATGCATTCCACGGCGATCAACCAAAGGCCCCGTTTAAGTAGGAATAACGAAGTCTCTTTTGTCCCTTTCCGTTGATGGACGAACCATGCGGAGGTGCCGGCCAGGAACACGAAAATGGGTGCGCAGTAATGTGTGATCCAGCGCGTGAAGAAAACAGGAATGTTCGTCGCTTCCAGGTCAGTAGGGCTGTACAGGAACGCATCTGCATGGAAATAATCGCGCACATGGTCCAAGGCCATGATCACCATCACGATGCCACGCAACAGATCGATCGAGGTGATACGTGCGCTTGTGAGGGCCTTGCTCATTCGAAGGACCAACGTACGCGAAAAGATCCAAGTTCTGTTAACGAAGGTTTATAAAGCCCACCGAACAACTTGGACAATTGAACAGGATCATCGTCAATTGAAACAGAATCCACCCGGCACTATGCCGGCAAGGAAGTTAGCTCGTTCACTTCCATCGCTTCCATAGCGGTAAACCACCCCACGCTGCACGTAGTCGATGGCATCGGCCACGTAGATAGAGCCCTCGGTTGGATCAACGCCCAATCCATAGAAATTGCGGCCGCTTGCAGGAATGAACGACGACGTTGGTAAGGCTGCTGCGGTGATCGACATCCGATAAACATCGGTATCCAGGAAGTAGAGCATGTCATGTGTCCCATTGATCCGCAAACGCCATGGCGACGTTGCTGCCGTGAAGCTGAACGTGGCTTCAACCCCATGTGAAAAAGGGTCGATACGGTAGAGCGCGTTGTTGCAAAGCACCCATAACTTCCCGTTCATGTCTTGAACAATGGAAGCTCCCCCAGCGCTCACTGTAATGCTATCCGTGATCTGGTCGGTAACGGTGGAGATCACATACACCTTATTGCGTTGTGGCGCAGTAACGAAGGCCTTGCCGTAAGCAAGAACGAGTTCTTCAGTGGCGCTGGGGCACGGGATCCCACCCGTTATCGTGTTGTTCGCGAGATCAACAACTGCAATACTGTTCGCGTGGAAGTCGGTGACGTAGGCTTTCGCATTGCTCACTGGCAAGATGTATCGCGGTGAATCGAACCCGGTGATAGTGGCGGTGGATACAAAGCTTTGTGGATCCACTACGACCACTTTATTCGAGTTGTTCATCACCAAATAACCCTTGCCGTTGAAGATCGTCATGCTTTGGCAAACATCACCCAAGGAACTACCGTTGGCGTGTTGAAAAAGGTCTTCAGCGACAGAGCCCGTAGCAACATCGTAGTAGCTCACTGTGGCATTGCCCCACTGGAAATTGCCTTCATTGGTGATGTACAGCCCGCCACTGTTTCCAACCACCACAGCCGTTTCTTCTGGCGGTTCGGGCTTGTCCTTCCGGCAAGAAACGAGCGCTACTAAACACATCAGCGCCATGGTGAGCTGAGGAAGGGCAGCTTTATGCAAGTTCAGTTGGAACGCAGAGATCCTCTTCATGGGGTCCGGCGTTCGGGTCGATGGAACTGCACGTTCACACCCACTTGGTAGCTGCGGAAGGGCATCGGTCTGTTCAACAACACTTCGTATCGTGTGGCGAAGATGTTGTTGCATTGGGCTTGAAGGCTTAGCGTACAACTCTTTAACGGAGGCAGGCGATAGGCGACCCAAAGATCGGCAAGTGTGAACGGTTCGAGGTATTCGCGGTTATCGGTGCTGGTGTATCGATAGCCTGTGTACCGAACGAGTCCAGTAACGGAAAGAGCCTTGTAGGTAACACCGAGTTTTGCATGTCCGGTGTACATCGGTACATAGATCAGCTGCTTGTCCACCGAAGCATCGTTCACGCTGGTGCGCATTTCGTTCGTGGAAACCACGTGGTTCGTCATCAAGCCTAGCTTCACTCCCACGCTTCCGAGCGAAAACCCAACAGAAGTATTCGTTTCCACGCCACGGCTCCACACCTGTAAGAGGTTGTGCGGACTCCAATACGCAGGGCCTGGTGTCCACTGGATCCAATCATCGATCAGGCGCTCGAACCACGTGATCTCGCTACGGATCACAATGCCCTTAAATGAAACATGGAGCACGGCTCCGAGGTCACCAGAGTAACCGTTCTCAGCACGCAGGTCCGGGTTGCCACCGGGCCGCCAATACAGATCATTCAAAGTAGGCACGCGGTAGACCTTGGCACCTTGGGCCTTCAGCAAAAGCCATGGACGCAGCGCATAGTCGGCACCCAATGAACAGGTGAAAGGAACCACATCACCTTCAAGTAATTCCTGCCGTGCAGAAATACTGCTTCTGAAACGGTTGTTGGCACTTGTGTAACGGTACGCCGCGAACAACGCGCTCCGGTTCTGCTGCTGTTCTCGCGGAATTCCGTCCGACAATGCGAGCGCATGCGTGTTGTTCACACCGATGTGCAACTGGTGGCGCTTGGCAAGGTGGATGCGTGTTTCCAATTCGGCGATCACATTGCGGGATCGGCTGACGGCAGCCTGTACAACGTCATTTGCATAGTACTCCAATTCATCATTGAACCAGCCGATGCGCGCATTGGTGGTAGCGCGTGTTCCCGTGTGTTGCCAATCTGCGGTAAGGCGTAAGGTGCCATCCATTTGACCGGCCGTGCTGTTGCCCTCTAGCGTTGATCCAGGTATTTGCCGATCGGTTTGTTGGTACCACGCGTGTATTCCGATACGATCCTTCCTTCCCCATCTGTAGTGGGCGTCGCCAAGCAGACCGTGCTGTGCGAAGGATGCATTGCGTTGGCGCTGCATTGGCTCATCCACGGCTTCTTTGTTGATCCTGAAATCGTTCTCCGCCGTGGTGTTGAACGCACCGATGGCAACGGTCCATTTCGCGCCGGAATGCTGCACGCGGAACTGCTGCCGTTGATCTCCAAAGCTGCCGAAGGAGAGACCCGCGTCCACGCGTGTTCCATCGTTGGAACACGGTAGGTCGTTGAGCAGGATCGTTCCGCCAATGGCGCCGCTACCCCACAAGGCCGTGCTGCTTCCGTAGGCAACGGCCACACTGTTCGCCACTTGCACGGGTACCAAGGAAAGGTCCAGTTGGCCGTTCATGGGGCTGCCGATGTTGAACCCGTTCCAGAGCACTGCCGTATGGTTCGCGCTGCCACCTCGGAATGATGTTGTTGCCAAACTCCCCAGTCCGTAGCTCTTCACGAACATCGGGGTTTCGTTGGCCAACAGCTGGCCCAGATCCGTCGTACGGTAACGGATCAAAGTGGCACTGTCCACCACCATCATTTTCGCGCCCGGTAAAGTGGCTGCGATCCTCGGGGCAACCACTTCGAATGCCTTCAGTTGAACCGTATCCGACAGCGCTTGACCACACAGGAATGTTCCCATGCACCAGGCACTAACGGACAAGAGCAACCGTTTCATAGGTCGATCACTGCACCACGATCACTCGCTTCACGCTACCCACTTGCGCCACATAGGACCCGGCAGGCCATGCACTGACATCGATGCTGCGAACACCTGAGCCAAATGGCAGGATCGCCACGCGTTTTCCTGTGATGTCGAAAACGATGATGGGGCCTTGTTCATTCCCAGTGTTGACGTACAGCACGTCGGCTGCTGGTTGCGGATAGATCTGAAAGAAGATGGGTTGAACGACCGCGATCCCCGTGGCACTGGACGCTGCCACTGGTTCGGTAGGCGGCAAGGCCGGATCGAAATCGGTGTACGAACAGGCGAACCATTCACCATTGCTCAGCACTTCCGATGCACCAAGGTTCGATCCCATGGTCGTGGTGCTTGTGCCGGTCCACGTGCTCCAATAGTTTGGGCTGCCACCGATGCCCGCATGCATACCGTATGTAATGCTGTTGAGGAAGCCACTGACGAATTCCATTTCCAGATCCGTATCGGCAGCAGCGACCGCTATGAGCATTTCTTCGGCGGTTGCGGAGCCATTGTGCAAGAAGCCCCACGCATAAGCGGGAGCTGACGAGCCATCTTGGAAATCCACGACCAGCACCGAACTGTCGGGTCCGGAGCCGACCCAGAATTGCACATCGGAAAGACCGAATTGGCCATAAGTGGCAGCTGCTGACAGAAGGCCGCAGATCGAAAGCGCGCGTGACGTATTCTTCATCCGTTGGAGTGGTTGGTTGTTGGTCTCTACAACCTCCAGGATGAAAAATAGCCAGGTACATGCACGAAGCAGCGCACGTTCCGAGCTTGCCTTTCTCCCTGAAAGCAAACATTCGTTGTGCTGCCGACAGGTTTTCTGGCTCGTCCACTTCTTCCGGCGCCTTCCCAACCCAACTTGCGGGTCAGTGGCATTGTGCCGGTCGAGTACTTCGGACTTACAGCTTCAGGTAAAGCCCAGGAATTACACCTGGTTCCCTTTTAACCCCGGCTTGGAACCGGAGATCGATAGCGCGGCGAAAGTAGGGATTTTAGTGAGGAACGATCTTGGTGTGGTGACAAGAGGACCTTCAGACCTTGTTCCCTCCTACTCCTTCACGAAGCTGGTTGTTCCCGACCTCGTACCCACTGTTCGCAGGTAGTAGCTACCGGACGTGAGTGCACCAACGTCGAACACGATCACGTTCCCGACCAACTCACGGGCAACGGCCACGGGCTGACCCAGGACATTGAACACTTCGGCAGAAGAATACGGCGTATCCACCTGCACCTGCAAACGGTCAGTGGCAGGGTTCGGCCAAGCGACCAGATCTTGACCCTTTCGCACGAACTGCACTTGACGAACTTGGGAAAGTTCCTCGGTCCCATCGTGATCGATCTGTTTCAATCGGTAATAGGATGTGCCGTGCAGCGGCTGCTGGTCCGTGGTGCCATACGTGATCATGGTTTGGCTGTTGCCCGCACCTTCCACCTCCGAGATGGGCTCCCACGCTTCGAGATCCGCACTGCGCTCCACCACGAACACCGCATTGTTCCGCTCCGTAGCAGTTGCCCATTCCAGATCCACCCGATCAGCACCCGGCCATGCTTCGAATCGGAGCAATTCCACTGGAAGCGGACTGGCCACCGAGATGCTGAAATTGTCGAACAACATGCCGAAAGACGTGGTGAAATTGGGAGTGATCCGCAACTCGTGGCTGGTAGCTGAAGGTGCGAAAAGAAAGCGCTCACGGACCATGTTCCATCCACCGGTACGGGTAACCGTTGTGGATGCAACACCGACCATTTCAACCGTCACGGAAACCGAAGTAGGTGTGCTGCTGCTATTTCGACGCGTCGCGTCAAATTCCAACAAGTAGACAGCACCCACGGTGAACCCGGTGATGGTCTGGCACAACAGCCGATCATCGGCCGTGGAGTTCGGGTCAAGGTGCCCGTCCACCTCCGCTACCTTATTGGAACCCGTACCACCATAGACGCTGGCGGAATTCACTTCCATTGCGCAAGTCCACCCTGTTGTTCCGCTTTCGAAACCGGGGTTTGTGAAGGACTGACCAACACATGGCACAGAGGCACCAACGAGGGCCAACGTGGACCAAACCGCAAACGTGTTCTTGAGCGACGTGGAAGAAACGACATGGATCAAGGATGCCGTCCCACGCCAGAAAAGTGCTAAAAGTTCAGTGGAATATTTCTCCAAAGACCGATAGGTGTCTCAACAAGTCCCGGTTGGAACATTCATTTGGATCGCATG
>JADKFY010000033.1 GCA_016717305.1 Flavobacteriales bacterium
CGCACCGATGTTGAGCATTGAGGGATCTCGAACTGTGCCGGCGCTGTTCCAGGGTCAACTGGTCGCTTTACCACTGATCAACAGGCCTTGAACGGAGAGTCCATACCGAGAACTTCATGGCCGGACCTCACGTTCTTCAATGAGATCCGAAGTGAACGTTCTCCTTCTCCCGGTAACGTATTGGATACCGGCATGAAGCAAACACCGGAAGCCTTCACGTTAGCGATGGATTCGGAAACAACCCGAATCAAGAAGGCCTCCGTGGATGCTGTTCGAGAAGCTCTTGGCTACAGAAACGCCGATGTTCGCCATACTTGGACTGAGCGTGCCGCGACCGGGTGCAGGATTGTCCACCGTGGTCACTTCCAGATCACCAAAACCGATCACGGTCGCTGAGATGCCCAACACACCGGAGGCTCCCATCTTCTGGCCCAGTCCAATGCTGTTGATCTTCGTGCCCGAACCGCTCAACCAACGGGTGTTGGAGAAGAGTATTTCGGTCTTGTTCGTATGGGCCAATCCAGCAATGTTGCCGTACATGGCTCCACGCCGGAGATCGAGGCGGAGTTGGCCAAGCCCCACCCACGGAACGGGCCCAAGGATTGATCAACAATTGCGTGGCACCCGCCGAGCCTGCTCGATCAGGGTTACCTGCCATGGCCGCCGTACTGAGCAGCACACTGGCTGCCATCACCATCGCTTTGCGTTCCATCGTTCGCTTCATTTCGAGTGTTCTGGTGATCATCGCTTAGAAATTCTGAAGGTCGATCGGACGTAAAGCACCGAACCATTTCACTACTTTCTCTCCTACGCCGGGCACATCCACATGGCAGATGTACACTCCACCTGCAATAGGTATGTTGTTGGCGTTCTTAAGATCCCAATCCAAGAAGGTGAGACCATTGTCCTTCCGGAACTTGCGCACCAATGTGCCGTTCACCGAGAAGATCGAGATGGTACACTTTTGCGGCAGGTTGATGAACTTGATCCTGTTGTCCAAGCGCGAGGTTTCATACCCGCTAAAAGCATAATACGGGTTGGGCACCACGTTGATCAGGTCCAAAGCGGACTCCGCAGTTGCTTGGTCGTTCTCGATCACCGCCAGATCATTCGTGGTGAACGAGTACAATGGTAGACCATTGTTCCGCAAGGGAACGATCGGATCAGGGTTTCCGGCGTAGTCCTCATACGTCCGGTATTCCTTCGCTACGTTCAATCGGATCCGAACGTCGGTCGCCAAGAACTCTTGCCCTGGAACCACCATTGCACTTCCTACCCATGCAATGGCGCGGAATACGGTGATACGCGCGGCCGAACTTCCAGCCACCAAGTTATCTGCAATGAATTTCCCAGCATCATACAACGGAACCCTGTTCTGGTTCGGTGTGCCGTAGTAGGTATTCACGCGGCGATCGTTCTTGAAGATGTAGATCCAATGTTCTCCACCGAAGAACGGCGAACCGGTTTCAGTGTAGAATTTGTCATTCGGGTTGAAGATCATATCCCGGCCAATGGAACCACCCCAGAAGCTGTTCTCCCCATAACCGATGTTCAAGCGCTCCCCAGTTTCCAGATCGATCACATAGCCCGGGAACCAACCCATGCCTGTGGATTTGATGAACTGAGCTTCCGCCTCATTGCAACCGGGCTGGCCCGTCTTGATCCCTTGCTTATCAATACTGGGAGAGATACGAAGACCCATGCGTTGTGCACCGCCTTCAGCATTCGCGGTCACGTCCTCTTGTTCGAACACGGGCGAACGGCTCCACAGGTCCTTGTTCTTGGTCATCACCAACTGCACACTAGGCAGGTCGCGCAAGCTGTAGAAGGTAGCCGTTTGTGATGCGTGCGGACTGTCCCCACCGCCACGGCAACCTGGTTGGAATGGAGCTTGGCCAGCCAAATTCCATGGTCCCCAAGTTCCATTGAGCATTTTCTCGTAAAGCTGATCGAAGTCGCCACGGTCGTCGTAGATGGGTCCGTTGTCCAAGCCTCTGTAGTTGCCCGAACGGATCCAGTTCTCCACTTGTTCACCTTCGCCATCCGGCAATCCGGTGAACCATGGCTTGGAAGGGTCCTCGAACTCAATGCTTCCTTCACCAACAGGATCCGTGTTGACCTGGTTGATACCGGTATACAGTGTTTGAGCTATGCTGATGCTGATCCCCCATTCAGGTATGATCTGTTCGTATGGCAGGTCTATGGCCCTCTCGCCCAGCACCGTGTCGTTGCTGGTACGATTCACCACGTACCAATACGCATCGTTCAGGTTGCCCGAAGTAACACTGTCCTGGAACCATACCTCGAATTCAGCAGCAGGCAATTTCAGTGGATCGACCACCTTCACACCGATCGGTCCTAAACCAGGAAGGTAGGTGATCATGTCCTTGCGATTGATCGATGTATCGCTCACGATCTCCAATTCAGAAGCTTCTGAAAGAGCTGTTTCCAAGCCACCATTCCCTTGTCCCTCGATCCGGGTAACAGGCAATCCGTCACCGTATTGCGCGTTCAGGATGGTTCCACCTGTTTGCGGATCGTTGCGGTGTGGAATGGCCACATACTTGCGGATGGACCCAACAGCGCCTTTCCGGCTTTCCACATAGGTGAACGCCTGTCCGGTCCGGTTCACTGGATCATAGGTCTCGTAGTTGTTGTAACCGTATGCAATGGCCAAGTAGTAATAGGATTTGAAATTCACCAAACGGGTGTCCCCTTGTGCGAACTTGTCCTCCAATATCCTAACAGAGCTAGCAACACCGTTGTCCGCACCATTCACCATTTCGGTGGCCACAGGAAGTTGCAGAATATCGCTGGTCGGATAGTTCACCAATTGGCCGATACCGTCCTTGATGTCGCCTTGGTAAACCAACCGCGCTAGATCGGGATCGTTGAGTTCCGATACGGAAACCTCACTGTTCTTCAGCTGGAAAAGCTTATACCCTTGGAACCGGTAGAACCGATCATAGATCACCGTGGTGATCGTAGTATCGTAGCTCAGCAGCACAGTATCCAAAGGCAAGGTCCCAAGCGTATCGAAGACCGGAGTGATGGTCTCGGTGGTTTTGCTCTCCGGGATGATCGGGTCCAATTCCGCGTAGTCCAAGGCCTGCACGTTGTTGTTGTTGCTGCTCGAAGGATTGGTCATGAAGATGACCAACTCCCTGTCCAGTTCCACGATCCGCAGATCAGGTGCATCCGGACCGTCAAGGATCTTGAAACAGTTGTCGAAGAGCGATTGCGCCTTGTCGTCCGCAACTTTCAGCGAGGCCACACTGCCCAACGAACCACCGGTAGCCGAACGTGAATAGACCACTCCCAATGTGATGTTGTTGAAGGCACCCGGTTCCAAGGTGAACGGACCTGCGCTTTGAACGAAACGACGATCCTGCGGCTGCTGATGGCCCTCACGCCAGTCTGGTTGGGGAGCGCAATTGGTACCCCAGCCCACAACATCCGTGCTCCAAGGGAACATGTAACGTGTTGGAATACCGGCTCCCGTGGTACTGTACCCACTCCCACCATAGGTCATGGCGGTACCATCCTTCCAAATGCTCTGGAGGTAATTGTAGAAGTGGCTGGGTTGTTCGGGATCGTTCGTAGCAAAGGCACCTTCACGGTTCCAATACAGGAAGGCACGCATACCAAATCGTTCGTTGTCCGCGAAACCATCCCCATAACCGATACCGATCCCTTTATAAGGAATACCGTTCTGTTGCTGGGCGGTAACACAATCCAACACGTCCACATTGTTCTGTGGACCTGGATTGTCGATACCATCAGCATCTTGATAAGGGCCTTCGAAGAAATCCACACCGATGGCGGGTGGTTGAACACCATAACCCGGGGCACCCAAGCACGCCTCGTCGTTCTCGTCCCAGTTGTACGCGAAACCAAGACCACGGCGCACATCGCAACCCACGAAGTCATCGTTCGAGCACCCGACGTCCGGGTCCACGAAACTACCGAAGTAGGTGTTCGTCAAGGTTTGACTACCCTGGTTGATCACCGTGTAGTTGTAAAAGGTCATGTTATTGATCTCGTTGTTCGAACTGAAGGCAAATGCCTGCGCACGCACTTCCAAACCGATCGGCTGTCCATTCGACTCGGTGTGCACATCACCCTTGTCATTGAAGATCCAGAAGATGTTGTAGTCACCAAATAGATTCACGGCATCATCCCGCTGGCGGTTCTTGCACTCCTCCACGGTCTCATCAAAACCGTAATCCGGGTAATCCCCATCGCTCGGATCATAGACACCATCGTTGTTGTCATCGAAGAAAGGGGCCAAATAAGCAGATTGTCCCTCGTCCAAATTACCCTCGGCAGGCCAGCTCAAGAAGTCGGGCGGTGTCGAATAACCATCGGGGAAGATCGCGGCCACATCACACTCGGGATCATCTTGGCATGCGATGTATTGGATATGGGCCTCGGCGTCCGCACGTGTGGTGGTCCAGAAACGATCATAAGCCTCACAGGTCGCTGCGCTTACCGAAGCGTCACCTCCTTCACGCAAAGGGCCGGGCCAGAAGTCATTCCCATCCGCACGGAAAAGAACGGCTGCGATCTTCGTGTTACCATCCACCGCGCGGCCACCCATCCATAAGCCGCCTGCGTAGAGTGCCTTTGGGCCGGAAAAATCCGCCGTCTTCGGCACTTCATAGCCCGAAGAGGAGGTTCCACTGCGACGGGTCCACATGTTGCCGCCGTTCTCGATAACGGCCCGCACGTTGTTATAGCTGATCTCCGTAATGGCTGATGCAGGTACGCAAGCAGCCGCTTTCGGCCGCCCACCTTGCATTCCTCCACCAGGTGGCCGCAACGGCTCATGCGCCATTGACGGAAAAGCGAGCAACGCGATAATACCGAGAACGTTCGTTCTGGTGATGTTGGCTCTAAGGGTGCTCATGGTCATGCGGGTTACGTTATGCTCAGAAATCAAATCGGATGCCCAAACGAATGGTACGTGGTGCACCGAAATTCGCAGGGTTGAGAATGTTTGCGCTGTACAGATCCCGGAATGATTGTGGGTCTATGGAATTGGAGATCACCGCAGCTGATTGGGCAGATGCCAAGTAGCCATCGTTATCCGGAGAACCTGTGTAGCGGTATACGTTCGTCACGTTCTTGGAATTGAACAAGTTGGTGACCAAAAGGTAGATGTTCAAGTTGGCGCTCTTGGCCTTATCGCCTTCCTTACCACCAAAACTGAGCGGAAAATCCCTATCCATCTGAATGTCGGAGGTGAACTGCCAAGGCAAACGTGCACCATTCAATGACCCGTCCAACAAGTAGTTCGTAGCTTCCGTAGCTTCGCTCACAACCTGACTGCTACGGCTGTATGGAGTTCCGCTACCCAACGTCGAGACCATATTAAGACCTGTCCGCTGGAAAATAGCCTTGTCGAACAACATCGGGCCGTTGTAATCCTTGCCGGCTCCGTACCGATAGTCCAAGGTCACGACGAAACGATGGCGCTGATCGAAATCCAACGGGGAGATGGTACGCAAGTTGGGCTGGCCGAGTTGATCAAGTTGAGCCCGGTGGTAGGTCCAGAACCCGTGCCGTCGGCAAACTGCATGGTGTAGCTGGCCCGCATCCACACGTTGCCGGTTTTCCGCAGATCAAAGGCGGCCGTGAAGCCCTTTACCGTACCGAAGTCAAAATTGTCATACGTACGATAGCTCCGGGGCCAAGCATTCGCTACGTTCCTGATCTGGATCTGATCGCGCAATTCACGATAGAACGCAGAGATCTTCAATGAGGAGGACTTGCTCAACACCTGCTGGAAACCCAACTCGTAATCGATGGTCTTGGTCGGCTTCAAATTCGGGTTGCTGATGACATCACCGGTGTTCTGGATGAACGCGTAGGTCACAAGATTCAACCGGGATTCGTTCGCGTTGGGACGTTGCGTAAGCACATCGTAGTGCGCGAAGAACAAGGCCTCGTCCGAGATCGGGAATGAAAAGGCGATCCGGGGCATCACATTGATCACAGGCTTGTAGTCTTGGAACGCTTCTTTGCTAAGATCCGAACCAGCAAGATCACCTCCTGCTCCGCGTTCGATCAAATACGGGCGGATCTGACCAGCCTGTACGATGGAAGAACCATCCGTAAGCTCAACACCCGACGCCGAATACCATGTGTCTTCGTCGCGGTAACCCTTGATCTCATTCGGACTGTCGAACTGGTCCACATAGACCACGAAATCATCCCCAATGTTACCAGGACGATTCGCCAGAAGATCGCTAATTCCTGCATCCGGTACCGAGGATCCCGCTGTATAGGCATCCTGGTACAGGTATTTGTCCTTCAAAACGTTCTGGTTGGCATCATACCTGTCCACACGTACACCCACATTGAAGATGATATCGTCGAAGGCGAACTTGTCCATGATGTATCCGGCCATGTAGATCGGTTCGAAGGGCGCTTGTAATCGGGTCGCTTGTCCGTCCTCATCCCGAGCATCAAAGAAATCAGCGAAACTCGGCTTGCTCGTCAGCCTATTCCCCAAGCGATCATAGCCCACATAATTCACGAATCCATTGCCATTGTTCAGCAATTCATCCGCACTGAACATGTCGAGCTTCAATACGTCAGGATCCAAAGCATCCACTTGGATGATGTCCGTTCCGTTAACGTCCAAGCCCAGCGCATTCCTAAGATTGGCATCGAAGTTCGATTGATCTTCTCCGACTATCCTGTCATACAAAAAGAAAGGAAGAGTGGGGTTACCCGGCACATAGTACTGGCCGATAGGTGTTGCATCCGGACCATTGTCGAACTCTGCCAAATGTGAATTGGTCAACAAACGTGCCCGTGTCCATAAACCGACCGGTGCGAGATCGTATCGGCGTTGTGTGAGCTGCTCGTATTCAACACCCAGTGATACCGCATGTGATCCAACATCCGCACTGCCGGTGGCACTGAATCGCAATTGATCGTTCCGCCGCTTTTGGTATTCGGAAGCATTGGGGACATCGATAAATCCGATATTGTTCCAAATGTTGTAAAGTGATTGGGGACGATCACCATTCCAAAGAACACCGTTCCCTTGGGTTTCGATCCGGTCCTTGTAGTATCCAACGTAATTGGGGTCGGTGAACAATGGATTCCCAAGTGATGCAATAGGAAATTGCTCTTGTGGCAATGCATTGAAATAGAATGTGTTGATCGATGCGAGATCCGGATTCTGCGTGCCTGGGGTGAACCGGATCAAAGTATCCGCTAAACCTACCTGTGTAAACTCGGAGAGATGGCCCGGCTGCCCTAGTTGGAACTGAGGAGCTGAGAACGTCTCGAACTTACCCACGTAGCCATAATCGAAGAACCGATCCGCATGTACAATATCCTCCACATTGTTGTTGTATCTGGAATAGTCCACTTGCAACGAGTAATAGGCATTTCGAATGGTTGCCTTCTTCTCTTCTTCATCCGTACGGTCAATGAACCGTTGGGTGAATCGTGCGAACCCGCGCCAAGTGCTTTCCTTGATCCGGTAGTTGTTGTCCACGTTCAACAAAGCATTGTCCCTGTTATAGATCTGCCGGTTCGAATAATCAGCAGAACCTCCAATGGTCAAGTTAATGGTCGGTGTAGTTGTGATGTCGATCTTGCCCGATGCCAAATACGTATCACGCCCCGCGTTCTGACGCGTTTTCAACGTTTCAAGGTCCGAGGCCTTCAAGAAATTACTGTTATAAGCCAACACAACATCGTTACCGGTTGAACGAAGTATGGCTGGATCCGCCAAGAGGCGATCTCGGACTTCCGGCTTCACACGTACATCTCCCTGATAGTAAGGGAAGAGGTCAACGGCATTGGTGTACTGACCGCTGAAGAAGAAACCGATCAAAGGCTTCTCCTTATTGCCCAAACTGTCCTTCTTGAACAAGAGGGGACCGCTCAAGGAACCTTCCAACTGGTTGAAGGCGAATTTGTCCAACCCGACAATGTCCTTTATGTCCTTACCAACCTTGAAGCCTGATGTAAGGTACTCCAACCCACCGAAGAAATTACGGCTCGGCCCACGGGTGGTAATGTTCACCAGTCCCCCGGTCACGTCGCCATAGTTCGCTGGTATACCACCGGTAAGCACTTGAACTTCTTCAATGGCGCTCTTAGGTAGCCCGGTACCCGCACCCGCAGGCACCTTGATGCCGTCAATATAGTAGTAGGTACCCTCCGTTCTGCAACCGCGGATACTGATGCCGCCGTCCGTACCCGCTGTGCTGGCCCCCGCCACCGTGGTTGCAATGGAAGCCGCTGAACGTCCCGGCATCTTGGCGATATCCTCTCGGGTAACCGTTCCTCCAGAGGCTCCACCATCCTTGTCGATCAACGGAACAGTGTATTGAACGATCTCGAACTCTTTCAGCTCGATCCCTGCATTGAGGCCGATGTCCAAGAAAGTGATCTTGTTGCTGTTCACCACAACGCCGGTCTGTTTGTATGGTTGGTAGCCCACATAGCTGACCACAACATCGTAGGTTCCGGGTGCGATCGGTTTGACGAAATATGCGCCATCGAAATCCGTTGCACCACCGGAGACCTGCGTCCCGCGGTTCTCAATGACAACGTTTACGAAGGGCAGTGGCTCTCCACTCTTCTTATCAGAGATCGTACCCTTTAAGGATCCGGAACCCACTTGTGCTTGCAAGGCGAGCACGGCGGTAATGGACAGGGCAACTGCGGAGAATAGTCTTCTCAACATGTACGGTAGGTTTTACGTTCAGCGTAACAGGGCAACGAGGGGGCGCTAATATAGAAAGTTCCACCGAGCAATTGCCCTTCAACCAACAAAGCCATCGATCTTTCAACAGCACTTTGTGGAAGGCCGTCACCTTTCACTGTTGTTCTTGATGGATCCTTCTTCCGATACATGGCCTAAAAGTATTGTGCATCCCCAGGCCTCGTATGCGCGGAACGAGCAATGGTCGTTGCAGAACGGAGTACGGTCAGGGCGAACTTCTACTTGCCGAAAGTGCGACGAAAGAACCCATCACGATGTTTGCCGCTCCCACCTCGATCTGCCCGTTTGGTGTTGCGTTTGATCCGTTTGCGCGCCGCCTTGTCCTGTACACTGAGGTGGCGTTTGCGATCGCGCTTTTCCTGTTTCGCTTTCGTCTTCTTCTCTTTCTTGGCATCTTTCGCCAAGGTCTTTTCCTGCTTCTTACGCGAGATGCCTTCCTGTGCGAAAGCGGGCGTCGGTGCTACGAACAAGGTGAGCAAAAGGATGAGAGGAAGAACGTATTTCTTGATCATATGTGAACTGCTGGCTTTTGCAAAGTAACACAAGCCGACCACCATTCTGTTCAGTGCATCTCGGATGACGGGACGTTACTCAGCACACGATACCTTTGTATTCCGCGTTCAACAAAATCAATGACACACCGTAAGACCATTTTGCTTTCCATTTGCACGGTATTCGCGCTGTGTTCCATGTCCTGCAAAAAGGACAAGCCTGGTGGTGTGCCGTTGACCCCGGTCGACATCAGTATAAACGTGAACAACCCGTCGTATGCGGATATTTCGGTACCCAGTGGGTGGATCTACCTTTCTGGCGGCTCTCAAGGATTGATCGTGTACCGCACCAGTTTCGATTCGTTCGTGGCGATGGACCGCCATTGCCCTTACAATTCGGCGGACCTATGTCGGGTATTCGTGGACAGCACACAGATCGTGGCGCGCGATACAGCGTGCTGCCATTCTTCTTTCCTGATCAATGATGGCAGTGTGCTCGAAGGACCTGCGGCGTTGAGCCTGCAGCGGTACAATACCAGCTTCAACGGTACCACGCTTCGGATCTATAACTGAAGGATCACCGCGAACGGTTGCGCAATGTTTTGGCGCGAATAAATTATCTCCGCCACCGCACAACCGGCAGATCGCCAATAACCCTTGCTAGCTCAAAGCGGGTCGCCAACTTGCTTAAAATGACAACGCCCGACCAAATTGGCCGGGCGTTGTTTGAATTAGTGGTCGGTGATCAATACCGGTAGGCGTCGCTCTTGTACGGACCCTCTTTGGGAACATTGATGTACTTCGCTTGAACATCGTTGAGTTCCTCCAATTCCACGCCGATCTTTTCCAAGTGGAGTCGTGCAACTTTCTCGTCAAGGTGCTTCGGAAGTACGTACACCTTGTTCTCGTAATTGCCGCTGTTGTTCCAGAGTTCCAACTGCGCCAGTGTTTGGTTGGTGAAGCTGTTGCTCATAACAAAGCTCGGATGGCCCGTGGCACAACCCAGGTTCACCAGACGGCCTTCTGCAAGGATGAGGACGTCCTTACCATTGATCGTGTACTTATCAACCTGTGGCTTGATCTCCACTTTGCTCTTGCCGTGTTCATTGTTGATCCACGCCATGTCGATCTCGTTATCGAAGTGGCCGATGTTGCAAACGATGGCCTTGTCCTTCATCTTCTCGAAGTGCTCGCCACGAACGATATCGCGATTGCCGGTAGTGGTGATGATGATATCGGCACGGCCAACGCAGTTGCCGAATTTCTTCACTTCGAAGCCGTCCATTGCAGCTTGAAGTGCACAGATCGGGTCGATCTCCGTTACGATCACACGTGCACCTGCACCTTTCAACGAAGCCGCAGTTCCTTTGCCAACATCGCCATATCCGCAAACCACGGCGACCTTGCCGGCCATCATGATATCGGTGGCACGACGGATGGCGTCAACCGCACTTTCCTTGCAACCGTACTTGTTATCGAATTTGCTTTTCGTAACGCTGTCGTTCACATTGATCGCTGGCATTACGAGCGTTCCGTTCTTCTCGCGGTCCAAGAGACGAAGCACTCCTGTGGTGGTCTCCTCGCTCAAACCTTTGATGCCTTTGGTCAACTCGGGGAACTTATCGAATACCATGTTGGTAAGGTCGCCGCCATCGTCCAGGATCATGTTCAATGGCTTGCCTCCTTCAAATCCGAAGATGGTCTGCTCTATGCACCAATCGAAATCCTTCTCGTTAAGTCCTTTCCAAGCGAACACCGGGATACCTGCTTCGGCGATCGCGGCGGCGGCATGGTCTTGGGTGCTGAAGATGTTGCAGCTGCTCCAAGTGACTTCCGCGCCGAGTTCCACAAGGGTCTCGATCAATACGGCGGTCTGGATGGTCATGTGCAAGCAACCTGCGATGCGGGCACCCTTCAATGGCTTCTGCTTACCGAACTCGGTACGCAAGGACATGAGTCCGGGCATTTCGGCCTCGGCCAATTCGATTTCCTTTCGGCCCCAAGCAGCAAGGGACATATCCTTCACTTTGTACTTGAGCTGCTCTTTTGTTTGTGGCATGGTCGTGTTCATATGGCCGCGAAGGTAGGGTTTTTGGACCACTTTTACAGGCAGTTGCTGGCGGCTGGTCTTGTAGGCATCACAAATGGACCATGAGTATGCAAAGGGACGTTTTCAGGAACAACCAACCACCCTCCTTAGCGTCTACCTTCGGATCGGATCGTGAACTCCGCCGTAAGTTCGCCGCGTCTTGGGAAACGTACTTCACCATATCGAAACCGCAAAGGCGGAAGGCCGCAAACTGTTGGCCGTGTTGATCGACCCCGACTACGGGCAGGATGAAAAGCGCTTGGAAAACACGGTGCAGAATGCCTGCATTGCCAAGGCGGATATGATCTTTGTGGGTGGCAGCTTGCTTACGACGGCCGCTTCCGGATCCTGTGGAATTGGTGAAACGCTGGAGCGATCTTCCGGTGGTGCTCTTCCCCGGAAGCCCTTCACAATTGAACGCACATGCGGACGCAGTGCTGTTCCTTTCGCTGATCAGCGGACGTAACCCCGAGTTGTTGATCGGCCACCATGTCGCTGCGGCACCAACCGTAAAAGCAATGGGACTGGAAGCGATCCCCACTGGCTACATGTTGGTGGATGGTGGCAAACAGACCACGGTGAGCTACATCAGCCAAACAGTTCCCATTCCAAACGATAAGCCGGGCATTGCAGCTTGCACCGCTTTGGCCGGCGAGTTACTGGGATTGCGCACCATCTACATGGATACCGGAAGCGGAGCTGAACGCACCGTTCCACCGGAAATGATCGCCGCCGTTCGCAAGACCGTGGACCTGCCGATCATCATCGGAGGTGGTATCCGCGACGCCAACACTGCACGTGCCTTGTGCAACGCGGGTGCCGATATGCTTGTGGTGGGTACTGCTTTCGAGGAGGACCCGGAACGGATCTTCATGATGCGCGAAGCGGTTGGCTGATCAATTTAGAAGCTATTGCTTCTAGTTATGCACGATACTGATCAGTTAACGGATCCACAAGACGCTCAGGCAACTTTCACCTGTAGCAAGTCCCCGACCACTTCGACACCGTAGCGCTTTAGGTCGGTTTTAGCAGGGCCTTTCACCACATGCCCGGTGTTATCGAAGGTGCTGCCATGCAAACCGCACACCAGTTGGCCGTCCTTCTCGTTCACGGGACCACCCTTATGGGTACAATTCAGTTCGATCGCTGAGTAGGAACCATCCGGCTGTTCCACAACAATGAACTTCTCCGGTGCTCCTTTCGCCTTCACCATGGTCTTTCCGCTGGGGTCCAACTGTGCCAATGGGATCTGCACCATGCCATTGTCGGCTGCCAAGCTCAAGCCCTTAAAGGATGCACAACCCGTAAGGGTAGCTGCTGGAATGAAGGCCAGAGCTGCACAGGCTTGGCAAGAGCGAACTAGGAATTGGCGGCGTTCCATGTGGGTAGGTTGTTGGTTCGTCCAAATGTAATGAAGGATCGGATCTCTCATTGAACCGGGGGCCGCAAAGTAGGATCACATTCCACCGGTAGTTTGAAATTGGTTGGCGGCTGTATCTTCCCGACCCCAACAACGATGCTTCGCTGCCTTTTCACCAACACGTGCCGCATACTCCTGCTCCTGAGCGGTTGGATCTTGGTGATGACCCATACACAAGCACAAGGAGACTCGCTTCTGACTGCTTGGAAGGATGCGGACCAACCCGACAGCCTTCGACTTCAGGCCCTTCAAACATTGGCTTGGAAAACCGTGTTCGAAAACCCGGATAGCGGAATGTCCCTCGCTAGCGAACAATTTGCCTACGCCAAACGGATCAAGGACCCAAAAGCCCAATACGAGGCCCTAACCACCTTGGCCGTTGGTAGCAGTGTGCGTAGTGACCATAACGCATCACTTGAGTTTCTTCAGCAGGGCTTGGCATTGGCACAGCGCATGGGCGATCGCAAACGCGAAGCCAATGCCTACAGCAACATGAGCAATGTCTACCGCAATTTGGGAGATCTTCCCATGGCCTTGGAACAATTGCAGAAAAGTCTCCGGATCGACACTGAACTCGGTAACAAGGAAGGCTTGACGGGTACGTATAACAACATCGGCAACATCCATACAGAATTGGAGCAACTGCCGGAAGCCCTGATGAACTATCAGCGCAGCGCGGCCCTTGCAGATGAGCTCAACAACAAGAAAGGACGAGCACAAGCACTGCTCAACTTGGGCAATACGCATATGCAAATGGGCGCATTGGATACGGCCCACAGTGAATTCCTTAGAGGCGCTCAGCTCTACAAGGAATTAGGGCGGAAACTGGAATTAGGCTTGGCCTTGAACAACCTTGGCAGGGTGAATGGGTCCATGCACAAAATACGGGTCGGGCATGCCTATTTGGACAGCGCAGAAGTGCTGCTGACGGAACTTGGCAGCATGCGACATGTGGTGCGCACCCAAGTGAATCGCGGCGACCTGTACCTGCTTGCGGGTGATCCGGCCGCAGCTGTTCGTGCATGCTCCAAAGGCAACTTGATCGCCAATGACAATGGATTGCTCCTGCAACGGAAGGAGTGCCTCGGGTGTTTGGAAACCGCCTATGCCCAATTGGCGGATTTCAAGAAAGCCCATGCGGCTCAAAAGGAGTTCATCCTAGTGAGTGATTCGCTGTTGAAGTTGAACAATGGGAAAGAGGTAACACGGATGGAAGTGACCCGCTCGTTCGAGGATAAAATGCTGGCCGATAGTTTGGCAAATGTGAGCGCCCGCTTCAATGATCAGTTGGAATACCAGGAACGCATAGGTCGGGAACGGGAACAACGAAACCTCTTCCTGTACTCCGCCATTGGCGTGTTGTTGCTAGCAGGCGGACTGTGGAACCGACTACGTTATACACGAAGATCCCGCGCCGCTGTGCAGCTTGAGAAGGACAGAAGCGACGACCTGCTGCACAATATCCTCCCTGTGGATGTGGCCGCCGAGCTGAAGGAAACGGGGACCGCAGTGGCAAAGCACGTCGAGGAAGTCACCATCCTCTTCACCGATTTCAAGGGGTTCACCGCGATCGCGGAAAAACTCTCGCCAACAGAGTTGGTGGCGGAGATCGATGCGTGCTTCAGAGCCTTTGATGCGATCATGGAGAAGTACCATGGGGAGAAGATCAAGACCATCGGGGATGCCTACATGGCAGCTGGTGGTGTACCTCAATATCGCGAAGGCTCCGCGTTGGCGGTCGTGAATGCAGCATTGGATATGCAGGCTTTCATGCTCGCTCGAAAAGCTGAACACGAGGCGTTGGGCAAACCGGCCTTTGACATGCGTGTGGGCGTACATACAGGCCCGGTGGTGGCTGGCATTGTGGGATTGAAGAAATTCCAGTACGATATCTGGGGCGATGCCGTGAACACTGCTTCCCGCATGGAAAGTAGTGGAGAGATCGGCAAGGTGAACATCAGCAGTACAACCTATGGACTGATACAAGGAGAACCAGGTCTATCCTTCACATCGCGTGGCATGGTACAAGCCAAAGGCAAGGGTGATCTGGCCATGTACTACGTGCAACGGTCTTGATCCCCAGATCACCCTATCGGGATCAGAACAACTAGTGGACAGGTCCTACCGCTGTACCACGAACCGTTCAACTCCCACCTCTTTCCCGATGGTCAATTTCAAGAAGTAGGTTCCGTTCACCAAGTCGCCAAGGTCCAACAAGGTGCTGCTCGTTCCATTGCTCAGCACGATGTTCCTTTCTGCAACTATTCTACCCGTTGGGTCCATGATGGTTGCAAGCCCACTTCCTTGAGCATTTTCCTGCACGGGCACCTGTACGAAAAGCAGATCGCCGTTCAGGGGGTTCGGATAAAGCGTGAACTGCATAGCTCCTTCTCCGAGCACTGAGGAAGCACCGGGCCCTCCACCATTTACACAGGGAGCTATTGTCAACGAGCACACTTCACCCCAAGCCTGGAACGGCACGGTAGGCGTTGGCGTATCGGTACACCAAGTAGCGCCACCATCCTTGCTCACACGCACATCCACCGTGTACTCAATGCCGCACTGCAATGCGCCAGCACCGGTCCAGTAAAGCGGCAGGATATAGGTATTGCTGGTGCGGATAACTTCGAAATTCTCCGGTGCATAACGGAACCTAAATTGATAACGTAGTTGCGATGAAGGCACGCTCGGCACTCCGGAAAATGGTGTGGCGTACACGTAACTTCCACTACCGAAGGTCTTCGTAACCCCGCAACTGTTCCTTGAATCACCCGGTGCTACCAATAGTCTGTTCAACGGGCAAGCTGCACGCGCTGCATCCAACTTCATGGTACAAGCCGGACCGAAGACACCATTCTCTCCGTTAACACGACCACGGAGCCGAACGTTCAACAAGGTCTGCTGTGGGATCAAGGGTGTAAGCACCGTGTTGTACCACCCATTGATCTTCATGTGTGCGGCACGGGTGGCGCTGGCCGGTGAAAATCCATCACTCACGTTATGCGACCGGAACTTGCGGAAACTGTATGTGCCATTGGGGTCGAAGATCCAGAATTCGTATCCGCTATTGGCTGGCTGAACATTGTTCGCACCGTTCGGCACCCACGTTGCACTTACCGCTGCGTTCTCATGCGCGACCAGATACCTGTAATTCAACCATTCCAGTTTATCGCAGCTGGAAGTGATCAAAGCATCCGTTCCGATGGGCAGACAGAACCCTTGAGCTCCACTGATCGCACTTATCGAACCTGTGCTGAAATTCGATCGATTGTCCACAATGCGCGCATTGGACGACTGTTCGTGTACTACGTAACCCCCACCGGTGATGCCATCTCCACCAGCGTCCATCACTCGCAGGCGATAACAACCCACGGGCAAACAACAATTCTCAGTGACCGAAGCCCCGACCGCATAGTTCCCGATCCCTACGCACACGACGTCATCGGACAGTTGGTCGATGACTTCCCATGTGGTCTCCGCAGGTGCACCGTCCGTGTTCAACGATACGGATATGTTCTCCGTGCAAGGTTCGTTGTTGCCGATGGTAAGACCTTTTGAGTATCCAGCTGAAAGATCGGCTCCCTGGGAAACGATCAAGGTATTCGTACCGCTCAATAATTCCACCCGTGCACTTGAAACAACCTCCCGCTCAGGGTCCTTGGCCTTGAACGTAAAACAACTACCACCTGGAAGAACGGCAGTTTCATTGATCACCGTGTTCGCGACTTCATATGGTCCTCCGGATGCCACGATCGCATCGAGGGCATTGTGGATCTCCCATGTCACGCTGCCCGCATCGGGACCAGTAAGGATGCGCACCGATACCGTCTGCTGAGGCGATGTGACCGGCACTTTGTCCAAGGATTTTTGGAACACATTGCCATCCGGGTCCTGATCCGGGATCCCATTCACGCTGATGATCCTGAATTCAAGCACATCTGAAGGCAATACATCGTTGACGGGCGGAAGCGCAGGCTTACGGAATTCGTCTTGGAGCATCGGGATCGCCAAGATCCAATTGAATGAGCCGAGCTGCAACCCGTTCTTCCACGTTTCCACGACACACCCGACCATTGCCTCCGAACCCATGTTCTTGATCTGGAGCACCGGCGTAACACCGCCGGAACATAGGTAGTCAAGACCCTTGTAATCCAAGATCTTTGCATCATTCGTGTTCTGCGCAGCAAGCCCGGTGCCGAACAACAAGGCGAATGGCAGTAACATGCGGGATGTAAATGAATGGGTTCTCATCTGTTCTATGTAAAGATCGGTGAAACTTCTTGTGTTCGCGTCGGTGGTAAAGGTCCGGTATCGGGTCACAGATGGCAATACCCACAAATTGGTACTTCCACAGCCACGTGACACCAATGGAAAGGACTGTAGGCTACAAACCTACAGGAGCTTTGGATGCCGGGCAATGTAACTTTCGTTCTACGTGGCGCTATTCAAACAACAGAAGCAAGGTGATCCCCGGATCTGCTCCAGCCTCTGTGATCGGAGATCTAGAACCTGAAGGTGACCCCTCCCAGAACGTTCAAAGGGGCCTGAGGATAAAGCCCAACAAACTCCTGTCTACGGCCCTCAAGCACGTAACTGTAGCTCCATCCGTTGCTCTCGTACAGCTCGCTGAACATGTTACGGGCCGTGATGTTGATGTCGATGTTCGGAATGCCAAGTACCGATGTCAACCCAACGTTCAAACGCAGATCGTTCACCACGTAAGCATCCAATGCGCGGTCGGGGCTGCCGCTGTTATCCAAGAATTGACGGCCCACGTATTTGGTGATCAAGGAAAGTTCGGCGTTCCCTTTTCCAGTGGCTTGCCAGAATCGGTAGCTCATTTCGCTCCCGACGATCAGGTCCGGGCTGAATGCGATCGGTGTCGAAGTATAGGCGAAGGCCTGTTGATCGCCATTGTCCCAATCGTCCACGTATTCGGTGAAGTCCTTGATCCGGTTCTGGCTGTAGGTGGCATTGCCTTTCCAACGCAGTCGCTTGGTGAGTTGGGCGGCCCACGTGAGTTCCACGCCGGCACGAAAGCTTTTCGACACATTGGTGCGAAGTGCTGCTCCAACATCGTTCAATTCACCAGTTAATACCAATTGGTCCGTGTAGGCCATGTAATACCCATTGACGCCAGCGGCGAATCGCGCAGTCCTCCGCTCATAACCCAATTCGTGATCGGTGAGCTTTTCGCTCGTGGGCCGACTGCTCGGTGTCGTTCCTTGGAAATCGTCCCGGTTCGGTTCTCTGTTCGCAATGGCAATGCTGCCATAGATCCTGCCGCCTTCGTGGATGCGCCAGTTCACCCCACCTTTCGGATTGAAGAATGCGAACGTGCTGTTCTGGATCGCATTGTTCTGTGCATCATCGAGGCCGAGAAAATCGTAATTGACCGTACGCACTTGCACATCGCCGAACACGTTGATCCTATCGCCCACGGCATAGTTCAACTTGGCATAGACGTTGGCATCCACCTTCCGTGCATCATTGTCGTAGTACCGATGGTCGTTGGCATACGGACCTGAGAACTTGGCCCATATAACCTCGCCGAAATGCGTGCCGGAGTAGTCACTGTAACTACCGCCGACAATGAGCTTGTGCCTACCGAAACCATGCGCCACCGACGCATTCATGCCAAGCATGGTGTTGCCCAACCAGCGACGGATAATGAAATCGTTGGTGGCTGCAGTATCGCTACCCAACACCACCGGGCCGGGGAAATAACCTGGACTTTCCGCATCAGCCTTGTAATTCTCGTAATAGCCCTTGCCGTCCACTCGAAAGCCCGTTAGGTTGAGGGTCGTGTTGGTGCCAAGCTTTTCTTCAAAGAGCAATTGGTAATGTGTCTGGTCGTAGTTGTCCACCTCGTTCTTGTAGGTGTACGCGTTGTATGTCCGGTTGGTGTCGATCACCTCACGCGGCGCTCCGCCCCATGCTTGATAAGTCACTTCCTTCCCACGGAACGTGATGAAACGCAACGACCGCTTCTTGCCGACCCATGCACCTTGAAGGAAGTAGCTCTTCAAATTCGCTGTGGCACGATCGATGTACCCATCACTACTGATCGAACTGAGCCGCAGGTCCAGGCTGAAGTGCTCCTTGATCAAGCCGGTTCCTATACTCACACTGTAACGCTGTGTATTGAACGATCCACCACTGATACCCACCGATGCCCATGGATCGCGCTTCACGGAAGTGGTGCGCAAATTCACCGTGGCGCCG
The DNA here is from genome assembly GCA_016717305.1 of Flavobacteriales bacterium. Taxonomy (GTDB): domain Bacteria; phylum Bacteroidota; class Bacteroidia; order Flavobacteriales_F; family PHOS-HE28; genus PHOS-HE28. The sequence goes on from JADKFY010000033.1 coordinate 18,981, forward strand.
AAAGCCGCAGGCCCGTTCGTACTCGTGCCCACGCCACGTTGCACCTCGATATCCTCTGCACTGCTTGCGAGATCAGGCAAGTTCACCAAGAATGCACCTTGGCTTTCCGCGTCATTGAACGGCACACCATTCAACGTGATGTTGGTCCGTGTCGCATCCGTTCCGCGAATGCGCATGCCCGTGTAACCGATGCCCGTCCCTGCATCACTGGTGGTGACCACGCTCGGTTGCAGATCAAGCAAGTACGGCAAGTCGACCCCGGTATTCATCTTCGCGATGTCCTCTTTCAGTACCAAGGACCTCGCAAAGGGCGCGTCGCCCACGCGTAACGCAGTGATCTCCGCTGCTCGCATTTGGATCACGTCCGGATGCATGCGAAATGTGCGATCCACGTTCGTTCCGCTCGATATCATCGTATCGATCATCGTATAGCCCACATGGCTTAAGCGCAATCGGTGACTTCCGCTTTGTCCAATGTTCAAGGTGAAACGACCATCGGCATCGGTGGATGTGCCGAAGGCGTGATCATCGCCCAACACAACGTTCACCGCGAGCAAGGGCATATCCGCTTCACCCAGTACACGACCGTTGAAACGCTCTTGCGCAACACCACCGACCACTTGGAAAAATGCGACGAGCACTAGTACGAATTTCTGCATGTTCCTCCGCTTGAATGTCGTTGCGCGGAGGTGTCCATGGTTGCGGACCTATTCCCTTCGCAGCATTACCTGCGCAGGTTCATCGGGTTTGATCTCAGCCTTGATGGGCACCCCGTTGCACGACGGGACGAAGGTAGGGGCTTAAGCGGAACTGCCGAAGGATCGAACCACAGAACAAGGAACCATTACACGTTCCCCGGATCGCCTTGCATGAATACATCGAGGAAGGCGGTGGCCTTGTTCATGCGCTGTTCACGGTCGCCCTCAATGATGATGTATGGCCTTTTCAATTCTTTCAAAGTGTTCTCGTACACGGTGAAGAGGCGATCGCGATCATGTGGGTTCTCGCGGTATGGATCCGCCACCCACGGTATATCCGGCTTGCATAGCAGCCAATGGTCGTAGTGAACGGTTTGCACCAGCTTCTCCAGCTGCGGGTCCACGCGACCGAATTTCTCTTGCGCCCATATCCGGATCGTGATCATGTCGGTGTCGCATAGGAACAGCCGAGGCAGTAGCCGTTGGCGGCGCGCCTGTTCTCTTAAGACCGGTGGTGTATGAATTTCCACCTCACGTTCTTCGGCCCAGCCAAGACCACTTTGTTCAAGATCACGTTGTAAAACAGCGATCTCCAAGAGGTCGGCCTCCTCGTAGTTTCCTTCACGTTCGTCCAGGAATTCCCGGGCAACCTCTGATACCATACCACACTGGTAGTGTACCATCAACTGTTCGCAAAGTGTTGTTTTTCCGCTCGATTCCGGCCCGACGATCGTTATCTTTCGCATGCTTGGGTTCAGGCCGAAAAGTAACGCTTCATCACCCTCGGGCAGCGTTCTCCATTCATGTGAACGTCTCTTGCTCAGAACAGAAATGTTGAACCAATACAACCACTAAAATGGAACGAAACGTACTCTTCCCCATTAGCATTGCCATATCGATCGCGGCGAACGCACAACTCGCACCACAGCAACCAGCCACCCTTTTCCAACACATGGTGGAGGTGAATGCCGAATGGAACACGCAGCAGCCCGAGCTGCGATCCAATGGAACGATGATCAGTTTCCAGAACGAAGCGGAACGCATCGCGATGCACTTGCACTTGGTGCGCGAACACCTCACTGAAAAGGCCGACAAGGGGTTGACAGCCGATCAATTGAAGGAACGCGGATCACTCCTGCAGGAGCTGGATCGCTATGCAGATCAAGGTCGCTTTCCGCAAAACCACGTACTCCCATACCGGAACCCGATCTTCATTGATCCGAACGGAACGGCTTGCGCAGTGGGTCAGTTGATGATCGCGAGCGGCGCCGGTGATCTCGCCGTGAAAATTGATACTGAAATGGAAACTGCGTACATCCGCGACATGCATTATGCGGAGATCGATGTTTGGGCCAATAAGAACGGTTTTACCTCTAATGAATTGGCATGGATACAACCTGGATATGCACCACCTATCCCGTGGGTGGCACTCGGCGGCGGAACGGATGGGCAGCAGGTCGATGAACTGCTGCGCCTTTCGAACGGAGATCTGGTCGTTGCCGGACAATTCTCTTATGCAGGGAGTACGGTTGCCCAGAATGTCGCGCGGTGGAACGGTACTGCGTATGAGGTCATGGGGGTTATCCCAGAAGGTCAAGTGAACGCTTCTATCGAATTCGATGGAGAGATCTACCTGGGTGGTTCTTTCATTGCCGGAACGGTCGACCTTCTGAAATGGAACAACGGGACCTGGGAACAAAGCAGTGTCTTTTCCAGTAAATACGCCGAACTAACAGCGTTGCATGAGCATGACGGTGCTTTGTATGCTGCTGGTTCGCGCAGCGGGTTCGCAGGTATTGACCATGGCGTGCAACGACTGGATAACGGAACTTGGGATCCGGTTGGGCAGTTATTGAATGGACCGATCGAAGCATTGGAATCCTTCGATGGCACCCTGATCGCCGGCGGTCAGTTCACGGATATTTTCCTCTCACAGGATAACTCCATTCAGCATGTGGCACGCCTTAATGAAAACACGTGGGAGCAACTTGGCGAAGGATTGAATGGATCGGTTTACGACCTTTTGGTTTCTGATGATGAACTATACGCCGGTGGAGATCTTGTCGGCGAAGTGGCGACCTATTTCGGACTAGCAAGCTTTTCCGGTGATGCCTTGCCTTGGGTAGCGTTGTTGCCCAACCTCAGCAATTACTTCGGCTCGAACCTAGGTGGTCTGGCCCATATCAACGCGATGTTGGAACATGATGGCCGCATCTTTCTGGGTGGTGAATTCTTCGTGTTCAACGGGATGACCATCGGCAATAACTTGGCCGTGTTCAATGGTGAAGCTGATGATGTGGAACCTTACGCAGCATTCAGCGGACCTGTATACGATCTCGAACTGCTGGCTAACAACCAGCTCGTGGCCTGCGGCGTGATAGACGACCTTGGGAACATAGCGACCACGGACCTCACAACAGGTATCGCGGTTGAAGACCTACCTCAACTGGGTGTTTATCCTAATCCGACGACGGACTTTGTGACCGTGACGCTGCCGTCCACTGTTTCCGCGAATTCACCCTTGCGGATCACCGATGCCAGTGGGCGTTCAGTGAGCGCACCCCTCCACCGAATAGGCAATACGCTTCGCATTGATGCACATGCACTTTCCAGTGGTACCTATAGTATCGAGGTGATCGAAGAGGCCTCGATCGTAAAAGGACGGTTCACGAAATTGTGATCCACCATTTCTCATTCGAGCGCCCTGTCCTTTCGGATGGGGCGTTCTTCATTGCTGGGTCGAACATTACGGAGCCTGCATTGTTCCTTTGTGATCGTGGAACAGTACTACTACATAGCGTTGGATGTCCTGAGCTTGTCCTTCCCCCTTGCGGCCAGCTTTGAACGGCGTTTGTTCTTCCGTTCCAAATGGCCCGGGTTGTTCTTGGGCACCTTGGTCATGGCGGTGATCTTTCTTGCTTGGGATGTTGCTTTCACCTCGCTCGGCGTTTGGGGATTCAACCCACGCTACGTGATCGGTGTGTATTTCCTTGGCATGCCGATCGAAGAATGGTTGTTCTTCTTGTTCATTCCCTATTCGTGCATGTTCCTATATGAAGTGATGCGCCACTTCGTGATCAAGGAGGTGTTGGGCCAAGTTGCTCGCCCCCTTTCCTTTATGATCATCGTGCTGCTAATTGTCGTTGGCGTGCTGAACTGGGACCGATTGTACACAACCATTACATTCATTTCCACCGCGCTTCTCCTTGCCTACCATCTTTCCATCTCAAAGGCTGAATGGCTTGGGCGATTCTACGTTGGGTATGCGATAAGCCTCGTTCCCTTCCTTTTGGTGAATGGCATACTGACCGGCTGGCTTCTGCCGGAACCGATCGTGTGGTACAACGATAACGAGAACCTGGGCCTTCGGATCAACACGATCCCCATCGAGGATCCCGTTTACCTGATGATGATGATGCTCATCATTCTACCATTTTATGAGCGCTATGCAAAGCGTGATATCACACACGCGCGCTGACCGGTAAAGGCAACGGATCCATTTCGCGTCGCCAGCGGATGTACCCCACAACGGCCAGAACAATGTAGACCAGCATGAGGACCGCATAGCCCTCGAAACCCATCCAGTAGTTGTACACCACACCCACGAGATCACCCACGGTCCAGTAGATCCAATTCTCCAACACCTTGCGGCTCATCAACCAAGTGGCCACGATCGCAAAGGCCGCAATGAAGGCTTCCATCCACTGGTATTCTCCCTCCAAGCCCACGACGCGCATCAACCAGACGAGAGAGAGCGTAAGCCCTGCACCTGCCACTATCACCCACATGTGTTGGACCCATTTAAGGGAACTGATCTGCCTGGCCACTTCCGGACGGCCCCAGTGCACCCAGCCATAGATCCCCATGGCCGCGTAGAACATATTGAGCGCTCCCATGAGCCAAGCCGTCTCTGATGCATACAACCAGACCCCGATCAACGAAGCCCCGAAACCGAACAACCATCCTACACGAATTGCACGACCCAGAAGTACGGTGAAGACGATGTTCCCCAATACGGAGGTCCATTCCAGGATGATGGCGAGTTGCACTTTTGGTTGAAGGATTGAGGGGTAACTGGGATCGAGTGCCGGGTATTGGGCACCCAGTACTTGCTACCAGTTACTCGGTACACTATGGAAATTCAACATTCAACTTCCAATTCTATTCCCCGCAATTGCACGGCTGGCTGAAATAGACCTTGGCACTGGGCAACATCCCTTGGATGCGCTCCATTTCCGGCTCGTCGAACTGGATGGCACGCAGATCCAAAAATCGTAAGGCCCTCATACTGGAAAGCTCATCCGGAAAACCGGCCAGATCATTGTCCCAAAGGTCCATGGACATCAACTCTTTCAACCTGCCCATGCACGACGGCAAACTGTCCAGTGCGTTACGGCTCAAGTCCAGTCGTTTCAAATTGACCCAACTACACACCGCTTCGGGGAACTTCGTCAGCTTGTTCTTCGACGCTCGGAACTCTTGCATGTAGTTGAACTCGCCCGATCGTGCCGGCAACTCCTTCAACTTGTTCCCACTAAGGTCCAAGGCGTTCAAGTTCTTCAACAAAAGATCTCTTCTGGAAAGACCTTCAACTTTTGCCCGGAAAGGTCAAGCCGATACACCAAGTCAGGTTCCTTCAAGGCACGCTCCAAACTCCTGTAAGTACGCATGCTGTCCAAGGCCACAGCATCCAACAGTTGGGCATTCAAGGTGCCCATGGAGATCATGAACACTTGAAAGGCCAAGATGAACCTCATTGTTCCCATGCCGTACTTTTCATGCTCTGTTTGACCGTGTCGCGGTCCTTGTGCAATTGCTCCTTTAACGCGTCCAGGTCAGCAAATCGTTCGTCGGCCCGTATGCGTTCCACAAAACGTACCGAAATGGTCTCGCCATAGAGATCACGGTCCAGGTCGAAGATATTCACCTCCACCACGAGATGCCCTGGCACCCCATCAAGTGTTGGTCGCTCACCGATGTACAGCATTCCGGAATGGGCGCCACTTCGCAATTGCACGGTGACGGCATACACACCATTGCCCGGCACGAGCTTGTAGGGATCAATGGCACCGATATTGGCCGTTGGAAAGCCCAAGGTGCGGCCCAGTTGGTCCCCTTTCACAACCACGCCCGACAGCGGGTAACGGTAACCCAACAGTTCATTCGCCAAGGTGACCTGCCCGGTATGCAATGCTTCGCGGACCTTGGTACTGCTCACTTTTACATGGTCCACCTCCTGCGCCGGGATCTCTTCCAAGTTGAAATCGAAGGCCTCGCCGAGCTGCTCCAACAAGCGCAGATCACCCTCCCTATTTCGACCGAAACGATGGTCATAGCCAATGACCAGCGAATGCACACCAATGCTCCCGACCAACACATCACGTACATACTCCGTGGCGTGCATGCGTGAGAATTGCCTAGAGAACGGGATCACCAATAGATGGTCCAAGCCGGTCGCCTCCAACAAGGCTATCTTTTCCTCTTGGGTGCTCAGCAACTTCAGGTCATTGTCACTGGGGAACAACACCATACGCGGGTGCGGGTGGAACGTGAAGAGGACACTTTCGGCATGCTCCTTTTTCGCTAATGCGGTAAGTCGTTCCAGAATAACTCGATGCCCTCGATGGACACCATCGAATGTGCCCGTGGTGAGCACCGGACGGCGCACTTGCTTGAACGAATCGAGAGAGGTATGGACTTGCATGGGAGCGGCACAAAGATGAGGTTCATCTGGTTGAACCTGTGCATGGACCGATGTGCGGAAGCCGAGAAGGATCCAAGGCGCTTGGTCGAATCCCGATACTGGAGGCACCTTCTAGGCAAGACTTCCCAACACCGCTTTTCACTTCCCGACCGAACCCCTACCTTCGCGGCCGCTAAGCGGAAGGAGCCCCTTCCACAAAACGCACTAAACCCTACGCTGATAAGGCGCTAAGCATGTCCAAGCAAGTCGGAAAAGTAGTCCAAGTGATCGGTCCGGTCGTCGATGTTCGTTTCGAAGCTGGAAAGGACCTTCCCAATATCTACGATGCCTTGCACGTGACCCGTGCAGACGGTAGCGTTCTGGTCCTCGAGGTACAGCAGCTTACCGGTGAAGACACTGTCCGCACAGTGAGCATGGAGAGCACGGACGGCCTTGCACGCGGTGTGGAGGTCATCGGCCAAGGCTCGCCTATCAGCATGCCTACAGGCGATGCCATCAAGGGGCGCTTGTTCAACGTGACCGGGAATGCCATTGACGGTATGACCGAGTTGAAGGGCGGCAAACGCGCTTCCATCCACCGCGAGGCACCAAAATTCGAGGAACTCACCACGAGCGCCGAGATCCTCTTCACGGGGATCAAAGTGATCGACCTGATCGAGCCCTATTCCAAGGGTGGAAAGATCGGTTTGTTCGGTGGTGCCGGTGTGGGCAAGACCGTATTGATCCAAGAATTGATCAACAACATCGCCAAAGGCTACAGCGGTTACAGCGTGTTCGCTGGAGTAGGTGAGCGTACCCGTGAGGGGAACGACCTGCTCCGCGAAATGATCGAAAGCGGCATCGTGCAATACGGTGAAGAGTTCAAGCACAGCATGGAAGCCGGTGGTTGGGACCTGAGCAAGGTGGATTACACCGCGCTCGCCAACAGCCAAGCCACCTTCGTGTTCGGCCAGATGAACGAGCCTCCAGGGGCCCGTGCTCGTGTGGCATTGAGCGGTCTCACCCTTGCGGAATACTTCCGCGATGGCGACGAGGAGAGCGGCGGTCGCGACATTCTCTTCTTCGTGGACAACATTTTCCGTTTTACACAAGCCGGTTCAGAAGTGTCCGCCCTTTTGGGTCGTATGCCGAGCGCCGTGGGTTACCAGCCTACGCTTGCCAGCGAGATGGGTGCCATGCAGGAGCGTATCACGTCTACCAAGCGCGGTTCCATCACCTCCGTTCAGGCGGTTTATGTGCCTGCGGATGACTTGACCGATCCAGCGCCGGCGACCACCTTCGCCCACTTGGACGCAACCACGGTATTGAGCCGGAAGATCGCCGAGTTGGGCATCTATCCTTCAGTTGACCCATTGGACTCCACCAGCCGTATCCTTACTCCAGCCATCGTGGGTGCTGTCCATTACGACTGTGCACAGCGCGTGAAGGAGCTGCTCCAGCGCTACAAGGAATTGCAAGACATCATCGCGATCCTCGGCATGGACGAATTGAGCGAGGAGGATAAGTTGAGCGTATTACGTGCCCGTAAAGTGCAGCGCTTCCTCAGCCAGCCCTTCTTCGTGGCCGAGCAGTTCACCGGTCTGCCCGGAGTTATGGTAACCATCGAGGATACTATCAAGGGCTTCACCATGATCATGGACGGCGAAATGGACGAGTATCCTGAAGCTGCCTTCAACCTGAAGGGCAAAATTGAGGACGTGATCACCGCAGGGAAAAAGATGATGGCGGATGCCGCCAAGGCTTAACGCTCAACCATGCTCGTAGAGATCATCACCCCCGACAGATCGCTCTTCAAAGGAGAAGCCACCAGCGTTACCGTACCCGGTGTGGATGGAAGCCTCGGTTTCCTCAATAACCACGCTCCGTTGATCACTGTGCTCAAGGCGGGTGACGTAAAGTTGAAGACCGCAAATGGCAATGAGGTATTCACCGTTAAAGGTGGTGTTGTGGAGGTCAGCAACAATACGGTGATCGTGCTGGCTGAGTAGTTCCAGATCATTCGTTCTGTGCCTCCCATTGTGTTGACCTTACTTGGTTTACCACACACCTTTCCGGTTTGGAAGAAGGACAGAATAGTTCGTCATCTTTTGTACGGTTGGAGGTGGATTTGAGCGCCCTTTCACTCCGTGCATTGTGTTCTGGAAGCACCTCTCCCTTTTCTGAGAATGATAAAGGGTCATTGCAGATCATTTCAACGTGTCAGAACG
>JADKFY010000034.1 GCA_016717305.1 Flavobacteriales bacterium
CTACTCGGTTGTGCCTATATGGTTTATTTCCGTTTCATGCCGACCACAGCAATGGGTACTATTTCACTATTGGAGAGGGTAAAACCACATAGCGATCATAAGTCCAAGTTATCAAGAGGGCTGCGGATCTTTCCGATCGCTTTGGTGCTGACATGGGTGTAGATCTCGGTGGTCTTACTGCTCGCGTGCCCAAGCAGGGTCTGAATGTAACGTAGGTCCGTGCCATTCTCCAAAAGGTGCGTGGCGAAAGAGTGACGCAGTGTGTGTACGGTTGCTGGGGCGGTGACCCCTGCTTTCTTCTTCGCTTGCTTGAAGACCTGCTGAACGCTGGTGTCTGAATACTTGCCGCCGTTGGGGCCTTCAAAGAGGTAGCGGTGCGGCTGGTAGGTTTTGAGGTATTCATCCAACTGCAGAAGCAACTTTTCGCTTAGCAACGATATGCGGTCCTTACCCCCTTTGCCTCCGCGTATCAGCACTTGCTTGCGTTCTGGGATGATGTCTGTACGTTCCAGCGCGATCAGCTCTCCTAAGCGCAGTCCAGCAGAGTAGATGAGCATGAGGATGCAGCGGTGTTTCAGATTCGTCGGGGCTTTCAGGATAGCAGCCACTTCTTGTTCACTCAACACCTTGGGAAGCTTCCTTTCTCCGCGCGGCCGCTCGATGAACTTCACCCGGTACGCATCGCCAACTACATCCTTATAGTAGTAGCGCACAGCGTTCACCACCTGGTTCAAATAGCTGTTGCTCACCTTCCGCACGGTGGCTAGCTCGTGTTGGTAGGCCTCTATGTCCTCGGTCCGTATATCATTGGGAGCCTTGCCGGGAAAATGGAGGAAAAAGAGTTTGGTGGCATTGACGTAGGTATCGATCGTGTTGGTGCTGTACCGCGCGATCTCCAACTTGCGCTGCATGGCGTTCAGCGCTTCCTGCTGCGCCGGGTTCACGGCGGCGGCCTCTTTCCGTGTGCTTTTCGTTGTAACGAACGCTTGCCCCTTCGTGCTGCCATATGTGCTGTGCTGGTGTTGTTGCAGCGATGGTGCTGTGGGTCCGGATGGCGCGGTATGCGCTTTCTTCCGCAAACCTTCCATATCCACCCACGCTACGCCTTTGAAAGCGGCGAAGATGGCTTTCAACTCTTCCGGTCCGTTCTGCAGATACCAGCGCCTATGCCTCGCACTCCACTTGGCCCCGGTCTTTTTCGCAAAGGCGATCAACTCGGCATCGTACGGAAAGTTCAGCGCGATGCACCGCTTGGCATCATGCACCAAATGCTCCAACAGTACCGTTCGTTTGACGCCTTTTTCGTCCATGGGGAAAGAGCAAGATAATGCACGGATGTCCGGCAGCCCCGCGCGATCCCTTACTCCTTCACGAACCCGCTCACCACACGATCCGTAGCCGAGGTAAGCACACACCGGTAGCTGCCCGGAGCTATACCACGCACGTCGATAGCCGCGGTGGTGGACACTACCTGTTGGGTGAGCACCACCCTGCCGAGCGCATCCAGTATGCGTAGCTCGCCTTTGTTTTCGCCCGTAGGCAAAGTGATGTGCAACTGATCCTGCGCAGGGTTGGGGTAGAGCTGCAACCTACCACCACCGGCAAAGGTGGAGATGGCGGTCGTTGAGCACATCACCGCATTCAGGTGCTGCCAGATCTCATCGTTGTAGAGGTTCGGCACGAACAAGCCTCCCGGAAGTTCACCCATGCGCACCAAGACCAAGCCGGTGGAAGGGGAGATGTTGATCAATTGGCCGTTCTTTCCCATCGCGTTGAACGCATCGGCCGGTGCATTCGGCATGAGCGGGCCGTTGATCGTGAATTGAAGTCCGGGCAACATGTAGTTCTCCTGTCCATTCAACCACCAGAGGTACCCGTAGGCCGGGTTCAAGGTTTGCGATGGCGTGATCATCGCGTTGAAGTACGCCGCGTCGTTCAACACCGGCACCCCGTTCCATGATCCTTCACCCTGCATCAACAGACCGAAACGGGCCATTGCGCGGGCCTTGCTGAACATCACGTTGTTGTAGCCCAGTTGGAGATACGCACCATAAAGACCTGTGGTAAGCGACAACGTATTGAATAGATAGGTGTTCAGGTTCTGGCCGGTGGCTGCCTCGATAACGCCGTCCAACAAGGTGTAGGGCGCATTGTGATAGGCCCAGCGCATGCCCGGATCGGTCAGGTAGTTCAAGCAGGCCGGGTCGGTGCAGTCGACATCATCACCGTCATCCAAGCCGGTGGTCATGGTCAGCTGGTCGTGGATCGTGATCGCCGCTTCCTGTTCTGCCGTGCAACTGGTCCAGCCTTCGCCCAAGTACACGCTGGATGTTTCCAAGATGTCGAGAAAGCCCTCTTCCTGTGCTTTGCCGACCAGGAACGAGGTGAGCGATTTCCCCGCCGATGCCCAGTACCAATTGCTGTCAGCGGTGAACGTTCCGAAGTAGTGCTCGATCACGATCCGGCCGTCCTTCAGTAGAATGAATGCTTTCGAATTGCTCCCCTCAAGAAAGTCCAGCAAAGGAGCGATGGGATCTGTACACCACCCTAAACTGGCGGGGTCCGTGGTTTCCCAGGTGTTGCCCGTGGTCGGCGGGAAATACAGCGTCTGCGCAAAGCAGGTTTGAGCGAACGCCAAGCCGAGAAAGAGGTATAGGGTGTGGATGTGTTTCATCATCTTGCCTTTGACGCGATCTGTGTGGTTTGGTTCGATCGGGCATAGAGCCAACCACAGATCAAGATAAGGAACACGTTGCCGATCCCCAGCACGCCGAAGTGGATCAGTTCCGCCGCGAAAGGACCAAGTGCATCCTCCCAATTCCCGCCGTAAGTGAGCAAGATAGGTATGCCCAACAAAGGCAGCCAACGTGGACGGGCGATCGGGACCAGATGATGGATCAAGTAGGCCACCAGCGGCATCGAGAGCAGGAAGTGTTCCGTGTCCGTAAGCGTAATGCTAGGTACCAAGGCCAAGATCAGGAAATAGCCAATTGCGAAAAGGGATGGCAGAGATGATGTCCGACTTTTCAGCCATAACAGGAACGCCCCGAACACGAGAACAATTCCTCCCAGGATGGTGTACGCTTCCACGCTGGTTGGCTCCAAGAAATACTTCCCCACGGAACGATGAAGGAACGAGTAGATCGTGTTCACCGATCGGTAGTCGTCGCCACCCGTGTAGATCAACGATGAATTGTGTTCCGCCATGGCCGAGAACCATGCTTTGTGTACTTCCAAATTGGTAGCAGGACCAAGGAAGAGCGAGGGAAGCACGATGCCCAGCACCACCACACCAATGGATATGCCCAGCTCGCGATACTTCCCGAATAGCACGAGCAGCGGAAGGAGCACCACGAAGTGCGGCTTTGCGAGGATCGCGATACCGATCAGCATGGCGCCAATAGTTCTGTTTCCGTTCAAGAGCCGTTCCAACGCGATCACCAGCACCCACAACAAGAGCATGTTCATGTTGCCCAAATGCAATTCGCGGTGCAGGTGTACAACGCAAACAAGGGCCGTAAGGAACAAAGGCAAATAGCCCGCAGGTCGTTGTGGAAAAAGCTTTTCACGCACCAGTCGATCGATCCGAATAGAGCCATCGATGAAGGCGATCGCGATCAACGCGTATTGGATGGATGCCGCTATGCTGAACGGTAACAAGGCGAACAACGCATAGAACAAGGCCAGCGCCGGTGCATATTTGAACACGCCACTATCCAAGCCGTGCGCCACGCCATATAAGCGCATCACCCTTCAGCAAGGCCTCGCCGGCACCGTAGTACACCCGAAAGTCATTCAGCCAAAAACGACCGTTAATGTGCTCGATCACGAACAACGCCAAAAGCAGTACCCCGAATACGATCGTGAACCTACCGGGATAGCGATGCCAAGAGGGAAGGGAATGCTGATTCCTCATTCTTGGTTTTCTCAGCAGCTGGCTTTTGGCTACTGGCCGTTAGCTTTTTAGCCCTCTACCCTTGGAACTTGTGACTTGTGACTTGTGTTCCCGTTGAACAGGTTTTCGCCTTCGGCTTCATTGCTCTCCGCCTACCTCCCGCCACCTGCCCTGCCCTGCCCCCTGCCCCTGCCACCTGCCCCTGCCACCTGCCACCGCCCCTGCCACCTGCCCCTGCCCCTGCCCCTGCCACCTGCCACCTGCCACCTAGCGCGTCGAATTGTTGATCTCCTTCACCAAACGGCCGTGGTCGTAGTGCAGCTCACGGTACACTTGGCCATCTGGGGAGTAATCCAAATGGATCCCATTCTCCACGCCTTTGTCCCAGATCTCCTTGAATTTCTTGGTACCGTTCTCGTAGTAGTACATCCACTCGCCCTGTTCCACACCATTCTCAAAAGTGCCCGTATACTCCAACTGTCCGTTCGGGTAATAGACCTTCTCCATCACTTTCACCGCCTCTTCTCCTTTCCCTTTCATGTACACGACCACTTCGGGTTTGCCGTTGGGATGTGACGCAGCAACGAATTTGTGGGTGGAGCAGCCCATAAGTAGGAACAGTACCGGTAGAAGAGCGGCCAAGCGATAGGTCATGCTGCGAAAATAGGCTAAGGCAGTGGATCGTACGCAGACGCCTCCATTTCCGGGAATTTCGAATGTCCCATTACCACCAACGAGCTGCCTTCGGCCGATGATGGAGTTCCGCTTATTCTTTAGAACCTTAAGATCAATTTCAGATTGAATCTTCGCGGGGTCAAGTAGTCCGGGATCGAGTAATCCACACCGTTCACACCTTGTATCCACGTATGGGAGATGGTGTTGTTGATGTTCAACAGGTTGAAGACCTCCAGGCTCACCCACATGTTGTCGATGTGCCGAAGGAAACCGCGTTTCTCTTGGCCCTTGGCACCGAGCAACTGTTTCGTGAAACCGATGTCCACGCGTCGGTACAAGGTGGTGCGCAAGGTGTCGGCATAACGGGTCTGGTTCGGCGGGCCAAAAGGTACTCCTGTTCCGAAGTTCACGCTCAGTTGCACTTTTAGGGAAGGGATGCCCGGCATTTCATCTTGGAAGAACAAGGCCACGTTCACCCGTTGGTCCGTGGGCCGCGCTATGTAACCGGGGTTTACCACTGTACTGTCCACCGCCACTTGATCGAAGGTGTAGCCCTGTACGATCAGATCGCCGTTCGCATTGTAGCGTTTGGTGTACGTGTCGTTGAATAGGTCCTCTTTGATCGTCATCGTGCTTATGCCGATCCAACTCTCTACGCCGTCAATGAATTCACCGTTCAATTTCAGATCGATCCCGGTGGCAAAGCCCTTCGCCAAATTGGCGCCGTAGTACCGGATCCGCACGTTGTCCAATTCATACGGGATCAATTGGTTCATCAACTTGTAATACCCTTCCGCAGTGAATTTGAATGGACGGTCCCAGATCGTGAAACGGCGGTCCATGCCCAATACGAAGTGGATGCTGCGCTGTGCTTTGATGTCCGGGTTCAAAGTGCCATCAAAGCCACGCACCTCGCGGTAGAAGGGAGGTTGGTAGTACAAACCACTTGCGAACCAGAAGCTGAAATCGCGGTCCAGTGTATCCCCTTCGTTTGAAAGTGCTTTCCAACCCGGATGGTACGTAAGCCGGATCCGCGGACTCACAACGGTCTGCGAACTGTAGGTCCAATACTGGGCACGCGCGCCGGCAATGAAGCTCACCCACTTATCACCGCCCATATCCCAGCGCCACGTATTCTGCAGGTAGCCCGATGCGCGGACGCTCGCCAAGTTCAATTTGCTCTTCAACGCGTAGTTGAGCTTCAGGTCATCACCGCTGTTTACCGGCACACTGAATTCCGCAGAATCGATCAAGGTCCATTCGCTCAGCCGATCGTTGATCAGCTCACTGCGCACATCCGCACCCCACTGGATGTAGCTTTTCCCTTTTTGAAGGTAACCTTTGTGGGCGAAGGTGAGCACACGTGCATCCAAGTCGTTGCGTGCATGGCGAAGGGATCTTCCGATGCCCAAGTTCGCGATCGCCTCGCCGAACTGGCTACTCCCGGATCCCGCTCCAACTCGTCCAGAAAGTACTCACTTAGTACATCGAAGCGTTCACTTTCCCGCGTGCTGAAGGCACTGGCTGTGAATTTTAGTCGCAGGTTCTTCGTTTGCTGCACGTTCACGTTCAATGCACCGAACATTGTCTGGAATTTGGTGACCTCTTGACCTTCGAAGAAGGAGGTGAAGCGCAAGGACTGGTTGAAACTGCCGAATTCCGTTTCACGGTCCTCAGGCACTACGCCGTACTTGTTGGTTGAGTAGAGGCCAAGGAATCCCAGTTCCACTTTCTCACTAAGGTCGTAGGTCCAGTAGGTCTGTAGGTCCGTGTATACAGGCCGGTATTCCCCTTTCGTATCCAGACCGTTCAGTACAAGCGTGTTGCTCCGGTAGCGGAAACCCGTGATCTGGCGGAGCCGCTTCTTGAACATGGCGTCTTCGATGTGGATAGCGCCACCCAACAAGCCGATCGTGGCACTGCCCGCAAATGCGCGCGGCCGCTTGTATTGGATGTCCAACACACTGCTCATCTTGTCGCCGTAACGGGCCTCGAACCCACCCGGACTGAATTGGATGCGCTCGATCATGTCCGGATTCGGGAAGCTCAAGCCTTCTTGTTGTCCTGCTCGCGCCAAGAACGGACGGTACACCTCGATGTCGTTCACGTACACCAGGTTCTCATCGAAATTGCCACCCCGCACGTTGTAGCCGGAACTCAGTTCATTCCGTGTTGCAACGCCCAATTGGCCAATGAGCAGAGCCTCCACGCCACCTTGGACGCTCGGAGCGAAGGGCACGATGCGGGCATCCAATGGCTCCACACCGGATTCCCTTTCTCGGCGGGTCCCTTCCACATCGACCACGTTCAAGGTCCGCAATTTCAAGCGTACGTCCACGGTGCGCTCCTCGCCATCGTTCAAGATGAACTCCTCGTCCTTGGCCACCAGACCCGCGTAGCTCCAGCGGATCTTAACTGGAACTCCGGCGGGCAACACGAGTTCATATTTCCCTTCGGCATCGCACACCTCCACTCGGTCGGTGCCAGCGCTTACCACAATGTTCGCCTGCGGAAGGGTATTGCCCAATTCATCCTTCACGATGCCACGCAGTTTCGCGGTTCCTTGGCCCATCGAATGCATGGAAAGGAGCAGAAATAGAATGATCGGACAAACGCGCATAAGCTGGATGAACGTCGAATTCACCTATGAAGTATGAATGGGGAAGGCTGCATCCGGCAACGGTTCATCTCAGCGCATTCGTGACGCTGTCCACCAACGCGGTCGGACCGGCAAAATGCTCGTGGACCTTGATCCCAGCGTCAGCACAGATCTTCAGCAAACGCGCACGGGGTTCATCTTCCACACCTCCGCCGATGATCAATAGTTTGACCTCACCTTTCTGCAGTGCAGCAACGAGCAATTCCTCTTCCAAGAAGCCGGTGGCCTCCAGACCTGCTGCGGAGAGCTCCTTATCGATCAATGCCATCATGGCGGGATTACGACCAAAGAAAAGTAGACGTGTGCCTGCCATCGGGGACCAAAATACGGGAGTTCAGGTGAACGCGGATCAGTGTGCGGGACTGTTGTATCTCTATCGAAGAACCGGGAGGATGGTAAGGAACCGCAGATGCACCCGGATGAACGCATCAGAGCGGAAGAATGTATGCTAGCATGGCAATTGCTCCAATCCGAATTGGACTATCCATCTGCGTTCACCTGCGTTCATCTGCGGTTAAACTCTTTGTGCAGCCCCCAACGCCTAATGCTAGCGGACGGAGGAGTTCGGACATCCTTGGTCGATCTCCGTTCCTTTCCTCTTTGCTGACCACCTTTGCGGCATGACCCCTTCAGTGACCGATCCGCGCCTACTTGCATTCCTGCGTTTGTTGGATATCATGGACACCTTGCGCGCAGAATGCCCGTGGGACAAGAAGCAGACCATGGAAACCCTGCGGCCGCTCACCATCGAGGAGACCTACGAGTTAGGTGATGCCATTCTGCAAAACGACCTGCAGGAAGTGAAAAAGGAACTGGGCGATCTCATCCTCCACATGATCTTCTATGCCAAGATCGGCGAGGAGAAAGGAGCGTTCAACATAACCGATGTGCTCAATGGGATCTGCGAGAAATTGATCAACAGGCACCCGCACATCTACGGCGATGTGAAGGTGAATAACGAGCAGGACGTAAAAGCGAACTGGGAAAAGATCAAGTTGGCGGAGAAGGCAGCGAACAAAGAAGGAGGTGCGGAGCACCCTAGCGTTCTGCAAGGTGTCCCTCGCGGTCTACCGAGCATGGTGAAGGCGATCCGCGTACAGGACAAGGCACGAGGCGTCGGCTTCGATTGGGAGAACCGGGAACAGGTGTGGGAGAAGGTGCAGGAGGAATTGAACGAGTTGCAAGCAGAGGTGAAAGCCAATTCAGCTAAACAGACCGAAGAACTCGGCGATGTGCTCTTCTCCATGGTGAACTATGCACGCTTCCTGAACATCGATCCCGATGAAGCATTGGAACGTACCAACCGCAAATTCATCCAACGTTTCCAGTTCTTGGAACGCGAAAGCCATAAGGATGGTAAAGTGATGGGGGAGATGACCCTTGCTGAAATGGAAGGGTACTGGCAACGGGCGAAGACGGAAGGGTGATCTTTACAGCAACCGATCTTCCTGCCACCTCCGCTATTTTCGCGCCATGCCCACCTGCAAGAACTGCGCTGCCGAACTCACGGATGCGTTCTGTGCAACCTGCGGACAACGTGCAGATACTCGCCGTATAAGTTGGAAATGGTTGGGCGAAGAGTTCTTGTCCAGTGTGTTCGTACTGGAGCGCGGCATTCTCTTCACCTTGAAGGAGCTCTTCACGCGTCCCGGCTATATGATGCGAGAGTATCTGGACGGCAAGCGAAAGGCGCACTTCAAACCGTTGTCCTTCGTGCTGGTTATGGCTGCCGTCTATAGCATCCTCTTCCGGCTTATGCCACCGGACTTTGCCATGTTGGACGCACCCACGAAAAAGATCATGGAGCAGATGAATGTCTTCATGGGCCAGTATTACGCCCTGGTGGAATTGGGGTTGGTCCCCCTGTTCGCAGCATGTACATGGCTTTTCTTGAGGAAGTATGGAAACAACTTTGCTGAACATCTGGTGATCCAGTCATTCCTGAGTGGACAACGGATCTTTTTCAATGCTATCGCTGTGCCGTTCAACCTCCTCGGGCTCGATGTGGCCATGGGGGTCAACGGCCTGTTGTTCTTGGCCTACATGGTCGCTTTGTTGATGACATTCATTCAACTGTATCGGGACCGGTCCGTTGTCAACGTGATGGTACGTACCCTTTTGGCCTTGATGGTTTTCTTCTTCTCTCTTGGGGTTGGCTCGATCTTGTTTGGTTTCCTGTACAAGGTGTTGACCAATGCTGGGTAAGGAACTCCGAGAATGAAACGGGACCTTCTGAAGTGGATGCTTCTTCCCTTTTCAAAACAAAGTGGAAGAGTTGGACGGTTGTGGGTGCACCTAGGTGGCCCCGGATTCAAATGCGATCCAACATCATCTTCTTGTTACTTTTCCTTCAATTGTGATCTGAGCACCCAACTTCGAGCGACCTTTGGCCGAATTATACCGTCTTCACCACAATGAGCTTGCTTCGATCATCCGCACTTCGCTTTGCACACGGTTTTTCACTGGCTGTTGTGCTTTGCTTACCCGCCATGGCGCAGATCCCAACGAAATGTTTGGAGATAGAAAGCATTTTGGTGGATGCATGCAACCCCTCATCGGTGTGCGGAGGAAGTACGGAAGGTCAGAATGAAATGGTGCGGTTCATCACAGGGCCGCAAACAACCAATTTGAGTGATCTGGAAGTGGTGTGGCCGAACAACATCTGGCTCGGGCTGGTGCAGGATGCGACCACCGCAAACAACACGGCCCAATTGAATGCGACCATTCAAAGCTGCGGTTTCTTGATCGAGCCCGTCGGCGGCGTGATCCCGCCGGGGTCGACTGTGCTCATGGTCACCAGTACCGATATGTGTATTCTAGCCAATTCATTCAGCGCCTTGTCCGATACGATCTTCATCGTGTTCCAGAATGCTGGCAATACCGCCGGACACTTCGCAAACAACCCGGCCTCGGGACAGGTGATCAGCCCAACACCACTTCCCGGGAACGATACGCGGACGCTGATCATTACCTACATGCCAACAGCCTGCAGTGATACCGCCACCTATGTAAGGGAACTGGTGGTGAACGATCAAGGCACCTACGGCGGACAAGGCGGGGAAAGTGATGGAGGCACTGCTGTGTTCTCCTGGCCCGGGGTACCTCAGGTCACCTATGTCAATTTCGGATGCCAAGCCCCGTTCGAGTCCTTGCAGGTCACTGGTAGTGCTGATGGAACGCTGTGCGGTGGTGTGGGTACTGTGAACCTTACCGGCACGGTGAACAATGGTGATTTCAACAGCATCCTTTGGCAAGGGGGGACCGGTACAATAGGGGACCCTACTTCATTGAACACGACCTACACGGCAGGCCCCGGTGATACAGGCAACGTGGTGCTCCAACTCTGCGCGATAACGGACTGTGCCACACCTACATGCACCACGGTGATCATTCCCGCAGGGAACGGGCCAACTGTGCAGATCACCCCAACTGGATCTACTGCGCTTTGCCCTGGGGACAACGTGGTGCTAACAGCGAGTGGTGCCAATTCGTACCTATGGGGTGGAGGCGAAACGACGACATCCATCTCGGTATCAACGCCCGGCACGTACACTGTAACCGGTAGCAATGTCTGCGGAGTGGGGGACACTTCCATCGAAGTGACCACCGCGACTGGAGTTACCGTCACCATTACCGGGAATTTGGTGGTATGCCCCGGACAAACCACGGTGCTTACGGCGAACGGGGCCACCTCATATGTTTGGCTGCCGAACGGTGAAACCACCCAAAGCATTACCGTTGAATTTCCAGGTCTATATGGTGTTACGGGCACCAGCAGCTGTGGAACCGCGCAAACGTTGGTCCAAGTGGCCCCCGGTGCAGCCCCTGCGGTTTCCATTGCCGGTGATATTGAATTGTGCGGTCCTGAGACCACGGAGCTTACGGCCTCCGGAGCCGATACATACGTATGGAGCAGCAATGAGACCACCCCGGCCATCACTGTTTCAACACCAGGGACCTATTCGGTCATTGGTACCAACGCTTGCGGAAATGATACCACGTCGGTGGATGTTTCCGCAGTTGCAGAACCAACTGTGAGCATTACCGGAAACCTTACGTTCTGTATCGGACAACCGGCCATCCTTACTGCCAGTGGTGCCGATTCCTACCTGTGGAGCACCTTGGAGACCACACCGACCATATCGGTGGAAACTGCCGGAACGATATCGGTTGTCGGAACCAGCGCCTGCGGAACAGGAACAGATTCTGTGGAAGTGGTTTCGGCTCCCGGACCCACCGTGAACATCACTGGCAATACGACCATTTGCGCTGGGCAAACCACCGTACTTACCGCAACAGGTGCTGATACGTACCTGTGGAGCACCAACGAAACCACGGCCTCCATCACCGTAGGGACGGCAGGGACATTCACCGTAACCGGTACGGATGGTTGTGGTGAAGGGATAGCGAATATCGAAGTGGTATTCGGGGTCGGTCCAACTGTCGAGATCCAAGGAACGACGACGTTCTGTGCAGGTGGAACCACTCAGCTAACAGCAACGGGGGCGACTAGTTATGTATGGAGCACGACAGAGACCTTTGAAACCATCGCGGTCGAGTCTTCCGGTACGTATACCGTCATCGGAACCGATGCTTGCGGCTCCGATACGGCTTCGGTGGAAGTTACGGTCCAACCCTTGCCTATTGTAAGTGTCTCTGGCGTTGGAAGTATTTGTCCAGGTGGATCAACGGTACTTACCGCCACAAGTAGTGATCCCATCACTTGGAACACCAGTGCTTCCGGCCCAACGATCACGGTTTCTGATGCCGGGGTCTATACCGCCACCGCCACCAACGCTTGCGGATCAAGTTCTGCAAGCCTTACCGTGGGAGTGGTCCAATTGGCGGCTGCTTTTACAGCCTCTCCATCATCGGGCGTTGCACCGCTTACCGTTCAATTCAACTCCACAAGCACGAGTGGGGCCACGCATAGTTGGGTCTTTAACGATAACGGGACAAGCAACCTGGATTCACCGGAGCACCTGTTCGAAGAGCCCGGCACGTACACCGTGGTCCTCACGGTTACCGCGGACGGTTGCACGGTCTCCACCAGCCAAGTCATCATCGTAACCGCTGTTCCCGCCCCGATCGAAGAAAGTTCCATCGAGGTGCCCAACGTGAGTCACTCCAAATGGCGACAGGCAGAACGATATTCTTACGGTTACCACAGCGAACCTCGCCACGTTCAATATGCAGATCTTCAACCGCTGGGGCCAGAAGATGAGCGAACTTACACGTGCCAATCAGAGCTGGGATGCACGCACGTTGAGCGGTGAAATGGTCTCCGAAGGCACCTATTTCTACGTCCTTGTTGCAGAGGGCTTGGACGGAAAGAAGTACGACCTTTCCGGGCACCTGACCGTGATGCGCTAGGGTGCGTGAATTGGATCAATAACAGATCTTGGCGACTGTTCCGTTCCGCTTGGCGAACTTTGCGGGGTCATTGGCCGTCTGGTCACTGACGTAAGGTCAATGAGGAAGGATCCAGATCACATCGGCGAACGAAGTTCTATGACCGTTGCATGGCGTCTTGTCCTGCTGATATGTGTGGGGTGGATCCCAACACTGGGCCAAGCGCAGTGTCCCTCGGTGCTCACGACTTTTCCATACGTGGAAGGCTTTGAGACCACACCAGCATGGGCTAGCGCTGGAACCAACAACGACTGGGCTTGGGGCACTCCCGCGCATCCTTTGATCAACAGTGCACCCGAAGGAACCAAGGCTTGGTGTGTAGGCGGGCTGACCGGCTCCTTCTATTCGAACAACCAACAAAGCTGGCTGGAGAGCCCTTGCTTTGACCTTTCTGGGCTCACCTATCCCTACATCTCCTTCTGGTTGTATTGGGAAACGGAGCCGGCCTACGACGGGCTGGGATTCCAGTACTCCGTGAATGAAGGTGCCACGTGGGTCAACTTGGGTTCGAATGCGGATAACGATTGCCTGAATACGAACTGGTTCAACACAGGGAACATTACTGCACTGAACCTAGCCGCCCCGAAACGAGGCTGGAGCGGTTCAGCTCAAGTCGGTGGCTGTTCCACTGGGGAAGGAAGCGGTGGTTGGGTGCGTTCCGGTCATTGTTTGGATGGTGTTCCCACTGGCGACCCGGTGAAGTTCAGGTTCGTGTTCGGTGCAGGCTCCATTTGTAACACCTTCGACGGTATAGGGATGGATGAAGTCTACATCGGTGAGGCCCCGGCGAACGATCCCCAGATCACTTACACCTGTGCCGGCAATGTGGTTTCATTCAACAACACGGCCACTTTGTGCGCAGCTTCCAGTGTCTGGGATTTTGGAGACCCCGCCTCAGGTGCGAATAATTCCGCAACCGGGATCGCGACCACACATACGTTTCCGGGTCCCGGAACCTACTCTGTGAGCCTAACGATGACCGGCCCGTGCAATGCCCCAGCAACGCAAACGATCGATCTGGTGATCCCGGAATTGACACTAACCACGACGGACCCTGATTGCGCTGGGGGCAACGGAACTGCAACTGCTACGGTGAATGGAGCTCCGGGGCCGTTCCAATATGCATGGCTGCCCGGAGGAGAGACCACCCAGACGATCACCGGGCTTGCAGCCGGTAATTACAGTGTTACGGTACAAGCCACGAACATGTGCGCGGTGCAAGGCACAGTGCAATTGACACTCGGAGCATCAGCGATCACGTTGACCGAAACCCATACGGATGTCACGTGCGCAGGACTTGCCAATGGGACCGCAACCGTCACAGCCGCTGGAGGCTCAGGTGCGTACGTCTACAGTTGGGCTCCCTCGGGTGGTTCTGCGGCCAATGCCTCCAACTTGGGGCCGGGCGTGTACACTTGCACGGTAAGCGATGGCGCCGGCTGTGAAGGCGATATCTCAGTAACGATCACAGAGCCGACTCCATTGACGCTGACGGCAAGTGCTGATACAACGATCTGTGAAGGGGAGGCACTCACGCTTAATGCAGTTGCCCAAGGTGGACAGGCACCGTTCACATACAACTGGACACCTGATGGTCCGAACATAGTTCCCGTAGCGACCACGACGTACTCAGTTTCTGTTACGGATGCGAACGGTTGCATCAGTTCCGCCGGGCAAGTGGAAGTGACGGTAATTCCCGTAGTACAGCCGCAACTGGCACTGGACACTGACCTAGGTTGTGCTCCCTTGTGCGTGTCGTTCTCGGATGTATCCACGGTCACCGGGATCCGCAGTTGGACCTTCGGTGATGGGAACAGTGCCGGTAATGAAGCAATGCCCGTGAATTGTTACACGGATCCTGGGACCTTTGATGTTACACTTACCATAGTGGATCAAGCTGGTTGTGAAGGATCCGTTACCCTCCTGGATGCCGTGAACGTTGAGGCTGTTCCTGTTGCTGCGATCGGCGTTACCCCATCGGTTGCGATAATCGACGATCCGATCTTCCAATTCACTGATCTGAGCACCGGGGCAAGTGAAAGGACCTGGCATTTCGGAGACCCATCGGATAGTACTTCGAGTGTGCAGAACACGGCATTCGCGTATCCTTCAGTCGGCTGTTATTCCGTCTTGTTGGAAGTCTCCAACGCAGGTGGTTGTTCCAGTTCCGCAACGCTCGATCTATGCGTGGAGGATAGTTATGCGTTCTATGCACCCAATGCCTTCACCGCCAATAATGACGGATTCAATGATGGTTTCATGGTATCAACCACGGTGCGCAACCCGGAGTTCTTCGAACTAAGATCTTCCGACCGGTGGGGGCAGCAAGTGGCAACGATCGACAAACAACTGACCCCATGGAACGGCGATGGCGTTCCCTTGGGCGTTTACGTGTGGCAAGCCCGGGTGAAGGATTCCGAAGGGCAAATGCACGAGCACCGAGGCAGTGTGACCTTGCTTCGGTGAACAGGTGCTCACCACTTCGGGACCGTCTATGCGATGAGCATTCAGTATTACCATCTCGCAGTAAGGCTTAGGCCGATCTACTTGTGCTCTTTCCACCTGGCTTCTCCGACAGGATCGTTCCGTAGCTCCGGCTACGTAACAACCCTGCCGTATCGCCATGCGAAAAGATCACGGCGCATCTCTAGCCCAATCCTTACTGCGAAATGGTATAACAGGTGAACTTTCGGCTTCGTAGTTCTGGATCCGAGTTCAATCATCATCCCAAAACAACGCCCGCTTAGTGGCGGGCGTTGAAAACCGGATAGGGGTGTTCGCCTTAACGGATCATATTCTGTTTGGCCTTCAAAGCGTTGATCACCCCTTGGTTGGCCGTATTGGTTGCTTCACGTTCGGCGGCTGCCTTTGCTTCATCAGGAGCGTTCCCTTGGTATTTGGCTAGTGCGTCCTGTGCCTTGGCTTGCGATTTCAATTCACCCGCCATCTTGTTCTCGCTGCTTGCGAGTTTTTGCCGCATTTTGGTCAGGTCCTTCAAGTCCTTTGGATCGTTGGTGGTCGCGAATTTCCGTTCCAAACCGGAGATCCTTCCGCTGTAATCCGCGTTGTTTGCTTGGTACTTGCTGATCGCAGCGGTCGCCTTTGCAAGCGCCTTGTTCGCCTTGCTCAGGTTCTTGTCATTCTTCATCACGTCCTTCTGCGCACTCTCCAATTTGCTCGAGCTTTTGTCCAAGGTCTTGGAATACACGTCCAACTGTTTCTGTACCATGGCCTTGTTCAATTTCACCGCCAGATCATAGGCGTGTTGCCGAGCAGGTTCGCTATGTGGAAGTGCAACTGAATCATTCAACGCATACGCGATCTTCAAGATCCCTTGCTTCGCCTTCTTTTCCGATGCGCCTTCAGCCATGACCATTACAGGTGCTGGCGAAACGCTTGGTATCATGGCACCCATCGCCTTCATCGGTTTGGATCCGGAAACATCCTTGCTCTGGGTCTTCATTTCGGTCTTCCAGAGTTCCAGTGCATCGCCTCCATCACTTTCAAAGATGGTGATACTGTAAGCAGCCAGCTTGTAGGTGCCGTTCAACAGCGTATCAGGAACCGCAGCAATGGTGTTGTTCCAAGTTAGTGAATAGCCTTCCTTGGTGGCATCTTGGGCCAAGCTGGTTGCAGTCGCGCCTACAATGGCCGCAATGCCAAGGATCGTGCGTGTGGTCATGGTCATTTTTGAATGATTTTGTACTCGCGGTGCCGCGGGTGCGTCAAAGCTATGGACGAGCAAAGACCGGATCGGTCACTTCTCCAACCGACTTTTATGTGTATGTGTACGCTCGCTGCCCATTCGCATCAACTCTGAAAATACCCGATGTAGCGGCAAGCCCATTACCGTGTAAAAACTGCCGTTGATCCGCTCAACTGCCACATAGCCGATCCAGTCCTGCACACCATAAGCTCCCGCTTTGTCCAAGGGCGAATAGTGGTCCACGTAATAAGCGATCTGCTCATCGGTGAGCGGTGCGAAGGTCACTTCCGCCACATCGGAGAAACTGGTGCTTCCTTGAAGTGTACGCATGCAAACCCCGGTGATCACCTTGTGTGTGTTTCCGGCAAGCAAGCGCAACATGCGCCGTGCATCGGCGGCATCGGTCGGTTTGTTCAGGAGCGTGCTTCCGAGCACAACGGTGGTGTCTGCGGTAATGAGCACTTGGTCGTTCATCAAGGTGCCCGGCCACCCGTCGGCCTTTTTCTTGGCGAGGTGTTCCGCCACCTCCTCGATCGGCATATCAAGCGGTGGCGTCTCGTCCACATCCACGCTGGTTATTTCAACCGGAAAGTCCAAGCCTTGCAGTAATTGCCTGCGGCGTGGTGAAGCGGAGGCGAGGATCAAGGTCGGCTGGTTCATGGAAGAAAACGGATCAGAAAGGCATAGCCGACGGCCAGGATCATGGCGATCTTCCCTGAGCATGCCAGCCCGCAAATGCTCCTTCCTGGCTATTGCGTTGTAGGTGAATCCGGCCGAGAGCAATAGCGGCGCACTGATCCCGATACCGATGTACCAGTAGCTCATGCGGTCGTGCAGGTACATGGACCGAACGATCAGTAGACCTGCCATGATCACCGCAGTGTGGAACAAGGCCAAACCCTTTGCCCAACGCATGCCCCAAGCGATGGGCACGGTGTTGCATCCAACGGCTTTGTCTCCCGGCACGTCGGCCATGTCCTTTTGTAGTTCCCTTACCAATGTGCTCATGAACGCGAAAGCTGAATAGGCCAATACCCAGTACCACAACTCCCGAATGAAGCCGGGCTCCATGACGTACTGCGCGCTCTGCACCTCGATCACCTTGGGTTCCACGAAGTAGCGGGCCAACATCGGGATCTCGTAAACCCCAACGGTGAGCGGGACCAGCGCTGTTAGTGTGGCTACCAGACCATTCCCGATGACCAAAGAGCGTTTCAAGTTGGTGCTATAGACCCACAGTGCACCGATCGAGAACGCAGGGATCCAAGCCCATTGAAGGAGATCGCAATTCCATGCCACAAAGACGCCGATCCCCAGCCCCAGCCCACTTAGGACCATGTGTGCCGTCATAGCCACTCTACGCTTAACACTTCGGCCTACGATCGCCTGGTCCGGTTTGTTGATCCGGTCGATCCGGGTATCAAGTAGTCGTTGATCGCATTCCACCAGCCGCGATCAATACCGTGCTGATCACCAAGAGCAAGAAGAGCAGCTTAGGCATTTGCGGACCATAGTCAGCAGGTAGCAGCACTTCACTACGGGCAACCGTGCCACCCAATTCGCGCATCAAGTGGTGCAGGCCACGTTCCAAGTTCCCCGCGATCACGCCATAGCGTATGGCGATCATCGTTAAAGCGATGATCAACAAATTCACAGGACGGGTTAGGCGGACGAGATCCAGCATGACGAACGGCCGCAAGATCGCACGTTAATGGATCGCAGGTCCGGGGTTTTGCAAATTATACCGTTTCGCGAAGGCTGAACGAGTATCAGACCGGACGATCACTGAATGACAAAGGAAGCAACCGTGAATGAACGGAAATGAACGGAAATTAGATCTACCTATTCACGAAAATTCACGTTCATTCATGGTTCCTCTTTTACTGAAGGTGGCTTATTTGATAGCGACTGTCTCTTCCACTTCCTACCACGTGTGCGCTTTTTCCGTCATCCACTTGCCCTGCACCTTCATGGCCTGCTCCAAGAGGTCGCGCACGCATCCGTGGCCACCCTTCGCATGGCTCACGAACAAACTCACGGCCTTCACTTCTTCCGCAGCATCATTTGGGCAGCAAGGGAAACCGACCCGCTGCATCACGCGCAGGTCGGGAATGTCATCACCCATGTAGGCGCAATGGGCGGGCTCCAAACCGGTGGTGGCGATCAGCTCTTCCAACTTGTCCACTTTGTTGGCCACCCGATCATGGAATTCCGTTACACCGAACCGGGTGAAGTATTCCGTAACACCATCGCTATGGCCGCCGGTGATGATGATGATCCGCAGACCTTCCTTCAACGCGTGCTGAAGAGCGTAAGTATCGCGACTATGGAAGGTGCGCACCGGATCCGCATTTGGCATTAGCAGCACTTGTCCGGTGCTGAAGACACCGTCCACATCGAATAGGAATGCTTTGATGTCGGCAAGGCTTTCCTTGTCGGTCTTGTTCAGTTCTGCCATGGGTGGGGTCACGATGGGTCGAAGAAACTCAATAGAAACCGGGAATGAGCGTGAATGAACGGGAATTTCCTTGGTGGAAATGATCCACATCTATTTCCGAATGACGAAAAGCGACTGAAATGAAAGCACTCTGTTATATCAGCGGTCTAATTCGTCCGTTGGTTTATCTCAGGCTCGATGGCCATACGCCTTCAAGATCAATTTGCTCAAAACAGCATAGGCCTCTTGTAGCTCCGGGTCGTTCGCCAACAAAGCGAGGTGTTGTTCAATGGTGCGCGCATCACCGCGACGGGCCGGTCCCGTCAACGCTTTTTCAGGACCCAATTCTGCCACTCGTGCAGCGGTTGTTTCCCAAAGTGGACCCAACAGATCGGCGGGCAGCTCGGCCTCTTTCAAAAGTCGTTGCCCTTCACGCACCAAGAATACCGGTAGATTGCTCGTGAGCACCGCCGCCAAGTGTACCCTTTGCCGTTGGGCATGGCCCATTTCAGATACGTGAGTTGATACCTGTTGTGCCACCGCCCGCATCACCTGCTTTGCGTGGTCCGAATTGCCATCAACGATCAGTGGCACGTTGCTGAGGTCCATAGGCGCACCTATGCCCAATGTTTGTATCGGCCAAAGCACTCCTTGGTGCTGGTGCGGGTGCAATGCATCCAAGGACCGTGCTCCAGATACATGGGCAACAACAGCTTCGGTGCGGGGCAAGGCATGGGCCACGGCGGCGATGGCATCATCGGAAACGGCCAGCAGAATTACATCAGCAGAAGGCAGTTCTTCACCGATCAAATAGGCGGAAGTTCCAAGTTCAGTGGCACGTTCCTTCGTGCGTAACGGATCCCGACCTACGAGGCCATTCAACGGTATACCAGCTTTCTTGAATGCATTTCCCAAATGGAACGCCGCACGACCGGTACCGATGATCAGGAGGGAAGGCATTTTACCAGCGTTCAATTACCGGTCTTTGGTTGCGCCTTTCTTCGGCTCCCGTTCCTTACCCGTTGTACCACGGCCAAAAGCGTTCCCAAGAACATCAGCACACATCCTATCCACAGAATGTTGATCCCCGGGAAGATGATCGCTTGCATCACCAAGAACTCCGATTCCGCCACGTTGAGCCCGATCTTCAGCACTTCCTTTTCAGCTGTAGGAGATGGTGTACCATGTCCGGCAGGCGCAGCCGCGACCCGATCCACAGAAGCAAGACCATACTTGATGCGCAATGCAGGAAGTTCGGCAGCTTTTCCTGCCACGACCTGACCTTCAGAATAGATCACCAGCGGTCGGGCTTCGAACCAACGGTCTCGTTGATAGAGATCGCGCACGCGCAAGTGGACGGCATAGACCGTGTAGCGCTCGCCCAACATTTGCCGGGTGACGCTGTCCTTTACGGTACTCACACTATCGATAATGGCCAAGGCCGATGGGGTGATGATCGTGTCACCCACTTGCTTTTCGTACAGCCGGTCGGGCATCCAAGGTCATCGGCCGTGTCGCTGGCCATGGCGAGATCGGCATACCGAACGTGGGTATACAGGTCACGATCCGGCCAATGTTTTGTGCTCGGTTCGGCCACATTTCCGAAACGCGGATTGAGCTGGACGAAAGGTGCCAATTGGAACACCGGCGCCCCTGGACGGGTGGAAGTCCATTCGCGTGCATGCCACAAGACGCGTTGTGGAAAGGTCTCCAGTGGTTCCCAATTTGCGGGTTGGTCTTCCAAGAAGAACTTGCCGGCTTGGTGGTCCGTTTTGGAGCGGAAGAGCATTTCGCCAACCCGGACCGTATCGCCGTTGTGGTAGGTTTTCGGATCGACATTGAAGTATTCCATGTTGAAGACCATGTCCACGGCCTTCTGCGTCTTGTCCTTGTAACGCACGTAGTGCTCGCCCATTCGGACTGTATCGCCCCGGTACAACAGAATGTCCTCGTTGTTGTTGAAGGCCTCGTTCAAAAAGCGCAGGTCCATGTTGCGCGTATTTCGACTTACCTCGTTCTGCCTGCTCGTACTGACCAATGCCCCCAGCAATACCAACGCGAAGCCGACGTGTGCAATGGAAGGCCCACCGTTCTTCAGTCCTCCCTTCAATACGGTCGGGATGTAGAGTGCATTGGCCACAACAGCGAAAGTGGTGGAGAAGAACAAAGCGATCAAGTTCAATTCCGCAAGGCGGTACTGTAGCACGAGAACACCGATGATGGTGATCACCAACGCCAACACGAAGGACAAGGCGATCTGCCTACGGAACTTCTTCAGGTCAGTGTCCTTCCAACGGAGGTATTGGCCAAAGGAGATCAACAGCGTTACGATGAACGCGAAGGGGACCTGCCACTTGTTGTAATGCGCAATGGCTTCGCCCGGCGGTGCCAGTTTGGCCGTGGATAGGTCGGCGAAGAAGCTGCTCCCCGTCTTTTCAGCGATCCAACCGAAGAACTGATCGAAGGGCTCCAGCAACAAGTTGAAGACAGGTACCGAGGTGCTGAACGTGATCTGCATCGCACTCAACAGCAAGACCAACGACCCGATGAACAACCAGAATTCCCGCGACCAGAGCGATTCTTCCGGCTCTTTGCTGGCGAACGCATTTCGGTAAGCGGAGACGAGCATCCCGATGCAGATGGCACCGAACAACAGGATCGCGTGTACCTGCAACTCCAGCAGTACCCCGATCAACAACAAAGCGACCGAAACCAGAACGAAATACAGGCGTTGCCCGCGGTTCGGGATCAGCATGAATACGCTGAGGGCGATAAAGAAGAGCAGGAATACCAGCAGTCCGGGCAACATCCCATCACCGGTAAAGCTGTGTACGCTGGTATCGCCCAACACTCCGCTACGCGTAAGGAAAGTCGAATAGAGGATCAGGATGAAGGTGATCATCGTGAGCAGGAACGTACTGAAAAGTGAATTTGGCTTGCGTTTGTTCACCAACATCAAGTGTCCCGCACCTACCAGCGTGAGCCATGGCACCAACGAGGCGTTCTCCACCGGGTCCCATGCCCAGAAACCACCGAAGCTCAACGCCTCATATGCCCAAGCACCGCCCATCAGGATCCCCGTTCCCAAGATCATGATCCCGAAGTAGGTCCATGGCAGGGCTGGTGTGATCCATCCATTGGTATCCCTGCGCCAAAGGCCTGCAATAGCATAAGCAAAGGGGATCAAAGTGGACGCAAAACCAAGGAACAGGGTAGGAGGGTGGATCACCATCCAGTAGTTCTGCAACAACGGGTTCAAGCCGCGACCATCAGCGAAGGAAGGGATCGCTGCTAGGTAATTAGCCATCCCGGTCCAAGGCAAGCCGAGGTTCTCCGGCAATTCCCGGATCAACAGGAAGGGGCTGCTGCCCAAGCGGAAGTCACCGACATAGATGCCCAAGAGCATCGTGGCCAAGAAGACCTGCACCAACGCAACAACGGTCATGACCGGAGCTTCCCAACCCTTTGCTTTGAAGATCAAGATGTTGCCCAGGACCATGTGCCAGAACGTCCATAGAAGGAAGGAACCTTCCTGCCCCTCCCAGAAGCAGCTTGCGATATACCGCAAGGGCATCTGCAAATTGCTGTGCTTCCAGACGTAGTCGAATTCGAACCAATGCTTGAACAGCATGGTGAACAGCATCACCACAATGCCGAGAACGGCCAAAGAATGCAGCCGGAATCCGAGACGACCCAATTTGATCCACTCCAACTTCTTCCCACGCTCGCCCAAGAAAAAGGACATGGTGGCCAGCAAGGCGCCAACAAATGAAAGTATGGCCAATACGTGGCCAAGTTGTCCGGCCCAAGTGTGTTCTCCGATGTATTCGATCATAACCCTTCAACCTTCTTCAAACCGTCATCCTGGCCCCAATACAATGCTCAACTTTTACCTCTTTGCGCTGAACGCATCCGAAGCGTCAACCTTGTTCTCCTCATTGTACTTGCTCGGACATTTCATCAACATGTCGCGCGCCTCGAATTCACCACTGGCGTTGGCTTCTCCGATCAATACCAATCGTTCACTGCGTTCCAGGTCCTGTGGTTTCGCCTTTGCCAAGTGAACGGTGCAACGCTTGCCTTGCAGGTCCAACATGGTGAAGGTGGTCAAGCTGGCGTTCAGGCTCGGCTCGTAGATGATCGCCTCGCTCCGGTCCAATGTGCCAACGACATGGAATTCCTTGCCCGGATGAGCCATTGCTTGGTCCAGGTCGGCATAGGTGCTGCTATCGTACAACGATCCGACCAAGGCCCCGATGGCAACGGCGATGATCACGATAGCGATGATGTGGTTCCTTTTCATTTGACAGTGTTCAAGGTTTCAACTTCTTTTCCATCCGGGAGAGCTTCCTGTCCATACTGAACATCCAAAGCCCGATGCCCAAATAGATAATGGCCACAACGATCACCACAGTGTTGATCTTTCCGTTGCCGTACAGGCTCTCTTCCAACCAGCTTGGTGCCGCATTTTGGGCTTTGGCTTGTAGGGTGAAAAGAAGCAATGCAAGTGATGTGAAGTACTTCATCGGTCGAGTTGGTCGTTCAATTTGGAAGCCCTGTTCTTTAGTGTGAACATCCATACGCCGAGCAGGATCCAGCCTAGAACAGCAGGGTAGAAGATGGCGCGAAGGCGGTTGTCCAGGTCCAGATCGCTGAACCCACCGTTGCCACCATTGCCGGGGTGCAGACTGTCGATGGCGTTCAGACGGGGCACCACGAAAAGGAAAAGGACAAGCAGGACAAAGGCGAAGATGTTGTAGATCCCGGCCAAACGCGCCCGTTTGTGGGCATCTTGTACTGAGCCACGAAGAACTAAGTAGGCCAAGTAGATCAAACCGGTTACCGCCGCACCGTTCAGCTTTACGTCGTTGGTCCAGAATGCTCCCCAAGTGGCACGCGCCCAAACTGCACCGGTGATCAATCCCAATGCGCAGAACACCAGCCCCACTTGGGCCGCCGAGACCGATGCCCGATCGTGTTCCAACGAATTGGATCCCAAGGTGCGAATGCTGTAGACCACGGAAATGCCCATTAGGAAGATCATGGCGAACCACATGGGCACATGGAAATGCAGGTTCCGGATGCTCTCATACAAAATGGACCGGTTCGGGAAAGTGAATGCAACTCCGGATAGATCGATCTTGTTCACCCCTGGTCCACAAGCACCGCTTTCAATACCGCTTCCGAGTCCTTCGGTGAACAAGGCCCCATCGTACCGCAGTTGATCAATACCAACGGTCGTAAGGTGGTCCTTCATGCCCGCTGGAACTTCCAAGGTCAAGCGTAAATGCGTGGCATCGATCACTTCGGCACTCCCGCACACGCGTTGACCAGCATTCTCCAAGTAGCCTACTGTACTTCCTTTTTGGAAATTCGTGTTGTACCCAAGTACCTCGACCACGGCCGGTCCTGGCGCCACCCGATCCGGAGAGACATGCACCAAAGCCGGTGACAATGGAGTGCGCAATGCGGCAATGGACGCGAAAAGCAACAGGCCGATGCCCAGGAACTTCCACCAATACTTCATCAACCGATCACTGTTCTTTTTAAGGTTGGCTTCTGGCCTTTTGCTGTTGACTATTAGCTATTTGTTCTTTAGCAACAAATAGCGAATAGCCAGAAGCCAGTAGCAAACTTCTTCAACCCAAAACCTAGTCGCGCCAAAGGTACGGGAAGAGGATCCAGGCCAAGGTGATGGTGATCAGATCCAACAGAACGATCCCACCGAAGTAGGTGCTGATCACGCTCCATGCCACGCCGTCCAACGCCAGTTTGCTTGCGCGCATCACCAAAAGCAAAAGCGGAAGTACCAACGGGAACCCGAGAATAGCCATCAGACCGATACCGTTCCCTGCCCGTGCTGCGATGGCGGAGATCAAGGTGAGCACGCTCGCGAAACCGATGCCGCCCAATACCACTGCGAATAGAAATTGCCCCATGTCGGCATTGTCCAAGTTCGAACTGCCCAACAAAAGGAGGTAAACGGCCAGGCTCAGCAAACTGAGAACGACCATGGTCACCGCATTGTAGAATGCCCGTGCCAGGATCACACTACGTGGGTCAACAAGTGTGTACAGATAGAGTTGCCTTCCGCCGTCTTCCCGTTGGAAGGAGCGCGCCAAGGCGTTGAAGGCCGCAAACAGCAGGATGATCCAGAACAAGGCATTCCAAGTGGCCGTTCCCAAACCCGACTTGACGGCCAGAAAACAGACATAGACCGCACTTACCACGTAGAGCAACATGCCCGCCCAAGTGGCCCGCTGCCGTAGGTCCAAGGCCACTTCCAGCCGGACCAAGTGTGTGATCTCTGCAAATTTCACCGTGCGAAGGTAGGAGTGCGCGGATCCAGCGTAAGGTCGGACGCACGTGGGTCTCGCAACCGCCATGCGGCGGGCGCAATACTTGAATCCTCGGAACCCATCTGCCCCTTTCCGGTTTGTAAGATGGCAAAGGTCACAGGAAGTTTTTGAATTTATCTGCGTTCATCCGCGTTGATCTGCGGTTCCTCTTTTGCCTTGGTATCCGCCGTATGGCGGAAACGGGGAGTCTGCTTGGAGGGTCTAACCCAAAACAGAAAAGCGCGATCTCTGTCGCGCTTTTCAATGAGGTAGATCAAGAAACCTAACGTCGGCGGGGTTTCCTACGCTTTACCTTCTTCTGTTTCTTCGCTTTCTTGCTCACCTCAAGTTCTTGGGTGTAGACCATGTAGATGTCCACTGCAGGTCGGGTGCCTGTGGGCATCCGTTTGTTCACCGCACTGGGGATCGCCAAAAGGACCTTATCATCCCAATTCGCCACTTCGAAAGCCTTGTACTTCTTGAATTCCTTCAATCGGGGATAACGCTCGTTGAATTCATCGATCCCTGAAGGCCAGTTGCGTTCGTGACAGCGAAAGACAACTGCGTCGATCTCCGCCGTGCTCAATCCTGCATTCATCATTTCTTGCATGATCAAGGAATCACCTGCTAGATCATAGGTGGCGTAAACACCATCCGGCACCAGGATCTTCGCGGGTTTCATGCGCTCCCAATTGGGTCCAGGGCTCGCCTTCGGTCTTCGTGCATCGGTCAGGTTCATCTCCACCGCCGCTTCAGGGAAGACCAGATAAAGGTCCTGCTTGCTCCGTAGCTCATTGGGCATGTGGTGGTTCTCTTCCACCAGAACTTGTACGAGCACTTGGGAGCCTGTTCCATCCGAATAGCTGCAGATGCGGTGGGCGCGGTAGTTCTGGGCCAATTCGGCATTCACGGACAACGCACTATCCGTGCTCAGCCCGATCGGGAGTTGGCTGGCCTTGCCGTTGTGGAGGGCTAGTTCTATGCGGGCATTGTCCACACCTGCAGCCTGCATGCCGGAACGTACCGCTCTGTCCTGGGCCAGATCCGGCTTGCGCACCATCTGTGCGAGGTCCGTTATCCGCACGGCATCCTGTGCCATGCAGCCGAGAACGACAAAGGTGGTAGAGAAGAGTAGGAGGGATCGGGAACTGCGCATGGGTGTTTCTACGTGATCAACTCGAAAAAGTGACGATCGCATCCCTTCTTTCCGGATCTTTGCACGGTTGCGCCTTCGTCGCATGCAGAACCGTTCGGCCGGTGCAACTTTTCCTTCCTTTACCCGATACGCGAACCATATGCGTTCCCGTTGGTTCATACCGATAAAATATGCGAACCCTTCTTTTCGGTTTCCTCACCCCCCTGCTCACCTTTGGCTGCTAGAACCGCGTCCAAGTAGGTCCCGTTTCATTTCCACAAACGCTGCCAACCCGCATCCGGCATGTCCTTTTTCGACCTCAGCGCAACCGATATCAATGGCCAATTGGTGAAAATGGACCAATACAAGGGCCAAAGATCGTGGTGGTGAACACCGCAAGCAGATGCGGGTACACGCCGCAGTACGCGCAGCTTCAGGAACTGTACAACACCTATAAGGACAAGGGCTTCGTGGTTCTCGGCTTCCCCAGCAACGACTTTGGTGGCCAAGAACCCGGCACCGAGAAGGACATCGCGCAATTCTGCCAGAAGAACTACGGCGTTACCTTCCCCATGATGGCCAAAGTGAGCACAAAGGGTAGCGAGCAGCACGCCGTGTACAATTGGCTGGCCAACAAGGAGCAGAACGGCGTAATGGACACGGCCGTGAAATGGAATTTCCACAAGTACCTGATCGATGAGCAGGGCCACGGTCATGTCCCCGGAAAGCGGGGTGGAACCGACCGATGCCCGCGTGACCAATTGGATCGAAGGGAAATGAGCGAGAAGGTCGATATCCTCTGTGTCACCGCGCACCCCGATGATGTGGAGATCTCCATGGCCGGAACGGTGTTGCACCACATTGCCAAGGGGAATACGGTCGGCTTTGTGGAATTGACAGCCGGCGAGTTGGGCACCCGCGGCACGGCGGAGATCCGTGAACGCGAGGCCGAAGCATCGCGAAAGGTGCTCGGTGCAGCCTTCCGCTACCAATTGGGCCTTCCCGATGGCTTCTTTACCGCCGACCGTGCCAGTTTGGAACGCGTGATCATCGCCATCCGTAGGCACCAACCCAAGGTCTTGATCACCAATGCCGTGCGCGATCGGCATCCGGACCATGGCCGGGCGGCTTCACTCGTGGCCGAAGCCGCTTTCCTGAGCGGTCTGCGACGCGTACCCACCACCTACGAGGGAAAGGACCAAGAAGCGTGGCGACCAGTGACCGTGCTCCACGCTATCCGCCTCCCAGTTCCATGATCCTACCAGCACCGAGCCACCAGCCCAATAGCAACCCCCGACTTTTACCCTTCACGGGAAGCCCGTGCCCGCGAAATGGGCCGACTGATCGGTGCTACTTACGGTGAAGGGTTTACCACGCGCAGACCGGTTGGGGTGAGCGATCTTGTTGGGTTGGGGTAGGGGTATTAGCCCTTCTTACTGGATTTGGTTCCTTTGCTAACGGTCCTGCGCTTGCCGCAGGCCGCCTTTCGTGCACTTGTTCCTGGACGAAGGTATCATGCTTCAACGGGAGTTGTCACCGGGACGAGGGTGGCTTGCGGCACATGCATATTAGGCCTAGTTATATGGTTTCATTCTTAATCATCTTCCCAAGGATAACGGTAACTTCCTGTTTAAACAAATCATTACCTGAAACTCTTTGAACAAGAGAAATTGCTTTTTCCCTGTCTTGAGGCACACCGTCTCCACGGTAATATTTTAAGCCTAAGTTCATGCAACAATGAACATGCCCCTCGAATGCTCCTTGTTCCATGTAGAATAGCGCCAATTTCTGGTCTGGCGAAATCGGTCCATGTCCGGAAGCATATATTTTGCTCAATTTTGAGCAGCAATTTCCTTTATATTCATTCCGGATGATTAAATCCTTCATTATTTCAATCGTCCTTTGGCTATTTTCAGGACTGTGATCATAATAGTAGTTAGCCAACGCAAAACCGGCATTTTCATTTCCTAGTTCATATGATTGTTTCCAGTATTGCTCCGCTTTTTTACGACTCTCCTTGACGCCGTTTCCGTAGTAGTACAAATTTCCTAGGTCCAACGCTGCTTCTGAATTTCCAAGGCTCAGCGCCTTACTTAAAAATTCTATCCCCTTCTTAGTATCGCGCTTTATGTCAGAAACTCCGCGCTCAGCACCAATATATATCTGGCCGATTAACCGATTAGCTTCAGCATTT
>JADKFY010000035.1 GCA_016717305.1 Flavobacteriales bacterium
GAAGAAGCCTTGGTCCAAGTGCAATTCGCGCTCCACCACATAATGCGCAAGGTCGTGGTGCGGCAACTTCGGGCCGATCGCACCCTGGGTGGAGGTGCCGTTCCGTCGGGTACAGATCAGCCGGTGGCCGTCGTGTTCTTTCGTGATCTTGATGCGCATGGTGCTGTGCGCAAAGGTCGTGATCGCGATTCAGGTGTTCCATTGTTGAGTGTGATCTGGCCTCACATCACGGGCTTTGCGCCTGTCGTGTGTGCGTGGCGACCACGCCCCCGATGGTCTGCAGGATGATGTCCCGATCGTTGTTGGTGCCCGTGTACTTGATCACGCCGTCCATGTTCACGTCCTCGCCGGTGTACCATCCGCTCACGGTGTTGGTGGCCACCGTGCCGCCGATCGCTACGAGCACCGGGTCGCGGTCGTTGTTCAGGCCCGTGTACTTGACAATGCCATCGCCGTTCACGTCGCCGGGCCAAAGCATGGCCACGCCGTTCACGGTCCTTTGGGCTTCGATCCCGTATGTGGGAGAGGTGGTAAGGTCCAGCACCGCACTGGCGCCGAGTGCGATCGGTGTCGCGGTCACAGCTGCAAGGTGGTTGCGGTGCCGCACGCGCACATGGTAGTTGCCGGCAGGAACATGGAAGACCACGGTGGCACTGCCGTGCGGCATGGTCACCGTGCCGTTGCGTCGCACGAGCGCCGTTCGGGTGGATACCACGTTGCCGTTCGGTTCCAGCAGTTCCACGAAGATCCAGTCCAACACCGCTTGCGCATCGCCGAACCCCAGCTGGTACGGTGTGGTAATGCCACCTGCTGCACCAACAGAAGTGTAACCGAGCGCAGTGTAGGGTTCGGTAAGCGGTACCATGCCGTTGTTCCGCAGGTCACCGCGCATCGTGCCGGTGTTGGTGTCGTACGGTCCGCCCAGCATCACACGCAGGTTGATCGCGCTGCGATCACCGGCACCGCACACCGGGTACACCGTGTGTGTTCCCACCGTGGGCACCACTGGTCGTGTAGAAATGTTGGCGGTGAGCGGCAACGGCAATTGCCCCGTGCTGTTCGCCATTACAGGAGCAAGCAGAATATTGAGCGGGGTTTGTAGTTGTCGTGCGCAATCGCCCAACCACCAACTGCTATTGGTTCGCATGAGCATGGCGGCGGCTTGCGTACCATTGGTGGTGGAATACCCCATCACATAGCAGCCGTCACCATCGGACGCGGCCACATCGTGCAGGGTGGTGTAGCCGAGGTCCACTTCCTCGCACCGTGTATTGGCGATCACCGGGTCCACGTACGTGGTGATCAGGGCACCGCGTTGCACCACCGGGGTGTTGCTGGTGAAGCTGGCCGCAATGGCGATGGCCCCGTTCGGTGTTCCGGAGAAACCGAGGTAGGAAGCGCTGTGTTCGAACTGGGCCAGTTCCCAGGTCACCGCATTGCTCACCGCGCCATCGGTGCTGAACATCACCAGCGCGGGCCTGGTCAGTTGGCCGGTAACGCCGTGGAGGGCCAGCGCGACGGGGATGCCACCAGTAATGATGATGTCCCACAGCACGAGCGAGCTACCGGAAAGAGAAATGCTCTTGCGCCAAAGGAGATCGCCGGTAGCGCTCCACTTCATCAGGAGCGGACCATACACACCATAGATCGAACCATCGCTGCCGCACACCGTGCGCGAGGGTGTGCGTCCATTGCCGTTGCGCGACCACAGGTGGCCGCCGTTCGCATCGAACGCATGCACCGACCCCGCGCCGCTGCCGTTGTGGGTGCTCACGATAATGTTGCCGTTGGGCGCCAAGGCCAGATCGAACCAATGATAGCCCTGCACATCCACGTCGATCACCTTGAGGGGTGCGGTGGCTTGGCCCTGCGCATCCAAGAACATGATCGCCGGGTGGCCCAGCCCCGGCAGCGTGCTGTGCGGCACCACACAGAGGGCCACCAAGGCCCCGGAGGCCTGCTCTGCCACGGCTTGGATCGCGACCCCGTAGTTGCGGTCCCACACAATGTTGCCGTTGGGCGTGGCCCGCACCATGCTTGGACCACGATCCGGATGGAACAGTGCATCGCCGTTCGCGAGCCGCTCCACGCGGTTATCGCCCGAGCCGGTGGTGTACGAACGGATCCATTGCCCCATAAGCGCTTGTGTGCACAGAAGCAAAAGGAGGGGAGCCAGTGCGCGCGGGTCCATGCAGAGAGGACGAGGCAGGAGTGAAATGGTTGTCGCTTTGGGTGCGATATATCACCTTTTCGAAAGCGCTTTATGATCCATCAGCAGATCGTGGTCCACTGAGGATCCCCGCCTCTTCCCGCCCAAACGATGCTACCTCGGGTGGACCGTGAATTTCGCGAACGCGCGTTCCATTGTGGCCATGGTCATGTTGTGCATCGCTGTGTTTCCCGTGGTCGGGATAGCGAAGGGCGGGGGTGGTAGGGTGGGTGGACGTACGGGCTGGGCACCTGGGTGGACCCTGCTACTTGCATATGGGTACCTCAAAGTACCTCGAACGTCCCGCTGAACTGCGGGAGGCAAAAGTGCTTATCGTTCTGGGCAGACAAGGCGCGACGAAAGGAAGTTACCCATAGGTAACTGACCGAGAAGCAACGCCGGATGACCAAACGAGAAGTGCTTGCTCCGAAGGGTCGACCAAAGGTCGATACCGCCGGAGTGAGGTACTACGAGGTACCCATAAGGAACGCCTATTCATCGACCAGGCGTCCCCGTGACCACGGTGTGCGCCATCGCCATGGACCTACGCGGTAGACGCGCCCGAACGATCCGTGGGCCAGCGATCCCCATGCTGTCAAGTTCGAACCACCGATTTCGTGTCGTCAGGAATCCAACGAATACAGGAGTTGGAACTGCTCATCCACGAATCGAATATCCACGTACGAACTATCATCCCTAAAAACCCAAGACCATGATATGGTCCGTAGGGTTCGGGTAACACGCGATCGACCAACGAGTCCGGCGCTGCTGTTACAATGACCACCGGTGGCCGACCAGCGAATAGATCTTCCACGGCCGGGCACCAATCCTCCGCAATGCGCCAGTCCGTGTTTTCGTGGGGTGGGATCGGTACTCCATTAAGATCCGTGCGTTGTATCCCGGAGACACTACCACACCCATTACCGGGGATCGGGGTTTCGGATCCATCCTACGGCATGTGGTAAGGAGAAGGATAACCAAGATGCCGACCAGAACGCGCATCGTGCGAAGTTAATGGCGGATATTGAAAAGTGTGAAGGGTCCGTTGGGCCGCCGAATTTGAGCTCGACTCCCGGTACGCTTAACAAGACCCACCGGCTGCTGCCACACCCGAAGAGACCGAGCTACTAACAGAAATGCCGATGGGTACCTGGGCTTGATTGATCCGGGTAGGTTGTTAGTTGGAAGAGGCAAGGAATTAGGATCCACAGCATTGTACGATCATGATGCTGAATAGCAAACCCACCCAAGAACAAAAGGACCGTTGGCACGCCGATCCCGCCAATTGGAAAGCGTGGTTGTTCTACTACAACAAGGAGGACCCACGCCTCTTCCCACCCAAACGATCCTACCTCGGTGGACCGTGGATTATGCGAACCCGCGTTCCATTGTGGCCATGGTGGTGTTGGTGGGTGCGTTGGTTGGGGTGATCGCTTTGGCTACAATGATTTAGAAGAGCCTATGTTGCCCAGTAGATGCAGAGGTTCGAAGTAGCGTGTGAGCGGCGAATTAATGGAAAACGGTTTGACATGTTTTTCAAACATTCACACCTAAGCGCTTCAATTTTCCAAGGGCAGTTTCCACGAGTTTGAGTTTCAGGACCGGAAAGATTTCTTTACTCTTAGACTTCAAGTAAGTACGGAGTTCTTTGATCGCTTTGGCTTCATCGTAGGGACAGCCTGATTGGTTTGCTCTCCAAGATCCAAGAACCGCTGCCATTCCTTATCCGGAACGACGGCGAAGCGCTGCATGGCCTGCTCTGTGTCCAAGATGGGTTTCTCTTCTTGCTTACTAAGTGACCGAATGTCCTCGATATTCAACCCCAAGGCTTCGAAATCATCAAGTAATGCGTCCGCCTTCTCCACCTCGCGCTCTGTCAGACCACTACCATTACGCAGCAACTTATTCGAGATGTTCAAGATAAGGCCCTGCTTATTCGAGTCGAAGGCGTGTCCCGACGCATAAATGCTGAGACCACTCCAGAACCGAGTCCCCATTTCCGTAATACGATTCAGCATTGCATAGTTCCGTGCCTTGTCAGCATCTGCATCTGCTTGACTGTAACGAGCTTTCAGTTCACCCTCTGAAGCTATCAATCCGGATAGTGTTTTCATATCAAAAAGGATGGACCTTCGTACTCTTAAGAGCATCCCATGTCCTTTCGTACTTGGCGGCTTCACTAATCAACGACTCCTCCAAGCTGTTGAGGAAGTTATACACGAAGAGAAGGCCCTTGGTTAGCTCAGTCGTAAGAACGGCTGGCAATGTCTGATGCTTCCAAATGGACCCTGCGATCCAGCTTGCCGTTGGTGACTTCATGCAAATATGCTAGTGTATAGGCCACTGTAGGAGCTTTGATGTTTGTGTCACCAATGGCGTCCTTGCCCTTTCGACCAAAGAGCTTGTCCGTTTCCCTGAAGAGGATGGCGTTCGCAACGATATCCTCCCAATACACCCGACCGGCATGACCTTCTTGAACTCCCTCAGTAATGGTCTTGAGGTAGATGTTGTAATTCTTCTCAGCGCCTCTTTGCAACATGATAGGGCAGTCGAGCCCATGTGTTCATGTATTTGGCCACTTCGGACTTAATGATGACTTGTGGCTTAGGATACTTCCGCTTGAATGCCTCCTTCCTGTTGTTGGGTTCCTTCGCAAGCGCTTCACGGTACTGACCCTTGACCTGTTCGAAATACCAAATGGATTGCTTGCTACGATCCACTTGGTCAATAGCATAAACTGTACGCGATAGCTCTTCTAGTTTCTGGAGGATGGGGTTGTTTGAAGAAAGGTCAAGCTCGGATACTTTGTTCTGGCTATTAGCATAACGTGCAATGTCCGGGACGGCAGCATTCTTCTTTTCCTCATCCTTGATCACCGTCAATTTCATCTGCACGAATACCTTGCTCAGATCCACCTTGTGCTTGTGCTCAGTATGGAACAATGAAGCTGTTGTCTGCCCTCCGTTCACGATCTGGAAGTCGCGCATACTGGTCAAGTACAAATGGTCGTTGACCACTTCCGTTTGTACATCCAACGCCGTGGCCGCAAGACCGTTGTTATAAGGTAGGAACATTTCTGGCGCATTCCTTATGGTTTGCATGATCCCCTTATTCACTTTCCCGGTTTGCTGGAGGAAGGCGCGCACGTTGCTTTCCAAAAGCCTGGTTCCGTAATTGCGATATAAGGTCGCCAAAAGTGTTCCCGGAACAATGGCGAGATAACACTCATACACATCGTTCTCGGTCGGCATCGCTAAACAAGAAATGGCTTTACCAGTTAGTTCGCGCAGGTCGATCTGTATAGGATCCCTGTTGTTCGTCGACTGATCCAGACGGTGGAGTCGTTCGATATCCCAGATATGGAAATTGATGGTGAGTTCTTCGAAGCTTTTCAGCTTGAAGTTCTTCGGCGAGTCATGAGGTATAAGGCCATTGCTGATGAGAAAGATGTTGACTCTTATAAAACCCTTGTGGTGTTTTCGGAGGGTTTTAGCGAGTGCAAGAGCTTCCATCGCGCTGGGTTCGATATCATCGTCATACCCCTTCAATGCCGCGTTGGCAAAGTTTGCCGGCCACTTCAGCAGTTTGTCGAAATCAGCCTTAAGCATGCGGTAGGCCTGCGGTGCATGTTGATAGTGTGTGATGAAGAGGTCCAGCGTTTCATGGTTCTCATCAATGGCGTATCCATTGATCTTCAGTTCGGTATTACCGTGTTTGTTCTCCTTTTCGTATCGGCACCGGATCGGGCTTTCAGTCTCACCGGCATCGGAAAGGAGGCCAAGGATGTGTTCGGAGAAGACATTCTCGGTCGTGGCACCTCGGGTTCGGTCTCGAGAATCGAGTCCACCTCGCTATGCAGCGTTTGAATGAAGATCTCTAATTCGTGATCCACCGAAATGGGAGAGGGGATGTTCATGATGGAAGAAAATGGTTCATTGCACTGCCGCGATCGATCTGAAAAGAATCGACTCCAGCTGGTATGAGTTCATAGGTTACTTTTTTGACGGAGTTGCTCAAAGAACTCCTTCGAATCGACGGGAACCCATCGGTTACTCCGTAGAAGCTAGTAGAGCGCACTTCATAGCCCAGCTCAGTGAATAGCTCATAGTGACGTTGCTCAACACCGATCTTTCCCAGTTTGGACCTGAACGTTTGCTGAATGGCTGGGCGTCCGGCACCACGCTCTATCAGCTCATGAATAAGCGATGATAGCGTACGGTCGCTTCCCCGAGCCTCGTTCAAATGAACCAAGCATAATACAAGCACCGTCCATCCGGTCATGTCCAGTTGTAGCTCATTGGAGATGTGCATAATCGGCGAACTCGCAACCGAGGACTTCACTTCAAGGGCTACGCCGTTCATGCTGAAATCATGATTATCGCTGTACGGCCCCCTCCAGCAATCCCAGATCGCGGGGTGATTGGAATGGTGATCCAGTAGCTGTCGGAGAATGACTAGTTCGCCGTACAAGCCACGCTGAATTTCAAGCTGATCAGGTCTGAAGAAAGCTTGGCGAAGAGTTGCTGCCAATGCTCAAAACGTGTTTGCAGCAATGTAGCCGCGTGTGCAGCATCCTCTGCTTGCTGTAGATGATGAAGAACATCATCTACAAAAAGGCTGAAAACATCTGTCAACCCAGGTTCTTGTAACACCAAGAGCAGGACTTCGTTTCCATCACCCAAGGTTACTTGCTCCAGTAAAACGGCTTGCGTGCGTCTCTGGAAGAACGACTGGCCATTTTGAAGGAATATCCAGTTGAAGAAACCGGGTTTTGGTTTGCGGGGTGTATCCCAGCACGCAACGTATTCGTTGTAATTCGGGTATGGAATGGTGAACCGTACGTGAGGTGTCCTCGCGCATCAGATCTTCCAGATTGATCGGACCTCAATCATCGTTGTCCGCAGGATCATCGCTCACCTGTACCTCTTCATCCATACCCACCATTGGGCGTACTGCATATTCGAATGCCATCTCGCCCTTGATTTCCGGGAACTGAATACCGACTCCAATAAAGGGGACCATATGCTTCTTGTTCGAAACCCTTTCGTCGATGGGTTGGATAATCAGAAGTGGAATCCCAAGCTCATTTCGCTTGGACCGAATATCATCCTCGCTGATTTCTTTCCTAGGCTTGTTGAAATGCAAATCGGCCATCCGGGCACCTTTATCAAGTATAGCATTCTTGCCACCATAGACAACAAGTTTTCCATCCTTGTACACGAGGCTTCTCGCAGATAGACCTCCTTCCGTGCCCCCG
Source organism: Flavobacteriales bacterium (assembly GCA_016717305.1). GTDB lineage: Bacteria > Bacteroidota > Bacteroidia > Flavobacteriales_F > PHOS-HE28 > PHOS-HE28. The sequence continues at coordinate 7,467 of JADKFY010000035.1, forward strand.
GCAGCCCACTTGAAATCCTGCTTCTTTACCTCCCGAAACTTGAATTGGTCAGGATGCTGAGAACTCGAATTAAGTATGACCGCGATATTCCAATGGGTCAATAGCTGACCAGAATTCTGCTTCATGATGTAGTCCCGCATCGTTTCGGACGGGAAGAAGGCCAAACCGTTATAGCGCGAGAGAAAATCAATTACTCGGCTCGATGCTACGTTGTTCCATATAAGCTCTGTAGAGGACTGTTCGTTTGGTTCGGTTAATTCAGCGAGCAGTTTTCAAGCGCATTGTAGTTCCGCTCTACAACGAGGATATCATCGCTGAACCCATAAGTTTGCTTTAGGCGGCCAGAGAATGACAGTTGCAAAGTTTCATGACCTTTCATTCTTGCAGCAGACGTGACCACAAGCATTCCTGGGTGCTTCCGTACTTTGATTTGGAATTGTTCCGGAGTTTTGTTCTGTGCGGCCATCACGTCAAAGTCCGCACGCATTTCGTCTGTAGCCATAGCAACATGTTCATACCAAAGCTGCAACTCGGATGTTGTATATAACCTACACAGGTCTACGTAACCTGGTCGATAGCCGAACCAGCGTCCCATCTGCATGCGGGAATCATACATGCGAGTTGTGCGCAAGTAGTAGCTGACCGATAGGCCTTCCAATGTGAGACCTCGGGCCAGCTTATTTCCGCCTACAGCAATCACATTCAAGCCCGTATTTGCATATTCTTCATAGTTGAGTTCTTGGATATTCGTGTGCTCCAAATTTCGCACGTTCCTTTGTCCATGAACTGCACGGACCTCCGTTTTCGTGATTGCAGCGGCAAGTTCGGACCGAACGTCCTTCGATGTGATGTCCTTGATCAAAGGATCCTTGTATCGCAAGTTCTTCCGGACAACAGTGGTGGTTCCAAGGAAGTCCTCCTGAAAGAGCAGTTCCAGATCTTTCAGGACAGGGCCCGCGTTGAGCTGTATCTAATTGCTATAGTCGTGAACTACTTCATTGATGAGCCGAGCGATGCGATCCATCCATAGAACCCGCAGTGCCACATGCACCAACATGGAGTTGTGTTTGCTGCCTTGTCCCCGAAGTCGTCGAATGGCACAGACAAGTATGAATGACTGGATTGCGCGCTTCAAACTTGCGGGCAATCCATCCGGTAACAGATGTGCATTGGTCCCGGTGATACGCATAGGGAAGTAGGGCTCTTGGTCAGCAGCTTCGTATTATTGGCAATGGGTCAGGGTAGGTCTTCACTACCCGCCTCGCCGTGTCCGAAAACCTCAGTAGCTCCTATAGTTGCTTGGTGGATGGATGTTGATGATGAAGTCCGAGGAAACAAATCTTCTCCAACCTTGAACTTCTCTCCATTGATTGTAGTGACCAGCTCCTCATTCCAAGATGATGGGATGAACAGATTGGCATATGGAGTGGCAGGTATAACCAATGAACGAATTCTTGTGGAAGAGATTAAGTAACACACGGATGAGCCGATTGATGGTCCTAACGTCATCTTCTGTTCCTGAGTTGACGGAGGCACTGTCAGCTTCATCGTCGATCACCAATACCGGTACGTCATAAATCGTTCGATTTCCATTAGCATCGTTCTGAGAGAACTGAGCCAGCCACCGTATTAGATTCTCTAGGACACTTTTGTTTTTCTTGATGACAAGCACAGTGGGGTTTGTTCCGGTGATGGGAACGTTGAGCGTCGTGGCAATTCCCCGATTGAAGTCGCCATTTTCCTCTGAGGTAGTGTAGGAATATACCTCGATCTCACTTGCATATTTGCCCACACCGATTTTCTGTCCATTGACCCTTCGGACTATGTCGGCACTGTTGCGTCCAATGAACCCCTCGTCTATCCGTTCTTGGGTTTGCTTGCGAAGTGTATTGTGTATACCAGCGATGACGATGACCATTTTGTAGCCCGCGTCTGTCGCTTTATTGATAAGTCCGGTGTAATTCGCAGTCTTGCCAGATTGCACATTGCCGACGACCATTCCTCTGCGGTCCCAAGGTCCTGCCGTTTTTGGGTCCGCACACTTATCGAGATCTTATCTGTGATGTCATCCAAGCTGACTGTATCAAAAGAGGCGTTCTTAACCTTTAGGTAATCAACGTATCGCCGCCACAGCTCCACTTGATCTCGCCCTTTTTATCCTTTAGCCAAGGCTTGATCTCATTGTTCGTCAGCGATGTGGCTTCGAGCCTGAATACTTGGTAGTCAGCCTCAAGTTGTTCAATTAGTCCGTCAAGGTCAATGCTACTATCTGGTAGGATGGTTAATGCACGTTGTGCACAATCACGAATGACCTCCTTCGTTGGCTTAACGCCTTGTGCATCGATCAGTATATGGGCAATGTTCTTCTGTTTGTCCATTGTAATTCAAAGCGATTGAATGTAGCTGATCAGCTCTGGGTACTCGCTGAAGGGCTGTGTATTGAAAAGCCCCTTTTCGGCCTGTTCTGAGGTCATGCCAGCGCTAAGCAATCCCTTGTAAATGGCCAGTGCCAGCTCTATTGTCTGTTTGTCCAATTCACCATACTGCGTTCGTAGCTCATGCTTGGACGCTGCTTCGCTGTGGTTCTGAATGATCAACTCAACCGGAACCGCTGCTGATACTTGTCGTAGTAAATATGTCAGGTCCTTCGAAGACTGCTTGTCCTTTTGCACGAAATGCTGGACCAATGGGTGTTCCTCATTGATAGTATAGTTGAAGTTTCCTTCCCGGTCTTCCATTGCCTTCCAAATCGCATTGTAGGTCACCGAAGAGGCGTTGTGCTGAAAGCAGAACCTTGTTTCCCCGGAACTTGTGAATTTTCGTGGATGTGTTCCGCGTTACCATCGCCAGCCGCTTCAAGTGTTTCCGAATATGCGCTGGTGGCTTCGCTGTGGACTTTTTGATATCGATCTGCCATTCATGGTCCAAAGAGTTTGGTAGGTCGACCATGATCCGCGCATTCTTGTTAGGCTCGGATCTCGTCCCCATCCCCATCCAGTCTCCGTAGAGTAATAGGCGATTGTTACGGTATACATAGAAGCCTTGTAGATCGGGCCAATCGTCGGTCCTTGCATCTGCTCTCTCCGCTGGTGGGATGTGCGTGATGTGTGGCATTGTATAACACTTCACATTGATTCGTCCGTTGTCAAGCAACTCTTCCGCTGGGATAAGCACGCCCGGACTCCCCTTCATGAAGGGGTCCCAAGGCATCAACTTGTTCCCGTTCATCTCGATGACCAACTCGTTCCTTTCAATGAAGCGATGAAACACCAAGCTCAAGTGCTTCATTACCTCGCGAAGTTCCTCGAAATAAGCAGTTCGAGCCACTTCGTTATTTTCTAATGAGCCAGTGATCAGCCTATCCAGCTTCCTCCATAGAATACAAGTCCCGTGCTCACCTAGATTTTCCTCGATTTTCGGATCGGGGTTATAATCAAGTAGTGACCATTTTCCTGTTGCATTCACGTGGTCCAAGTCCCAGCAACGATGAAGAATATCCTGTGACTTGCGCTTCGTTATGACTGTTAATTGTTTGCATTGAGAGAAAGAGGCTGTCTTCAATCCAAGACCGAATCGCCCCAGATCCTTTGGATCTCTTTCATCGTTGGGGTCCTTACTACCAGGGGTCATCGCCTCGATCAGCTCCGGCAACGCCATGCCATGACCATCATCTCGTATACTGATGAAATAGTCAGGCCCTTCCCAATTGTACTCTATCCGAACATGGTGGGCACCAGCAGAGATACTGTTATCGACAATATCGGCAATTGCCGTTCGTAGATCGTATCCAAAGGCTCGGAAGGTGTTGATCATAACGCCAGCCTTCGGAGGAGTATCCTCCGCAGCGAACCGGGAAAGATCAACTGTCATAACATCGCTTTGAGGCCCAACGCGATTTGCTCCGCCATCATCGGCGGAACCGCATTGCCTATCTGTTTGAAGGCGGCCGTACGTGGATTTGTCTCTTTGATCCCTTCGAAATAGAAGTCGTCCGGAAAGGATTGAAGCCGTGCCGCTTCTCTTACCGATAGTGATCGGTTCTGCCGAATATCCGGATGGATGTAGTGATGCCCATCCTTGCTGATGTGTGCGACAACCGTATGTGAGTACGGTTCATTTGCCGCAACCACTTTGAACCGATCTAAGAATGTGCTGTTGTTCTTATGCGTTCTGAGCTTCTCTGGCAGGTCGGTATACCTCAACCTTTGCTTACTGCGATCCCATGTTTCAACCGCCATTCGATAGATCGTTTTGTCCTGATCGGAATGTGGCCTAGCCGTATGCTGCGTAACTACATCAACTCCATTTCTAATAGCAGACCGCTTGAGGTATTCTGTTGGTGGCCCTCCAGAATTAACCGCCGTCATCTTGCCCTGTCCTGACCTCAACGCGGGCATGTCTCGAAGCACGTCTGATACCTGATATTTCCACTCCGTCGGAGTGAACACGGGCATCGATATATCAGTGAGGTCCTTTCTCCAGCCCGATGATCGATATGCGTTTCCGATTCTGAAGAACCCCAAAGTCACGTGCGTTAAGAATGGTATGGTCCAGTTCATAGCCGATGCGTTTGAAATAGGCCTTCATGTTCCGGAGGTAAAGACCCTTTTCTGCGGTCAGCAGGCCCAAGACATTCTCAAACACGAATACCTTGGGGGAATACCGCTTCAGGAATCGGCCATAGTACTTGTACAGGTAATTTCGTTCGTCCCCGCGCATTCCATTCTTATCCCGCGCCCGGCCAACCAAGGAGTAGGCTTGGCATGGTGGCCCACCAACAATGGCATCGATCGTTTGGCCATCTGCGAGTTCGTCCACGGTGCGGAATATCTGTGGAATGGTTTCATCATCGATCTTCGTATTGATAACAGACCGATGAATGTGCTGCGACCCTTGCGAACAGGGCCTCCCTTCCGATATCACCTTTTAGATACTTATGATAAATATCCTCGTTCCCTTCAGCTTTAAGTTGGTGGTAGGCCATGCGTGTTCTTAACGTGTAACACGCAGCTCGGTCCATTTCCACATGGGCGACTGGGGTGAAACCTGCCTTGATGAAGCCTTCTGAGAGGCCTCCTGCTCCAGCAAAGAGATCAATGAACCGCATTGATGCAAAGTTGTTCATACCCGCATGGTACGTGTAAGTGTTATTTGGAAAGTTATTAGCTGATTTGCTCACGATTCTCGCCTTTATTCAACTTTTCAACGCAGTTGATGCAAGTCCCGTCTCACCTTTCTGGCGATCCATGATCCCGACCTGGATCAGCTCATAGCAGTACAGTTCATCGGCCTCCAATAACCCAGCCTCGCAGCGCCGCCAAGCTTCATCCGCCAGCGGTACAAGTACCACTGGCCATCCGCTCAGAACATAGAACGGTGCGATCAACCGTGGTTCGATCGACCCGGAACCGGTCCGAGCCATCATCCCACATGCTGATCCCATTGCCGTGGTCCCCGGTTTCGTCCGGGTTCAATCCGCCATATAGATAGAAGAGGGCGGACCATGCTTTCTTGAATTCCAAGTTGGGAATGTTCTGCAATGGGCGGTCCAATGCTGGAATGAGCCATTGCAGTGCTTCCCGTTCGTTACTCGGTGTCAGTTTGTTCGGTGTTTTCATGGGTGACGAATTTCTTGTCGAGGTACCGATGACATGATAAGCAACTTGAAGCGGGGATTCAAGTATTGTTGAAAAGATCCTGTTTCGCCAAGCTGCGCCCACTCGCTCCGTTAGTTGATGGCCGAAGCCACCACCGCCAACTACTTAAAAGCCCATGACCCCAAGCCAAAGACCCGAAGCCCAAAACCCAAGACCCCAGCCTACCGCCGCGAACAAATCTTCCGAAGCCACTAACCTCAATAGCCATTCCGCCAAGGGCGGCCAAGAACAAAGAACCCAACACCAACCCCCAACCAACCACCAAGACCCAAAAGCCTTTAAAGGCGGCGCAGCCAATAGCCAAAGAGGCCACCAAAAGCCACTAAGCCACCGAAACAAACAACCAACCGCCAATCACCAAGAGGCCAAGGTAAAAGGCCAACTTGCCCCAAGGCCAAAGGGTTGCTGGATCGTCCGGGTCACGGAAGAAGAGGTTGAGCAGGTCGGAGAGCCAACGTTGTAAAAGGCGGCCGTGGCGGCGGGGTAATGCCCATTGGCCTCGCCGTATAGCTTTGCCGCCGAACGCACTTCAAGGTAGGCAGCTCGTGCCGCGCTGGCATACCCCGAGCAGGTCCTTGTGGTGCGTTCGCTATTGGGGCCTGGTGGAACGGTTGGCGAACCCAACACTCCTATGCTGGTTGCTCCGGAGGCATGGGCAGCAGGCAGGCCAAAAGGTCGAAGGGTCCGATCCGCATCAACACGTCCAGCGAGAAGTAGAGGATCCGGGCCAGTTGGGCGATGATCTCGAAGGTGGCTGTGGACACGCCCCGTTCGAGATCACTGATCCCGGGTTGGTTGAAGTTAATGGCCAGGGCCACTTCTGTTTGCGTCCTGCCACGACTGTGGCGGATCATGCTCATCCGCTTTCCTAATTCCAAGTTGGTCATTGGGTTTATTGATAAGGTGATGGAGCATGATACAAATGTGGAATGAAGTGAGGATATTGTTTCGGGTGTATTAAATAGATATTAACCGCATCCAGGTTAATAGTGCGATCGTGGTGTTGCTCACATACGATCGTGGTATCGCGCACATACGATCGAGGTGCTGCTCACATACGATCGTGGTGCTGCTCACATACGATGATTGGTGTCGCACACATACGATCGTGGTGGTGGGGGGCACATACGTCGTGGTGTCGAGCACATACGATCGTGGTGGTGGGCATATACGATCGTGGTGGTAAATACGATCGTGGTGGTGGGCACATACGATCGTGGTATCGCACACATACGATCGTGGTGGTGGGCACATACGATCGTGGTATCGGGCACATACGATCGTGGTGGTGGGCACATACGATCGTGGTGGTGGGCACATACGATCGTGGTATCGCACACATACGATCGTGGTGGTGGGCACATACGATCGTGGTGCTGCTCACATACGATCGTGGTGGTAGGCACATACGATCGTGGTGTCGGCACATACGATCGTGGTGGTAGCTATGCACACGGTATTGGAGCACATAAGGATCGTGGTATAGGGCAAATACGGGCGTTTTGGGGTTCGCCCGTGACCAAAAGGGTATTCAAACGCGTTTATGGTGGTCTAATTTATAGGTATATTCCATAAATTATAGGAATACTCCATAGCATATAGGCCATGGCCATATTCTGCGAACTCTGTGGGAAACTATGCAGTTGAACAGGCTGTGTCAACCAATTTAACCTAAAAAACAAACGCCCTCTGGCCGAGGGGACACATAGGTCAAAAAAGAACAATGCGTACCAACATCAAACTCGGTTTATATCTGCTGCTGCCGACAGCCCTGCTAGCCTTGTTGAACCACGTGATCAGCAAGCTCACCGGAAACCCTCTGTTCCCGGCACCCCCTCTCACCTTGGTGCAAATGCAAGCACTAAGCGATGCCTTCGCAAAGTCCATCGATGATTCCATGGGCGGCAGCGTTGAATCACGTACCATCCGTGATGCCAATGTACAGGAAGTTCGCAGTGCGTTGCGTGTAACCGCGGACTATGTGCGAGCCGTAAGTGATGGGGATGCTACTAAACTGGCCTCGAGTGGTTTCGAGCTCGCAAAGAAGCCAGAGCCGATCAACACGATCGGTATTCCCGGTAACGTAACTGTCACCGCTACGGCCGTAGCGAAGGAGGTGCTTGTGCGCTGGGGCAAAGCGGAAGGAGTACGCATGGGCCGCGTAGAGCGCGCCTTGAGCGATCCGACCTTGGGCACCACCACGTGGGTAACGGTGGGTCAAACCACACGCCAACGCATGGTGGTAACGGGGATGCCATCGTATGAAGCTTGCTGGTTCCGCATCATCGGTATCGGTAAGGTGAGCGAAGGGCTGCCTAGCGATATCGCCATGGGCCGTGCCGCATAAGCCTACCGCGCGTTGCCACGAGCGGGCAACAAGCAATGCAACAAGGCCCCGGAAGTTCCGGGGCCTTGTTCGTTTTGGTAGGTCCCACGAACTGTCTCTTCGTTCGCACGCTGCTGTCAAATTTTCGCCACGCGCTGCGATCGCGACAGGGAACTTGTAAAATTTGTTCAACACAGGGAACAAATTGACAGTGATGCGGCACTGGTATCCGGCTTGCAGGACCTGGTCCAGAAGTCCGGCCATGGTGGTCGGGCACACAAAATAAATAGTTATCAAAATGGCACTTGTAAAGTACAATGTACCGGTGACGCCAGCATCGCCGGTGGACCGCTTGGCCTCGGAGATCTTCGGGCAGAGCATTGGTCGGTTCCTGGGTGGCGATGGCTACCAAGAGCATGCACCACGCGTGAACATCACGGAACGCGCGGAAGAATTCGTGGTGGAAATGCAAGCCCCGGGGTTCGACAAGAAGGACCTGCATGTGGAGATGCTTGATGATACCCTGACGATCCGCGGGGAACGCACCGAGGAAGGCCGGACGAACGAGGAGGAGCGTTACACGCGACGGGAGTTCACCCACAACGCGTTCGAGCGCAGCTTCGTACTGCCGAACACGGTGAACGGCGAAGCGATCAAAGCCGATTATTCCAACGGTGTGCTTCGCCTTAACGTACCGAAGAAGGAAGAGAGCAAACCGAAGAAGCGTATGATCAGCATTCGCTGAGAAGGTGCACGGGGGTGTTGCGATCGGGCAGCGCCCCCGATCCTTCCGGCGGGCCAAATAACCCAATAGCCATGAGAACCAAGAGCCTTTTACAGGGCATGGTCGTGGCAGCCGCGACCGTGCTCCAGCTAGCTGCCTGCAACGCGCAGGACAAGCCAACCGGAACAACGCACCACCAGGATAGGACCACCCTGCGCGTGGATACGCCCGAGGTGGACATCAAGGTGAACAAGCAGTATGACGATCAGGGCAACCTGATCGGTTTCGATTCCACCTACACGAGCATTTACCGTGGCAAGGTGGGCGATCGTGCGTTCATGGACAGTGTGTTCCGGGATTTCCAACCGGGTTTCCGTACACGCTTTCCGTTCTTGGACGATCCGGGTTTCAACGACCTGTTCTTCCAGGACAGTTTGATGCACCACGATTTCTTCCACGATGACTTCTTCCGCAGGCGCATGGAGTTGAACGAACGATACATGCAACGGATGATGGCACACATGGACTCGGTCAAGAACCACGTGTTGAACGATCAAATGCAGAACAATGGAAAACGCGACAACTAAAGCCGAAACCAGATTGAACGAAGAGCGTGAGCGGGTCGAGGAAGCGATCGTGAAGGTCTACATGTTGCAACGGGAGAACCTGCGGGGTCTGGCCTATCGCACACAGGAACTTGCACCCGAGTTGGGGATCCCCTTCAATTGGGTCATTCCCATGGATGTTCCGGTGATCGATCGTGTGGTCGGCCGGGAAAAGCCCTACCTCTATTACGATCGGCATGCGGACCGGTTCACACACATCGTGCATGCGTTCAATGTGTTCGCCAATGCGAAGGACCCCAAGAACCCATTCCCGGTCCAACGGGTGATCACCATTCCACCGGAGTGCGGTTGATCAGGTATTCAGTAGAGACCGGTCTGGTCGCAATGGGTCGGCTCCACCTTCAGCAGTTCAGGTGTGTGGTCAACGTCCTCACCTTACCAGCACAACATGCCCGCTCAACTGCCGGACCACTTGCGTGTTCGGGTCGCGTGCATGGCCCTTCCAGACATAAGAGCCGATCGGAACAAGGTTCCCGTTCACGCGACCATCCCACGACGGACTGTTACCGGTGGATGCGAACAGCACCTGGCCCCAACGATCGAAGACCGTCAGCTCGATGTTCGCTTCCGCATTCGTGCGCCATACGGGTTGCCAACGATCATTGATGCCGTCCTCGTTCGGGCTGAAGGCGTTGGGCACATAGACGGGCGTTGTGCACGTATCGATCACGGTGATCGTTGCAGAAGATGAGCAACGATCCGGCGCTGATGCGGTGACGGTGTAGGCGCCGGATCCAGCCACTTCGATCGTGCGGGTGTGTTCACCGGTGGACCATTGCACACTTGCGTTAGTTGGCAAACCGGTCGGCCCGATAGTGATGGTGGGAGCCGCGCAAAGATCAACAAGGGTATCCGTTGCGAGTGTGAGAACGATCGTTGATGCGAGGTTCACCACCACGGTATCCGATGCGGCGCATCCGTCGGTCCCCAACTGCACGCTGTAGGTGCCTGCGGTATCCACTTCGATCGTGTTGCCCACTTCGCCGGTGGACCATGTGTAGGTCGCTCCGGGGATCGGATCGATCACGGAAAGGGTGGCCGCGTCGCAGGTGGTGATGTCCGGACCGAGCAGCGGCTGCGGCACTTCCTTCACGCTGATGTCGTCCACATAATAGTAGCTGTACCAGATGAGCGGAAAGTTGGAGGGTACCTCTGCGAAGACGGTGGAGGCACCATTCCGGAAGTTGCCCACTGTGATGAACGCGTACGCCGAATCGGCAATGACGCAACCGTGTATGCGCGCCCAGCCGGTCTTGTCATCGAGCATGGTGAGCGAAGTGTTCGTCACTTGCGGTGTGCCGGTGATCGCAAATTCGTCCGTGCGTGTGGGGATCGCCATGCTGAGCAAAGCACCGATATCGTTCACCGCATACTTGGAGACATCGGCAAGGCTCACGAAGAATTCGATGGTGTATTGCCTGCCGGGTGTAAGCGGTGCAGCGAGCGCATGCGTCACGTACTCATGGTCGCCATCCGGTGCAGTGGTCACCTCGCTATAGGAATGGAAACAATAGAAACCGGCGTAGCCGTCGCCGCTGTGTGCGGCTTGGTAGCCGAACTCATTGTCGGGCACGTTCAAACTGAACGGCACACCCAAGCAGGCATTGAGGTAATCGCTCGTTCCTTCGGTAGGCCGTGACCAACCGGTGGCACGATCGATCTGGCTGACGTAATCGGGGCATTGGGTGTAGGTCTCGAAATCTCCGTTGGGGAGCAGTTCTTGCCCCACGGCGGCCATCGAGATCACCATCGCACATACGCCGCTCAAACCTTTCATATCGGACAGATGCGATCTGTGATCGAACCGTTGCCTGTCCGGTGACGAATGGTGTTCGAGAACGAGGAACGGTCATCGAACCTGCGGAAATGGTCTGTTCCCAGCGCCCGATCAGCCGCCACTGTTGAACGACCGGTCAACGATCCCTGCATATGTTCCAACACAGGGGTGTTGACCCAAGAGCATTTGATCTGGATGATATATCAACAGATGACGTATCATTGTATCCGCAATGGCACGCGTACCGACGGACATACATGCGGTGGTGTTCTACTCCATTGAGAAGGCGATCAAGACGTACCGCCAGTTCGCACAGCGGCGCTTGGTGCAGGCCGGCTCTGCGATCACGATCGACCAATGGCTCGTGCTGAACATCCTCGTTCACCAGCCGGGCATCAAGCAAGGGGAGATCGCTGACGAGGTGTTCAAGGACAAGGCCTCGGTGGCCCGCATCATTGACCTGCTGGTGAACGCGGGCCATGTGGAGCGCACCACGCCGGAGCACGACCGCAGGTCCGTGCACTTGGAACTTACGCGCAGTGGCAAGGCACAAGTGGCGAAGTTGGCACCCATCGTCAAAGCCTACCGGTTGCAGGCGCTGCAGGGTGTAACAGCAAAGGAGATCAAGAAGATGAGCGCGACGCTCCGGAAACTGATGGACAATTGCGATGAATAGTCCCGCCTTTCTGATGATGGCCAGTGTCCTGATCTCCATGTCAAAGTCGGGTTGCGGCAGAATGGAGGAGCACATGGCGCGTCAGGATCCCACTGCGCCTGCAGATACCGCTGCACTGTTCGCCACGGTCTGCAAAGTGGGTGAACGCGGTGGCGACGGCACCTTGATCGCCCCTAGCTGGGTGCTCACCGCAAGCCATGTTGCAGAGGGCATGTTCAGCCGAACGGGCGGCGACCTGCAGGTGTACTTCGACAACGGCGAGGTGCTTGCGGTGAAACGGATCTTCCTTCACCCGGACTTCGAACCGATGGGTCCCCACGATATCGCCCTATTGGAATTGGACGGAGAAGTGAGCGGTATAACCCCAGCGGCCCTATACACCGATAGTGACGAACTGCACCGTCCGATCATCATGGCCGGTCACGGTGATATGCGAATGCCGGATGGTGCATGGATCAGAGAGGGTCGGTTGCGCAACTACACGAACATCGTTGATCAGGTTACCGATGCACACCTCATCTTCGACTATGACGCACCGGGGTCCGACGCCACGGAACGCGAAGGCACCGGCGGTCCAGGGGACAGTGGCGGTCCGGCGTTCATTGCTACTGCAGATGGTCTTGCTTTGGCCGGGGTAAGTTCCATGGGCGAACCCGGTGCTGATGGACCCGGTTCCTACGGTGCACGTGAACACTTCGTGCGCGTATCGCGTTACCAGGAGTGGTTGCAGGCGGTCATGCGGGATCCAACGCAGCACCATGCGCTCGTCCGTCTGCAATTCCCCGTACCAGCAAAAGATGTAGCGGTCAGTGCGCAGGGAATAAGCAGGCACACACTGGGCCAGGGCAAGCGCGAACGTGCGGCAAGTGCGATCGTGGAAGCCTTGGGTTCCGGCAAGGAGACGACACTCGTAGAAGCGATCGCGAAGACCTACGCTCCTGCGATAGTGGAAGCACGCACCGCACAGCAGATCGCACGGAACATGCCCGCGCTCATGAACGAACTGGCGGGAGCCCATCTCCATGAGGTGCTTTCATCCACCCCGGAGAAGGTCTCGCTGCATTTACGGAATGAAGAGGTTTCCTATGTGTTGGATGTTTTCTTCGGCCCATCAGGCCACATCGAACAGATGGCGTTCGGTAGGCTGCATTGATCAGGAAGCGAACCATTCCGCATCTTCGGTGTACCGTATGCCGATGCGTTTATTCAACTTGATCTTTGGATAGTGATGCTGCGAAAAGCATTCAGTGAGGTGGTCGGAAGGGTCGTGCGGAAGTGTGCTCTTGTACTCTTGTTCTTGCCGTTGCTGGTGCACGCACAGCCGGGCGGTCCGGACCTCACCTTTCTCATGGTGCGCAACGCGAAGGGTAGGCCAATGAAGGGGCCGTTGGTGGAGAATGCCATGCTGCGCGAAGCAACGCGCACGAAGGCAACGGAGCAGTGGTCGGTGGCACTCCATTTCACGGTTGGTGAAGGGTATCCATATGGTCCGGAGAAACCGGGCGATCACAAGCAATGGTCGCTTGCGGGGACCGAGATACCAGCACCGGGCAGGGGTAGGTTGGTGTTCAGCGTGATCGACTGCTGGTGCACCGATCTGCATGTACAAGTGATCCAGGGGACGGATCATGCGGATCGATCTGCCGGACGCACCTGTGGACCGTTGGGCCTTGGTGCAACGCGTGATGGCGCGATCCGGTGACCACCCTTCGCCCGAGGTATTCCGTTTTCGTGCTGGGCGATACACCTATGCGGAGTTGGCGGATGACCCGGTATTCGACAAGCTGGAGCAGCGCATCGCGGATGGGCTCGGGGATGCTAGAGATGCGGACTACCGCCGACAGCTGGCGAAGCAAGAGGAATACTACCGGAACCAACCTGTTGTCGTGCCATCTGGAACGCCGTCGCAAGTGGAGGACGAGATGGAAGCGTACAAGCGAGAGGTCGCCGCACGACCTGCGCTTAAGGTGTTGGAGATCGAACAACAACATGCCGACACCATCTGGCTCCGTATTTCTGGTGGTGTACTGCTCGATGGTGGTTGCGCAAGCGCGATGCCCCAGTTCAGCATCGAGATGCTGACCGATAGTGGATGGGTGGAACGTCATCCGTTCCCCGTAGCACAGATGGATTGCGGCATGCCTTGGGCCGAGTGGAATGAACGCATCGTGATGCTTCACCCCTTGCGTTGGTGGGTGTCCGTTGGTTCACCGCCAGAGCGCAAGGATCTATTGCCCGGTACCTACCGCTTGGTGTTGATCGGTGCGAATGGGGAGTTGGTACGGACAGTACATTTTGCGATCTCCGACGATCAGTGACACACGGTCTGGGAGGAGTAGTGGGCACGAACGAGGAACGGTCAGTTCTTCCAGCGAATGGGAACGCGTGATCCCAAAAAGCAACAAGGCCCCGATCGATCGGGGCCTTGTTCATTATTTTGTAGATCCGTGCGGTCTTACTTCGCCAGCGTCGCGCTCAGCGTAATGGGCACAGCTTTCAGCACTTGGCTGATGGGGCAGTTCACCTTTGCATCTTCTGCACAAGCATCGAAATCGGCTTGGCTGATGCCGGGAACTTTTGCATTCAACACCAAATGGATCCCGGTGATCCCGGTGCCGCCTTCCACAGGGCCCAACTTCACTTCGGAAGTGCAATCGAGTTCATCAGGCGTGAAGCCTTTGTTGCCCATTAGGAAGCTTAGCTTCATGGTGAAGCAACCCGCGTGTGCGGCTGCGATCAACTCTTCGGGGTTGGTGCCTGCCTTGCCGTCCTCGCTCACGAAGCGTGTTTCGAATGAATAGGGCGTTTCCTTCAGGACACCGCTCGTACTGGTCAGTTTGCCGTTTCCTTCTTTGCCGCTTCCTTTCCACACGGCCTTGCTTGATCGGATCATGATTGTTGGTTCTGATTTATGAGTGTGCAAAAGTAGGGTAGCGCCGCACGAACCGACACTTTGGGTTGGGGTCCCAACAAAGCACAAGCCTTGAACATTGATGGAACTCCGGAATACAACTACCTCGGTAGGCGATCATCAATCCGCCAAGAAGCCGAACTTGCCTTGCTTGTAGTCGTTGATCGCTTCGTGGATCTCCTCCTGTGTGTTCATCACGAAAGGACCATAGCTCACATAGGGTTCGTTCAACGGTTCGCCGCTCAACACCATGAGTATGCATTTGCGTTGCACGGTGATGTGGATCTCGCCGCCCTCGTTCTTCAGTTGCACATAGTGGTTCTCGGGCGCCGCACTTCCGTTCACATTGACAGCACCGTCCACCACAAGGATACCGGTGTTGTAATTGGAGGGCAGGTTGAAGCGTAGTTCAGCACCGCCGTTCAGGTGCATGTCCAACATATGGATGGGGGAGTAGGTGTTAGCAATGCCCTTCACTCCTTCGAATTCGCCGGCCACAACGTGTACGGTTCCCATGTTGTTCGGTAGCACTTTCTTCGGTTTCACCTTGTGCGCGATGCTCTGGTATTTAGCAGGTGTCATCTTGTGCGCTTTCGGCAAGTTGATCCACAGCTGCAACATTTCGAAAGCGCCTCCGGTGCGGTTGAAGGTCTGCTCGTGGTATTCCTTGTGCAACACGCCACCGCCAGCGGTCATCCACTGCACATCGCCAGGATGGATGATGCCGTGGTTGCCTTTGCTGTCGTGGTGCTCCACCGCCCCCTTGTAAGCGAAGGTGATCGTCTCAATGCCGCGATGGGGATGTACGCCCACACCTTGCGAAAGATCGGAAGGAGGGAAGTCCACTTCGGCGTTGAAGTCCAAGAGGAAGAAGGGGCTCATGCGTTCTTCGAAACCCTTTCCGTTCGGGAAGTAGTTCATCACCTTGAAGCCGTTGCCCACCATGTGCGTGTTGGTGGGGGAGAGCACGCCTTCTACCCCGCGGTATTGCGAGTTGCCCAGTCCTTCCAACGCTTTCACACTGTTGCTGATCGTGGATCCGATGAAGGCCAATGCCGTTCCGAATAATCCACGCTTGAGGAATTCCTTTCGTTCCATGTTCGTGATCTTAGTCTTGTTCCTTTTGAATGAGTTCTTGCAGCTCCGGATGTCGCTTCACATACACCGCGACGAAGGGGCAGTACACCACCACCGGAAGCTGTTCTGCTTTGGCGTATTCGAAAGCTGCTGCGGCCAATGCGTTGCCCACGCCGGTACCGCCCATGCTGGGCGGCACCTCCGTGTGCATCAGATAGATGGATCCATCCCTGAGGAGATAGACCAGTACCGCTACTTGACCGTTTGCATGGTGTTCGAACTGGTGCTTCGCTGCGTTGTGGGTGATCTCCATCGTTGTTCGATCAGTCTTCCAAATAACCGAATTTCCCTTGGTTGTAATCGTGCATGGCCTGCATGATCTCTGCTTGCGTGTTCATTACGAAAGGTCCATGCGCAGCGATGGGTTCGTCGATGGGTTCACCGCTCAACACCAATACCACGGCTTCTTCGGTCGCTTCGACCTGGATCGTTCCCGGCTTGTTCGCGAGCAGGACGAAATGGTCAGTGGCCACTTGCTCCGTTCCGTTCACACGGATCGCACCTTCGATCACCAGCAACGAGGTATTGTAGTTCGCTGGGAATTCAAACTCCGCCTTGCCGCCTTTGTTCAAGCGCGCATTGTACATGTGCACGGGCGTGAACGTGGTAGCAGGACCTTGTGCGCCGTTGTAGTTCCCGGCGATCACTTCGATGGAACCACCACCATCCGGCAAAGGATACTGCGCCATACGATCGTGCGCGATAGCTTGGTACTTCGGAGTGCTCATCTTGTCCTTCGCAGGCAGGTTCACCCAAAGCTGTACCATTTGGAAAACACCACCGGCTTTGCTGAATTCCTTTTCGTGGAACTCTTTATGGAGCACGCCGGAAGCGGCCGTCATCCATTGCACGTCGCCTTCACCGATCACGCCGCCACCGCCGCTGCTGTCATGGTGTTCCACTTTGCCCTTGTAGGCGATGGTCACCGTTTCGAAACCCCGGTGCGGGTGTACGCCAACACCCAGCGGAGCCTTAACAGGCGGTACTTCCCACTTGCTATTGTAGTCCAGCATGATGAACGGGCTCATGCGTTCCATGGAGACCGAAGCACCATGCGGAATGAAATTGTGTACACGGAAACCGTCACCAACGAAGTGTGGTTGGCCGGGTGCGATCACGCGTTCGATGGGTCTGTAGGTCATTTGTTTGGATGGTTTGAATTCCACACCACAAAGGTCCGGCGCTGCATTGGCCGGTGCATTGACCTATGGTAAGAAGTTCAGACCCGTGGCCTGAAGTTGCGTTCCGCCAGATCACGACGCACCCGGCTCAGCGATTCCGGAGTGATGCCCAAATAGCTCGCGATCATCCGTTGCGGAACACGCAGGGTGAGGTCCGGGTACATGGCGATGAACTTCTGGTAGCGTTCTTCAGCACGCGCACCGAGAAGCAAGGCAATACGGTCCTGCATGTGCCGGATGTGGTTGTGCAATAAGGTGGTGTTGGACTTTGCGAACTTCGGGCTCACTGCGCATGCGGCATCCACGAAATCCTGCCCCACCATCACCGCAGCGGTATCCTCAATGGCATCGATGCGCAGGCGCGAAGGTTCTTGGAAGTACATGCTGCTGCGGTCCGAAGCGTACCAGCCTTCGGGAGCGAACTGCACAATGTGCTCGTTGCCGTCCCGGTCCAGCGCGGCCACACGCAACAGTCCGTGCGTTACATGGAACGCATGGTTGCACACGGAACCGGGCTCCAGAACAACCGCTCCTTTGGTGAAGCGAACGCTGCGCAACAGGTGAGCGATCTGCTCGAATTCTTCTGCGGTAAGACCCCCGGTCCTTTGCATATGGTCGCTGAAGCGTTCGATGGTCTCTTGATCCATGGTTGGCATTGTTCAAGTCTCAAAATTGATCAAGCAGGATCCTGAACGATCAACATAGCACGGCGAGAGGATTCCGCAGTGCGAGATGGAAATTGTAGCCTTGTCCACGTCGAATAAGAATACAGATCGGTCATGGACATCCATTTGGAAGGATGAACGGAAGGTCCACATCCTGCACATTCGGTACGCCATTTCAGGCATCCGCAGCGCGGATCCTTATTGTCGAATGAACCGACTGGTCCCAAGCGAACCTTTCTGAGTGTTGGCCACCAAGGCATAACTTCCGGGTGCCAAAGTGGAAAGATCAAGGAGTATCCCTTCGGCGGAGAATGGCACACGTCGTTTCGTCCAAATGGTCCTTCCTGTGGCATCGATCACACGCAGGTCCAAAAGGTCAGCTGCTTCTCCTGGTAGTAGCGCACGCAATTGTCCGGTGGTGGGGTTCGGCCAAAGCACGAAGGTGTTGTCCGTACTACTTGGGGCGGTGATCCCCACATTGAAGTCCAGTTGGACCGGCTGCGCATAAATGCCTCCAGTGCCGCTGCGCTGATCTTGCCAAGCTATAACGGCTTGACCATTGCGAAAGGGGACCAACGTAGGATCGTCCTTTTCACTGCTAACGGAACACAGTGAAATTGATGGGCCCACGACCAAGCCATCCAAGCCGATCTGTTGTGCAGCTATTTTATGCGGTCCGGTCCCGACATCGAGCGTTGTTGTGACCATGCCATCGGTCAAGGCGGCATTCCCGAAGGGAGCTGGGAGCAGGCTGTTCGCAGGGATCACCACCACACCCGCATCACTCAGCATGCGATTTCCTGCCGTGTCCATACGTTGCACGGAAATGCCGCCTTCGCTTTGCGCCAGATCGGTTCGTTGGTAAGCAAGCATAAGTCCGTCATCATCATTCACCAATGCCGGAGTTGCGCTGAAGGTGAAGCGCTGTGTGGTGACACCATCTTCCACGGACGTCCCCTTTGGGCTCCAAAGGGAACCATCCGCTCGGAGCCGCTGCACGAACAGGTCGGTAATGTTCTCATTGCTACCGTTACTGGTGTTGAATGCGACGTACATGCCATCGTGCCCATCGGTGATCGGTTGCGGAAAGTAGAAGCCCGCAATGGTCTTGGTGGAGACAATTACCGGTGTACCGAGTTCCAATGTTGCAGAGACCCGTGCTGCGGTGATCACACCGGGAGTAAGGAAATTGCCGTCCTGCTCCACGTATTGGATCCAGAAACCACCATCGGAACAGGGCACGATCTTGGGCCTTCCGAGGTTACCGATGCTGGTGATCTGCTGTGTACCGGCGGGATCAGGAACACCATCCTGCGATACCACCAAATAAGCAACTGCTGATGGAGAAGAGTCGGTGTTCCAAGCGAAGACCACGCGGTTATCGCTCAACACGCCGATGCTCGGGGCAAGACCGGTTCCATCGGGTGTTGGCAGTGCAAGCCCACTGCCCCAGACCATTGAACCGTCGGGTCCCACTTTGTACGCCACCACGTCAAGGCTCCCACTGCGTTCGTCCTGGAAAGCGACGATGGCATTGCCTTCCAGATCACCCGCGAGATCATAGCGGAAGAGCGCACTGTTCTGTGGCTCCTCGCTAACCAACAGCCCTTCACTATCCCATTCGGCCACACCGTCCACGTCCAGCCGTTGCATGCGCAAGATGTATCCGCCGTCGCTCTGCTCGAACCAACTGATGTAGGTGCTGCCCTGTCTGCCCGCTGCGGAAAGTGGGGTTACGGCATCCACGCCCGCAGCGGCACGCACGGGGGTGTTCACGGATGGAATGTCCCATTGGGCAAAAGCAGTGTGGCTCAAAAGGGAGATGAAGAGTAATGTGGTTGTCCGCATTTTGGAAAGTTGTTTGGATCGAAAGAGATCACAAGGTCGCAATTTCCAGGGAATGAAGGTTAGCGGTCCATTGGCCGACCGGTGTTCAAGTCGAGCGGATCCATCGCGTTCAGTACATTTCCGGCGATGCCGTCGATCGAGGAGCTGGTATCGAAACCGAAGAACTAATTATGACACACCTACCCGTAGCGCTCCGACCCTTCGCAACGACCCTTGCGTACGTTCTGTGTTTCACTGTTGCAGCACAGACCCACAAGGACGAGGCTCGATACGATTCTCTGGACACACGCCACGACGAGTCACGCCCCGTGCTCGAACGCTTCTGGATCACCAGCAACCATGCATGGGCCTGTTACTACGCGGCGAACACCGCGTCAGCGACGGTGTCAGCAAAGGATGCGCTGGATCTTGCCGAAGCGATCGGTGTGGACACCCTGATCGCCGAGGCCTATTTGATCCTGGGCAATGCTGCCGACTCCCAAAATGCACTGAAGTATTTCTACAGGGCCCGTGCTTATGCCGAAACGGCGGGTAGCCCGGAGTACGTGGGTGTCGCTGACAAGGAGATCGCGGTCATTCACAAGCTCTTGGGGGACTATCCGCGCAGTCTTGGTCTTCTTAAGAAAGCGATCGTGAACGTGCGTTCGGTGCCCGAGATGAATCGCACCTACTGCCAAATGAGCGATTGCTACCGTCTCATGGGACAAGCGGACTCGGCCTTGTACTTCGCGCAGCGCTCCAACATCATCGATCGGCCTTCGGATGATCCGTATGGCTATGCCCGGTCGTACTTCTTGCTTGGAGCGGCCTATGCGGCAAAGCGGGACCACGTTCTTGCCGAGGTGCATTTCACGCGGGCGATCGAAGTGGCGGATTCCTTCGATGTTGCGGCGCCGCTCATCCAAGCGCTCGTGGGGCGTGGCCGCATGCATCTTGACATGCAGAATGTGGCCGGAGCGATCACCGATGGCCGGCGCGGTCTGGCGGTGAGCCGTGGCTTTGGCCTAACGGGTACGATCAACTCAGCTGACCTCCTGCGCGCAGCCTATAAAGCGCAAGGCCGCTTGGACAGTGCGTTCCACTACTCGGAATTGAAGGCGCTCTTCAATGATAGCCTCAGGAGCACGGCCAACATGAACAAGCTTCAGGACATGGCCTTCGAGCAGGAGTTGAAGGAGCGCGAAGAATCGAAGAAGAAAGCCGAAACCGCCGCCACCCGCTCCCGCAACATCCAGTTCGGCATCATCGCCCTCATCGTCATCACGCTGCTCGTCTTCCTATTGGCCATAAGCCGCACATCGGTGGTGGGTGCCAAGACCATCAAGAACCTCTCACTGGTGGCGCTGCTGCTGCTCTTCGAGTTCATCAACCTCCTGCTAAGTCCGCTGCTTGGTGAAGTGTTCGACCAGTCGCCGTTGCTGATCTTGCTGGCCATGGTCATCATCGCGGGCCTGCTGATCCCGCTGCACCACCGCATGGAGAAGTTCATCACCAACATGCTTGTATCGAAAAACAACCGCGTACGCTTGGAAGCGGCGCGGCGGACGATCGAGGAGTTGGAAGCCAGGTCCAGTGATACCAACGCGGGTTGATCACATGAACGAGAATACCCTTCAACAACGAAACCGCCCCAATGGTCTCCAGTTTCCGAGCG
Source organism: Flavobacteriales bacterium (assembly GCA_016717305.1). Lineage (GTDB taxonomy): Bacteria > Bacteroidota > Bacteroidia > Flavobacteriales_F > PHOS-HE28 > PHOS-HE28. Next base: position 28,649 of record JADKFY010000035.1, read on the forward strand.
CTCTTCCTGATCATTGGGCTGGTCGGTATCGTACCGCTGCACGCCCAGCCGCTCGATACGCTGTTCGCGCGTGTCCGCTCGCTCCCATTGGACACGCTGGAGCAGCGCGAGCGAACAGCTGTGGATCTCCGCACCAAGTTCGTGGTGAACTCCTCCCTTTATGCCCGCTATTTGTTCCTCGATCGTCAGGCGGAATGCATGCAGGCCGCCATGCGGTCGCTGGAACTGGCCGAGCAGCTCAAGAATGACACCCTCCTGAGCAGGGCTCATTGTAGCATCGGTGGTGCGTTCGCGTTGGTCAGCAACGTCAATGCTGCTCTGGATCGGTACAACACCTCGTTCAGCATCGCGGAGCATATGGGGGACAGCCTGCAAATGGGGCTCGTCTGCAAGGAGATCGCGGTGTTGTACAACCGGCTCGGGGACACGGAAGGAGCGTTGCGTTACATGCGCCGAGCGTTGGCTTATGGCATGACGCCGTCGGTCCGTGCGCGTGGGATGTCCGTCATGGCCAGGTGTTACCTGGATTTGGGCCAGTTGGATTCGGCCTACTACTGTGCGCGGGAAGCGGATATCATCAAGGAACCAGGTAAGGATCCTACGGCTATTCCCATTATCAAGGCATACTCGCAACCGTGTACGTCGCACGGAAGGAGCCGGACCTGGCGGAAACCTACTACAAGCGTGCGGTCGCCGTGGCGGATTCGTTCGACCAGAAGTACCCGCTCACCTATGCATCCTCCGGTTATGCGAAGCTGCTCATCGAACAAGGTCGGACCACCGAAGCCCTGGCCATGGCGCGCAAGGGTTTCCAGGCTACCGAGGGCACCCGCCAGCCGCGCTCCATCGTGACCGCTGCCGATGGGTTGGCCATGGCCTTCCATGCCGTTGGAATGGATGACAGTGCCTTCGTCTATTCGCAGCTATGCAATGCCTACCGCGATACCATCACGAACACACAGAACCGTGGCCAGATGCAGAGCCAGTTGTTCGCGCGCGAACTGAGGGACCGCGAGGACGCCAAGCTGCGCGCTGAGGAAGTCGCCGCCCGTTCCCGCAACATCCAGTTCGGCATCATCGCGCTCATCGTCATCACGCTGCTGGTCTTCCTGCTGGCCATCAGCCGCACGTCGGTGGTGGGTGCCAAGACGATCAAGAACCTTTCGCTGGTGGCGCTGCTGCTGCTCTTCGAGTTCATCAACTTGCTGCTAAGTCCGCTGCTTGGTGAAGTGTTTGACCAATCACCTTTGCTGATCTTGCTGGCCATGGTGTGCATCGCGGGCCTGCTCATCCCGCTGCACCACCGCATGGAGAAGCTGATCACCAACATGCTCGTGAGCAAGAACAACCGGGTGCGGCTGGAAGCGGCGAGGAGGACGATCGAGAA
>JADKFY010000036.1 GCA_016717305.1 Flavobacteriales bacterium
CGCACAACGAACGGTCCGGTTCCAGAGCGCCGGCAGTTCATCGGGCCGGATCCATGTTGGGACTTGGTTCATTTTCTCTGATCCCGCAAACCTGTTCGGTCGGTCGCGCTCGCTCGGGAGTAGCTGGCGATTGTCTACCGACAACGGATGATATCCTGACCTTTCTATTTAGCAGGTGCCAACACGACCATGGTCGCTGCTAGAGATGAAACGGGAGATCGCTTGTTCATTTCCGGCAAGTGTTGGCAAACGACTGCTCAACCCCGGTGCGTTGGTCGAAGTTTGGCAGGCGAACAATTCTGCGTTGTACAGCTTAGCACCCGGTTTGGAATTACGCTGGAAGCACGACCACGGAAAAGGCCAGTACGCGTTCGAGACGATCGTACCTGCACCGTATTTGAATGGCGCTCAATATCGACCGCGCCATCCACTACAAGGTGAACGGGCCGGGATTTCCAACGGTGGTAACGCAGTTGTGCTTCGAGGCGACGGAAGGTTCATCGCAGCGAATCCATGGGCCTCACAACCGGAGCGGCAGAACGGATCGTACCATGAACCCGGTGGCGGTGTCGGAATGAGGCGTCTTCGTATCGTGTTGGATGGATTCGTGGGGATCAGCCGAACCGATACGGTGATGATGGGTACATGATGCCCCGAACCCCAGCCGGTCACCAGCATCCATTTCACGTGTTCCGGAACGCCCAAGTAAGGTCATGATCACCAACTTGGATGGGCGCGAAATAGTGACATTGGTGGACAAGCAAATGTCGCAAGGAAGGTTCACCACGCAGTGGAATGGAAGTGATGCTAGTGCGAATGCATGTGCTGCAGGTACGTACTTAGCAACAAGTTGCCGGAAAGGTGATACTGAGCCAGCGGGTGTTTGCAGCAGTAGTCAGATCGCACTTCCGATCGGTAAGGAGCCGAGCATCTGCATGGAGTAATGTAGAGGTCCGGAGATATCCGCCTTCGGAGCCGCATTACCTTCGACCACCATGCTTCAATCCATTGAACCTTGGATCTCCGGACTATTCGTAGTGATCACGGCTGTTACCCTGCTGCTGCTGTTTTGGGCAATGCGTTCCAGAACGCTGCTGATCGGTGTTTTGATCTGGGCCTTTATTCAAGCCGCACTTGGCCTATCCGGCTTCTTCAGCGATACCACATCATTGCCGCCGCGTGTATTTGCTTTTGGTGTTCTACCTGCAGTGATCGCCATACTTGTTTGTCTTGCCACACCCACCGGACGAGCTTTCATGGACCGCGCAGACCTGCGCAAACTCACTGGTTGCACATGCGCATACCAGTGGAGATCGTTCTGTTCCTGCTTGTTGAACGCCACTTCTTGAGCACCTATATGTCCGTACACGGTACTAATTTCGATGTGCTCTCCGGACTTTCGGCACCCTTCATCGCATTGTTCGCATTCAGGAACGGTGTAAGGAACAAACCCGTGTTGGTGATCTGGAACGTGATCGCTTTGGCGTTGCTGTTGAACGTAGTGATCACCGCCGCATTCTGCATTCCGTCGCCGATCCAACAGTTGGCATTCGATCAACCCAACGTAGCAGTGCTCTATTTTCCGATGAACTTGCTACCGACCGTGGTGGTTCCGATCGTGTTATTCGCACACGTGATCGCGTTCAGGCAGTTATTGAACCGCAAGTAGTGCCGAGCATTCCTCGACGCAACATGCATCGCCGCTACCTGCAATGCACATCCAACCAATCAAACACTGTCTTGTGCCATTGCACGCTGTTCTGCGGTTTAAGCACCCAGTGGTTCTCATCCGGAAAGCGCAGGAATTGCGAATCGATCTTCTTGGCCTGTAATGCCGTGAACACGCCAATGCCTTGGTCCAACGGAATGCGATAGTCCTTGTCCGAGTGGATCACCAACATGGGCACCGACCACTTCTTCACGTGCAACGCAGGATTGAACTCATCGTACTTGGCGGGTTCTCGTAGACATCTGCACCTCCACTTTCCCAGGTGGAGAAACCACAACTCTTCCGTCGAATACGCCATCATCCGCGTATCGAAAACTCCGTTGTGCGACACCAAGCATTTCCATGGCGCCTTCCAATTTCCGGCGATCCAATTCACCATGAATCCGCCTACGATGCACCAACGCTCCTGCACGTTCGGCATCCAAGAACGGATAGGTCTTCAACGCATGAGCCCACCCTTTTGCAGGTCTTCCAACGGACGATCGCCCCAATGATCAGGTCGCATCGGTGAAGGCTTGTCCGTATCCCGTTGATCCATGGAAGTCGATCACTGACAACTGCATAACCAGCGCCCGCATAGGTCTGTGGGTTCCAACGAAAACTCCAGCCATCGCTGAAACTGCCTTGCGGACCTCCGTGGATCAAGAACGCAACAGGGTACTTTTTGCCTTCTTCATAGTTCGAAGGTTTGATCACATAACCATGAACAGTTTCATCATTCCAACCCTTGAAGTTGAACTGCTCGAACTCCCCGAACTTCTTGTCCTTCAAACTTGAATTCACGTTCGTTAGTGTGATCGCGCCTTCGTCGATCATCTTCGACTTCGGTGCTGCTGCGTAGATCTGCGATGGTCCATTCAAGCCGCTCTTCATGAACACGAAACCAGTCGCTGTTTGGTGCAATGCATCGAAATGCCCTTTGGTGGAAAGCGCAGTAACGGTGCCCGTCTTCACATCGATCTTGAACAACCGTGTAGTGCCCACATCACCTGCGATCGCACACATGCTTTTACCATCGTTGCTCCACTGCATTCCATCCACGCTTCGATCCCAATCCGCAGCAAGCGATGATACCTTTCCCGTAGCTAGATCGCGCAACTTCAACTCGAAACGATCGCTTTCGAAACCCGGACGCTTCATGGCCTTGTAAGCGAGTGTTTTGCCATCAGGCGATACGATAGGATTTGCATCCCACGCCAGGTTCGCTTCGGTCAAGTTGGTTGTCTTTCCACCCGAAATAGGCACACTGAAGATGTCGAAATTGGTACTCCACGGTTCCGTGACCCCTGCTACGCGCGCCGCGAAATAGATCGTCCTTGAATCGGGTGAAATGCAAAAGTCCTCTGATCCTCCCCATGGCTTTGAAGGCACATCACCATCGAATTTCGGCATCAATGGAACGGGTTGCGACAACGGTCCATTCAGTGCAATGCTATACAAGTGATTGCGCGTTCCATCAGCCCATGTGTCCCAATGACGCACGAACAATTTGTCGTAGACCATCCCGCTCGCTTTGTTAGCGGCGCGTTCCGCATTCTTCTTCACCGTACATGCGATCGCATCCCCTTCGCACTCGGGAAAGATCGCCAAGGAAACCACTAACCCTTTGCCATCTGGCGTTACGCGATATGCGCCCACATCCAATGCCAACCGCGTGATCTGTTCCGCCTTTACACCGGCCACATCGGTCTTCCAAATTTGCGTTGTGCCCTCTTCACCTCTTCCCGAAAGAAAGTAGAACGACTGTCCGTCCGGAGCCCACTGTACATCGAACGCGCCACCTTCGCTCACGCCAAGTTGCACTTCAGGTTCCGCGGGTTTCGTAAGGTCCTTCAACCACAGTTTGGAAACACCCTTGTTGTTGGCCATATCCGTGGAACGCACATTGAACACCGCGTAGTGACCTGCTGGATCCACCGCAAGCCCGCTTATGCGATCGAGCATGAGCATGTCGGTGTACGTGAAGGGGGTTTGGGCAGTGGCTGTGAACGTTGCGACAACGGCAAAGAGCGACAACAGGGTTGAACGTAAGAGGGACCGTTCCATACTTCTTCAGGTGTTGGTGATGTGCGTGGAGCAAGGTACGTCCGCGCAGTGATCCCGTTCATATTTCCAGTGTTGTGCTGCGCGGTCACTTCTCCTGTTCACCTCGCTTCCTTCTGCGCTTTTCTACGCGCTCGCTGTTCACGACGTTCCTTCGCGTCAACACGCAACATCAGTCGCATACGGTCCCATGCTTCGGGAGCCAAGTTGCGCGCGAGTCCTTCCCGGATGGCATGCCAGAGATATGTGGTTATCGCACGATCCGGATCACGATCTATGCTGTACTTGCGCTCACGATCAGCGGTGAGCCCGCCTCCATACGTTTCCTTCAACATGGTTTCGATAACATTGCCGAACATGCTGTTATGCACCGCACGAGGTGTGCCGGGTTCCACACGAACAAGCAGGTCGGTGTAACGGATCTTCATGAGCCCCTTCGCCTTTCGTTCGTTGCCTTCCATGGTCAAATGCACGCTGTCCAATCGACCGCCATTCACCTGTATCCGTAATAGCGATCGGCTAACGGGATTGATCGCAACGAGCTCCATGTCTGATACATCGGCAACTATCTTGAAGTCTTGGGACCCGTCGAGTTCCGCCGCATAGTTCAATGTGACAGGTGCTATTTCGAAAAGTAGACCGGTGGCATGGCCCGTGATCCGCGGATGTTCAAGTATCACCTCCGGTTCATTCGAAATGTGGATGAATTCCCCCTGTAGTTCACTGAACGGAGCTATTCCCCATTGCCCCGTCTCTCCATCCCGTTCGCGGTAGGTGGCATGTGCATTTTGGATGGACAAGGTGTCCACGCAGATCGGGAAACCGATACCCAACAACGCTGCAGGCGGAAGCAACTTCACTCGCGAAGGTTCCGGCACAAGGGTCTTGTCCAGCGATGCTTCCACGCGCAATCCATGCACCGTGGCATGCCCGAGATGCAGCACTTGCCGCGAGATGAGCAGGTCGACGTCCAGATTGCTCAGTACCAAACTGTCCATGCGCAGATCAAGAACCGTGCGTCGCACCGTATCAGTGGAAACCGCTTGCGGAACGTGTTGGAAGTTGAACACCCTACCCGACCGTTTGCCCAATGACAGCTGCACGCGATCCACACGTATCGCATCGCCATCGGCCAGCTGGCCGGAGGCACTTTCAAATCGTAGCTCTGCCGTTCCAACATTCACATGCACACCACTGTGCCGCTGCCCGGTGGAGACACGCACATCCCTGCTTTCCAGATCGAGTCCGACAAGTTGCAATTGCGGCAAACGTTCACCAAGGTCCTGCACCGTTGCCATGGCCCCACGCACCACGAGCGTATCGGCACCTAGCACGTCGATGGACGCGGCCCCTCGACCACCAATTCTGGCGAAGGGGTCGGCGAGGTCAACTTTTCCACGACCGAGAAGATAGTTGATCCGGGGTCCCTGCAGTTCGAACGCTTGCAACTTGAATTCACTCTTCAGCAACAACCGCCAGAACGATAAGCCTCGCAACTCGATCCGCTCTGCACTTGCAGCGAACAAGTATTGCACGGCGCCCGTTCGCAAGCTGTCCATCAGCGCCGGTGGAAAATCCAATTCCACACCACTGATGACCAAACTTTGCGTCTGCAGATCGGTCTCCAACTTCTCCATGCTGAAGTGGTAACCTTCCACACTGGCATCATCAACGATACGTGTGATCCGTGCGCGAAGGGTACGGTCCAGCCAGGCCTCGCCATGGCGCGGAACCCACCACGCCAAGATGGCCAACGCGACCGCCAGCAGCAACGCCAAAGCCGTGAACAGACGCAGCAACAGTCTGATGATCCTCCTTGATCGCCCGATGGTCGACATTGGTGGTGCGAAGTTCGTTCGTTTGATGGACCCGAATGCAACGGGTCAACAGTTCATCCTCGTTGGGGACATGGAAGAAGTTCTGGTACGACAACATGCGCCACTCCCGTATTTTTGCCCCACACATGCTCAAACAACACCTTTCCCTACGACTACAGCAGAAGCTCTCGCCGCAGCAGATCCAAATGATGAAGCTGCTGCAGGTGCCCACCGTGGAGCTGGAGCAGCGGATCAAGCAGGAGATCGAGGAGAACCCCGCTTTGGAGGAAGGCGAGCTCCAGGACGAAGAGGACCAGATCACCGAGGAACAGGCGATCAACGAAAGTCAGGATGCCGATGGGAACGAGGAGAATGAACGGGACGATTTCGATATGTCCGATTATTTTCAGGACGACGACACGCCGGACTACAAGTTGAACGTGAGCAACACAGGCCCGGACGAAGAGGACCGCGAAATGCCCCTGTCCGGAGGCACCACCTTCCAAGAGAACATGCGCGCGCAACTCTCTTTGCGCCGCATCGATGACCGCACCGAAATGCTTGCCGAACAACTGATCGGCAACTTGGATGAAGATGGCTACCTGCGGCGTGACCTGGACGCCATTGTGAACGACCTGGCGTTCAGCCAGAATGTAATGTGCGAAAAGGAGGAACTCGCTGCTGCCCTGAAAGTGCTGCAGTCCCTTGACCCCGGTGGTGTTGGCGCGAAGGACCTACGCGAGTGCTTGCTCTTGCAAGTGGATCGCATGCCGCACAGCCTGGAGCAGCGTGTAGCACACGAGATCCTGAACAAACACTTCGAGGCCTTCAGCAAGAAGCATTACCAAAAGATCCTGGACAAACTAGAGATCGATGAGGAGGCGTTGAAGGATGCGATCGACCTGATCGTGCACTTGAATCCCAAGCCTGGAAATACCAGCCGCGATACCAGCAAACCGGTGCAGGAGATCATCCCGGATTTCGGCGTGATGTCCATCGATGGTGCACTGGACCTTACACTGAACGGACGCAATGCCCCAGAACTTCGCGTGAGCCGGGCGTACCGAGACATGATCAAGGAGTACAGTCGAAACAAGAAGGACAAGGACCAGCGCGAAGCACTTCAGTTCATCAAGCAGAAACTCGATTCGGCCAAGTGGTTCATTGATGCCATCAAGCAACGACAGAACACCTTGCTCGTGACCATGGAAGCGATCATGGACCATCAACGTGAATTCTTCCTTACCGGCGACCAGACCAAGATGCGGCCCATGATCCTGAAGGACATCGCCGAACGCGTGGGACTTGACATCAGCACCATCAGCCGTGTAGCGAACAGCAAATACGTGCAAACCAATTACGGCACTTATCTGTTGAAGTTCTTCTTCAGCGAAAGCTTGAGCACGGACAGCGGTGAGACGGTGAGCACCCGCGAGGTGAAGACGATCCTCGCTTCCGCCATTGAAGCCGAGGACAAGCAAAAGCCCTTGACCGACGATGAACTCACCGAGCTCCTGAAAGGCAAAGGCTACAACATCGCACGGCGCACCGTGGCCAAGTACCGCGAACAACTTGCCATGCCCGTGGCGCGATTGCGGAAAGAGTTGTAGCCAACTCCAACGGACCATCTTGAAAGCCCTCGCCCATTTCCTGTCCTATGCGCTGCACCCGCTGTTCATGCCGTTGCTTACAGTGTGGCTCGCGTTGGAGTTGGACCCGCACCTTGGCTATTTCCTTCCGCCGCCCGGAAGGTGGATGATGTTGGGCATGTTGGGCATTATGACCATCGCCTTTCCGATAACGAGCGCATTGATGTTGCAACGTGCAGGGTTGATCAGCAATTTGCAAATGCCGGATCACCGGGAACGTACCGCACCGTTCGCGATCACGCTGATCTATTACGGAATGGCCTATTACCTTTTGGGCAAGACCCCTCTGCATCCGCTGGTGCATGCCCTGTTCTTAGGTGTGTTGTTGGCCTTGTTCCTGACCATCTTGATCAATTTGCGCTGGAAGATCAGTGCGCATATGGTCGGCATCGGTGGCTTGGTCGGGGCACTTATCGGCATCGCCTTGGTCCATGCCTTGCCGCTATTGCCATTGGTGGCATTGGTGATCGTTGCGGGAGGAGTGCTGGGTGCCGCCCGCTTGTACATCACCGATCATACACAGGCGCAGATCCTATTGGGAGCCTCGCTCGGCAGCAGCTGCACCTATGCCGCCGTGGTTTCGGGGTGGACCTTTTAGCACCACCCATTTCAGTGCGTGGGTATACTGCTTGTCCAATTCATTTATGATCGTGCAACTTCGCGCCCACAGCACCTTGCCTCAGTCATATGATCGCAAATAGATCCCGTTCCGTTTCCCTGTTCGTGGTGTACGCGCTCGTGTGCGTTACCGCCATGGTCACAGTGAAGGGACTTTGGCAAACCAACAACGGCAACGGATGGACCGAGACCATCCGCAGCGATGCCATGGGCTATTACGGCTACCTGCAAGCGATCTTCATTCGCCATGATCTGGGCCACGAACCGTTCATCAACGAGTACACCCAATACGCTGCAAATGGTCGCACGTTGAACAAGTATTTCTGCGGTACTGGGATCATGATGGCGCCTTGGTTCGCGATCGGACATGCGTTGGCCGTGAACGACCCTGGTGTTCCACAAGACGGAACAAGCGTGTATGAACAAAAGGCGATCGCCATTGGTGCGTGGGTCTATCTGCTCATGGGACTTCTTGCACTACGCGCCCTGCTCTTGGGTTCGGGTGTGCGTGATGGCCTTGTTGCGTGGGTCCTTGCCGGTCTGGCCCTGGGCACACCGTTGATCCAATATGCGGCGATACAACCGGGATGGTCACATGTGTATTCGTTCTGCTTGGTGAGCGTGTTCCTGCTAATGGTGCACCGAATTGCGATAGGCGGTTCCCTTCGGAACGTATTGGCGGCTGCCGCTCTTCTTGGGCTGATCATACTGGTGAGACCTGTGAATGCGGTTGTGATCTTGGCCGTTCCGATCGTCGCAGGACCGAACACCAGAACACTTTTAACACGCCTTTTTGCGAACCCACGGTGGCTGGCCGGATCCATCTTCCTGTCCATGGTGATCGTGGCCTTTCAACCTGTGCTCTGGTTCGCCCAGACCGGAAATTTCTTGGAGTGGGGCTACACCAGTGAAGGCTTCTATTGGACACGACCAGAAGTGCTGAAGGTTCTATTCGGATTCCGTCGCGGACTCTTCCTGTGGACCCCATTGATGCTTTTTGTGGTGATCTGCACCGTGCTGCTCTGGCGCACCGATCGACAGCGAAGCGCGTGGGCGTTGGCGTACTGGGCCGTGATCACCTACATCATCAGTTGTTGGTGGATCTGGTACTACGGCGGCGGTTTCGGCAGTCGCGTTTACATTGAGCATTTCCCCTTGCTGGTGCTGCCGTTCGCGCTGGTGCTGCAACAGTGGAGCAAGCGTTTGGTGAGCGCAGCACGTGTCTTGATCTTTCTGTGCATCGGACTGAACTTGGCCCAGCTCTGGCAATACCACAACGACATCCTTCACCAAGTGTGCATGGACCGACGCATGTACCAATTCACCTTCTTGCGCTTCGATGCCGACCACACCAACAAGCTCGGTGGGAACTATCAGGAAGCACCGTACCACCCCAAGGGTATGCGCCCCATCATTACCGAAAGCTGGGACCTCGATCACCCACCTCGATACTGGTCCGGAAAACCAAGCGATCATCCGCGGGCGTTCAGCCTCAACAAGGTGGTGGCCTTCAATGCCCAAGAGGAGTTCGCACTAGCGTTCAAAGCCGGAACGGACACATTGCCCACGGGTACTTGGCTGTTCCTGGAGATCGGATTGCAACGCTTTGAAGCCACCAAGGAAGCCTCCTTACCCATTTTGGGTGTTACCGCCGTTTTGAATGCCGAAGGAAAAGAAGTGTTCTACAGTTCATTCCCGATCAATGCCTTACCCGGTACGCCCGGCGTATGGGAGCAGTTGGAGTACCGCATTCCCGTACCGCCTTTGCAGAAGGGAGATGAGCTCAATTTCCACTTTTGGAACCGGGACCGCAAGGGAACCGCCCTGATCGATGACGTGTTCATGCGGGTATCTGCCGTGAACCCGTTCTGAGTTGCAGGAAAGCGAAGTGGGCCCAGCAGGATTTGAACCTGCGACCAAGGGATTATGAGTCCCCTGCTCTAACCGCTGAGCTATGGGCCCGGTCTACCTGCCTTGTGGTGTTGATCTTCGGCGGGAGCGCGAAAATAGAGCGAATGCACCAATGGCGGATCCGAAGAATAGTTTTGCCACCCATGAAAATTCCCTTCTCGACCATCCTGCTCGATCTCGGCGGGGTATTGATCGATGTGGATTACCACGCAGCCGCACGGGCTTTCGCGGCATTGGGCTTTTCCGATTTCGAGGCGTTGTACAGCAAGGCCCAACAGGACCACTTGTTTGATGGCTTCGAGACCGGGGAACTTTCTCCTGACCAGTTCCGCGATCGGATCCGTGAGTTGCACACTTCCGCACTAACCGATGCCCAGATCGATCATTGCTGGAATGCCATGCTCGGTTCGGTGCCGCCTGAACGATTGACCCTTGTGGCACGGCTGAAGGACCGCTACCAAGTGCTCCTACTGAGCAACACCAATGCGATCCACGTGCCCGCTTTTGAACGGATCATTGCCCGCGAGAACGGCATCACCGATTTCAAGAGCCTCTTCGACGGAGCCTATTACAGTTGCGAAATGCGTTTGCGCAAACCACATGCGGCTGCTTTCCATCATGTACTGGAACGGCACGCTGCCGATCCCGAACGGACCTTGTTCATCGACGATTCCATTCAACATGTGGAAGGTGCACGCAGCGCCGGACTCCATGCCGAACATTTGGATCTGGCGCAAGAAGATGTGGTCCAACTGATGGAACGCTTGGGGTTGCTTGTTCCTTAATCCTTCTTTGCCCTCTTCTTGGCTTTTGGGAAAGGAACTGCACTACCTACATGCATGAGCAATTCGGCCAGCTTGTCGTCGCCGGTGATCAGGTCCTCGGGAACCAAATAATAGTCCTTGGAGCCCGGGTAGGCCGGTGCGCGTTCGCACCTGTTCTCCAAGGCCGCACTCTCCGGAAGGATCTTCACGAGCAGCTGATCATCGCAGATGAATGCCACCGGCTTGCCATCGGCATAGAGCGCGAATTCACCGAACATGGGCTTTACACTGAACCGATCAGGATAGCCCAGTTGATCGAGGATGAAGGTCGCTGTTTCTTTGCGCGTGGCCATGGCTACTTGATCTCCTGGCACAGCTCCACCAAAACGCCGTTCGCGCTCTTCGGATGAACGAAGCACACCAGCTTATTGTCCGCTCCGCGCTTGGGTTCCTCGTTCAATAAGGTGAACCCTTCCGCTTTCAAACGTGCCATTTCCACGCGTATATCATCCACTTCGAATGCGATGTGGTGCATGCCTTCGCCACGCTTTTCTATGGCCTTGGCGATAGTGCCATCCGGACGCGTGCTTTCCAGCAGCTCGATCTTGTTCGGACCCACTTGGAAGAACGAGGTGAGCACCCCTTCGCTCGCGACCTCTTCGCGTTTGTAGCTCCCGGTGCCCAACAATTTGGCATAGCGCTCTTCCGCCTTTTCCAAGTCCTTTACGGCGATGCCGATGTGTTCTATGCGGATCATCTTGGGTTGTGCGCGTGTGTATTCATGTTGACCAAAACTAACAAAGCCTCCCGAAGGAGGCTTTGCAAAGCATTCAAGTAGACCTTACTTCTTAATGAAAGTCTCACCGGTCTTGTTGTCGTAGTTCAAGTAGTAGAGGTCCTTCTTCAAGGAAGCCACTTCCAACTTGTCGGCAAACCCGCGCTTTACGATGTTACCATATTGGTCATACACCTCGAACAACGTGGTACGACTGAACACGATCTCGTCCTTTACTTTTGGTGGACCCCAAGTAACCGGCATTACGCTGGCATCGGAGAACTCCACGGATTCGCTGTAGCGAGCACGCTTGGTCAGGTCCACCTGCTTAACGCGGAAGGTGTTCTCCCCACTGTGCGGTGTTACCTTGAAGGTATAAGTATGCTCACCGGGAGCGCCGGACCCCATTACCTCTCCCACCTTGATCCACTTGTTCCAACGCTTCTGCTCCACGATATAGGGCAACTCGCCGGTCTCGTTCGTTGCCACCCAAGTAAAGGTGCCATCCGCAGCAATGGACTGCTTCACGATATCGAAAGTGCTCTTTGGTTTCAGTACTTCGGGATTCAAGATCACAGGTGTGCAACCGTCCTTGTGCTTGATCTTCACGATCACCTTATCCGAGACCTTCAGGCCGAAATTGGCCATGTCCACTTCGAAAGCGCTGCTGTTGATCTCATCCGTGGCGATCTGGTCGTTCACCGTGACCTCGAAGATGCAGAAACCGACCCCGGCTTCGGAGAACGGGTTCTGGATGAAGAGGTTCTTGCCTTGATAGTTACCTTCAAGGACGATCACACCAGCGGTTGCTGGCATGCTCAGTGCGGCGGCTAGGAAGAGTGGAAATATACGCATGATATGTGCCTTCAGAACTGCAAGGATACGGGATCCGGATCGCATTTCCGAGGGATTTTAGACGCGTGTTTACGGACGGGCAACGAATGGGGTTACAGGACCCCGTAAGATCAGGTCACCACCGCCGTGGTCAATGGTATTTCAGCACCCCGGCCCGCACAGCCACTTCCAATTGGTTCTCCGCTGGTGGAATAGGGCAAGAATAGTGTCCCCCATAAGCGCAGTATGGATTGTAGGCCCGGTTCAAGTCCAGTTCCACTTCCTCCCCGAGTGGACCATCGAGGTCCAAGTAGCGACCTCCGCCATAGCTCTCCTCACCACTTGTAAGGTCGGTAAAGGGTACGAACAAATAGTTCACGTAGTCCGGTAACCGACTGAGATCTATGTTCTTGTAGACGGTGAGCACCTGATCTTTGCCTTCCAATGTGAAATGAAGTGTGCCCACGCTGCGGTATTTCGGCTCGCGTTCCGTGGAGGTCTTCATACCGAACACGGGTCCTTCGGCTGGCCGAAATTGTGCTTTCACACGATACATTGGATCCACTGGAAACCGCTCCAGCCCTTTGAAATGCTCCCGTTCCTCCTTGGGCAATGGCGAATGTACCGTGTCGCTGTAGGCAGAATCGATCTTGGCCCAATAAATATCCAATTCCGAACGCCATTTTCCACTCTCCGGTTGCGCATGTACAGACACCGCCCACAGCACGGAAAAGAAACCGATCAATGCACTCTTCATACTCCTTCCTTCGCCACAACTGCGTTCGACATGCGTTTGATGTCGGCCTCATTGAACCGACCTTCAGCAGCATCCTCCACAATGAACGTGCGACCGCCAGCTGTGATCACTTTACGGAAGTGGATGAAGACCAACTCATCATCCGGGAATTGTGACCGGTAGATGATCATTTCCGGGGTTTCCTCGATCACGGTGTGCTTCTGCAACATATCGCGCTCCAGATCGGCCTTCAGCCGGTCGAAGTCCCCAGGTGCTTCGGTAACGGTAATGGAAAAGCGATCCCCGGCCTTAACGCGCACATGGCCGAATTCCTCGTTGAACGCCACTTCCGCGGAGTCCGCGCCCAAGGTTCCGCGATCACCTAGGTCCACGTTGAGCGGCAAGTCCTCGGAGGATAGGTCCACTATCCAAGCTTCGGTCGTTGCAGGGGTCGTTTCAGCCAGTTGTTCCGCTGCTTCCTTCTTACCATCACCACAGGCGGTCAAAAAGGAAATGGCAGTGAGTGCCAGAATGTATTTCATGCGGGCAAAAGTACGTGCCATCTTCGATCAAGGCAGTTGCTCATACCGCATATTGGTCGCAACGGATCCACCGATGTTCACCAGGATGATGTCGCGGTCATTCCCAGCGTTCGTGTACTTTACATCACCGTCCAAATTGGCATCCTCTGGATAGTAACCGCTAACAACGTTGGTTGCCACGTTGCCTCCAATGCGGGTTAGTATGGGGTCCCGGTCGTTGAAGGTCCCCGTGTATTTCAGGGATCCATCCACGATCACATTGCCTGCCCACAACGCGGCTACAGCGCCGATGCTCTTGAGCGCTTCGGTACCGTAGGTTCCGGTGGAAGTATTCCGTAGATCCACCACTGCAGGCGAGTTGCTCAAGGCCACTGCATCAGCGGTCATACAACCAAAATGGTTCCGATGCCGAACAGCCACTTGGTAGTTTCCATTGGGAAGTGGAAAGCTGAGCGAAGAACTCCCGTCCACATCCACGATATCGCCATCCCGTTGCAACAAGCCGGCCCTTGTGGCCACGATCACAGTTGGATCGGCGGTCGAACGCAATTCGACCAGGACCCAATCCACGATCGCATCGTTGCCCGCTGTGGTGAAGACCCCGGAAGTCGTGGTTTCTCCTCCTCCTCCTGCCATTTCAAACCCCAAGGCGGTGTACGGTTCAGTCAGTGGGATGAGGCCGTTGGAGCGCAGGCTGTCCGACATTAGTCCGTTCGCCGTTTTGTATGGCCCTTCCAAGAACGCTTTCGCGCTGAGTGAGATACCCGCAGAAGCCGTACCATCGATCAGGATGTCATCGATCGCCATATCGCTGGTGAAACCACTGCCTGTGATCCCCCTGAACCGCAACCGGATGTTCCCACCCACATACGCATCCAGCGCCACCGTGGCCTGCACCCAATTCGCCCCTTGGTTGCCTGTGATCGAAAACACGCCTAAGCTCCACGTGCTCCCATTCCACACATCCACGTTAAGGGCGCCCATGGTCGCGCCCAACATGTTGTACCAGAACGTCATGCTCGCGGTGCCAAGCCCACTAAGGTCGATGCAGGGGCTATACAACTCGGCCACCTTGCTGGGAAAGTTCGGGGAACTTGACTCGGTGAAGAGGTAGAACCCGCTTCCTGTGGTGTGATCCCCCGCAGGGCCGGTGTTGGCACTGGGTGTTGTGCCAGAAAGCCGTGTCCAATCCAAGCTATCGGTGAAGCTCTGCGCCCATTGGCCGAAACCGGTCTCGAAATCTTCGCTGTACGGCAGGGTTGTCAAGCATGAGCCGATGCAGAAGTTGACGGTTACGCTGGTGGTGAAGCTGCCTGCGTAGGCCAGTGGAATGCTTCCATCAACCACGGCGATGTACCCACTACCATAAGCACAACACATTCCATCGTTGGCGGTGTCGTTGATCGTTAGATCGTAACAGCCTACGGGCAAACAAAGCTGGATGTCCGGCTGGGGATATTCTCCATTCGTACCGACCGTGGTGTAGGGTCCGCCACTGGCGACTACATTCTGCGAAGCATCCTTGATCGTCCATGTGGTTTCTGCTCCATAACGATCCAGAACGATCTTCACGGTCACCGGTGCGCAAGACGATGTGGTGTAGGACCAGGTCGCACTAACCTGACCCGTACCACAGGTATTCACGGAACGCACATTCCAGTAGTAGGTCGTATTGGGTTGGCTGGCGGTAGTAGGTTGATAGGATGTGCCAACAACACCGGTAGCGGTTTCCAAAATGTTGTTCATGCCCGCATCCGACGCGATGTTCACGGTGTATGTAGCCGCGTTCGAATCTGCATTCCAAACCAAAGGTCCGCTTGCCGCTGGTTCGCCGTTCACTGGAGCGACCAAAGAAACCTGTGCTGGCGAGGCCAAGATCGTAAGCGTCAACGGCAAGCTCTTCGGGCCGCTTGCACTGCTCGAATTCAAACTGAAGGCGTATTCACCGGGGGCCACGGAACCCGTGTTCGTGATCGACAAGGTGCTGGTGCCAGCAGGTGTTACCGGGTTCGTACCGAAGGAAGAAGCAAGTCCGGCAGGAAGACCGGAAACGCTCAACGTTACATTAGAAGAATAGCCGAGGATCGAACCGATCTGGACCGCATAGCTGGCATTCAAAGGTTCACAAACGGATGCCGTGTTGCTGGTAACGGCCAAACTATAGTCCGGAACAGAAGGTACGGTGATGGTGAAGTTCGTATTGGAAATGTCGTAGAAGATGTTGTCGTTCGCACGCACCATGATCCGGGCCGTGGTGCTCTGTTGGTTAGGAACGGTGATGGATTGCGACCCATCGTTCGGGGTGTTCGCAAGCACCGCAAAGGGATAGGTAAGACCACCATCCGTGGACAACAGGATGTCCACATTTGCGCAACTGACCGGCGAAGCATTGGTACCCGCAACGTCCCACGTTACGGTTTGTGCCGAGAGGCCTGTCCACGATACGGCCGTGTTCGGTTGGGTAACGAGAAAGGGTCCGCTGGCCCCGTTCACAGTTACCACCATGTTGTCCTGTCCGTTGCAAGCACCGCCCGGGATGTTATCGCGCACCGTTAGTCGAAAATTATAGGAGCGACCCACGCTGGACAACACCTCCCACGTGGGTGTTTGGTTCGCGATCACTGCGGGCAAATTCGGCATGTAACGCACAGGTGTCGTCTTGGGCAACAACGGTTCCCATGCTGGACCACCAGTGCTGATGGCAACAGGCGGCATGGTGGCCACGGCCGCATCCATCTGTTCCCAACTGTACGTGAGCAGGTCGCCAGAGTTGGGATCCGTGCCGATACCTGTGAGAATGAACGGGGTGGACTTTGGGATCGTTCTATCCGCACCCGCATTGGCCGTAGGTGCCGATTCACCGACCAAAGGAATTTCCACTGGACAACTGCTGCTGGTACCGCTCACAATATTGGCCGCGATCTCCGCCATGCTGTACCCGCCGAACATCGCAATGCTATTGGCTCCTACATCCGGTGCACAAATACCTGCGTAGCCCATGATCGTGATCCCGCTCCCCACTTCCACCGCTGCCGCCCCGGCCCGGTTGCAATTGTTGTTCTGGGTATGGTTCCCTCCGTATTGGTGCCCCATCTCATGTGCCACATAGTCAATGTCGAACGCATCGCCGACAGGTGCGCCCCTACCGGTGACGCCTTGCGCTTTGCGAGTGGATGAACATGGCGAATTCAATGAAGCAACACCTCCACCACCTGTACTGAACACGTGCCCGATGTCGTAGTTCGCCGTGCCGATCCGTGTATCACACGTGGTCTGGTTCTGGCCCAACATCGTGCCACCATCGTTATTCGTGTAAGGGTCGGTTGCCGCATTCAAGTAGACCACTTGGTCGTTGTTCGCCACGATCTCCATGGTCAAGGTCGCGTCGCGCTCGAACATGCCGTTCACCCGGTTCATTGTAGTTGCCATGGCCGCCAACACGAGCGGCACGGTACCACCGTGGAACGCTGCGTACTCACCTGTGCAGGCCAAGGCCAGCCGATACTTGCGCAATTGACAATCGCCCACGCGGTCGGTTCCCAGTTGTGCCATCCAAGCACGGGTCTGCGTTTCGGCAGCGGGGATGTCGTTCACTTGGTCGTAGGTACACCCTTCGAAGGTTTGCGCCGCCGACCGGCGCAGGTCGCGTTTGCGATATACCTGGTGCGCTGTGGTATTGCCCGTTACCAAAGGATCGATGAACCATGCCTCGCGATCGCCCGGCAGCACCATGGCGTGGAAACCCCGTTGGGTCAGGTCCAATTTCAAAGTAGCACTCGGGTCTTCCACACCCACGCCCGAATACGTGCGGATCATCGGAAAACGCACTTGCAGATCAGGATGGAATACCGGGGTTTCCAACACGCGGAAGGTTGCTGTACCACCATCGGGCGTGGGCAATTGGACCAAGGTGCTCGCCGTGCGAAGATCCGCTACGGTACCAAGTTGCGCTTGTGCCAAACGCGTTTGCAAGGCTTGTACATCGAGCGCTACGTAACGCGCTTGGTCCGGAACGATTTGCCGAGTGCCCGTGCTTTGCGCTAGTTCATTCGGGGCCATTTCCGACCAGATGGTGCGGGTTTGGCCATGACCTAAAACAGAGAACACGGAAGCAACGACAAGGAGCAATACAGTACGAAGGAGCATGGAACACGAGGTTATGCCAGCAGGGAGATACCGACGGAAAAGTGGAATTGGAGCAAACGGTAAGTCAGCAAGAATAGGGCTTTTACGGAAGCGGTGTTGGGCGAAATTGGTGGAAGATGTGAGGGCTAATGGGCTGAAATCAAAGATCCCGAAACCGCGCATCGCAAGTTGAGTTGGGCAGTACCGGTAACCAGATAAGGCTTGACGGAGTAAATTGTTCACGTCTACACCCACCGCCATGTGACGAGCGACCCGTGGTCTTGGCGCATGCGATGCAGCATGACCCCGTTAGAAGCGCCAATACGACCGCTACTGCTTAGACCACCGCGTTGAGAAATACTGGCCCGCACCACCAACTACTGAAAGAATGTATTGGCCGGAATTCCACAAAGACGTGTCGAGCGTGAAGGAAGATCGCTGGACCGCCTGTTGTGCGACAAGCCTGCCATGGCATCACGCGAGGGTTTCGCGGGCCATCAGTTGTGCGCCTGCATCACTTTGCTCATGCAGCATCACTTTCTTTTCCAAGCTGAAGGGACTTTCATGCGGAGTCACCTCATCCATTTGTTCCAAGTACTGCCAATGCAATGCCCCCCACTGCACGCCATCCGCTTTGGTGGTAACGGTGACTTCGCCCATGGCCGGTGCTATTTCGGTGTCGCTCCAGATCTTGGTGAAGTATCCCGTTCCGGCTTCTTGCGCATCGGCATTGATGCGCTTGTTCCCTACGGTGATCACCGGTTCGTTCTGTGATCCCAGCAGGTCGTCGCCGGTGAGCAACAATGCGTAACAAGCCTCGGCGGTGGCTTTCGTGGTCTTCCAATCGGTGGTCTGTTTCAACTTCAAGAGGTACTGACGAAGTGCGTCCACACTTGAAGCGTCCTTCGCAACTTGGTGGAAGGCTTCGATCATGAGCGCGTGTGTTTCGGTTGGGAAGTTCCACCAATCGACACCGTTCACTTCGCCCTTCCAATACATGCCGAGTTCTTCGCTGCGCGTAGCACGCTCGCCGAGGGATCGCATGATGGTCTGTGCCGCTGCACCCTCCTTCATGCGCTCGAAGGCCAATGCCAACATGGCCTGCTCTTGCATGGAATGGAGCAGCCACGTGGCCTTTGCACGTTCGGTGTAGAATTCCACTGCGGTGTTGGTTGCGCCGTTGATCGGCCAACGCGGGAAGAAGCTGCGCGCATAGAGGTAGTGGATGTCAGTGCCACTCGGTGTGTAGTTCGCGAGGGTCTCTTTCGAACTGCGCTTTACCAATTCGGCATACTCCTTTTCCACTTCCGCATCCAGCCATTCCACCGCCTTCTTCAGCAGTTGTTGTACTGGCCCTTCCGTTCGTAGATCCGATGCCTTCAAGACTTCCAAGTGACCGAAACCCGCAACGATGTGTTGGGTGATGTACCGCGATGGTCGCATACCGGTCCACCACGGGAACGCACCGTTGGGCAATTGCATCTCGCCCAATTTCCGCAGTGCCACCGCCTCTTCCGTGGACATGCGTTGCAAGTCGAAGAACAAGGCGATGCGCCGTTTCCGCTCTCCTTCATCCTGGGCATTCACTACCCACGGTGTCTCTTCCAACAGCACGTTCTTCAGCTCGGCGTTCTTCTCAAGGGCGCTTAGAAAGGCACCCTCATCCCCCACCCCCTTCTCCCAAGGAGAAGGGGAGCCTGACCCCGAACCCTTCTCCCGAGGAGAAGGGGAGGCGGACCATGCTTCGAACACCTTCTTGATCGCTGGTCGTTCTTCCACGATATGGCCTGCCAAGCGGTTCGCGTAGTACCTGCTGAAGACCTGCTCTGCACACGCATGCGGGAATTCCATCAAGTACGGCAACGCTTGCACCGCGTACCACGCCGGGTTGGGCGTGTACTCGAGCTTGAGGAGCTTGTTCTGCACCGTCGACCCTTGACCATTCTTTCCGGGTTTCGCGCTGTTCACCAGCTTGTCCAAGGTGAAGGTGTGCGTACCCGCCTTGGAGATCGCGATGGGCAGGCTTTCGGTGATCAGTACCTTATCGGTGAGCACCGGGATCGGACGCTCTTCGCCGTCGCCTATGCCCGCTGCGGTTGCGGTGATGCGCACGCTCGCGATGCTGACTCCGGCGGGTACGGTGATCGACCAGGCCACGTTGGCGCTCTTTCCTTTGCCTGCGGTGAAACGTTGAGCGGTACCGACCACTCCAAACTTGCTCGTCAGATCTTCATTCGTAGTCGGGTCGAAGAACGCGATCGTCGCATTGCCTTGCAGGTTGTTGCTTTCCAACACGTTGATCTTTGCGGTAAGATCCATCCGATCACCCTCGCGGAAGAAGCGCGGTAGGTTCGGCACCACCATCAACGGTTTGCTCGTTGTGGCTTGTTTCTCGAATTGCACCATCCGCAGTGCTTTCGTGTGGGCGAGACCCAGCACGTTCCAACGGGTCAACGCATCGGGTGTGGTGAATCGAAGCACGACGCTTCCGTCCTTATCGGTGAGCAGATCGGGGAAGAAGAATGCGGTTTCGCGAAAGTCCGTGCGCACCGGCTGTGGTGCTGACCCTGCTTGTGGCCCATCTTCAGGCGGGGCCGGAGGAGGTGCGGGCTCTGCCTCATCCGCTACAAGACCTGCAGACACCTCGGCCTTGGCCATCATGGGCATTGCACGTAACATACCATCCTCTTCGGCCCTGCCACCAGAAAACCGATGGCGATAGTATCGTTGTTGGAATGCCCCGTACAATTCCAACTCCGGATAAACGTGGAACACCGTGTTCGGCATGGGCACCGTGCGATATACTTCTTGTGCACGCTCCGCGCCGAATGGTTCGTTCTGGTAACGCTGCAATCGACTACCATTCATTGGCCACTGGAACATGTCCCAACGTTGCTTTACGAAGTGGTCCAGCGAAGCATCGTACATCACCGCCAGGACCTGTGCCGCCACTTTCTCTTTGGCACGACCGGTGATCTTCAACCGCCACTCTTCCTTGGAGCCGGGCAACAACTTGTCCCGGAAGCTGAGCCACTCCACCTTCAATTGTTTGATCGTCCACGGTACATCCACCTGCTCTGTGGTAGTATGGACGCGCCCCCTTTCCACGGAAAGGAAATGCACGGCGAAGCCTCCGCGATCGCCGGCAAGGACGGGTAGCTCCACACGCTGTTCACCCTTGTGCAATAGGAACCAACGGGTTACCACCACTTCGCCTTCACGCTCCACTTCCATCAGGATCCGCCCTTCCGGCAACGCGCTGCTGATGAGGAAGACAGCCTTTTCCCCCGGTTCGCACGTGGTCTTTACCGGTTGCACATGGAACGCTTCGTTCACGAAACCCGTGTTCTGGATCTCCGTGTCGTACACCGTGAACAGCTTGCTCACCTTCACCTCCTTGCCATCCGCATCCATCGCCGATACTTCGATACGGTACATGCCCACCGTCCAATCTTCGACCCCTTTCAAGAACAATTCCTTGCCCATCGCGCGGTGACCTTGCAACACTAAATGTTCGCGTTGCACGGGCCAGCTCATCGGGTCATCCGGCAGGTGCATAGTGGCCAACTCGCCTTCGTAAGCGCGATCGGGTCGCTCCCACAAACGCTCGCGTTGCGGCGCATCCGCCGGTGGTACCAATTCCACGATACGGATGTCCATCGGCACATCTTGTTCTTCGCCGTTCAGGTTGCGGATACGCACATCCAAACTGTCCGTGACATTTCGATCGATCGACTCTTTCAAGTCGATGTCGATCTCGATGCTCCGATATCCCAAATTCAATGTCGTGGTGCTGGTCTGTGTTTCGCCATTGATGTCCGTTGCCGAGGCCTCAACCGTGAAGGCGAACAACGGATCGGCACCCGACGGGAAGGCATGGTCCGCAATGGCCTTGAAGGAGATGTTGAATTTCCCATCGGCATCGCATAACGTTTCGCCACTTGCAATTTCCGTGCTTTGGCCCCACGGCAATCCGCGCCAAAACCAACCGCAATACCAAGGCATCCGCGTATTGCGCTCCACCGTCCACTGCACCGTGGCACCATCCAACGGCACGCCCGCATAGCTCTTTGCAATACCGGTAACGAGTGCCTCCCTGATCCAACTTCGCTGCACTCGTGATCGGTTCGAAGACCACTTCGAAGGTGGGCCGCTTGTACTCTTCCACTTGCACGGAATGACTGCCTGATCCTGCATCGATGCGCATGCTTCCCGTGAGCACCCCTAGCGGTGCCTTGAATTTTCCATGGTACGCTCCGAACGCATCGGTGATCACGTTCAGCGTGTCCACTTGTTCGCCGTTCACATCGTAGAGCACCACTTTCTCCTTGTGTCCAGTGACCACTTTATTGGTCTTGCCTTTCTGCGAGATAACAATGCCTTTGAAGAAGATCTCCTGCCCCGGTCGGTAGATCGCGCGGTCGGTGAAGAGGTAGGTGCGCAACTGTTCGCGTTCCGGTTGTTCCGTGTAGGAATAGTACCACCTTGATCCGGTCTGGAACCGATCATCGCCATCGCTCAATACCCACGTGAGCATGCCGCGATCGGTCAATACGGGGAAGGTCGCGTTGCCTTCTGCGTTGGTGGTCAACTCCGCAACTTTCCTGAACTTCCGACCTTGTTGATAATTGTTCTCTTGGAACCAACCTTCTACGTTCACACCGGAGCGTGGCGCTCCTGTCTCCCGATCCAACACCAACAACTCTTGATCATTGCCGTTCTTTCGTTCTGATATTGCCAGCTCCGTTACCCAGAACGAAGCATGCACGATCGCATCCTTTTCGGCAACGAACTCGGAGCCCGCACTGGCGATGATCGCATAGTGGCCGAACGGCAAACCCGCGACAGGCAGTTCGATCAGGTGGCGTTGGAGATCACCATCATTTTTCAGGTCAACGCTCCATTCCAACAGGGCGGGTTGGGCCAACAAAACCTTCGCACGGTCCTGGCGCGGTTCAAGCGCAACGTCGACATCGATCGGGTCCGTTACTACACGGAACCAAACCTTGTTCGTATTGGTGTAGCCCAATGCGATCGTGGAAATAGTGTTGGGTGAAATGGCCTGCTCCACTTGAAGGTCCAGTGCGGTCCGTTCCAAATTCGTCTTCAACACCAACGCATTCTTGGCACCGAAGGATCCCGGGAATTTCGCGATCGCGGAATCGCAAAGTGCTTGTGCCGTCCGCTTCTCCCATTTGTTCGGACCATCGGCCAAACGTTGGTAGGCATTGCCGCGTTCGGCATGTTCCTCGGCGATCGCCACGGTCACTTCGGCCCACGCCGTGTCCTTCACCAAGCGGCTTTGAAGCATTCCCAACGCGTGCAGGTAGAGGGAGTCCTTCTCCGACAAGGTGCTGTTGTCGCGCACATAGCGCAAACGTTCCAACGTAAGGTCCACCAACGCTGAAGGTGCATTGTCGGCGAGATGCATGCGCTCCAATCGTTGGTACACTTCCAAGGCTTTGAACTCCCATGCTGTGCTGTCGCGATGCTGCATGGTGCGCAACGCAAAGGGTTCGAACAGTTCGAAGTAGGCAGGTTCGTTCAACGTGAAACGCCAAGCCGGTTCGGTGATCCGCGTTTCGCTGTTCTTGAACACATCGAGGGCGCGGTGAGCGAGCAGATCATACAACGTTGGACGCAACGCTTCTTCACCATCCGTATTGATCAGCAGATCAGCGAGATCGCCCACTGGAATGTTTTGCAGCACCTCGGGCGACTCCAACGACGCGTTGAATTCTTCGATCACTTTCTTGATGAAGGTGGCCTGCGTCCATGTCGCAGGATCGGCTCCTTCGGCTTGCATGTTCGTTCGGTCCAGGATCTGCCATCGATCCATTTGGTAGCGGCTCCACCAGGCTTCGGCGGAGACCGAATGCAGCAGTTGCTTCAGTGGCGCAGTGCTGGTCCGGGCGCGTTCGTTCAGCTCCATGTAGGTGCTGTCCACATCGGTACCGAGCATTCCGTTGGCGCGGACCCGGTACATCCATGCACGGAACTCGGTACGCCAGTCGTTGGCCTGTTTTGCATCCTCAAGGATCACCTTCGTACGCTCCAACGCACTGGCATAAAGCCCTTGGGCGTTGAGCGAATCCACTTGTACCCAACGGGGATCTTTCATGGTGTCTTTCTGTTCGCTCACTTGCTTGCGTGTTGAACTGCACGTAACGAACAAGAGAACAGCAAGCAGTGAGAATAAGGCGGAGCGGGTTTGGCGCATGGCGAGGGAAGGTACTTTTCCCGTGATCCTGCAAAGGTGGCGATGTTGGATGGAAGTTCGTGGACCTTGGGGTATCCGGCTGCGTATGCCCGCCGATGGCGTGGAATTCAACCGCAGATGCACGCAGATGAACGCAGATAAAAGGCAAGGAGCGGGATCGTATGGACTCGTAACGGTTGTGGCACTGCACATCTGCGTCCATCTGCGTTCATCTGCGGTTACTTCCTTCAGAAATTAGGAGACCGCCGTTCTGCGGGATAGAGCACGAAAACGTTATCGTAATGAAGGATCCACTATCATCAGCCGTGGCATTTCCGTTCTTTGGACCATGAACGCCTTGCCGGATCCATCCCGATTTCTCGAGCAACTTTTCAACGCGCTTAGCGATGATGGGATCGATGTTTCCGCCTTCGAATTGGACCACTTATGCTACCGCGTAGAAACGATGGAACGTTACGCGGAATTGCAAGGCAGGCTATTGGAGGAAGGTTCGTTGTTGGGCGAACACGAGATCGGCGGAAGGCCCATTGCGACGGTTCGTTTACACGTTCCTTTCACCTTTCAAAACCGTACCGTCGCGGTGATCGAACTACCAGCCCCGAAAGCAGGATCACCTTCTCGACTCCGCTCGAAGAGCTATCCGGAAGGATATGAGCACGCCGAATTCGTGGTGAACATGGAGCCGACGGAATTTGCTGCGCACTACCCGGCACTGGATTGGGACCACTCCGGTGCACACAAAACCGTGAATGCCGATGTGCGACGGAGCTACGATGGGTGCAGTGTGAAGTTTCATCGGTTGGGGCTGGCGGAGGTTATTGCGTTGGAGAAAGGTGAGGAGCCTTTCGAGTAACCCCGTCAACCAAAACTCACTCAGCGAACCGCTCCAGATCCACCTCCGGGTCCAAGGCCACGCCCTTGAAAAGATGGTCCGCAAGATGCTGCGCACACCACGGCGCCAACAGCACGCCACGTGATCCCAGCCCATTGAAGATGGCCTCGTGCGGCCCGGTGCGGCCCAGGATCGGACGGCGATCACTGGAAGCGGGACGCACCCCGGCCCAGTGTTCCAAGACCTCGATCGGGCGCGTGATCAGGCGTTGAAGACCGTCCATAAGGTAGTGACGTGCTTCTTCGGTTGGACCGCTCCAGACCTTGTCCCAGGCGAAGGTGGCCCCTATCCGGTAAACGTCATCACCGATCGGCAGTATGAACACGCCGCGATGCACGATCGTGTTCAACCCAAGACCCGGAATGCGCACCGTTAGTCCTTCACCCCGAACCAGCACCAATCCACTCGAATGGCTGAACGGGCCTTTGCAATGGACCAACATCGGTGCGGTGTTTCCATGCACTTCGACACCATCCGGAAGTTGGTGGATATCGCTCTCGTCCACCCGTTGCTCGATCAACAAGCCGGAGGCCAACCAACGCGAACGGTGCATGGCAATGAGCTTTCTAACATCCAGCCGCGCACAACGCTTCACCGTGCCGTGTGCGTAGGGCTGTGGCATGGCCAGCACGGCCGGGTCCTTGCTGGGTTCTTCCCCAAGGAAAGGAGCCACCTCTGGATCCTTTAGGCGCCGTTGCCAAATGCCCGCCTCTTGTGCCGTGGGAAAGAGCGCTGCCATGGAGAACGGGTACCACAACGTAGTGTCGTAGCGCATTTCCAGGTCGCGGTAGAAAGCACCGGCAATGGCCAACATTTCACCGGCACGCCAACTGGGAACAGTTCGCCGAAGGACGATCGGATTGACCATGCCCGCAGCAACATTGGACGCGCTTCCTTTTTGGGCGACATCGAACACCAGCACACGCAACCCTTGCAGCGCAAGGGTCTCGGAGAGCACCGTACCGGCCAAGCCGGTACCGATGATGATCACATCGTGTGTATGTGTTGTTGCGGACACCGCCGCGAAGCCCGCTAGGATAGCACACCACAGAGAATAGGGTACGGTCCTGCTGAAAGGTTACATCGGGGGAGGGGATGGCGTGCCTGGCAGCCGAACGGAGCCTTCCAAACCCACTTGGTTTTCGTTGATCAAATGAGAAATAACGATACCGGGTCCTGACCTGAAAAAGAGGAACCGCAGATAAACGCAGGTGAACGCAGATAAATGCAGATCTTGACTTTGCCGTTGATCTCGTTACGTAGATGGATAGGGACATCTGCGTATATCTGCGTTTATCTGCGGTTCATGATCTTGAAGCATTGCGCATGCCGCATGGCGGGTACGAGACCCCAATGCCTACCTGCGAAATGGAATTACGCGGCGAGCATTTGGTGCATGCGCCGGATCAACTCGTCCGGGTCGTAGGGCTTTTGCACCAGCGCATTGGCACCGGTACTGCGGATGGTCGCTTCCAAGTGGGGCAGGTCGTAGGCCGTGAGCACCATGACGGGTGTTTCGAAGCCCGCGGCACGTATCGCTTCCACCAAAGCAAGGCCATCGATGTGCGGTAAACCTAGGTCCATCAAGATCAGATCGGCGTGCTGTTCGCGGAGCAAGTCACACACTTCACGACCGTCGCGCATTGCGGTTACCTGCCAACCACTACCGACCAACCGTTTCTCCAAGAGAGCTTGCGCACAAGGGCATCATCTTCTACAAGGACCATGGCGCATGGCCGTTGTACGGGGGGTTCGGCGGCGCAGGAAAGCCAAATGATGTTCTTGTCGGTCCGGGCTCCCTACTCTTCTTCCCTCACCCGCCCGAAGATCCAGAATTTCTGGCCCAAAAAGGTGAAGGTGGCGCATACACCGGTGGCAGATCGCCAAAGGCAATGAAATATTTGAATGGCACCCCGGCGAATGTCTCATTACCCAGCAAGACCTTGAGGGCACCGGTATTGATCGCCACATTCAGCACCAACGATATGCCGTAGGTGAGCATGAATTTCACCAAGCGCTTGTTGCTCCGGTCCTTCTTGCGCCAAGTCCACCGTTTGTTGAATTGATAGGTGACCAACAAACCGCAGAGGAAGGACATGCCCTTGGCCAGTACTTCATTCCCCATCCAACCACCGAACGCTTTTTCGGGGAGTACGTTCAGGAAAGTCCAATACATGCACAGGTCCGTGAGTACTGCAAGCACTCCGATCAACCCGAATTTGACGAGCTGTTTATTGGATTCCGTAAGCTGTGCTGTACGGCCCTTCAACCCACTGTTCAGTTGCCGCTTATCCACTTGAACACGTCGTTTCCGTTCGCGTAGAGTACCAAGGCCAACAAGAGCGCCATGCCGGCCATTTGGGCGACTTCCAACACCCGTTGGTTCGGGGCACGGCGGGTGATCATCTCATACAACAGGAACATCACGTGACCACCGTCCAGCGCAGGGATCGGAAGGATGTTCATGAAGGCAAGGATGATGCTGAGGAAGGCCGTCATGGTCCAGAAAGCCTGCCAATTCCAGACCGGCGGGAACATGCCCCCGATGGCTCCGAAGCCACCGATCTGACTGGCCCCGGAACGCGTGAACAGCAGTTTCAAGGAGCTGACATAGCCACCTAGGGTCTCTAATCCGTAGTTGATACCTGCTGGAATGGAAGCGAGCAACCCGAAATCTTCATGCACAGTAACGAAGTTGTGGCCGCGCTCCTGCAATTGGGTGTAGCCCATGGCGCCCACGCCGATCCTGCCTTGGGCATCGACCATCACGGTGTAATCCAAGGTATCGCTGCCGCGTTGGACCGAAACCACTACTTCTTGTTCGGGCTTCGCTTGGACCGCCTTGCGGAAGTCGTCGTAGTAAAGGGCTGGCGCATGGTCCACCGCGATCAATCGATCCCCTTTCATGAGGCCGCTACCTGCGGAATTCATACCCGCTTGTACCGTGTCCACATAGAACGGGAAACGCACGCCCATGATCTCGTTTTCACCACTGGCCAACGCTTTTTCGTTGAAGCCGGACCCCAGATCGATGGTGACGTGTTTACCAGCGCGGTCGACCACCAACGTTTGTGCGGCATCGATCATGATCTCTTTCTGTGCATCGCCCAAAGTCTTTGGTCGCACGCCATCAACAGTAAGGATGCGATCACCTTCTTGCACACCCTGTGCGGCCAAGGTTGCACTCGGGTGGATACCATAGACGGAGTTTTCCAACGGCAAGTAATCCCTACCCCAAACGAAGAGCACTCCGATGTAGATGAGCATGCCCAAGATCAGGTTCACGGTAACACCCCCTACCATCACAATAAGGCGTTGCCATGCCGGCTTGCTGCGGAATTCCCAGTGCTCGGGCGGCTTGGACATCGCTTCCTTGTCCATGCTCTCATCTACCATACCACTGATCTTCACATAGCCACCCAAGGGCAACCAACCGATCCCGTATTCGGTGTCCCCGCGCTTGGTCTTGAAGAGCGAGAACCACGGATCGAAGAAGAGGTAGAACTTTTCCACCCGGATCTTGAACCAGCGGGCCGGCAAAAAGTGGCCCATCTCGTGCAACACCACAAGGATCGAAAGACTAAGGAGAAGTTGTGCGGCTTTGATCAGGAATTCCATGCAGGGATGCGTTCGTATGCCACCCGACGCGTCTCCGCATCGCTGGCTTCAAGGTCTTTAAGTGTTGGCTTGACAATGTGCGGTAACGTGGCCAAGCAGTGCGAAACGAGATCGCTCATCTCCAAAAATCCGATGCGCTCCTGCAAGAACAGTTCCACCGCCACTTCGTTGGCAGCGTTGAGTACACACGGCGCATTGCCCCCTTTCTCCATGGCCTCCAGCGCCAAGGCCAAGTTCTGGAACGTCTCCAGATCGGGCTTTTCGAAGGTCAAGGATGAGAAGCTCGGCCTCACCCCCTGCCCCTCTCCCAAGGAGAGGGGAGGAATGCCCGCTTCGAAGAAGTCCAGTCTAGGCCACTTTGTGGGAAGTCGCTCCGGGTAGGCCATTGCATATTGGATCGGCAATTTCATATCCGGAAGTCCCATTTGGGCCTTCATGCTGCCGTCGCGGAACTGCACCATGCTGTGGATGATGCTCTGCGGATGAACGACGATCTCGATCTGGACAGCATTCAAGTTGAACAACCACTTCGCTTCGATGGCCTCCAACCCCTTGTTCATCAAACTGGCACTGTCGATGGTGATCTTGGCGCCCATTTCCCAGTTCGGGTGTTTCAAGGCATCGGCCTTCTTCACCTGTGCCAAATGCGCTCTGGTCTTGCCGCGGAAAGGACCGCCACTGGCTGTTAGGATCACCTTCTCGATCGGGTTGTGCCACTCGCCTACCAAACATTGGAAAATGGCGCTGTGCTCACTGTCCACCGGATAGATGTTCACCCCTTTTTCCCGTGCAGCCTTGGTGACCAATTCACCAGCGACGACCAATGTTTCCTTGTTGGCCAAGGCGATGTGTTTGCCTGCATCGATCGCCGCCAACGTGGGGCGAAGACCTGCGTAGCCCACTAATGCCGTGAGCACCAATTCAATGCCTTCCATACGGACGGCCTGTTCCAACGCATCGGCTCCGGCGAACACTTTTATCCCTTGCGGAAAGAGCACGTCCCTCACCTCGGCATACCGGCTCTCGTTGCCGATGACCACGGCATTCGGCTTGAATTCCAAGGCTTGCTCGATCAGGAGGTCGCAGTTGTTGCCGCAGCTGAGCAATTCCACCTGGAAATGGGCCGGTTGTTCACGCACCACCTGCAACGCTTGCACGCCGATGGAACCGGTACTCCCGAGAATGGCAATGGCCTTGGGCATCTGATCGCTACCTCCACTCGTAGGTCCGGAGCGGAAAGGTGCAAAGGTCGCGTTTTCGGCGGTTCTGGGCTATGGGATCGCCTTCCGCTGTGCTTCGGTGAGCGAGTAGATCAAGGAGGCAGGTTCGCACATCACCGCCTTATCACCCATCAAGGCCACTGGCGCCTTCCAAAGTGTCGGGTTGTGGGCCACCACCTGCAACCAGCCCTCCATGTCCAGATCACGGCCCCTGATGTGCGCTTGGTAATACGGATGCGCTCTGTTCAGCAGGTCCTTCGGTCGAAGGTTCAATTGCTTCACCACCTGTCGCACGAACGTTGTGCTCAGTGTCACCTCATTCACATCCTGCTTGTTCACCTTCGGCGCCAAAGAGGTGGCAAATGCCAACGCTTTCTTGCCTTCGGAGGTGGTGCTGTCGTAGACCAAGGTCAGCTCCTTCGTGTTCAGGGTGGTGCTCATGGCAGAGGGGATTGGGAAATGTGAAGGTACACGAAATAATGGCGCTATGGCGCTTGGCTCAGCGGGTAGCTGAAGCACGGCGCAAACGATCGTTGATCGCCCGACCCAAACCCTCGTTCGGGAACTCCTCCGCCACGATCACATCACAATCGCTGTGGTCCAATTCACGCAATACGGCGAAGAGGTTGCGCGCAGCCATGGCCAGATCACCATCCTCGGAAAGCATCTCACAACGATGGGCATGGTACTCCTTGTGGAAGCTGATCACGCCGACCGATCGACCGGCAAAGCGTGATAGCAAAGCATTCACGTTCCCCATGTGGACCTGTTTTCGTGGTG
>JADKFY010000037.1 GCA_016717305.1 Flavobacteriales bacterium
CTTCGGTGGTTTCTGGGCATAGGACCCAGTGGAGAACACTCGTTGGTGTGGCTCCCACGCTGGTAGGTGCGGGACACTTGATGTTGGTGAACCCCAAACGCAAATAAATTTCTTTTCAAAATGAACCGCACTCGCTCGATTGATCGCCTTCCATCCTGATGCTCTATTCGACTTTCATACGGCGGCGGCGAGTGTTGGAAATACCAGCGTACACAGCTTTACCGGTGATGGCATGTTGCCCGGACTGCTGGTATTCCTGCTCTTCTTTATCGCCCTCAGCGTATTCATGCTGATCCCGAACCGCGGGCAACGCCTGTATTTCGTTCTGGTTTCGGTCGCTTTGTTGTTGATCGGGGTACTGCTGGAGTTGCAGGTACACGCGATCCTGTTGTTCGTGCCATCTCCGCACGGGATGCTCGTCTCCGCTTACCGAAATGCGTTCGCCAGCAAAGAGCCGGAAGAATCGCTCTGGTCGCGGGAATTTCTAGTTGTTCATCGGGCCGTTGGTCTTGCTGTTGAGTGAGGTACGGATCGCGTTCAGCACCGCTCGGTACCTGTCTTCAACTTGCTGGCGCCCTTCGACCAGTTTCTTCGGTTGGATCGCTGAAAGACGGGGAGCAGCTTCTTCGCCGACCTATCCACGGCCAAACTGGCACCGCCGGGCCAGGCCATTGCGCAATACAACAAGTGGCAGGTCCCTTCGCGTTCATCGTAACGCTGTTGATGCTCCTTTGGCCATACCTCCGTTGGAAGGACACTTTGACCTGAAGAAATTCCGCAAGCGGATCGCCTTGTCCTTCGTGTTGGCGTTGGAGAAAACCATATTCGGTTCTCGTGCAGTACCGCCTTGCGGAATTGAACCCGATCGCGTTGTTCTTCTCCACCACTTTCGCTGTTGTGGCCACGACCTACACCCGACCGTATTAGAGGGAGGACTGAAGAACGCGGGCCTTCCATTGCGCACGTCGGCTTCGCTTGGTATTGCTGGGCGCATTGGTCAGTACGAGCAGGCAGAACGAGGTAAGTCGGAAATACGCGCAACATGGACCTGCGTTTTTGAACGAGGCCTTCAACAACAACGAGGACATTCTCTTGTACCGAGGCGATACGGTGCGGATGGGCGAGCACTACGTGCGGTACAAGGACAAGACGCAGAAGGCCGTGGACATGGTCTTCAACATGGAATACTTCAAAGTCGATCCGAAAACCTACCACAACGGCGATACGGTCCGGGTTGGCGAAATGCTCTTCCGCTCCAAAACGGACCACCAAGCCGGCAAGTTCTTCTTGGAAGACCAGCCCGCAAATTGGGAACCACTGGAGACCTTTCCACAACGCGTCTTGTGGCATGCACGCGAATGGACTTCCACCCGTCCAGGGCGCCGGTGTTCCAATTGGCACCTTTCGTCCAGCTCAATCCGCGTTTCGGAAATGTGGCCGAACCGAGCACAAAACATTGGCCGGATCGTGACCTGTATACCCACGTTCGGTATGCCGATCTCGCCATGGCCAGCGACACGGCCGATGACCTGTGGATGCCCGACCGGCTGTACGAAAAGCACGTGGGTGACACGATCATCACCCCATCAGCCTTGGCCATTATCGATAGTGTAAGTACCGTAAAGGACAGCGTAACACGGCAAATGTTGGGCGAGCGCTACACGGTCTATGCCGTCCATCTGCGCGTGCGCGATCTTTACCAACGTGACCGCTGGTTCGAAGCCAGGCCACTGGTGATCTATTCTGAAGGCCAAGTCGTGGCAGGAAAAGCTGCTGAACTTCCTGCATTGCGCATAAAGTACGGCCTTGCAACAGTGGAGCGGGTCCCCGCCGCACCTGCCGGACATGGCACACCTTCGCCTACCTCAGAAAAGGAAGTGCTGAAGATCGGGCTCAACGTGGCGGAATCGGAGTTCTTGGTGATGCAAGCGATCATCTTCCCAGGCATCAACATCCTTTTGGATCGGATGTGTGCTGATGTTCTTGGGAACGCTCTTGGCCGTGGTGCAACGGGTAAGGAACGGAGGCCGGAGAAAGGCGCAACCAAAGACCGGTAGTTGACCGCTGGTAAAATGCCTTCCCTCCTGATCATCGGTACCGGTCGTGCGGCATTCCATTTGGGAAATGCGTTCAGAAAAGCAAGCCTACCCTTGAATGGTCTTGTTGGTCGGGATCCTTCGCGGACCGAAGAGCTTGCCATCGAACTTGGAACTTCCGCCTATTTGATCGGTGAAGAACTGCCTCTTGCTGATGTAATTCTGCTGGCCGTTTCCGATGATGCCATCGCCGCCGTGGCCCATGCCTTGCCCAGCACCGAAACCGTTGTGGCCCATGTATCCGGAGCACCCATCTTTGGAACGCATTGCACCCGCACCAGCACCAAGGAGTGCTTTGGCCGATACAAACATTGGGCATAGGTGCGCCTATGGACCTCAGCAACGTACCACTGATCGTTGATGGCAATTCGGACCACGCAAAGCAGGTGATGCGGGCGGTGGCACAACAGGTATCAACTCGCGTATCTGAATTGGGCCATGCCCAACGGCTACGGGTCCACTTGGCAGCGGTGCTCACAAGCAATCTACCGGTAATCTTGGTGCGTG
The DNA here is from genome assembly GCA_016717305.1 of Flavobacteriales bacterium. GTDB lineage: Bacteria > Bacteroidota > Bacteroidia > Flavobacteriales_F > PHOS-HE28 > PHOS-HE28. Next base: position 2,604 of record JADKFY010000037.1, read on the forward strand.
AAGGGCAGAGACTCTTGAAAGAAGCCGAGTTGCCCGCCGATCTGTTGGGTCCACTATGGGAAACAACCGCTGCACGAGTGGCAGGAATTGGGTCCTGAAAAAGCGTTGACGGGACCGGCCCGTCGCGGTCATAAGCGAACCATTGAACAACATCTCGCCTTGTTGGCGAACGACCCGGAGCTACAAGAAGCCTATGCTGTTTTGAGCAAATTGATCTTGAAGGCGTATGGAAATTGAAGGTGAAGAGGTGAGGAAGAGAAGAGGCGAGGATATCGCACAGCGATGGTACTTTAGCACCAATTGGTCCAAGACCCTGCGTCACCACACTAAGGTACAGGAGCCGGGACCGGCAACAACATTCTTACCATACCATGAAGTTGATCATGCTTTCCTTGGGCTTAGGTTTCGCTCAAATTGGAATAAGCCAAATAACCTTTGATCAGGTCTATGGTGAAGGCCTAACCGCATTCGGCTTCAATGTGGAACAGACCATGGATGGCGGCTATGCTGTATTCGGAAGTTCTTGGAGCAACGGTGGTGCGGATATGTACTTGTTGAAAACCGATGCATACGGCGTGGAACAGTGGAACAGGAACTATGGTTCTGTGAACCCGGATCTGGGATACGGTGCTCACCAGACCCTTGATGGTGGATACATCCTATGCGGAACGAGCAATGCATTAGGTAATGATTCACTCATTCTGGTCCGAACAGACGGAGATGGGACGGCGCTCTGGACAAGGACATATCCCGGATCATTGGGTCGTGATATCGGTTTTAGCGTTCTACAGACCAGTGATGGGGGCTTCGCGGTATGCGGTTTTACGCAAGGCGCGGGCATCGCGGAAGATATTTATTTGGTGCGCACCGATCCGAATGGCGATACACTTTGGACATCGAGCATTGACCTCGGGAACAGTGAAGTCGGGTGGAGCGTAAGGCAAACTTCGGACGGTGGTTTCATCGTACTCGCCAACAGCTACTCCTTCGCGGATCCGGACGGAGACATTTATTTGTTACGATATGATTCTTATGGTGACACTCTCTGGACCCGGACCATCATTTCCCCCGGACCAGACGAAACCCATGGTTTCGCTATTTGCTCGGATGGTGGATATATCATTGCTGGTGGGAACGGATACCCTAACCGCGATCTTTTGTTGATCAGAACAGACGCGCAAGGCATGGAACAATGGCGCCAAACGCCTGCATCTAGTGGTGATCAAATGGCAAATCAGATCCAAGAAATGGACGACGGAGGCTTTGTTGTTTGCGGGCGAACAGCATTACCACCCCCAAGCGTTACATATATGTACCTATTACGTACGGATGAAAATGGTACGATGTTATGGGAAAGAGAATTCGGTAGAGGCATATTCAGCGAGGCTATTTCCTTGGACCGAACAAGTGATGGTGGCTTTGTCATCGCTGGATCTACCACTGATACGATCGCTGGATTCGCATACACGGATATGTACTTGGTCAAGACCAATGGGGACGGCGTGGTTTCAATAGCTCCTTCTGAAACACTGGATCCACTCGTCAAATGCTACCCTAATCCCGCAACGGACCGGCTCCGGATCGATTCGGGGACTGCGACAATACTAAGCATCAAGTTGTTGGATGCTATGGGTCAGTGTGTGCTGGATGTGCGTACTTCCAATGTGTCGCATTACGCACTAGGGGTGGAAAATCTAGCGAATGGGCCATACGTATTGGCCGCAACCATAAGCGACGGGCGCACATACACCAGCGGGTCCTTGTGGCACGTTGACCATATCATCTTTAAAACTGTCACGAAGATTTCCGGAATTATGTACGACTTTCTAAATAATGAAAGCTAAAGATCAACGAATACATTGGTCCGTTTAACCCAATTGAAGACCATTGATCACAGATAAAGTAACCTCCAACCCGGTCCATGCCCCACCGCACCTACAAGGAAAGCCTCGCCGACATCAAAGCCTTCCTTTTCGATGTGGACGGTGTCTTCAGCACCGGACAAGTGCTGCTTCTGCCCAACGCGGATCCTGTGCGCACCTTCCACAGTCGTGACACGTACGCCTTACAGCATGCGTTGAAGGAAGGTCTGCGGATCATCATCATGACCGGCGGCCATAGCGATGGCGTTACTCAATACTTCACCCGCTTCGGTGTAACGGAATTCCATGATCGGGTGGCCAACAAAGTCGACAAGTTGGAAGAGCTGATCGCCACCACCGGGTTGGAGCCCGCCCATTGCGCCTACATGGGTGATGACATCCCCGACCTGCGCGTAATGCAGCGGGTCGGTTTCCCGTGCTGTCCAAATGATGCAGCGGAAGAAGTGAAGGCCGTGAGTTTGTTCGTGAGCCATGCGAAGGGTGGCCACGGATGCGTGCGCGACCTCTTGGAGCAGGCCATGAAGGTGCAGGGCAAGTGGATGACGGAAAAAGCGCACACGTGGTAGGAAGTGGAAGAGACAGTCGCTATCAAACAAGCCACCTTCAGTAAAGAGGAACCATGAATGAACGTGAATTTTCGTGAATAGGCAGATCTAATTTCCGTTCATTTCCGTTCATTCACGGTTGCTTCCTTTGTCATTCAAGTGATCGTCCGGTCTGATATTCGTTCAGCCTCGCGAAACGGTATAATTTGCAAAACCCCGGACCTGCGATCCATTAACCGCGATCTTGCGGTCCGTTCGTCATGCGGATCTCGTCCGCCTAACCCGTCCTGTGAATTTGCCGATCAATGCTTTAACGATGTTTCGCCATACGCTATGGCGCGATCGCGGGGAACTTGGAACGTGGCCTGCACCACTTGATGCGCGAGTTGGGTGGTACGGTTACCCGCACTGAAGTGCGCTACCTGCTGGCTATGGTCCCCAAATGCCTAGCTGCTCTTCTTGCTCTTGAAGCATCAGCACGGTAATGATCGCAGCGGGTGGGAATGTGATCAACGACTACTTCGATACCCGGATCGACCGGATCAATAAACCGGACCAGGTGATCGTGGGTCGAAGTGTGAAGCGTAGAGTGGCTATGACGGCACACATGGTCCTAAGTGGGCTGGGGCTGGTGATCGGCGTCTTTGTGGCATGGAACTGCGATCTCCTTCAATGGGCCTGGATCCCTGCGTTCTCGATCGGTGCACTGTGGGTCTATAGCACCAACTTGAAACGCTCTTTGGTCATCGGGAATGGTCTGGTAGCCACACTAACAGCGCTGGTCCCGCTCACCGTTGGGGTTTACGAGATCCCGATGTTGGCACGTTACTTCGTGGAACCCAAGGTGATCGAGGTGCAGAGTGCACAGTACATTATGGAGCCCGGCTTCATTCGGGAGTTGTGGTATTGGGTATTGGCTTATGCAGCCTTCGCGTTCATGAGCACATTGGTAAGGGAACTACAAAAGGACATGGCCGACGTGCCGGGAGACAAAGCCGTTGGATGCAACACCGTGCCCATCGCTTGGGGCATGCGTTGGGCAAAGGGTTCGGCCTTGTTCCACACTGCGGTCATGGCAGGTCTACTGATCGTTCGGTCCATGTACCTGCACGACCGCATGAGCTACTGGTACATCGGTATCGGGATCAGTGCGCCGCTATTGCTCTCGGCCGGATTCACCTACAACGCAATAGCCAGGAAGGAGCATTTGCGGGCTGGCATGCTCATGAAGATCGCCATGATCTTGGCCGTCGGCTATGCCTTTCTGATCCGTTTTCTTCCATGAACCAGCCGACCTTGATCCTCGCCTCCGCTTCACCACGCCGCAGGCAATTACTGCAAGGCTTGGACTTTCCGGTTGAAATAACCAGCGTGGATGTGGACGAGACGCTACCGCTTGATATGCCGACGAGGAGGTGGCGGAACACCTCGCCAAGAAAAAGGCCGACGGGTGGCCGGGCACCTTGATGAACGACCAAGTGCTCATTACCGCAGACACCACCGTTGTGCTCGGAAGCACGCTCCTGAACAAACCGACCGATGCCGCCGATGCACGGCGCATGTTGCGCTTGCTTGCCGGAAACACACAAGGTGATCACTGGGGTTTGCATGCGTACACTTCCAAGGAAGCACCAGTTTCTCCGATGTGGCGGAAGTGACCTTGCACCGCTCACCGATGAGCAGATCGCTTATTACGTGGACCACTATTCGCCCTTGGACACAGCGGGAGCTTATGCGGTGTGCAGGACTGATCGGCTATGTGGCAGTTGAGCGGACCAACGGCAGTTTCTACACGGTAATGGGCTTGCCGCTACATCGGGTATTTTCAGAGTTGATGCGGAATGGACAGCGAGCGCACACATACATAAAAGTCGGTTGAGAAGTGACCGGTCCGGTCTTTGCTCGTCCATAGCTTTGACGCACTCCGCGGCACCGCGAGTACAAATCATTCAACAATGACCATGACCACACGCACGATCCTTGGCATTGCGGCCATTGTAGGCGCGACTGCAACCAGCTTGCCCAAGACGCCACCAAGGAAGGCTATTCACTAACCCGGAACAACACCATTGCTGCGGTTCCTGATACGCTGTTGAACGGCACCTACAAGCTGGCTGCTTACAGTATCACCATCTTTGAAAGTGATGGAGGCGATGCACTGGAACTCTGGAAGACCGAAATGAAGACCCAGAGCAAGGATGTTTCCGGATCCCAGCCGATGAAGGCGATGGGTGCCATGATACCGCGTTTCCGCCAGCACCTGTAATGGTCATGGCTGAAGGCGCATCGGAAAAGAAGGCGAAGCAAAGGATGTGAAGATCGCGTATGCGTTGAATGATTCAGTTGCACTTCCACAGCGAACCTGCTCGGCAACACGCCCATGATCTGGCGGTGAAATTGAACAAGGCCATGGTACAGAAACAGTTGGACGTATTCCAAGACCTTGACAAAAGCTCGAGCAAATTGGAGAGTGCGCAGAAGGACGTGATGAAGAATGACAAGAACCTGAGCAAGGCGAACAAGGCGCTTACAAAGGCGACCGCTGCGGATCAGCAAGTACCAAGCAAACAACGCGGATTACAGCGGAAGGATCTTCCGGTTTGGAACGGAAATTCGCGACCACCAACGATCCAAAGGACTTGAAGGACCTGACCAAAATGCGGCAAAAACTCGCAAGCAGCGAGAACAAGATGGCGGGTGAATTGAAATCGCAAGCCAAGGCACAGGACGCACTAGCCAAATACCAAGGGAACGCTCCTGATGAAGCAAAGGCAGCCGCCCGAACGTGAAACAACCAATACGGCCAACCAAGGGGTGATCAACGCCTTGAAGGCCAAACAGAATATGATCCGTTAAGGCGAACACCCCTATCCGGTTTTCAACGCCCGCCACTAAGCGGGCGTTGTTTTGGGATGATGATTGAACTCGGATCCAGAACTTCGAAGCCGAAAGTTCACCCTGTTATACCATTCGCAGCAAGCGGAATCCTTCACCCGGGCTTGCCACACGTAAACGCCCAAGGGAACGCCATCGCCGTTCCATGGGGTCAGTTGTTTGTTGATCGTTGCCACTTGCTGCCCCCACCGGTCGAAGATCTTTAGTTCGAAGAACTCCGGGTTGCGCACCGTGGTTGATACCATGAAACCATCATTGAACCCGTCATTATTGGCGGTGAAGGCATTGGGTGCATAGAACGCATAACTATCCTCCACGCATAGATCGATCGTTGCGGAACTGGAACAACCACCTGCGTTGGATACTTCCAACAAGACGGAATAACAGCCGACAAAAGGATACGCGAATGCCGTGTTCTGCGCACTCAGTACTATCCGATGGGTCTCCGAAATGCCAGGTCCTTTCACTTGCCCCGGTGCTCAGATCAGTGAATTGGAAGATCGGATCGTCGATTATCGCAACCGATGGGGTAACGCCGATCGCAGCAACAGGAACAGCCTCAACGTTCACGGCATCCAGGAGGGTAACGGATCCTTCACAACCAGCTTGATCCACTATGGTAAGTGTAACATCAAAGGTCCCAGGATCGGTAACAATTCACGGGCATTGCTTATTACCGGCACTGTTCCCATCACCGAAGGTCCAACTGCGGATCCCGGTGACCGTGGATACATCCGAGAACGACACGCACAAGGGGCACAACCTAGGGTCAGTGTCCAGTGCCAGTTGCGGCTGTACTACGGGAATTACCGTCACTTCCACTTGCCCGGCGGAACTGATGCAACCGTTCGCATCCGTAACAGAAACTGAGTACGTCGTGGTCGCTACGGGAACTATGTTCGGACCATCAGGTGTCAGTTGTATGTGAACGGTGCCTGTCCCACCTTGGGCAACCGCATTAAGCGTGAGTGCCTCCTTCACAGATCGTTTATCAGCACTTGCCGTCAGCGTCAATGGAGTCGGCTCTGTGATCGTTACTGAGATATCGCCTTCACAGCCGGCGCCATCGCTTACCGTGCAAGTGTACACGCCCGGCCCTAAGTTGGAGGCATTGGCCGCAGAACTCACCCGAGGGAGCCCAACTGTAGACGTCCGCACCTGAGCCTCCAGCGGCTGTGACGGTTGCGGTCCCATTGGCAAGTCCTGCGCACGTGACATCCGTATGGGTTTCGGTCAATGTGATCGCTGTTGCTCCGAGTATCAATTGCACTGTGCCTTGCACCGCGCACATGTTCAGTGGCTTATGCCGTAACACTGTAATTACCGGCTGCAAGCCCGGTAATCGTCTGGGTGGTCTCTCCTCCGGGCAGCCATGCATATTGGAACGGCCCCGGAGCTCCATTCACCGTGGCAGTTGCGGTTCCGTTGCCCCCAGCGCAATCAGGGTCCGTCGTGGTTGAGTATCAATTCCGGGATCGCCCAGGTCGATCGTTTGCGCTGCGGGCATTGCACGGGCCGGTCATCGTTGGAGGCTCACAGAGTAGGTGCCGGGACCCGGATACGTATGTGTGGTCGCGATCCCGTTTGGGGAATGTTCGCACCTGAGCCGGGGTCTCAAAGTTCCAGACACTGGAAGGTGCACACAAAGGGGCCGTATTATTGAATGAAACCACATTGCCGGCACAGGTGTATGAGTGATCGGGGATCGTTCGCCGGGCCTCACCGATGTGAACTTCATCCATCCCTATACCGTCGAAGGTGTTAACCAATGGAGCCCGCACCGAACATGAACCTGAACTTCACCCGGGTCGCCAGAGGGAACACCATCCAAACAATGACCGGAACGCACCCAACCACCGCTTCCCTTCCCCAGTGGAACAGCCACCGACTTGAGCTGAACCGCTCCAGCCTCGTTTCGGGGCGGCTAGGTTCAGTGCAGTAATGTTCCCTGTGTTGAACCAGTTCGTATTCAGGCAATCGTTATCCGCATTGAACCCAAGTTGACCCACGTGGCACCTTCATTCACGGAGTACTGGAATCCCAGCCCGTCGTAGGCCGGCTCCGTTTCCCAATACAACCAGAAGAGATGTAGGGATAGGTGAGCCCAGAGGTCAAAGCAAGGGCTCTCCAGCCAGCTTTGTTGGTTGTCCGAATAGAAGGAGCCGGTCAGCCCACTACACCAAGCCTTGGTTTCCTTCGGGTGCACTGTTGATCGTGAAGGATGCGCGGGAGTGCAAGCTCCAGTCGTTATTGGTTCCAGCGCTAGCCCATGCTGGAATTGTGTCTCAAAACCTTCCACGTATGGAAAAGTCGTGATGCACCGAGGACACTGGGCTTGGCTCGGTGTTGGATCCACCCCACACATATCAGCAGGACAAGACGCCATGCAACGGTCATAGAACTTCGTTCGCCGATGCGATCTGGATCCTCCTCATTGACCTTACGTCAGTGACCAGACGGCCAATGACCCCGCAAAGTTCGCCAAGCGGAACGGAACAGTCGCCAAGATCTGGTTATCGATCCAATTCACGCACCCTAGCGCATCACGGTCAGGTGCCCGAAAGGTCGTACTTCTTTCCGTCCGCCCTGCAACAAGGACGTAGAAACAGGTGCCTTCGGAGACCATTTCACCGCTCAACGTGCGTGCATCCCAGCTCTGATTGGCACGTGTAAGTTCGCTCATCTTCTGGCCCCAGCGGTTGAAGATCTGCATATTGAACGTGGCGAGGTTCGCTGTGGTAACCGTAAGAATATCGTTCTGCCTGTCGCCATTTGGAGTGATCACGTTGGGCACCTCGATGGAACTTTCTTCGATCGGGACGGGAACAGCGGTTACGATGATGACTTGGCTGGTGGAGACCTGCAACCGTCCGGGCGTAACCGTGAGGACCACGGTGTACGTGCCGGCCTCTTCGAACAGGTGCTCCGGTGAAACCAGGTTGCTCGTCCCGTTATCGTTAAAGACCCAACTATGCGTGGCCCCACTCGTGCTTGTGGAGTTGAATTGAACGGTAAGCGGTGCAACGCCTGATGATGGAGAGGCTGTAAGCAGCCGCCAATTGGACCACTCCCACGGTAAGGCTTGCAGAACTTGAGTCGCAAGCGTTGGTGGCGGTGGCGGTATAGACCCGGCATCAGAAACCGTGATCGTTGGGCCGGAAGCACTGGTGTTCCAAGTGATGGGATCACTACTTGTGGCGGTAAGCACCGTTGATCCACCTGGACAAATACTAACGCCAGAGACACTTACAATAGGCAAGGGTTGGACCGTCACTTCCACCGAAGCTGTACGGAGCCGCAAGCATCGGTTCCGATGACGGTATACGTACCGGAAGACTCGACCGCGATGGTTTCAAGGTCTGTCGTGCTCATACATAACTAGTCGCCCCCGTTGCTGTTAGCTGAGTGGTTCCACCTGCACAGAACGTCGTCGTTCCTGGATCTCGACAGTTGGACCGACCCCGAATACCACTTCGATATTCGCTATCCTCACCACAACCATCCGTACAGGTTACGGTGAATGTCCCCGCCGTCCCTACGGTGATGGAGGCCGGTTTCGTTGGTGCTCCACAGGTACGTATCAGCACCTGTTGCGGTAAGTACGGTGGTTTGCCCAGCGCAAATGGTCGTATTGCCAGTGATGTTCGCGGTGGGTCGGGAGCCGAAACCACTTCCACAGAATCTGTTCCTGTTCCGCAGGCACTGGTCCCAACAACCGATATCGTTCCGGCAGTTTCCACCGATATGGTCGGTGTGGTCTCAGGTGCTCCACAGGTAGGAATCGGCACCACTGGCAGTAAGGATGGCCGGTTGTCCGATACAAGACGTAAGGTTTCCGGTAATGCTCACAGTTGGTTCCGCAACGGAAACATCCACCGACGTGGTATCATTTCCGCAGGCGTTGGTAACAATGACCGAATAGGTCCCTGCTGCTGAAACAGTGAAGGCTGGGGTAGTCTCATTGGTGACCCATACGTATGTATCGGCTCCGGAGGCCGTGAGCTCCGTGGTCTCAGGACCGCACAATTCGGTATCACCGGCAATGGAAACCGCAGGGGCTACACCGGGGCCACCGGACCAACGTTTGCGCGGTTCCACAGCTGCTGGTGCCCGTAACACCATATAGACTGGAAATTCAACGGTAATGCTTTGGGTGGTTTCACCGTTCGGCAGCCAAACATATGAGGTGGCCCCGTTCGCCGTAAGCACCGTGGTTTGTCCGGGGCATACCACCAAATTCCCGGTAATGGTGACGGTAACTCCAGTCGCGGTGGTCACTTCGATGGAAGTGTCCCCCCACCCGCAGACATGCTACCGGTTGCAGTGCACGTGCCGGGCGTTGATACCGAGATGGATGTCGTCGTTTCGCCTCCACCCCATAGGTACGAATTGGCACCACTCGCTGTTAGCACCACGTTGTCCCCAGGGCAAAGCGCAGTGAGATCCAATTGCAGTGATCTGTACTGTTGGCCCGTTCCCTGCGGAACGATCACCGTGGTGCATGTAGGTGTGGCACAATCCGTGATCGCGCAGAGTTGGAGCACCACGTTGCCTGTATCACCGGGGCCTGCCGTGTAGGTCGTGTTCAATGAAGTAGGGTCCCCTATTGTACCGGTCCCCCCTTGCCAAAGGATGCTTTCGAAATCACCGCCATTGATAGCGCCAGCGAGGTTTACCGTACCCACACCACCGCAGAGGGTTCCATCGGCACTGCCCGTGATCTGCAATGACACGAACGGTGCTTGACAACCGAAATTGACATAGGTGACCTGAGGTAACCCTGGGCCAAGAGAAGACGCGGTGCCTCCATCACTTTCCCCGCCTTGTCCGCCGTAGGTGCTTGATCGTTCACCACCAGTTCCCTTACATAGGTGGCGGTATCACTGCAGGCTGTTGGCATGTAGGTAACGACCAACGTCCGCGTATCGTTCCGGAAGTGGTGTTGGGCCGATCCACGTCGAGGCCGGGTTATTTTGCGAAGTGTCCGGCGGTATTGCCAGCATTCTGGAACACGATGAAGATCCCGTATCGGACAAGGCGCTGAATGAATTGGCTAGAATACACATATCGGTACTGGTGACCATTAGCACCGTCGACCCTGGCGGGATCTACGCCGCCGACGGGCTCGATCAAGAAGCCGCAGCTTTGTATGGTCGCATTCAATTGGGCTGTGTTGTTAGCGGTGGTCGCATTCTGCACCAGTCCGGAGCCAGATGTTGTTCGGCCACACCACTTTGAATCTCAAATTGGTTATTAAGCGCCTGTGGATGAACCTTACCATTTCATTCTGGCCTTCCCGTACTTCCTCCGCACACCGATGAGGGGTTGCAGGCATCCACCAAAATGCTTTCGATCTCCAGACATTTCGTTGGGATCTGGGCCATTGTGGGCGAACAAAGCACCACGGCCAATAGAAGAACGTGGGCAAAGCGAAGTGTGGATGATCGAAGCAAGCTCATTGTGGTATGGACAGGATAATTCGGCCAAAGGTCGCTTTAAGTTGGTTGCCCCTGATCACTTTAGCCGGAAAAGTAACAACACGATATCGTTCGCTACACGTTGCTGTCGATGTTGATAAAGAAGGCGACCAAATTGATCGGACCAAACCGCTCTTGCCATAGTAAGGCGCCTGTGACCCTACGGGAAGTCCCTCCGCGTCACGAGAAGAGATGATCATCCACCACCGGTTCTCACCGCCATGTATACTCCCAAGGCCATGCTACCCACAAGCAAGATGAAGAAGAACAAGCCAAAAGCGGCTAGTACTCGGACCATTACGATAGCTAACGAGCGATCACGGTAGAGTTGAATAAAAGCCACCAAAATCGCGACCCCATATGCTAAAAAGAGGATCATACTTGCCGTCAAGGCCGCTTTGAAGCCCAAGAGATTGATCGGTACCGAGATCACGTTGAAGAAGATCCGTTGACCACTCAAGAAGGCCTGTATCACAAGGTGTTCAGCGAAGTTGTGCCCATACTTGCGGAGGAACAGCCACGTAAACATTGCAAATATTGGTACGAGAGCCAATTCCACGAGGGCATAATACTGGCCCATGAAGAAGCTCATTTGCTCCATGATCTTTTTCGTGGGTGCGTCCAACATGGCATAGTCCGGTGGCATTAGCCTGAAGAGGATGCTATAGACGGCAGCCATAACCAGCACGAAGAGACAACGGTTTGAAGTGCGCCTTCGCTTGCCGTCCAGATACTCCCGCATCATATAGCCGGGACGCGTGAAGAGCTCCTTCAAGGTGAAGAGAATGCCGCGCTCCAGTACGAACACACTGGACAAGAACTCTTCGCCCAACCATTTGAACCCGATCCGGTTCGGAAGCGTTGTCCGCAGCTTGTACAGAATGCATCCGTGACCCCGGAAGCGCAGTTCTTGCAGGTGGGCATGGCGCGAAATAGCGGAGGTGTGGAAGATCGGTTGCCGTAGATCACCCTTCCGTCTTCGCCCGTTGCCAGTACCCTTCCATTTCTGCAAGGGTCATCTCCCCATCACTTTACCATCCTTATGGCTTTCGCGTTCCAAGAACTGGAAACGTTGGATGAACTTGCGGTTGGCATGTTCCAATGCTTCATCGGATCGATATTCAGGAAGCGTGCATAGTTCACCATGGAGAAGAGCACATTGCCGAGTTCTTCGGTCTGTTTAGCTGAATTTGCTTTCACCTCGGCTTGCAACTCGTTCAATTCCTCCTGCACCTTCTCCCACACCGTTCCCCGGTTCTCCCAATCGCCGACGCCTCGTGCCTTGTCCTGGACGGGATCGCCTTCACCATGCTCGGTAGACCGCGAGGGACACCCTTGCAGAACACTAGGGTGCTCCGCACCTCCTTCTTTGTTCGCCGCCTTCTCCGCCAACTCGATCTTTCCCAGTTCGCTTTTACGTCCTGCTCGTTGTTCACCTTCATCGCCGTAGATGTGCGGGTGCCTGTGGATCAATTTCTGCATCCCATTGAGCACATCGGTTATGTTGAACGCTCCTTTCTCCTCGGGCCGATCTTGGCATAGAAGATCATGTGGAGGATGAGATCGCCCAGTTCCTTTTTCACTTCCTGCAGGTCGTTTTGCAGAATGGCACTGTATCTAACTCATAGGTCTCCTCAATGGTGAGCGGCCGCAGGGTTTCCATGGTCTGCTTCTTGTCCCACGGGCATTCTGCGCGCAAGGTGACCATGATATCCAACAAACGCAGGAATGCAAGTAGGGCGATCGGTCACCGAAGGGTCATGCCGCAAAGGTGGTCAGCTACGAGGAAAGGAACGGAGATTGACCAAGGATGTCCGGAATCCCTCCGTCCGCTCGCCTTAGGCGTTGGGGGCTGCATACAAAGAGTTTAACCGCAGATGAACGCAGGTGAACGCAGATGGATAGTCCAATTCGGATTGGAGCAATTGCCATGCTAGCATACATTCTTCCGCTCGGATCTGCGTTCATCTGCGTGCATTCCAGTTCTTTACCATCCTCCTGCTCCTTCTTCGATAGAGATACAACAGTCCGGCACACCGATCCGCGTTCACCTGAACTCCCGTATTTTGGTCCCCGATGGCAGGTACACGTCTACTTTTCTTTGGTCGTAATCCGGCCATGATGGTACCGGACGATAAGGAGTTGTCCGCAGCAGGTTTGGAGGCTACCGGCTTCTTGGAAGAGGAATTGCTCGTTGCTGAACTGCGGAAAGGTGAAGTCAAACTATCGATCATCGGAGGCGGGGTGGAAGATGAACCCCGTGCACGTTTGCTGAAGATCTGTGCTGACGCTGGCATCAAGGTCCACGAGCATTTTGCCGGTCCGGGATCATGTTGGTGGACAGCGTCACGAATGCGCTGAGATGAAACTGCTGCCGGATGCAGCCTTCCCCATTCATACTTCATAGGTGAATTCGACGTTCATCCAGCTTATGCGCGTTTGTCCGATCATTCCCATTTCTGCTCCTTTCCATGCATTCGATGGGCTATGTGGAACCGCGAAACTGCGTGGTATCGTGAAGAGGAATTGGGCAATACCCTTCCGCAGGCGAACATTGTCGTAAGCGCTGGCACCGACCGGGAGTGGAGGTGTGCGATGCCGAAGGGGAAATATGAACTCGTTTTGCCCGCCGGAGTCTCTGCAAAGATCCGCTGGAGCTATGCGGGTCTGGTGGCCAAGGGACGAAGAGTTCATCTTGAACGATGGCGAGGAACGCACAGTGGATGTACGATTGAAATTAAGGATCTCGAACGGGTCGATGGAAGGGACCCGCCGAGAAAGGGAATCCGGTGTGGAGCCTTGGATGCGCGTGATCGTGCCCTTCGCTCCCAGCGTGCGGTGTGGAAGCTTTGCTCATTGACAATTGGGCGTTGCAACACGGAATGAACTGAGTTCCGGCCACAACGTGCGGGGTGGCAATTTGGATGAGAACTTATGGTACGTGAACGACATCGAGGTGTACCGTCCGTTCCTGGCGCGAGCAGGACAACAAGAAGGCTTGAGCTTCCCGAATCCCGACACGAATGGAGCGCATCCAATTCAGTCCGGGTGGCCTGGAGGCACGTTACGGCGACAAGATGAGCAGTGTGTTGGACATCCAATACAAGCGGGCCGCGCGCATTTGCGGGCAAGGTGCCACGATCGGTCTGTTGCGGCGCTATCCATATCGAAGACGCCATGTTCGCCAGGCGGCTCCGCCGCATCACGGGTTTCCGCTACCGGAGCAACACGCTTGTATTGAACGGTCTCGGATAATGAAAGGGGAATACCGGCCTGCATACACGGACCCACAGACCTACTGGACCTACGACCTCAGTGAGAAAGTGGAACTGGGATTCCTTGGCCTCTACTCAACTAACAAACACGGCGTAGTGCCTGAGGACCGTGAACGGAATTCGGCAGTTTCAACCAGTCTCAGGCTTCACCTCCTCCTTCGAAGGTCAAGAGGTCACCAAATTCCAGACAATGCTCTCGGCATTGAACGTGAACGTGCAGCAAACGAAGAACCTGCGACTAAAATTCACAGCCAGTGCCTTCAGCACGCGGGAAAGTGAACGCTTGGATGTACTAAGTGAGTAATTTCTGGACGAGTTGAGCGGGATCCGGGAAGTAGCCAGTTCGGCGAGGCTATCGCGAACTTAAGGCATCGGAAGATCCCTTCGCCATGCGCGCAACGACCTGGATGCACGTGCTCACCTTCGCCCACAAAGGTTACCTTCAAAAGGGAAAAGCTACATCCAGTGGGGGCAGATGTTCGCAGTGAGCCGAACAACGATCCACCGTGCGAATGGATCTCGATCGATTCTGCGGAATTCAGTGTGCCGGTAAACAGCGGTGATGACCTGAAGCTCAACTACGCGTTGAAGAGCAAACTCAACCTGGCGAGCGTTCGCGCATCCGGCTACCTGCAGAATACGTGGCGCTGGGATATGGGCGTGGATAAGTGGGTGAGCTTGACTGCCGGCGCGTGCCCAGCAGCTGGACCCACAGTTCGCAGACCGTGGTGAGTCCGCGATCCGGCTTACGTACCATCCGCTGGAAAGCACTTTCAAACGAAGGGGATACACTGGACCGCGATTTCAGCTTCTGGTTCGCAAGTGGCTTGTACTACTAACCTCCCTTCTCTACCGCGAGGTGGGTGGCTTTAATGGCACTTTGAACCCGGACACATCAAAGCACAGCGCAGCATCCACTCGCATTGGGCATGGACCGCCGTTTCACGACCTGGGACCATACATCCATTCCCACTGCGGAAGGGTATTACAAGTTGATGAACCAATCGATCCCTATGGAATTGGACAACGTGCATCCGTTACTACGGCGCCAATTTGGCGAAGGGTTTTGCCACCGGATCGATCTGAAATTGAACGGTGAATTCATTGACGGCGTAGAGAGTTGGATCGGCATAAGCAACGATGACGATCAAAGAGACCTATTCAACGACACGTACACCAAACGCTACAATGCGAACGGCTTATCCGATCGTTCAAGGCTACACCTTCGACCAAGTGGCGGTGGACAGTACAGTGGTAAAACCCTGGCTACATAGCGCGGCCCATCGACCAACGGGTGAATGGCCTTGTTCTTCCATATGAAATGCCGGGCATCCCTTCCCTAAAAGTGCAACTGGAGCGTAACCGGGAACAGGAGTACCTTTTGGCCCGCCAGAACCAGACCCGCTATGCCGACACCCTGCGCACCACTTTGTACCGCCGTGTGGACATCGGTTTCACCAAACAGTTGCTGGGTGCCAAAGGCCAGGAGAAGCGCGGGTTCCTGCGGCACATCGATAATATGTGGGTGAGCTTGGAGGTCTTCAATCTATTGAACATCAACAACACCATCTCCCACACGTGGATACAGGGAGTGAATGGTGTGGATTACTCGATCCCGGACTACTTGACCCCGCGAAGGTTCAATCTGAAATTGATCTTGCGGTTCTAAAGAATAAGCGGAACTCCATCATCGGCCGAGGGCAGCCAATTGGTGGTAATGGGACCTTCGAAATTCCTGGAAATAGAGGCATCTGCGGAATGGGACCCATTTGGATTACTCCCCAGATGGGCTAAGCGTACCGTGAGCTGCATCATGACCACGGCCGTCCGGTGAAGGAGACTAACACCCCGACGCGCTAGGTGGCAGGTGGCAGGTGGCAGGGCAGGGGCAGGG
>JADKFY010000038.1 GCA_016717305.1 Flavobacteriales bacterium
GTTTTCCTGAGCGGCCAATTCAGTACGCTCGGGCGCGGATCGTATGCGGAGTTGCCCATGGATGGTTCCGTTAACTCGTTATACGGCAGCGTGGCTTTTGATCGCAATGGAATTGTACCTAGGGTGAAGACCGCATCTCATTTGGATACGGACCCGCCGTTCCGATTCAGGACCAGCGCCGATGTGGATCTGCCGGCGCTCGTTACCACTGGGAATGGGGAACTGTTCTCTGTGGACCTATCCCGCTTCTTCGCACATGTGGTGCCGAAGGACTTCTTTGCTGCTGAAAGGGACTTGCCTTTCTACTGGGATTTTCCGCAGGACGATCGCCTGATCATTGAATTGCATTTCAAAGGTCCGGTCAACGTATTGAATGCCGAAGACCTCGAACGAAGTGCTTCAACCCCCAATGCATCGATCGAACGGTCAGTGACCCAGTTGTCCCCGCACAACATACGTGTTGAAAGCCGGTTGCGCGTTATTGCAGAGCGCGAAGAAGTGAGCGATGCTGTCCAACTCGAAGAGTTGCTCCGAGTAGCAATGGCAGAAGGCTTGCACTTGGAGCTGCAGCCTGAAGAACCCCAGCCGTGACCGGTCAACGCTTCAGAGCGCTTTCGTACATATTGACCCAAGCATCCACTGTCATCTTTCCGGCGAGTTCCCCGATCAACTCGAATGGGGTCAACTCCGGTTTCTTGAAACGGATACAACTCTTGCCCATGTCCAATTTCGTCGATATGCGCTCTGCATATGTTTTCGTGAACCAATCGAGCAACTTCGGATCGGCATACATGCCCATGTGGTAAACGGCGACGAAGTTCTTTTGCGAAGCGATGCTCATGAACGGTAACGGTATTTTTGGATCGCAGTGGTAGCCATTCGGGTAGAGCTTATGAGGTACCACGTACCCGATCATGCCATAGCTCATCGTTTCCTCAAAGCCTTTTGGTAGGTTCTTCTTGATGGTGGAGCGTAACTTCTTCATGCTCTCCCGTCGGTCTTCGGGGATCATTTCGATATATGCACTCGGTGAATCCGCTGTGTATTGCATCTTGATGAAAATGGTTTGGTCCTTCAATGTCGTAGGTTCCTTCTAGATATTCGCCAACGCCTGCTCCAGATCAGCTATCAACAAGTCCGGATCCTCCAGCCCAACGTATAATCGGATCATCGTGAACGGAAGGTCAGTGTAATAGCCGCTCGGTCCTTTCAATGCGCACACCGGCCATTGCAAACTTTCATAACCACCCCAGCTCACCGCGATCAAGAAGGTTTTCAGGTTGTCGCAGAAACGTTCAACGTCAGCCTCGTCACCTGCATCCAGTTCAATGCTCATCAAACCACCGCATCGTTTCATTTGGCTCTTGGCCAAAGCGTATTGCGGATGACTTTCCAAGAACGGCCAATGCGTCCGCTTTACTTTCGGATGTGCATGGAGATAGTGTGCCACCTTGTCCGCGTTGTCAGCACTGCGGTTCACGCGGAGTTCGAGCGTGCGCAAGCCACGCAGCAACAACCACGCGTCATGTGGCGATGGTGCCGCCCCCAAGGTCATGAACTCCTTCTGCATCACTTGCCGCATGTGTGCCTTTGTCCCGGCCAATACGCCGGCCACCACATCGCTATGCCCGTTGAGATACTTAGTGGCACTGTGCGCTACCATGTCGATCCCCAGATCGATCGGGTTCTGGAACAACGGGCTACTGAAGCTGTTGTCACAAAGGGTCATGATGCCATGCTCCTTAGCAATAGCAGAAACCGCAGCGATATCCTGCAACTCGAAGGTCAATGAATTCGGCGACTCCAGGATGAATAAGGTCGTATTCGGCTTGATCGCTTTTCGATAGTTCTCCGCATCGGTACCATCAACAAAAGTGTGCTCCACTCCGAAACGTGGTAGCAATTCAACAAGCAATTTCTTCGTCCAACTGTAGGGTTTGTCCACACACACGATGTGATCCCCCGCCTTTACAAAGCTGATCACCGCCGATGCGATCGCCGCACTGCCACTGCCGAATACAAGTGCATCTTCTGCGTGTTCAAGTGCGGCGATCTTCTGCCGCAAAATGCCCACTGTAGGATTGAAGCCTCGCGTGTACAAGGGCTTTTCCATTTCCTGTTGCACTACGGCGCGCATGGCTGCAACGGTCGGGTAAGTGAAATTCCCACTTTGAACGATCGGTGGAACTACGGCATTGTATCCAAGTTCGCGGTCTTCACCGAGGTGCGTGAGAATGTAGGATAGGTCGTCCTGCATTGGTTCAATCGTTGAAAAGAAAGTATCCCAAACCACCGGGATCACGGATGATGATATTGTCGACAACCCCTTCTTTGTTGAAGTGGGTGATCTCTTCCGTGATCGCGATACCAGCCTTCCGTACTGCAGCGATCACCTTCGGATTCCCTTCCTTCCCATTAAAGTACGTAAGAGACGGATTGAAGAACAGGTGCGGGCACATCATTGTTCGCATTAGGCTTATCCCGGGACAACCTTCAGCTGCAAGAGACACCCAGCCTTGTGCGGCATCACCCATGGTCACCGCAAAACCCAAGGTCTTCCAGAACTGTAACGAACTATCCATATCCGCAGCCTCAATGCTAACACCGGCGAAATTTCCGAGCAAGCTCTTCGATCCATCATCCTCTGGGATCGAAGGTCCTTCACCTTGCTTCAAGATCACCCGCACTCCGGATGGATCATGAAAGAGATGTCCACCTTCGATCTTTTGGTAAGGTGCCGAGGCCGAGAGTGCGTCGATCACCGTGGACCAGCTTGGCGCATAAAGAGCAATTCCTGTGCGGGCGTGTCGATCCGGGTCTACATGGATGATGACCTGACCATCTGTGACCAAGTGTGGTTCCGCACGAATGACGGCGAACCCCAACTTCTGATAGAAGCTGAAGCTTTCCGGCAATGATGGCGTTGCGGTGATCACATGTGCTGTCATGGATAGTTCAATGCGTTGCGGTACAAAGGTGATACTTGGATCCGGGCAGGCCAATTGCGGATAATTCCGACCCTTACTGGACCACCTCGCGGAGAGTTCTTTTCCGAAAGATGGACAAAAGCCATTTTCCGCTGGAAAACAGGGCTTAACAATATTTCCAACTTGGCCACTTGCCCCGAACTGGCACCGCAATACTTTTGCGTCGAATGTTAAAGGCGATCGCTGTATTCTTTTTGTCCCTTGCTATCCTCCTGTTCGGTGGTGTTGGGCAGTTTGCAGCCAAGACCCTTTTATCGGGTGATCACCACTCCTCGGCCGGATCCTTCATGGAAGCAGTGTCCAAGTCGACATGTATTGAGCGATCATTTTCCAGTGAATTGAACGAATGCCCTTCGGTGCATGCCGGTAGTGGCGCTTTTATATTGGATATACCCATCCTTGAGACCGAGGACGATAAGTTGAACTTTTCCAAGAAGCAGGTGGAGCAAAAGGGGCGTTGGGATGTTATCGCCCGAACCTTCGGAATGCACACCAGTGTGTTCCAGCAGTCAATTGCGCAAGTACCAGCAGGGCAGAGCCTTTTGAGCCTGCAGGCCATCAAGGTGCTGTATTTGGTATTCGGGGTATTGAGGGTGTGATCCCCAGACCCGACTGTGGCATATAGGACCTTGCCGACCCGACCCCTTTCATTTTCCTTTTTCTGATCTTTCAAGGCATGGCATTCTGGCCTAGCCACACGTGTTCCGATGAACACACCCTGGAACGGTTTCAACGAACCAATTCCGGCCTTAAGGTTGAACCCATTATGAAACTATTTGCGCTGCTTTCGTGTATGTCCGCGGTCTTCGTGATCACCGGTTGCGGTCACAATGCCGAGGAAAAGGAACAGGAGGCGATCTATTTGGCAACCGGCCCACTGCGGACGGACACCTCGGTAACGAAGGATTATGTCTGCCAGATCCACTCGATCCAGCACATCGAGTTGCGGGCCTTGGAGAAGGGTTATCTGGATGCGATCTACGTGGATGAAGGCCAACGCGTGAAAGAAGGGCAACTGCTCTTCCAGATCAGGCCCGTATTGTACCAAGCAGAGGTCAACAGTGCTGAAGCTGAAGCCGAATTCGCCGAGATCGAATACAAGAATACCAAGGCCCTTGCGGACAGTAACGTGGTTTCTCCGAACGAATTGGCCATGGCCAGCGCCCGCTGGAGCAAAGCCAAAGCAGAATTGGCCATGGCGCAAGCCCACTTGGGCTTTACTGCGATCCGGGCCCCGTTCGACGGGATCATGGGGCGCTTCCATGTCCGGAAAGGCAGTCTTCTGGACGAGGGAGATCTGCTATCGGAGCTTTCCGACAATAGCAGTATGTGGGTCTATTTCAATGTCCCTGAAGCCACGTACCTGGTCTATGAACAGAATAGGCAAGCCGACAACGGGAGTATCGTGCGATTGAAGTTGGCGAACGGCGAGGAATTCGGGAGTGAAGGTCGCATAACCGCCATTGAATCAGACTTCAACAACACAACGGGGAACATTGCTTTCCGCGCCACTTTCCCCAACCCGGACCTGGTGCTACGTCACGGCCAAACCGGCAATATCGTCATGACCTCACGCTTGGATGATGTGTTGCTCATCCCGCAGAAAGCGACGTTCGAGGTCCTCGATCATCGATTCGTTTTCGTGATCGACAACGAGGGAAATGTGCATAGTACGCGCGTTGGAATAGGGCAGGAATTACAGCACTTGTTCGTGGTGGATAAAGGGCTTGCAGAAAGCGATCAAATCCTTCTAGAAGGGCTACGTAAGGTGAAAGATGGCGAGCACGTTGCAGTAAAGTTCGTTGCTCCGGATTCCGTAGTGAAGCATCTCAGCCTTTACGCTGAATAACGGTTCAGTAGAACAACACGCCATGTTCAGCAACTTCATCCATCGGCCAGTACTGGCCATAGTGCTCTCGGTCCTTATCGTGTTCATGGGTTTGCTCGCGATCAAGCAGCTTCCTACTGCGCAATTCCCGGAGATCGCGCCGACCACAGTAAACATCTTCATCGCCTACCCGGGTGCCAGCGCCGACGTGCTGACCAAGTCCTGCGTGGTCCAATTGGAAACGGCGATCAACGGCGTGCAGGGAATGCGTTACATAGCATCCGATGCCACGAGCGCCGGGGAGGCCACGATCCGCGTGATCTTCGAGCCGGGCACAGATCCCAACCAAGCGGTGGTGCGCGTGAAAACGCGTGTGGACCAAGTGATGCCCAACCTGCCACCGCTGGTGCAGCGAGAGGGCGTGATCATCACGCCGGTCCAGCCCAGTATGCTCATGTACGTGAATCTCTACGACACCGGAAAGGATGCCGACGAACTCTTCCTGTACAACTACGCATTCACACAGTTGATCCCGGAGATCCAGCGCATACCCGGAGTGGCGCAGGCGCAGATCCTTGGTACGAGGGTGTATGCCATGCGCGTATGGTTGAAGCCTGACCGCATGCGTGCGTATAACATCTCGGCCGAGGATGCGATGGAGGCCATGAAGGAACAGAGCCTTATTGCGCGGCCCGGACGTTTGGGTCAGAGTTCCGGCATCAGTGCACAAGCATTGGAGTATGTGCTTGTATACAAAGGCCAGTTCAATACGCCGGAGGAATATCGCAGCATTATCGTCCGTGCGAATGAAGAAGGCGAGATGGTCCGGTTGGGCGACATAGCGGATGTGCAGCTCGGTAGTGAGTTCTTCGACATTTATTCCAACCTGGACGGCAAACCATCTGCTTCCATTGTGTTGAAACAGACGCTAGGTAGCAATGCCAGTGATGTGATCGATCAAGTGAAGGAAAAGCTCAAGGAACTTTCTGAATTCATGCCGCCGGGTGTGGAGTATAAGGTGAGCTATGACGTATCCACTTTCCTGGATGCTTCTACCGAGCAAGTGATGCACACCCTGCGCGATGCATTCATCCTCGTTGCCTTGGTCGTGTTCATATTCTTGGGAGATTGGCGCTCTACGCTCATTCCGATCATCGCTGTGCCGGTATCCATGATCGGGACCTTCTTCGTCATGCAGATGTTCGGGCTCTCCATCAACTGATCACACTCTTCGCATTGGTGTTGTCCATCGGTATCGTGGTGGACAATGCCATCGTGGTGGTGGAGGCTGTGCATGCTAAGCTGGAATCCGATCATGTCACACCGTACATCGCAGTGAAAAAGGTAATGGGCGAGATCGGCGGTGCCATCATCGCCATCACGCTCATGATGGTCTCGGTGTTCATTCCGATCGCTTTCATGACCGGTCCGGTCGGCGTGTTCTATCGCCAGTTCTCGATCACCATGGCGGGAGGCATCATCATCAGTGCCGTGGTGGCACTCACCCTCACACCCGTATTGTGTGCCATGATGTTGAAGCCCCATGTCGCAGGGCACGAGGTGAAGCGGAATCCGCTGGATCGCTTCATCGCTTGGTTCAACAAGGGCTTCGAACGGATCACAGGACGCTACGTGCAGATACTCGATCGTGTTGTCGCCAGACGAATGTTGACCTTCGGCGCGCTGATCGCGTTCTGCATCGGGATCTACCTCTCTGGCCGGATACTGCCCGCGGGCTTCATTCCCAGTGAGGATCAGGGGACCATCTACGCGGTTATTCAAACTCCACCGGGTTCCACGCTGGAGACCACCAATGAGGTAGCCCATCGGCTGCAAAAGATCTGTGAGGAGCTTCCCGAAGTGGAGTCCGTCGCTTCTCTCGCGGGGTATGAGATCATGACAGAGGGGCGTGGTTCCAATGCCGGCACCTGTTTGATCAATTTGAAGCCTTGGAGCGAAAGGCACAAGGATGTGAACGAGGTGATGGAGGAACTGGAGCATCTAACAAAGGACCTTGGTGCGATCATCGAATATTTCGAACCACCAGCGGTCCCGGGGTTCGGTTCATCCGGTGGTTTCTCTTTGCGCATGTTGGACAAGACGAACGGTACGGACTACCATGAGTTCGACCGTGTGAACAAGGAGTTCATGGCTGCCTTGGGGGAGCGCAAGGAACTCGCCGGTCTCATCACCTTCTATGCGGCCAATTTCCCACAATACGAGCTCATCATCGACAATCAGGCAGCAATGCAGAAGGGAGTCTCCATTGGAAATGCCATGGAGAACCTGAACATCCTGATCGGCAGTGATTATCAGCAAGGCTTCATCCGCTTTGGACGCTTTTTCAAGGTATTCGTGCAATCCGCACCGGAGTATAGACGCTATCCCTCCGACCTGGAAGCGCTTTTCGTAAAGAACGAGGAAGGGGAGATGGTGCCGTACTCCTCCTTCATGCGATTCGAGAAACGCTTAGGACCGAACGAGATCACGCGGTATAATATGTACAACTCGTCCACCATCCGCGGGTTGTCCGCCGCAGGGTTCACCAGTGCCGATGCGATCACGGCGATCAAGGAAGTGGCCAAGGAGAACCTGCCTCGCGGATATGACATCGCATGGGAGGGACTGTCCTACGACGAGGCGCGGCGCGGCAACGAGGCCATGTACATCTTCCTCATCGTGCTCATGTTCGTGTACCTCGTACTGGCTGCACAATACGAAAGCTTCGTGCTTCCTTTCGTGGTGATCTTGTCACTGCCTGTTGGTGTGCTCGGCTCGTTCTTGATGCTGAAGGTAATGGGCTTGGCGAATGATGTGTACGCACAGATCGGGATCATCATGCTTATCGGTCTGCTAGGGAAGAATGCGGTGCTGATCGTGGAATTCGCCGTTCAAAAGCAGCGCGCGGGTGCCACTGTTCTTGAAGCGGCGATCGAAGGTGCAAAGGCTCGTTTCCGCCCGATCCTGATGACCTCCTTCGCATTCATCGCAGGGCTTGTTCCACTGGTGGTCGCTTCAGGTGCAGGAGCGATCGGGAACCGCACCATCGGCTCATCCGCTATGGGGGGTATGCTTATCGGAACCTTGATCGGGGTATTGGTCATTCCGGGGCTCTATTACGTTTTCGCGTCCATGATCGTTGGCCGTAAGCTCATCCAAGATGAACACGATGAACCTTTTTCCGAAGAGTTGGTGCGCAAGGAAGAGGAAGGAGGAAGTACACGAGAGGCCATGCGAAGATTGAATGATAGATTGAAGGAACTTCTGAAAAGAAAGAAGGACCGATGAGAGAACCATGAGCCATATGACCAAGTACCTGTCGATCGGGTTCCTGCTAACACTGCTGGCCTTGTCCTCATGCGCGCCCAGGTTACAGATGCGCGAAGCGAGCAAGAAGTTGCCGGACCTCTATCGGAAGTCCACAACCGATACCATGAACACCGGCAGGGTCAAGTGGCAGGCGTTCTTCAAGGACCCGGACCTGAGCGCGCTGATCGATACCGCTCTGCACAACAACCAGGAACTCAACATCACTTTGCAGGAGATCCAAGTGGCCCGTGCGGAAGTGCGCGCAAGGAAAGGTGAGTACTTGCCTTTCGTTGGCTTGGGAGCTGGTGCTATGGTGGAAAAGGTGGGACGCAATACACGCAACGGAGCGGTGGAGGAGAGCCTGAATATCGCAGAAGATGTCAAATTCCCCGAACCACTGCCTGACTATTTTCTAGGTCTGCACGCAACTTGGGAGATCGATATCTGGAAGAAGTTGCGCAATGCAAAGAAGTCCGCATTCATGCGCTACATGTCCAGTGTGGAAGGGAGGAATTTCTTGGTGACCAACTTGATCGCCGAGATCGCCGACACGTACTATGAATTGCTTGCGCTGGACAACCAGCTCATGTTCGTGCAGCAGAACATCGAGATCCAAAGCAATGCACTGGAAGTGGTGCGTGTGCAGAAAGCAGCGGCGCGTGTTACGGAACTTGCGGTGCGCCGGTTCGAAGCCGAGGTCTTCCATACGCGCAGCTTGCAATTCGATATCCAACAACGGATCATAGAAACGGAGAACCATCTCAACTTTCTGGTCGGCCGCTTTCCGCAGTCAATATCACGTAATGCAGATGCCTTCGCAAAATTGGTGCCCGATACCCTTTTCGACGGGTTGCCCGTGCAGTTGTTGGAGAATCGCACAGATGTGAAACAAGCGGAACTCGACCTGATGGCGGCAAAATTGGATGTGAAAGTGGCCAAGGCCCGGTTCTACCCATCGTTGGGGATCAGTGCCGGTGTCGGCTTGCAAGCTTTCAACCCAACCTATCTCTTCAAGACACCAGCCGCTCTGCTATACTCCTTGACCGGTGATCTAGTGCAACCCCTGATCAACAGGAATGCGATCAAGGCGATGTACTTAGGTGCGAGTGCAAAACAAATGCAAGCCGTTTACAACTATGAACGCACACTGTTGAACGCATACATCGAAGTGGACAATCAATTCGCCAAGGTCGGTAACATGCGAGCGAGCTACGATCTGAAGTCGCAGCGGGTGGACGCCCTAGCGGAATCGGTGACGATCTCAACGAACCTCTTCCGATCGGCGCGTGCGGATTACATGGAAGTGTTGCTCACACAACGCGATGCACTCGAATCGCGGATCGAATTGATGGACACCCAGAAGGAACGTTTGAACGCCATGGTGGACATGTACCGTGCGCTAGGTGGCGGGTGGCGGTAGGGTGAGGTTTTGTAGCAACTAAAGGAGAGGGGATGCCCTCAGCTCCCATGGGCACAGGGGCTGTGCCATGACAGGTACCTATGGTCTACCCTTGGATTTCCGATCAATGGGCGATCACGAAGCGAGTCCTGGCATTCACCCCGTCACCTTGCACCAGTACCGAATAGGTGCCTTGGGGCAGGTTGCTGAGATCCAGCATTCGTGCCGAATCATTGCCCAAGCGTGCGAAGTTCGCGGTGTGCACTGAGCGGCCCATGGCATCGAACACGGTGATCCGTGCATTGGCCACAGCACTGTTCATCCACCGCAACGTCAAGTGTCCATCACCTGGGGAAGGATGCAGGATGAGCCCGTTCGTGGAAGAGCGTTCCGCAATGCTCTCCGGTGTTGCCACCAAGGTCTCAACGGTGTTGGTGAGCACGGGCTCGTTGTAATCGAAGTAGATGTCAGCCCGGTTGGAGAAGATCGTGCCGGTCATAGCACTTGCCTTTGGTTGTATCAGGTAGCTGAACCCACCTTGGCTCGCGTCCACATCGGTGGTGCTATCCGGTAGGAGGATGTTCGCGAAGGTCCATGCGATCTCGTTGCCTTCAACCCAAACGCTGTACGGATGCGTAGCGCCGATCATCTCAAAAGTGCTCAGGTCCAGATCGTTATCGATCATGTCGCGCACCACGATGTTCACTGCAGGTGCGGTTCCCGTGTTCTGGAAGCGGACCACATATTCCAGCGGCTTTCCATCGATCACATCCTGTTCAGTGAGCAAGGATTCGTTCACCATCTTATCGTTGGGGTCAAGCGAAGTGGTGGGGTGGCCCGTGATCGAGTCGCCATTGTTCGCAGGGGTTTGGTCCGTGTCTGTGATCGTGAATTGCACGTTGGCGGTGACTTCATCTGTGACGATGGCTGTGCTGTCGGTCAGATAGGTCACGTTGATGTGTACACTCTCGCCGGGAAGTAAATTACTGACGGACCACGAAACAGATTGGCCTGCAGCACTCGTGTTCGCTGGAGTGCTGGAAACGAATTGCGTTTGCGGATCGAGCGTTAAGACGACATCCCCACTTATTGTTTCGGTACCAACGTTCTGGTAGTTGATCTGGTAGTGGGTATTGTTCCCGATCCATGGATTCCATCCCCAAATATCCGCTTGACCATCGTATATCCCGGGGATGGACTGGAAGGCGAAGTCCATTCCTGTTACCAATTCACCTTGGTTCGTTACGGTATAGGTGCGCGAAGTAGGAACAGCAGTATGATAGAGCGGTGGGTTCGGTGCGGTGATGGTGTAGGTGCCTTCCTCAGTGCAGAACGAATAAACGGCTTGCCCAGCGTACACGTAATGTGCACCGGGTTCAACCAATAGCATTGTATTCACCGCACTTTCCAGGGAGTCACGCACTCCGTTGTTGTTGTTGTCGTGGAAGGCCTCGCCTTGAACGGTGCCAAAGCACTCGGTCAAGTTCCAATAGAAATCATCGCTGTCGAAGGAGTCGGTCCAGACGATGTAGTATGTCTCGCCAGCAGTGACCGCAACATCCAAATATGTGGCGAAATTGTATCCGGGGCAGCTGTTGCTTCCCATGTCATCATTGTATCCCAAGCATATGAGTGAATCGCAATTCCCCGTGAGCACATGCACGTACGTATCGTCATCCGTGTTGTTGTTCATGGAATTGCATGAAGAGATGTTGATCATACCAGTGAAGGTCGGGATGTACTTGTACCAATCTCCATTACCGCCTGGCGAACCACAATTGATGTTCCCAGTTCCGGCTCCAGTGCTCGGCCCATCAGCATGATGAAAGCCATGGCTCACCAGCAACGCGGTGGTGCAGGTATCGCCTTGTGCGCTGACCGTTGCGGCGGCACATAAAAGTGCAACAAGTAGGACCAAGGAAGGGGTGTAGCGTATTGCCATCGGTTCGATATTTGAATCGAATGTATAGATCCCGAACGAGCATTCATAATTTCATGAAATGCGAAAGGTCTTGTCCACCAATTAGTTATTGACCTGGAATGTGACCTCTATCAACGGTCGCCGCGTTCCCAGAACACGAATCCGTTCTTCCGGTAGATCTCGTTCAAAGTGGGAACGACCGCCAACTCCGCCACGCTGGTCACTTTGCAAACCACGTAAACAGGGCGGTCCACATCGCCGGTCAAAAGCCATTCTTCATTATAAGAGCGCGGGTCGGTGATCATGGGCTTTCGCGTGTAGAAAAGCTGCGCGTAGCTTTTGTATCCATGTGTGATCACATAGCATTCCTCGTTCTGTCTTTTCTCGAAGAATTCGATCGCGGCAAGTTGTGAGTACCCTTCAACGCGGTTGATGAAGAAGTACAGCGCTGTCCATACGAACAATGCCGTTCCTCCGAACAAACTGATCAAGCTAGCGCGATATTTTCCCTGCCGATGCAATAGGTGGCCTACGATCAATGCGCTGAGCAATACAATTCCTACGATGCTCGCACGCCGGCTCCAATGCACCTCGGCATCCATGTTCGCCAGCGCGAATGGATCCTGTTGAAGGAAGGGCTTCAGCACGTCGATGTTCATGCCGATGAAGGGCACCGCCAAAGTGATCGATGCGAACAACAGACCTAAGATCCCGACCCAGCGTACCTGCTCCAACCGAACTGTTCTCTTCGTTCCCATATCCGTTCCAATTGCACCGCCGCGAGGTAGGTGAGCGGGAAGTAGCACATGCTGCTGTAGTGTACGATCTTGGTCTTCACGATGCTGAACAGGATCAGGACGACCCAGAAGAGAATGAGCATCCATTTGCGGTAGTTGAAAGTTGAAGATCCTGATAGGTCGACCCAATGGGTCGACGGTACAGGAGCCAAGGATGCATTTCTCGCTTGCAGCATTTCCTGAATGGCGAAAAGCGATGCCGGAAAGCATCCAAAAAGCAACACCACGAAATGGTAGCCCAAGAAGCCGCCATGACCGGCATCTTCCGTGGTGAGCATGGCCACCTGTCGCCAGAAGAAACCGACCATGAACTCGGGACCATGACGGAAGAGATCCGCAAGGGCCCAAACTGCGATCGTGCCGAGAAAGATGCCCGAGGCGATCAGCAATGATCGGAGCTGCACCATATGCCTAAAGCGTTGAGTTGCCCAATAGATCCCTATCGTAATTGTCGGTATCAGTAAACCTACCGGACCTTTCGTCATAACAGCCAACCCAAGAAAGAGCGCGGCCAGCAGGGCATGCCGCGCGGACCTTTCCGGAGCGGAAGACGTTAAATGAATGAACTGATCGATCCCCAGAAAGATGAACAGGTTGAACCACGGATCGATGATCCCGCTACGGAAGTAGAGGTGGGGTAGGATGGAGCCGATATACGCCAAGACCCACAACAACCCGAAGGTTTGGTTCTTGATCCGAGTGCCGATCCTGAACAAGACCAATAAGGTGATGATCCCGCAGATCGCGTTCGGTAGTCGCGCCGCGAATTCATTCACCCCGAATGCCGACATGCTCACAGCTTGGAACCAAATGAACAAGGGAGGCTTTTCGTGGAAGGGCAAATAGTTGATCTGCGGTTGCAACCAGTCGCCGGTCACCAGCATCTCGCGTGCGATCTCCGCGAAGTTGATCTCGTCCCAATCGAACAAATGCACTGCCCCCAGACCTGGAATGAACAACACTGCGGCCACAGCTATGATCAGCAATTGGATACGACCGCGGGACAACATGCGCCGAAGGTAGCGGCCTTACTTCCTTGTACCGAGCAAGGGCCACCCAAGCAGGCCGATGCGCGCCAAAAAGTAGCGCCAGCTCACGCGCAACACTCCAAGCCCGTAGGTAACACTACGTCCGAAGTTGATGCTGCTGGCCTCATCGAAATACTTGGTGGGACAAGTGATCTCAGCGATCTCGAAGTTGTTCCAGAAGATCTGCCCGATCATCTGGTTATCAAAGACGAAATCGTCCGAGCAGTTGTGGTATTCGCATGCATCGAGCACCTTCCGGTGGAAGGCACGATACCCCGTGTGGTACTCGCTCAGTTTCTCACCCATCAGAATGTTCTGGGTGAGGGTGAGCAATCGGTTCGCAACGTATTTGTATTTCGGCATGCCTCCACGCAGCGCTCCACCACCGAGGATCCGCGACCCGAAGACCACGGGGTAAAGATCATTGCCGATCAACGCGATCATGCTCAAAAGCAGTTTTGGCGTGTACTGGTAATCCGGGTGCAACATCACCACGATGTCCGCACCAAGCTCCTTCGCCTTGTCGTAACAACTCTTCTGGTTACCGCCGTAGCCCTTGTTCTGCTCGTGGATCACAATGTGCTTGATCCCCAACCCGCGTGCTACTTCAACGGTGTTGTCCGGGCTCTTGTCATCGACCAACACTACCTCATCCACCACGTCGAAGGGGATCTCAGCGTAGGTCTTCTGCAAGGTTTGGGCAGCTCGATACGCGGGTAGTACGACAACAACTTTCTGGCCGAGATACATGGGGCAAAGATGGGAAGGGGATCGGATCGGTCCTTCAGGCCCAGCTTTATGTGGTCACCGTTGAGCGATCGCTATTCATCCGATCATGCCCTGTTCTTCGATGCGTTCACAAGGTACACACCGCTAAGCACTACTGCGATCATGCCCATTTGTGGAAGGCCAACATGCTCGCCATCGAGCACTCCCCAAGCAATGGCGACCACTGGCATCAGGTAGGTAACGCTGGATGCGTGCAGGGCCGTGGTCCGCTGGAGCAGTACATTCCAGAGCACCAGCGCCAAGGCGGAACTAAGGGAGGCGAGCAACGCCACATGGCCCAGAGCGCGCCAACCGTTCGGATCGGTTCGAAGGGTTTCAGGCAGCCCACTGCCCAAGGCCAATCCGATGCAGATAGGCCCCACGAACGTGAGCGCCAAGGAGGAAGTGGCCATGGCAGGCAGCGAGTACAGGTATTTCTTCACGATGTTGCCACTGATCCCGTAGCAAACCGCGCCCAGGATCGGAAGTAAGGCATAGAAGGACCACGAAGGCAGTCCATCGCCACGCTTCACCAAGATCAAACCCACAGCACCAGCAAGGCCGATCAAAATACCCACCACCTGGATCGCCCGCACCCGCACTTGGAAAAGCAACGCACCTGCGACCATGGTCATTAGCGGGGTCAAGCTGTTCAGCATGCCGGAAAGCGAACTGTCAATGCGACTTTGCGCGGTGGCGAACAGGAATGCCGGGATACCATTCCCCAATAGACCCGTTCCCGCGAGCGGTAGCCAGTTCTTCCGCAGGAAATGGAAATGCTTGAACAAAACAGGCGACAAGGTGAGCCAGGCGATGGCCAAACGGGCGGTTGCAACTTGGTAGGAAGTAAGCACCGGTACACCATCGTGAAAGAGCCCGCGTTTCATCAAAATGAACGAGGAACCCCAAATGAGCGCCAGGATCAAGAGGATGGGCCAAACGGTGCGGTGCGGACTGGAACTGTTCGGCATTTCGGGGCGCGAATATACCGGCACTTTTCCCTTGTTATCTTTGTAACTTCTTTGGGTTTCCGTCCGTCCTATCCGATACAAGCATTACCATGAAAACGCCTTTCGCTCTAGCACTTTCCACCACCCTTCTTCTGAGTTGTTCCACAAACTCCCCAGCGCCGCAGGTGGCAACGAACATTGAACGTACCGTGGTGGAAATGGCCATCAGTAGCGGCACGCCCGTTACCATGGCCGATATCAGCATTGATGGCATGACCTGCGAAATGATGTGCGGTGGATCCATCAAAAAGGCGTTGAGTGCCTTGCCCGGTATCGCGAGCACCGAGATCAATTTCGTAGAGGGCGATGAACGTGACCATGCGATCGTGACTTTCGATGAGAGCAAAGTGAACGATGCCCAAATGATCGAAGCGATCCAAGGGTTGTACGATGGACAATACAAGGTGCTGGCCGTTAAGATCACGAAGCAAGTGAAGGCTGTTAGCTCTGCTTCTTCGGAAGGAACTGCCACAAAGGAGGAACACCCCGTTAGCGTGCTTGCCCCGGCAGCCGTGATCCTACCTGGGATCCTTTCGCTCTTGAGCCACGTCCTTAGGCTGTGATCCCAACCGTGGTCAACACAAAGGGGGCTTCGGTCCCCTTTTTCGTTTTCAGGTATTTTACACCGGATCGCTTGGTAATTTCGCCGCCAGTATGGAGCAGGTGAAGGGTGATGGGATGCGAAGTGTTGTGATCTGGTTAGTGACCGGTTGCATATTGATCGCGTGCATGGTGGCGATCGGTGGGATTACCCGACTTACAGATAGTGGCCTGAGCATTACCGAATGGAAACCGATCATGGGCGCACTACCGCCCATGGATGCCGCCGAATGGGACGAAGCGTTTACCAAGTACAAGCAGATCCCGGAATACAGGCTCACCAATCCGGACATGGACCTAGCGGGCTTCAAGCGGATCTTTTTCTGGGAGTACTTGCACCGCAATTGGGGCCGAATGATGGGCCTAGTGTTCTTTATTCCCTTCGTTTTGTTCTGGCGGAAGGGTTTCCTGAACGGCTGGTTGAAGACGCGTTCCATTTCGATCCTTATTGGAGGCGGGCTCGTGGGTGCGCTCGGTTGGTTCATGGTGGCGAGTGGGTTGCAGGAACGTGTGGATGTGAGCCACTACCGATTGGCGATCCACCTCTGCGCGGCCTTTAGTGTGTATGCACTGGTCCTTTGGACTGTTTTCGATCTGCGCAACGGCCGTGGGACTTTGCGCGGCGACGGAACAGCTCCCGCAAAGTGGTCCAGGTGGTTGCTGGTCATATTGGTGCTTCAGATCATCTGGGGCGCGTTCACCGCCGGGTTGGATGCGGGACACATCTATAACACGTGGCCATTGATGAACGGCGCCTTCATGCCTGAGAACGTGCGCGCCTTCGGCGATCTTGTAACAGACCTCTCCAACCACCGCGATGGCGTCCAATTCATTCACCGGAATTTCGCCTACGTGGTGGCAACTGGGTTCGTGGCATTCGCACTTGCCTTCAGGAAAGAGCCGCCTATGCAGGATATTTGGTACTGGCTAGTTATCGCTGTGCTCCTGCAGTTCCTGTTGGGTGTGGCCACCTTGTTAATGAACGTGCCGATCACTGTTGGGGTGTTGCATCAGCTTGGCGCACTTGCCTTGCTCTCCTTACTGCTGAAGGTGCTGCACGCTACGGGTCGAATGATCACTCCCAACGCAGCGTAGAGGCCATGTGCCGCATGTCCGATCGGATCCGATCTGTTACCGGTGCCAAGGAGTCCGCGTTAGGGCGTGCATCGAAGTACAACGCACCATACAGGAAATTTTCCGTGCTATCGGTGAAGTAGAACACCAGTGGACTGGCGACATCGCCCTCCACGTTGAACACGGTCCCAAATACACGAACACTATCGCGCAGCATACGTTCGCTCCCGATCTTTACTGCCTTGGTCTGGTGCGTGCTTTTGAACATGTGCGCATCATTGATCAGTTGTTCAAGCTGATCCCCAACGGGAGACCATGTCAAGTGCACCGTGGCCCGTTGGCCGGGGAAGCGCACATCGAACCAACGCGCTGCATCATGTGGCTTTCGCCTAGCTACTCTGGAATAAGTAGGGAACTCAGCAGAGAACGTGGCGCTGTCCGTCCAACGTTCGTAGCTCTCTGCGGGTAGGTCCAAGCGTAGGTAACCATGCGGCTTCGGAATGGGATCGTTGCTGCAACCATTTGCGAGCAGAAGCAGGAGTACGAGGCAGGAGGCAGATCGCAGGAGCAGGAGGCAGGTTGCAGAAGCAAGAGGCAATCCGGATCTCGTTTGCCACCTGCCGGCTGCTAACTTCCGTTTGCCACCTGCCACCTGCCTACTGCCTACTGCCAATTCACTTCGCTTCATCGCGCATGATCACTTTCACCCTACGGACACGCTTATTGTCCGAGCCTTCGACCACGAAGCTGAAGTTCCGTAATTCGATCCGCTCCCCTTTCTTCGGGATGCGACCCGTGAGTTCCAGTACAAACCCACCCAAGGTGCCACTATCACCCTTGTTCTCCTCGAACAGCTCGCCATCGATCCCAAGCACGCGGTAGAGATCCGTCAATGCCGTTTTGCCTTCGAAGACCCATGTGTTATCGTCCAGCTTGCTGTACAACAGGTCCTCGTCGTCGTATTCGTCCGTGATGTCGCCTACGATCTCTTCGATCACATCCTCCAAGGTGATGATGCCGCTGGTCCCGCCATATTCATCCACCACCACGGCAAGGTGTACCTTCTCTTTTTGGAATTCCTTCAGCAGGTCGTCCAGCTTCTTTCCCTCCGGAACGAAATACGGTTCGCGCAGGATCGTGTGCCAGTCGAATTCGGCCTTGTCCATGTGCGGCACGAGGTCTTTGATGTAAAGGATGCCGATCACACGGTCGGGGGTGGTATCGAACACCGGTACCCGAGAAAAGCCAGCTTCCACAATGACGCCAAGCAATTTAGGGAAGTCCGTGTCCTTGTTGAACGCGATCATCTCCGTACGTGGTCGCATCACCTGCCGCACCTCGAAGTTGCCGAATTTCACAATGCCACGAAGGATCCGTTGCTCCTCGGCCGAAGTACTCGAATCATTTGTCAGGTCCAATGCATGGCCCAGCGCATCCACCGAAATGTTCTGCGAACTGCGCTGCTTGTAACGCTTCTCTATAAAGGTGGTGCTTCTTACCAACGTTTCACTGATCGGCTTGAACAGGAAGCGCATCACCCAGATCGGACCTGAAAGGAATTGCGCCACACGAACCGGATCGCTCGCGGCATAGACCTTGGGCACCACTTCGCCAACGAGCAAAAGCACGAAAGTGACCGCGATCACCTGGATCGCGAATACGGTCCATGCCGTCATCTGGGTGAGGTCGAAAATATCGGCGACAGCAACGGTGGAAAGGATCACGATCCCCACGTTCACGAAATTGTTCGCGATCAATATCGTGGCCAACAAACGACGCGGTTTCGAGAGCAGGTCCAATACCAACTTCCCCTTGCTACCACCCCGTTCTTGGATGTCGCGCAGATGTGTAGGCGAAAGCGAAAAGAGCGCTACCTCACTGGCGCTCATGGCGGCAGAGATCACCAGAAGAATGCCAATGACCAACAAGACCACGGCGGTACTTGGTTCAAACGGCCGCAAGTACAAGACCAGCGGCAAAAGATCTGTCAAGCCTGGCCTCAAAATGGAAGGTCGTCCACCTCGTCATCGGAGGGTGGCTCACTTACCGGTACGGACGAGGTATTTGCCTTTGGCGCGTTCGCTGCGGGGGCGGAAGCTTGGGCAGGGCGCTGTCCACCATCAGTGGTAGTAGGCCGGTCCAGCAAGCTCATCTCATCGGTGACGATCTCCGTTATGTAGCGCGTTTGGCCGTCCTTATCCTGGTATTGCCTGCTGCGCAATTTGCCTTCGATGTACACTTTGCTGCCCTTGTGCAGGTACTTTTCTGCCGTTTTCGCATGCCAACGCCAAGCCACCACGCGGTGCCATTCAGTGACCTCCCTTCGCTCGCCGGTTTGTTTGTCCTTGAAGTATTCGGTCGTCGCCATGTTGAAGTTGGCAACGGTGACATCGTTCTGCAAATGCCGTATTTCGGGATCGGCACCGAGATTGCCGATCAAGATCACTTTGTTAACGCCGGACATGGTTCAATTGAATAGGAGGACGAAGATAGCAGTTGTGAAAGAGCGTGATGGTTGAACGCGTGATCAGCGACCACCTTACTTGGTGTGTTCATCTTCCAAATACCGTGCGATCAAACGGGGTAAGGCATATTCATCCACTGCAGCCAGCGGTGCTCGGATCCACTCCAGTGGCCGCTTGAACTTCTTCGGTGGTACGCAGCTCCAAAATGTGCCCTGTATCACTTGGTGGCTAAGTACGTGCTTCACCGGACCGATCTTCTCACCAATTGTCCACCCTGGTCCGAATTCGTTCTCAATTGAAGATACCATGGACTTATGGCCAAGCGAGCGCGTGCTTTCGATCAATGGAAATTCGTACAGACCTTGCCAAATGTCCTTCCCGTTGCGCTTCTGAAGGGTTCGACCTTGGTTCGATGTGATGTCCAAGTAATTGAAATAGCGCACACGGCTTTTGGTCTTTCCGGACTTATAGGGCAATTCTTGGATACGCCCGGTCTTCAAGGCGATACACTTGCCCAGTAGCGGACATTGATCACACAGTGGTTTCTTCGGCGTACAAACCGTCGCACCCAACTCCATCACCGCTTGGTTATGGTCGCCTGGGTGATACGGGTCCATCAACGTAGCGGCCAATGCCCGGAATTCCTTCCGCCCGGCGGTGCTGTCGATCGGGGTAGCGATCCCGAAAACGCGGGACAATACCCGGTACACGTTGCCGTCCACGACAGGTTCGACCAGGTTGAAGGAAATAGAGCCGATCGCCGCCGCGGTGTATTCGCCCACACCCTTCAAACCGAGCAAAGCCTCGTATTCTCGTGGGAAATGCCCGCCATGCTCGTCCATCACTTGTTGGGCGGCTGTCCGCAAGTTCCGTGCTCGGCTGTAATAGCCCAACCCCTGCCATAGGCGGAGGACCGCGGCTTCGGGTGCAGCGGCCAAGTCAGCTACGGTAGGATACCGCTCCACGAACCGTTCCCAGTAGGCCAAGCCCTGGTCCACCCGGGTTTGCTGCAGGATCACTTCACTAAGCCAGATCTTGTACGGATCTGTAGTGCTGCGCCAAGGCAAAGCCCGGTGGTTCTCCCGGTACCAATTGAGCAGGTTGCGACTGAACCACGGACTTTCTGGCATTTGGACGCAAAGATCGGTAAGGGTGTCTGTCCCATTCCTCATAAAGGAACCGTGAATGGACTTGAGTGGGGAGGATCAATTCACGTCCATTTCCGTTCATTCCCGGTTCCTTGCCTCTTAAGGAGAAATGAGAGCCACAAAAGATCGGTTGCCGTTCCAACAAGATCGGCTATCTTCGCGGCCCCAAACCAAAGTAGGGTATGACGAAGGCAGAGTTGGTCAGCATCATTGCAAAGCGGACCGGTGTGGAACGCCAAGTGGTCTTGACCACGGTGGAGGCGTTCATGGAAGAGGTGAAGATCAGCCTCGAAAAAGGAGAGAATGTCCACCTGCGTGGGTTTGGGAGCTTCGTGGTGAAGCACAGGGCACAGAAGACCGGAAGGATCCTGGCCCGTAACACCACCATTATCATACCGGCGCACGATGTGCCGGCGTTCAAACCTGCCGACACGTTCGTCGATAAGGTGAAGAACAGGACCAAGACGGCCTAAGCGATGTGGGGCTTGAAGAAGCCGCAGTTGCTGGTCCTGCTCGGTGCGGTGGTAGTGACCGTTCTTTTGGTATTGGCGCCCCGGAAACCCACCGGGAAGGAAGTGGCCGTTAAGCCGATGGACCCAATGGAGGCACGTACTGCCGAAGCTGTGGCCTTGGTGAACGGCGATAACCCCATGCAAGGCATCATGCTGTTGCGCGGGATCCTCGAAGAGGACCCTGACAACGTGGATGCACATTGGCAACTGGGTCTTTTCTCTGTCCAAAGTGGACAGTACGACAAAGCTTTGGAACGCTTCCGAAAAGTGATCGAACTGGACCCGGAGAATTTTCCCGATGCCTGGTTCTATCTAGGGCGCACATACGCGACGCTGGACAGCAATGACCAAGCGATCGCCAGCCTGCTGAAGTACAAAACACTAACGCAGGACACGGCCATACTCCATGGAGTGGACCGTTTCCTGTTGGAATTGAATAACACTAAACAAGAAAGCACACATGCCGTGCGGTAAGAAACGTAAACGACACAAGATGTCCACGCACAAGCGCAAAAAGCGCTTGCGGAAGAACAGGCACAAGAAGAAGGCCCGCTAGGTCTTTCTTCGCCTGAACTGAATAGCGTGGCCCAAGGACGACCTGTCCTTGGTGCCATTCGCTATATCCTAAGGTGCCGTAGCGGCACTCCAGCTTCCATGCACAAGACACGCTCGTGAATATCGACTTGATCATCCGTTCCGGAAAAGGAGAGGTGGCCATTGCCCTGATGAAGGACAAAGTGCTCGCCGAACTGCACCGCGAACGGACCGAACACGGCTTTGCCGTAGGCGACGTATACCTCGCTAAGGTGCGCAAAGTGGCACCCGGCCTCAACGCCGCATTCGTGGATGTGGGCCACGAGAAGGATGCTTTCCTGCACTATTACGACCTCGGTCCACAATACCGCAACAGTTACAAGTTCGCCAAGGCCGCGGTCGCCGGTACAGTGAAAACGGGCCTGCTTGAAGATTGGAAGCTCGAAACCGATATCCCCAAGGACGGCAAACTCGCTGATGTGCTGAGTGCCAGCCAAACCATTCTGGTGCAGATCGCCAAAGAGCCTATCAGCACGAAAGGACCGCGCCTCACTGCGGAAGTCACACTTGCTGGTCGCTACATGGTCTTTGTGCCCTTCATCAACAAGATCAATCTTTCTTCGCGCATCACCGACGAGGTGGAACGCAGGCGGCTGAAGGATCTGATGATCGCCATTAAGCCGAAAGGTTTCGGGGTGATCATCCGCACCAACGCCGCGGATAAGAACACCGAGGATCTTGCGGCAGACCTGAAGACCTTGCTCCAGCGCTGGGACGAGATGTTCCGGAACCTCCGCAACGCACAGGCCCCGAAGAAAGTGCTGGGCGAGATCGATCGCACCAACGCAATTATGCGCGATCTGTTGAACAAGGATTTCACGAGCATCCAAGTGGATGATGAACTCCTTGCCGAAGAGATCTACCAGACCCTGGAAAAGACCGCCCGAGAAGAAGGGCATCGTAAAGCACTACAAAGGCAAGCTCGACATCTTCGATAATTTCGGAGTGAACAAGCAGATCAAGCAAGCCTTTGGTAAGCAGGTCATGCTCACCAGCGGTGCCTACCTGATCGTTGAGAAGACAGAGGCCATGCACGTGGTCGACGTGAACAGCGGCAGCCGGAAGGGAGGCAACCAGGAACAGGAGAAGAACGCGTTGGA
Source organism: Flavobacteriales bacterium (assembly GCA_016717305.1). GTDB lineage: Bacteria > Bacteroidota > Bacteroidia > Flavobacteriales_F > PHOS-HE28 > PHOS-HE28. The sequence goes on from JADKFY010000038.1 coordinate 22,541, forward strand.
CATCAACGTGGAAGCCGCCATCGAGATCGCCCGCTTGCTGCGCCTTCGGGATATGGGCGGCATCATCTGTATCGACTTCATCGACCTCTACGAAGCCGAGAACCGCCGCATCCTGCACAAGGCATTGAAAGACGCCATGGCCGACGACAAGGCCAAGCACAACGTATTGCCACCAAGCCGCTTCGGTGTTATCGAGCTCACCCGCCAACGCGTGCGTCCCGAAACGGAGATCGACACCAGCGAGAATTGCCCAACGTGCAACGGCACCGGCGAAGTCGGCGCACCGGTCCTAGTGGTGGACGAGATCGAGAACGCCCTCAACTACCTGCTCTCCGAAAAGGACATGAATGGGCTCACCCTGCGTGTGCATCCGTTCATCCATGCCTACCTCACCAAGGGCCTGCCCAGCCGCCAAATGAACTGGTGGTGGCGGTGGAAGAAATGGGTGAAGGTGCAGCCCGAAAGCTCTTCCCAATTCCTGGCCTACGCGGTAACGGATGGGGA
>JADKFY010000039.1 GCA_016717305.1 Flavobacteriales bacterium
CAACTCATCCGTTTCCGCAGCGACCCAGTTGGCGGCCACGCCGTTCATTTCCGTATTCGATGGCGGGAGCTTCTCGAACTTGGCGCAACCGGGCGGCAGTAGCATCGATGCACTTCAGGCCACGATCATGAACCAAGCCCAGTTCCGTAAGTTCCCGGGACACAATTCCGCGGTCTTCAATTTTGTTGTCGACGCGGACGCAAGTGCTGGTAAGCTGGCCGCAGTGCGCTGGTACGAGCTGCGCCAACCGGCGGACAATGCACCATGGGCCATTGAACAGGAAGGTACCTACACCGCTGAGAACGGAAGGCATGCATGGAATGCGAGCTTGGCGATGGACCAGTTCGGCAACATCGGTATGGGCTACACGAGCTTGGCCGGTCCTACAACACCGAACCCGACGAGCAACCGCGTGAGTTCCTACTACACCGGCCGCTTCGCGAATGACCCTGCTGGTACCATGACGGTTTCCGAGGAGTTGATCTCTGCCGGGACCGGCAACATCAGCGGGATCCGTTATGGTGATTATGGCAAGATCGATGTGGATCCGGTGAACGGAAAGGAATTCTGGTACATCACGGAGTACATCCAGAATGGTGGCGGTGCCGATGTGGTCGGTGTGTTCCAGATCGCTTCGGACTTCACCAACGATGTCGGGGTGGTCCTGATCGATACACCAACGGATGGTGCATTGACCAATGCAGAGCAGGTAACTGTTACGGTGTTCAATTACGGTCTTGGTCCGGCATCCGGTTTCGATGTCTCCTATCAGGTTGATGGGGGGGTGGTGATCACCGAGCCATACGTTGGCACCTTGGTCTCCGCCGCAACGGCGCAGCACACCTTCGCCACAACGAGCGATCTCTCCACTGAAGGCCAGACGTACGCCATTCGATCGTACACGAGTTTTGCTGCGGATGAATTCAATGCGAACGATACGACCACCCGGAACGTGACACACCTTTGGGAGATCGACCTCGGTGTTTCCGCGATCACAAGTCCAGCCACAGGGACCGGGTTAACGGCCGCAGAGTCGGTTATCGTGGAGATCACCAATTTCGGTAGCGCAACGCAAACGACATTTCCGGTCTTTTATACAGTGGATGGTGGAACACCCGTACAGGAGATCTATGTTGGATCCCTAGCCGCTGGAGCATCCGCCAATTACACGTTCACAACACCAGCGGACCTATCTGCTCTAGCAACGTTCAGCCTGGTAGCCGGAACGGAAGTTGTTGATGATGGGGATACGAGCAACGATGACTTCACGAAGCAGGTGACCAATAACCTCTGCCAACCCGTATCGGATTGTGAAAGTTTCGGAGATGGCGTTACCCAACTTCAATTGGCGGACCAGGACCTGCAACCGGTTTGCGGTACAGAACCTGCCGGGTACAGCTATCAGCCGGACATCGTATTCAACTTCGTCATGTCCACCAACCCGTTCGTGTCTTCTTTGGAAATGGGTTTTGATGATTCCAATTTCGCGATCTGGATCGACTTCAATGATGATCTCGTTTTCGGGTCAACTGAACGTATCGCCTCAGGCGCTGTGCCGGATGCGGAAACCAATTTTCCGTTCACGGTGGACCTTGCAACCTTCCCGGGTGTAACACCGGGCATGCACATAATGCGCGTTCGCGGTACCGATGGCAACAACGCATCGCAACCCTGTGCGAACATGAACTACGGTCGTACCAACGACTACATGGCGAACATAACCGGTACGGTGGGTATCGGGACCGACCTTGGCATGAATGAGAACGTGACCATTCGCCCATTGTCCGGGGCGCAATTCTTGCTCACCTATACCACAAAACCTTCCACCGATAAACTGCCGGTTTCGATCTACGATGCGAAAGGCCAACTACTGGCGTACTACACCTTGGCCAACAACGGCGGCATCTATTCACACACCTTGGACATGTCGAACACCAGCGCAGGTGTCTACATGGTAAAAGTGGGTACCGGAACACTGAACGTGGTGAAGCGCATCGTGGTGGAATAGGGAGGAGCCCTGCACGGCCTTATCACCGCCGTTGCGCATGCGCGCGTAGGAAGACCGTTGGGGTCAGCGGTCAACAAATTCCTGCTTCACCTTGCAATTGGTGTCGGGAGATACACTCCCACAACCACACTCAATGTTGTACGATCACGAGTTGTGAGTGTACAATACCGCCGGTAGCATCCGTGATCCGTGCGAGGTAGGGACCAGCTGGCAAACTGGTTACATCCATGCTGGCCTTCGCTGGTGTGTTCATGATCGTTCGGCCATCGGTTGCGTACAGCATGAAGTTAGAATTTGCGGGGAACCCGGAGATCTGGAGCTGATCGGATGTGGGGTTCGGGAAGACACCGATTTTCGCTTTTGTTGGTGCATCCATCCCCACTGAGGAGGTGAGTGCGTAAAGCTCATACCCGAGGCCATCGATATACCCGCCCCGGAAGATCAACTCGCCACCGCAGCTGGAAAGGTATGATGCGTTCTCCATGGGTTGGTTGGCTGTAGGACCCGGATAGAGGATCTCTGTACTGCCTTCGGCGGTGCCATCGGTTCGCCAGAGTTGCCTGCCGAAATCACCGTAGGCGAAAAAGTAGAGCCAGCCGTTATGGCTGTGCATGCCTTCCGGAATGTTGTAGTCGTAAGCGGGATGCGGTAATGGCACGGTACCTTCGTATGTGCCGTCGCTCCGGTAGAGATGGTTGACCCCAAAGTCTGGATAGGCCTTGAAGTAGAGCTCGCCATTGTGTCCGGTGAAATGCCCTAGCAAGGACGAGCTTGTGCCACCATATAGATCGCGGACCAGCACGGTGCCATCGGTGGTACCATCGGATACCCACAATTCCTCTCCTTGGGCTCCGGTCGCAGCGCGGAAGAAGAGCTGGTCGTCCACGACGGTATAGTATAAGGGGCTACTGCTGCCAATGCCCTCATAACAGTCCTTGAGCAACTGTGTGCCTTCCGGCGTACCATCTGTCACCCATGGCTCCAAGTCGTTTACAGCTGCGGTGAAGAAGAGTCGTCCATCGAATGCGATCAGGTCCCTGGGTGAACTCCCAGTTGCACCTGGTCGTAGGTCCATGAGCATCTGCGTGCCTGCTACAGTGCCGTCGGTATACCAAAGCTCGGTCCCTTCTGCTTCTGTTGTTCCTTTGAAATAGATCAGGTCGCCGAACTTGGCAAACCCGCTCCACCCAAGGAGACCATCCACTTGTGCGAAGTCCACCGCCATCTGTGTGCCGGCCTCCGTGCCATCCGTTTTCCATAGTTGCGCTTCGGATGGGCTTGGGCCGATGGTGAAGTAGATCATGTCATCGATCTCGAAGAAGTCACGTGCACTACTGTGGCCCGTGCCCTCCACGATGTCCTTAACAAGTACGGTCCCGTTCGCGGTTCCATCGGTCTTCCAGAGCTCAATACCATGCACGCCATCATTCGCATTGAAGTATACAGTGTTACCGAAGCATGTCATGTAATTGGGAGAGGAACTGCCCGTAGGATTGATGTCCTTGAGAAGAACGGGTGTTTGAGCCTTCGTAATTGCACAAGGGAGCAGTGCAACAAAAAGCATTGTTGTGTGTAGATGGGCCATGTTCTTGGGGGTGTTTTAACGCCACCAAAGTATGGGGCCCAACGTTCAAAAAGAATACCCAATTCGGGGGATGGGCCGTGTTCGTGTGTCTTATTGAACCATGTAGCTCAGGTGTTCCGACTTCTTTTTCTTGGGATGGGTCGGATGCAGGCATATGGAAAGGGTGAGTGGGTGATGTATTTTATGGGGCAAAATGGCGAACTTGCCGCCGATATGTTCGGAACTACACTCCACTGATCCCTGCTATGGCAGGAATAGATCCATGCGCAACGTGATCACCCCAATATCCTTCTTATTGTTCTGCCTCTCCGGTTTCGGACAGACCGGAGTTACTGACGGATCGCAGAAGTCGGTGAAGGATATCGCGCCGCTCGAGGTCCAAGCCATGCTGGGGCGGGCCACCTTTCATGTGATCGATGTGAACGAGGAGGATAACTTCAAAGAGGCGCATGTACCAGGTGCGAAACGATTGGATTACGATGCCATAACCATGGACGCATTGGCCTCCGGAAAGACGGACACGTTGGTGTTCTATTGCTGGAGCACGGAATGTCCTGCGGCGGATATGGCTGCGGAAACTGCTGTGGGACTGGGCTTCGCCAAGGTGTTTTGCATGCATGCAGGCATTACTGGTTGGCAGGACGCTGGGCTACCGACGGAGCCTTGAACCAGATATGGAAGCAGAAGGTCGGTGATCGCATTTTCGGGTGAAAGAATAGCGTGCATGTTCCTGTGGAATTGATCGATCAGTTTGCCGATGCCATGCAGGAGTTCGACACTAGGAAGTGTTTACGTGCATATGGTGAAGTATCCTTGGTGCACCAAGGCTAGGACCACATGGCAATGGAACTGGGCAGCGCATTGCGAAGGTTACAACACCCCCATCGGAACCCGCGTTCCCCGCTTTCCGTTGCACTTGGTCGCGTACTGCGAAGAACTGCATGAAGCAAGCAGACAGAGCAATGCGAGGTAGAGGATGAAGCGCTTCATGCATGTAACAACGCAGGCTCATCCTCCGAACGTATGTCCGTTCATGGCCTATGCTTCAACCGAATGCAGACTTGTTACCGGATCGTGGATCGATCCACCATCTCACGTGTGGTCAGCAAAGCCGCACGGCGTTCCACTTCTTCCATGGTGATCACATCCGATCGTCGGGCTTCATCTGCCACCTGGATCGCCGCCAACAAATGGAAGGGATCCGTCTTTACGACCGGCGGTACTACGGCCATGGAACGTTTCCGGGTAACACCCACCAATGGGCGCAACCCAAGTACATGCAGCGAACGCAGGGCCTCATGCACGAGGTCCACGATCTCGTGATCGTCCATTCGGCTTTGAAAAGCTCGGGTGCTGTGCGCCATGCCGTACAAAGCACGTGCATCTTATCAGCGGTGAGTTTGTCCACACGCACGCGAAGCCCGGACCGACGCTTCAAATGGAGCTCGGCCTTGCGCATTTGTGCGATCTGTTCTTTCGTTGGGGTCACTTCAAGGATCGTTCAAGTCTTGGACGCAACAATTATCGTGCAAAGCAAACGAAGGGATCAATTCCGACGTCCATACTTCGACCATGATGCTTGGGTGCTTGCCCAACGACCGGACCAGCCCGTTGAAGATCGGCGACGCACGAAAGAACACGGGTCCTGGATAAATTCGTTCAACCGTTGTAACCTTTCGTTTACAATGGCGACTATTCTTCTGTGACCCCGATGCCCACCGACCAACACGCCTTCATGGAAGCCTATGGCAAGTGCCATGGCCCTTTCGTGCGCTATTGTTCGGCCGTGGCCTACGGAAAGATGGATGCGCAGGACTTGATACAGGATGTGCTGCTTTCGGCTTTCCAGAAATGGGACAGCATTGAGAAGAAGGATGAATTGCTGCACTACTTGGTGCGTGCGGCGCGCAACCGGGCGATCAGTGTATGGCGCATGCAACGGCGCAATGCGGAGATCAGCGAGAAGCAGGCCGCTCGGTTGATGGAACGCGGCGCCACGGCGGAGATGCTCGTGGACGTCGGCATCCTATACAATGCATTGGGTCGTTTACCGGCCGACCAACGGGAAGCGGTGATCCTCTTTGAAGTGAGCGGGACGAGCATGGCTGAGATCGCCGTGATCCAGAATTGTTCCGAAGGGACCGTGAAGACACGCGTAAGCCGGGGCCGTGCCAAGGTGCGCGAATTACTCGATAGCCCGAAGAACAAAGAACCCTTGCATGCACTCAAGACCTTGATGCTATGAACAACACCGACCCGACCTTCGATGTGCTGCGGGATCTGCCTGTAGAGGTCTCCTTGGAGCAGGTGGGCAACATGGTGGCAGGCTTTCCACTCGCGACCGCCACCAGTTCATGGCTCAGCAATTTCAACCTTAATTCCCTACTCATGACCACCGCAGGAACCCTTCTCGTTGCCAGCAGCATCTATGTCTTCACGGCATCCGCACCTGCCAGCGCATCGCTCGCAACGAGCTCGCCGATCGAAATGGTCGCACCCGACGATGCTGTTGTTTGGACACCGCCGAAGGAACAGCCCACGCTGAAAATGGAACCGACCGCATCAGGTGGCACGGAGCCGGTCCAAGAAGCGACTAGAACCTTTGTTGCGCCTACTCCGGAACCCATGGAAGAGGTGCAAACCACCGAACCGGAAGCAGCGAAAGCAACTGTCTGGGTAGAGGATGAAAGCCGAGCGTATGCGGTTACCGGCTTCACGAGTGTCAAGATCCTCGGTTCCATGCAAGTGGTGATCGAGCAAGGCCCCTTCAACGTGCAAGCGGATGGAAATCCGGACCTCGCCGATCTGTTCAATGTACAAGTGGTCGGTCGCACATTGGTCGTTTCCACACGCCAACAAAATGGTGATGAGCGGGAACGCAGTTGCAACAACGCGGCTGTACTAACCATTCAGATGCCGACCTTGGAACGGATCGAACACCTCGGTGCCGGGTCTGTGAATGCCCGCGATTTCAACAAGGTGGCGGACCTGGAATTGGACTTGAAGGGAACCGGGAATATCCAAATGGAAGCGGTCACAGGCATTGAAACCCTAAGGATAAAGCTCGTGGGTTCCGGTGACATCGTGAGCGAAGCGGTGTTGATCAACGGCAGGTCCGAGGTGGAACTTACCGGGAGCGGCAACGTTCGCATGCAAGGAAGCACTGAGCAATTGGACGTAAAGGTTATCGGGTCCGGCAATGTGGATGCCAGCGATCTTCGGTCGGGAACATGCCGTGTTAATATCAGGGGATCCGGCGATGTGATGGTGAATTGCCAGCACACGACCAACAACTCCATTACAGGGACCGGCGAAGTACACGAGACCGGGAACGCAGGCAGCGGCCGAGGGGAAAGGACGCGCACGTACTGAGCGACCTTTACGATCATTGCTTTGCGTTCCCGGATCGCTACCTGGAGATCGGATCACACGCATGAACCGTTGCTCGTCTTTCACGTGTTGCGAAAAATGATAAAGCCATTCTGATCCAAGGGACGTAGCATAGCAGGTTATGTAAGCGCACGGTCCAAAGGAACTCTTACTGTTCAAGTCCTACAACGAATGCTCCTTCCGGTTATTTCGGTTCGGTCGTTGTCGGTGCGGTCCCTGATCCCACCATCTCGAAGAGCTCATCGAGTTTCGGTACCAGAATGATCTCCGTACGGCGGTTCTTTGCACGCCCTTCCGATGTTGCATTTGTGGCGACCGGCACGAATTCGCCGCGTCCGGATGCTTGCACGCGCTGTGATGGAACACTGTAGGTAGCGGTCAATAGGCGGACGATGCTGGTTGCGCGAGCGGTGCTCAGGTCCCAGTTGTCCTTGAAGTTGGAAGTGCGGATGGGAATGGTGTCGGTATGGCCTTCAACCATCACGCTGATGTCCGCGTTCGCACGAAGCACCTCGGCCAATTTGCCCAAGGCCTCCGCACCTTTGGGGTCCACTTTTGCACTGCCACTCGCGAAGAGCAATTGCTCACTTAACGATACGTACACTTTGCCGTCCTTCATGGACACGGTAAGATCTTCGGCCTTGAAATTCACCAAGGCATCGCTGACTTTCTTACGCAACGAGCTCATCGCGTCGCTCTGGGCTTGCAGGCGTCGGTCCAATTCGTCCATCCGTTGGGCCTTCGCCTTCAACTCGGCTTGTGTTGCGGTCAATTCCTTTTGGCGTTGCTCCAATTCCTCCGCAGTGAGCTTGGCGTAGTCCTGTAAACCATAGAGCTGCGAATTCAGTGCTTTGGTTTCGTTGGCCAAAGCGGTGCTATCGGCACGAAGCCGTTCAGCGGTGGAAGTGGCGGAAACATACTTGCGTTTGCTCACGCAGCCTGTGGCCAAAAGCGTGAGAACGGCTAAGGTGGGGATGGTGTAGCGCATCCCATTAGCCCAGCGAACACCGTGCCTGTTCTTGCTGCTTCGTCCTTCGCTGCTCGATCCTGAACATCCTACCCATTTCTTGCACCTGCATGATAGGGGAGCCGATTACACGGAACAGGGAAAATGATTCCCCGGCACCTACGCCTGCTCAACGGACCTTGGAAGGTCCAAGCGTTCCAAATTGGTTTGGATGAAGGCCTAGGAATGAATGAGCTGGACCAGGAATAGGAGGACGGAGGGTTGGCTATGGCATTGCTTATGTTATCCGGGCAGAATGAACCTGACCATCCGCTGTTCGCATTGGGTATTCCCGCTATTCTCCATCGCATTTTCGGCGTTTTCCGCAAAGGCGCAAGGTGGGAATGCGGCTCAACCCTTACCGAACATTTCCCGTGTCTGTCTCTGGAACGCTGACCGTGACACGTGGAAGGAACTTGGCCTGAAGAAAGCCCAGATCGAACGCATGAGGCAATTGCGCCTCTTCTATCCGGCGGTGGTGGATGGACAATGGATCTTGGTGGATGATGGAGTACCAATTATCGATGAGCCACAATGGACACGCAGTGGTTCGCAGAGAAGGATCTCAACAGGTCGAGGAACTTCCGCCGCTGCCACACAGGCAGGACGGCGAGCCAAGACGACTGTTCCACAGGAAGGATTGCAGAACGATGTGCGCGAAGTGTTAACGCCCAAGCAACTGCGCAAATGGGCGCTCCTTTGTGCGCAGTGAGTTGGACCGCACGAGATAGGTGATGGTTCCGGGAATGACGAGTGCACAATTGGTGTCCATTTCCTGATCTGTGGCGTTCATCACGGGACGGTTTGCAGCAGAAACGCCTATGGATTACCTTGGCAACATGGATGACCTTTTTCGGATATTCCACGTGGACGCCGCCGAGGCGCAACGCATTACAACGTCCCCTGATGAGCCACACAGTCATGGTTTCGAGGAGCTAATCATCGGTGCGGAGGGTCAGTTGGAGCACTTCATTGATTTCCGCACATCCACGATCGATGCGCCCTTCGTCAGCTTCGTCACTAAGGGCAAGGTGCATCGACTAAAGCCTGGTGTGAAGGACGGACGTTGCGATATTCGGGTGCTGCGATTCCGTAGCGAGTTCATTCCCGAGACCACCTTCCAACTGTACGCGTTCTTCCATGAAAATGCCGACATCGCATTGCCCGACACATTCTGCTTCAAGCGCCTACTGACCATCTGCGACCTCATCGATGGAGAGATGCAACAGACCGAACCCGACCTGTCGGTGGTGCGCCAGTTGCTCGGCACGCTTTTCACTCTGATCCGCAGCGAGCACCGGCGCCAGCATCCGGATGAGGAGGTCACCACCACGACGCAGAACGAGACGTTCCGGAGCTTCCTGCAGATACTGGAGGAGAACTACCGCCAACCGCACGATGTGGAGTTCTATGCCTCACAACTTTTCATGAGTGCGCGCAACCTGAACTTGATCACACAGCACATTCTGCAGCAGAGCGTGAGCCGCATCATTGAAACACGCAAGTTGATCGAGGCGAAGAACCTGTTGATCGGAACGGACAAGCCGGTGAGCGAGATCGGTTTCGACCTAGGCTATCAGGAGAAGGCCTATTTCACACGGGTGTTCAAGAAGAATACCGGGCAGACACCCACCGAGTTCCGAGAGGAGATGCGCAAGCTGGTGGCTTGAGGCGAACGCATACGCAGGGTCGAGGAGCAGACACTGAGGAGAGCTAGTGCCACTGGCCAATTGATATGGGGCGCTACACTGTTGCACAGCATCCCCATGATCACCGACCGAATTACGGAAGAACGACCAAAGGGATATGACCTTCGTACACCAATTCGTTGATCAGGAACTTGCGGAAGATCTGATCGGTCAATAGACGTGAGCCGCGTTGCACAATGAGCACCTCATCCGCTCGGTCGATCACCACTTTCTTGATGTCTTGGAAGGTATCGGACCCTTCGAAAATGGCAAAGTCCGTTTTAAGTCGATAGGCGAACAAGTCGGAAAGTTCCCGCAATTGCCTCTCGATGCCTGCGGTGCTTTCGTTGGGTGCGGCCAAGTAGAAGAAGACGATCCGCACCTCGCGATCGCCAAGGAAGTTGAGGTAATTGTTGAGTGCCAAGATGTTCAACGGATACTTTTCGGTGACCGACACATGCAAGGTGCTTTGCGTGAATGTAATGAGCCCCTTCGGCACAGCCACAATGCAGTTGCCGGTGTTGTTGATCACATCCAGCGCTACGCTGCCCATCACGAGCTGTTTCACTAGACTGGTCCCCTTCATGCCTACAAAGACCAGATCATCGAAGGGTTGTTCCAAAAGCCGCTCGAGCGTTCTTGTTAGGGGCTCATCAGAAACCGAGTAGGTAACCTTGGTTTGATCAGGAAGGTGTGCGCGGGCCAGCCGACTTAGCTTCTTGCGCGCTTCCGCATTGGTGTGTTGGGTGATCTCCCGTTTGTTGTCCACGTCCGTAAGTGCAGGGGCCACGACTATGGTCTGGTGAAGAAGCAGGATCTCCATATCGGTCTGCACGGCCCAATCCGCAACGTACTTGATCAGTTCGGTCGAGTTCTCTGAGAAATCTATGAGCACTATGGATCGCTTCTTCATTCGCTATGCTGGTGTTTCGATCTGGGACTTATGAAGGCTTTGATGCACATGGACGAAATCTTCCACGCGGTCCGCTACGACCATTAATATGTCGTTCGGCTCGATCACAGTGGAACCACCCGGTCGGATGAACACATCGTCCCGCTTGATCATGACTATGAACGCCGAACGCGGAAACTTCAGGTCCACGATCCTCTTTTTCACAGCTTGGTAGTGAGGCAGGATTTGGATCTCTTGCAGGGAGGACTTAGGAAGGTCGATGATGAGCTTCTCACTTTCAGAGATCGGCTTGATCCGTTCTGGCAAGGCCACGTGCAACCACTTGGCAACGATGCCCAGCGTTGTGCCTTGGATTAGGACGGAGGTAACGGAAACGAAGAAGACGATATTGAAGATCATCGGAGCCGTATCTATTCCTGCGAGCAAGGGATAGGTCGCGAACACGATGGGCACCGCACCCCGCAAGCCCACCCAGGAAATGTAGAAACGCCTACGCATCTGCATTTTGAAGAAGATCAAGCTAAGGAACACGCTCACCGGTCGGGCTACGATGATCAGGAACAACGAGATCAGGAGTCCGATACCCATGTATGGGAGCACATCTGTAGGGTAAACGAGCAGGCCCAAGGTGAGGAACAGCACGATCTGCATCAACCACGCGAGACCGTCGTACATCTTCAAGATCGTCTTCTTGTGGATCAGTTCTTGGTTACCTAAGTAAACGGCACAGATGTAGATGGCCAGAAAACCGTTGCCGCCCACAAAGTCAGTTGCGGAAAAGGTGATGAACATGAGGGCGATCACCAGGACCGGATACAGCCCTTCAAAGTCCAATTGGATCTTATTGATAATGACCTTGCTGAGTTTGCCGAAACCAAAACCGGCCAGACCGCCCAAGAGCATCTGTTGGATAAATAGGGGGATCACCGATGCGAGATCTTGATCTTGGTTCACCACCAACGTGAGGAAAGCGATGGTAAGAACATAGGCCATGGGATCGTTACTCCCGCTCTCCAACTCCAAAGTGGGACGAAGGTTCGTCTTCAATGCAAGACTCTTGGATCGCAGGATGGAGAACACCGCTGCCGCGTCGGTGGAGGATACGATGGAGCCCAGCAACATGCTTTCATAGATCGTAAAGTCCGTAACCCACCACACGAAAGCACCCAACGAAAGGGCGGTGAGCAACACACCCAATGTGGAGAGAACGATGCCTTTCGCGCAGAATGGGTTTCACCGCGTTCCAAGAGGTATCCAACCCGCCCGAAAAGAGAATGAAATTGAGGGCGACAACGCCAATGAACTGAGCAGCCTTGGGATCTTCGAAGTGGATGCCGCCGAGGCCGTCCGATCCTGCAAGCATGCCGATGGTGAGGAACAACAACAAGGTTGGCACACCGAATTTGTAGGAGGTCTTTCCTACAATGATGCTCACAAAGAGCAACAGTGAGCCGACCAATAGAATATTCTCGATCGTCAGGTTCATTCGCTCTACAACTTCTTGTCTTGTAAAAGGGACCGATGCTTCCGCCCGGAACCTCTTATCCGCAATTAATACGTGCCTAATTTACATCTCATGTTCCACGGTACGATATGCTTCTACTCTTTTGGAGAGTTTGTCCTACTCTTCTACCGGAATGTGCAACCTGCCATGCATGTGAAAGGCGGACCTTTGTATCGTAACATTCAATAACCTCTAATACATACGACAATGGAACTGAAAGGACAAGCCATCATCATCACCGGCGGCGCCAGCGGCATCGGTTATCAAGCCGCATTGCAACTCGCCACCAAAGGTGCCGACCTGATCATCGCCGACTTCAATATGGAAGGTGCGGAGAAGGTGGCCAAGGAGATCACTGCCAAAGGCGTGAAAGCCTTCGCCTTCAAAGTGGATGTATCAAAAGCCGCTGAAGTGGAAGCAATGGTGGACTTCGCCGTGGAGAAGCTCGGCACGTTGAACGGCATCTTCAACAATGCAGGCATCGGGCTGGTAAAGCCCTTCTTGGAAATGGACCCTGCCACCTACCACAAGGTGATCGAGGTGGACCAACACAGTGTGTACTACGGCATGTACTACGCCGCGAAGAAGATGGTGAAGCTCGGTACCAAAGGCACCTTTGTGAACACCGCCTCCATCTACGGTTTCCAGGCCGCTACGGGCAGCTTCAACTACAACGCCGCCAAAGCCGCGGTGGTGATGATGAGCAAGAGTGGTGCGCTTGAATTGGCCCCGCACGGCATCCGTGTGGTGGGTGTGGCCCCCGGTTTCATCAACACACCGATACTCGGCAACGATCCGGCGATGAAGAAGATGCTGGGCGATCAGCACCTGCACAAGAAGCTGATCGAACCCGCCAAGGTGGCCAGCGTAGTGGCCTTCCTCTTCACCGATGCAGCCTCGGCCATCAACGGCAGCACCATTCCGGTGGACGACGGATTCCTGATCCACAAGAACGGGTGACCGGCCTCACGCCCACCACACACTTGCATGGACCCTCGGCATTGCCGGGGGTCTTTGCACGCACGGAGAACCAGATCACTGTATTACCACACCTAGGGCGCGATCACTTCGGCGTCTTCGCGATCCAACATTTTGAGGAGATGCGCGAAAGAACAGAACCCAACCCGCCAAACATGAATGCAATACCCGAAACCAACAGAGCTTGTTCAAGATCATCGTACGAACCGGCGAAGACCCAAGAATGGAGATCGGTGGAACTGAAGCATTGGATCGCGTCATATTTTCGGCAAACAATGGCATCCTATACCACTCTCTCCGAAGCTGTGAACGACCTGCAGAAGCGCGGCTATACGGATGAACTGGAGTTCGGGGACGAATGCATTGTCTGCACCCAGAAGGGGGCCAGCATGGACCCGGAGCAGTTCCAGATCGACGAGTTCCACCGGTTCGAGGGCAATAGTGATCCCGAGGACCAGAGCATCGTTTACGCCATCAGCGCAAAGGCATCATCCGATCAAAGGCATCTTGGTCAGTGCATACGGCATGGATGCATCGAGCCTTACGCAAGAGATGGTGCGAAAGCTGGCTACGCATCCGGGCGTTGACCAAGGGCTATCCTCGGATCGCACGAAGAGCACCATCTGGCAATAGCCAACGTGGCATTGAGCGAACTGTAGCAGTAAACCGATTTCGTTCCCTACCGCAAATTGCACACTGGTCCACTCACGGTCAGCTGCTCTACGAAGGTCTTATCAAACGATCCGCGCATAAGTAGCGTGTGCGTTGCTTGTATGGTATGTGCAACCCTTCTACCGGAAAGTGTTACCACTAACGCGCCCCATTTCCGGACCTTTGTAACATAAGAAGAACAACAAAAACAAAAACGACAATGAACACCACAGAAACCACTGACGTACGTACAAAATGGGTCCTGGATCCCACACACAGCGAACTTTCCTTTAAGGTAAAACACCTGATGATCGCCAATGTGAAGGGTGAATTCAAGAAGTTCGACGCCAGCATCGAAGCGGTCGGTCCCGACTTCGATAAAGCGAAGGTGCACGCCACAATGGACGCGGCCGAGATCTTCACCAACGAAGAGAACCGCGACAAGCACCTGCGCAGCGCCGATTTCTTCGATGCAGAGAACCACCCGCACCTGGTGTTCAACAGCACCGCCATGGAGCATGTGAGTGGCAGCGACTACAAAATGACCGGCGACCTCACCATCAAAGGCATCACCAAGCCAGTTACACTTGATGTGGAGTTCGGTGGCAAGAACACCGATCCCTACGGTAATGAGAAGGCGGGCTTCTCGCTCAGCGGCAAGATCAACCGGAAGGAGTGGGGCCTGAACTGGAACGCAGCGCTGGAGACCGGCGGCGTATTGGTAAGCGACGAAGTGCGCATCAGCGGTGAAGTGCAATTCGTGAAGCAATAAAGAACTTCGTGCGTGGGGGGAGGTCGGGCGCGCTTGCGGCCGATCTCCCATCACCGTTCAGGATGCCCATGGAACGTAAACACTTTTTGAAAACACTGGCCGCGTTACCCGTGGCCGCATTAGCAATGGAACTGAAAGGACTCGCCCGTATTACTGAACCCTTCCCGATCACAGCGCGCATGCCCGTGCTCTTCCTGGGCCACGGCAGCCCGATGAACGCGATCGAGGAGAACGAGTTCGTGGCCGGCTTCCGTAAGATCGCCACAGAGATCCCTCGCCCGCAAGCCATTCTGGTGGTAAGCGCCCATTGGGAAACACGCGGCACGCAGGTTACAGCGATGGAGAAGCCGCGGACCATCCATGATTTTGGCGGCTTCCCGAAAGCCTTGTTCGAGGTGCAATACCCCGCGCCCGGAAGTCCGGAACTTGCCGAGGAAACGAGGCAATTGGTGAGGAGCACAACGGTGGGTCTCGACCAGAGTTGGGGCCTCGACCATGGCGCATGGAGCGTCGTGAAGCACCTATATCCGAATGCCGATGTGCCGGTGATCCAGATGAGCATCGACTACTCCATGTCACCTGCGCAACACTATGCACTCGCGAAGGAGATCGCCTCGTTGCGCGACAAGGGGGTGCTCATCATCGGCAGCGGCAACATGGTACACAACCTGCGCATGGTGGCATGGGACAAGATCAATGACACCTACGCGTTCGACTGGGCGGCGGAGGCGCGTGATAAGATGAACACCGCCATTCTGGGCGGGGACCACACATCGTTGGTGAACTTCCACGCGCAGGGCCGGGCGTTCGAACTCGCCATCCCTACGGCGGAGCACTACCTACCCTTGCTGTACTCGCTTGCGCTCCAGGGCAAGGATGAGCAGGCCACCCTGTTCAACGACAAGCCTGTGGCCGGTTCTTTGACCATGACCTCCGTGAAGATCGAGAAGGCCTGAACCATGCAGCGTCACTCCATCGTCATCCTCTTCTTTTTAACATTAACCTTATCCGGCTGCTCACAGCCCACAACGAAAATGACCGACCCGACGAATCCTCTGTTCTGCGATCCCGACACGGGCATATGCGCCATTCCTGGCATGGACGCCGAGACGGATGCCATATTTCTCAAGCCCCAGACCACGCAGACGAAGCCCATCACGCTGCTGTACTTCACCGACCCCATCTGCAGTAGTTGCTGGGGCGCGGAGCCGCAACTTCGTCGGTTGAAAGCGGAGTATGGCCATGCGATCGACATCCAGTACCACATGGGCGGGTTGCTGCCTGGTTGGGAGGTGTACAACAGCGGCGGTATCGGCAAGCCCAGTGATGTGGCCGGCCATTGGGACGAAGTGGGTCCACATTACCGCATGCCCATCATCGGTGATGTATGGTTGGAAGACCCCTTGCCCAGCAGCTACCCGCCGAGCATCGCCTTCAAGGCCGCGGAATTGCAGGACCACAAGAAGGCCTTGATCTTCCTACGCCGCCTCAGGGAACAGGTGCTGTTGGAGAAGAAGAACATCACCAAGTGGCCGGTGATCGCCGAAGCGGCCACCCATGCCGGACTGGACACCGCGCGCCTGCACAGCGACTTCAGCGGTGCGGCCAACGCACTCTTCCAAGCGGACCTGACCTTGGCGCGTTCACTCGGCGTGCGCGGCTTCCCAACGTTCCTCTTCAGCAATGCCGATGGCGGCCGTGAGCTCGTGTATGGCGCTCGTCCCTATGAGCAATTCGTAACCGCCGTGAAAGCGTTGAAGCCCGATGTGGTGTCTGCTCCTTTGCCCACGACACTCCAGGACCTGTTCCACGTGCAGGACTCGTGGTGTCCGGAGGAAGTGGCTGTGGTGTTGGACATCACGCATGCCCAGGCGTTGGAGCAATTGCAGAAAGCCGAAATGAACGACGAGCTCACGGCCGTGACTACGCGGAACGGGAGCCTATGGAGGAGGAAATGATGCTCTTCGACAGGCTCGGCTCGCACACCAACACTACGTTCAAACCTGCCGCACGAACGTGTTCTTGTGGGAACAACTTCGAACCACGCGTCACCATTTCTGCGTGAAGATGTTGTGCAATGAACTGTGATCACAACGCAACAGCCGTCATCACCAAACTTTCTGGTGAATAGGTCTTGCCTTCGTATTCGATCGCTCCTTCGCGTAGTACATCGGTGTTGGTAACGGTGAACCCATTGGCGTGCAACACAGCTTGCCAGTCCGCCTTTTCGTACATGGCGAAACCGAAGGGCGTGAAGGGAAGGCTCACCATTGCGGCGCGCGTGCGGAAGACTGCGGTGAACGTTCCGCCCGCCTTCAATACCCGACGGACTTCGCGTAAGTGTGCCGCGGGATCATCCCAGAAGTAGATCACGTTGATGCAGAATATGCGGTCGAAGTGCGCATCAGCAAATGGCATGTGGTCGCTCGTGGCTTGGACCACTTGCAAGCTTCCATTGGCGATCAATTCCTTGTTCCTTACGATCGCTTCGGCCACCATTTCCTTACTGAAATCCACGCCGTGCAACTTCAAGTCTTTCGCTTGACCCAAGAGATCACGGAAATAATTCCCATTGCCGAAACCGATCTCCAGGACATGCATGCCATCGCGAAGGTCCAGTGCCTTCCATACCCCGGCATACATGGACCGGTTCGCATCGTTCATGCGTTCCGCCAACTTGCGCGCCATCATCCCTTGCGGTTTGCGCAGTTGTGCGGCCATCTCTTTTGGCGTTGGGCCTTTGAACAGCAGACGTAGAAATTGCAAAGGGTTCATGCAGCAAAGATGATCGCTGCGGTCGAACTGTTTGAGAGTGTGTTAGCACCGGACCTTGGTATCGTGACCTTTTGGGGTGCGACTCCCGCACCGTGATGGAATGTGACCACGCCGGGTTCTTCTTCGATCTCCGACAGCTGATCTTAAGCTCTTTGTTGGGTCGGTGATCCATCGCTCGGCTCAATCCCTCTTCAGCACCACCACGCATTGGCTGCCCAATTCCACACCCAGTGCATCGAACACCTGCAGCACGTAGGTCTGCGCAGGCAGTGTAACCTCCGGAGCGTTTCGGATCGAATTACCGGTGAACAAGGGGTGGCGGTGTGCGGAAAACAAAGCCGCGCATCCGTTGTGTCCCATGGTGTCGTAGTATTGTTGGACACAAGCCCATGCAACGACGTCGATTCATTCTCAGTGTATTCGCTTCCACGGCTTGTGCTGCGTTCGCACGGGCAACCACCTTCATCACCATGTCCATCAAGAAGGGCTTCAACACCCGCGCCGGTGAAACCCGGAACGGCACGCATTTCACCATGAAGGGCGTAACGCGCAACACGCTCGACCTGAAGATCAGCGCAGCCGACACCGACGGCAGCATGGCCGTGTTCGAACAGATCGGCCAAAGCCCGAATGGTGGTCCGCCACTGCACATCCATCCCGAGCAGGACGAATACTTCCATGTGCTGGAAGGCGACTACCGGTTCCAAGTGGGAGAGGACCATTTTCCAGCGACCACCGGCGACACCATCTTTCTACCGCGTGGGGTCCCGCATGCCTTCATCCAACTCACCGAACGCGCACGCATGCTGGTGACCTACGTGCCTGCGGGCGACATGGAAGGCTTCTTCGCGGAGACCGCCCAATGGACGGCACCACCGGACAAGGAAGAAGTCGCACGTGTGTTCCGCGCCCATGGGATGGAGGTGGTGGGGCCTCCGCTGAAGCCGTGAGAGTGCCTCGAAGAACATCGAATGCCCGGCAGAGATGCGAGAGGCACGCATGGGTATTCTTGATCCAGACAAGGCGTGAGAAAGAGAGGATACTGGAACGAAGTCTCCGTCTGAGGAACAACTGTTCCATCCCGGTAACGGGGGAAGTATGGATCAAGAAGAGGCTTGCGCCCGATAGGGTCGAACCGCCATACGGCGGATCGATGCCGCCAAATCGAAGTACTACGAGGTACCTTTAAGGCTGATCACGAACGTGCCCATGCTTGG
>JADKFY010000040.1 GCA_016717305.1 Flavobacteriales bacterium
CAATGAACGCACCGTGGTGCGCTGTTCCGTAGTGGTGGCCACCAGCGAAGGGTCGTACTGGAAGTAATTTGTGTTGCGCTCTGGTAGTTCAGGCCGAGGTCTACGCCCACATGGTCCGTGCGATACCCGATCCCCGCCGGCGAAGGGTGCGAAGGAGCTTGCCCATGGCGCGCATCGTCCTTGACGTAGGCATCAGGTACAAAGCCCAGCCCAAGCGGAAATACCAGTTTCCGCTGCGCCATTCCGTTCCGGCGCGAACGGTATGCACCCCCCGGAAAGAGGACTTGATCGTCTCGTTTTCGGCCTCGAAGTCGTATGCGTTCTCAATCCTATTGCTCGGCCTGAAACGTGCGTTGCCGTAATCGGCATATTCATAATCCACACTGAACAGGCCATGGTCGCCAGCGATATAGGCAGCGCTGGCTACCAAACGCCACGGCGATTGAACACGGTAATTGAAAAAGTCCGTCAGGTGATGAAGAGGTGTAGCTCGTGCGCCCTTCGCTATCGGGACTTCGAAGTTGGTCCCGACCTCTGAGGTGTAGGCGTCGTTCAGTTGGGTCCACATCGGGCTGTGAAGGCCAGCCCCGTACGGAAACGCTTGGACAAACGCATCGACGAACCCGGCTCCCACGTCGATCCCATTTCCGCTGGTGCTCAGGTTTTCCTGATAGCGCATGTCTTTCTGGTCGATCGCCCTCGTCCTTGTGGTGGTCTCCGAATGGGTGGTCGTGCGGTTGTGCCGATGGCCGATGATGCCAATGGAAAGACCCAAGTAGAAACGGTCCATATAGTTGCCGCTCCAGAAAAAGGACGTGTTGGAGGTGGCCCCGTGCGAGTCGATGGTGTGCGACTGGCCCACTTGCGCACCTGCCGGCAATGCGGCAACGTAACTGGTGCCGAGTGAGTCGGTAGGGTCAACTGGATTGATCCCGTACACGTCATAGGCAAGTCCTGCGGTGAAGGGAAGGGCATTGTACAGGTCGTTCGCAAGGGTTCCTTCCGCCTGCGAAGCGAAATCGTCCAAGATCGAAGTGCCGACACGATCGGCCTGTGCTTGGCCGCGCCCAGTGGTGTGTGGCCTGCCGGTCGTAAGACCATGCCGAACGCCACTGCGCCACTGTCCCGTTTTGGGATGGGGAATGGAGTGCCAGGGTGAAGTTCCCAAGGAAAAAGCGCGCACGGGTATCCGAAGCATTGGTGCCGTAGTACCCGCTATTGATGTTGTTTATCTCGAAGCCCGGAGTAAGTGAGATCTCGCTGATCCGATAAAGCCCCAAGCCGGCAGGATTGATCCCATGGGTCCCCCATCAGCACCCAGCGCCGAAAGCATTCGCCAGTCCTATGCTCCACGAAGCCACTCGGGGAAACCGTGCTCAGGCGCAACGCATCGTCCTCATTTTGGGCCATCGCCAGCAGCGTTGGAAATATGAACAATACTGAACAACTGAACCGACGCAACACCTCGCCAACAAAATTGGTCATGGCAATGCTTAGCGGCGACTTGGGCTGGTGCGCGTTCCACCGCCACCGCCGGAACCACCTCCCGTGTTGTGGGAAGGGGTGCTGCGACTGCCACCATCAAAGCTCCTGCTGGGTGTGGAATTGCCTTGCGAGGGTGCTGTCCTATGCTGTGTGCCCGTGCCTCGGTTAGGCTGGGTCGTGGCCCTTCGGTATGGATCATTCGTCCGCGTAACGTTATAGCGCCCTTGTTCGCTCCGTGTGGCGGTGCTTGTGGTGCGTCGATAGGGCTCCGGACTTTGCACGTACGCACTGCGTGGATAGGAGAGGCCGACCGGATCCCGCAAGGTCATCCGCGAAGTTCCGGGTGAAGTACGTACACCACCTCCGCTGCCCATCGAGGGCCTGTGTCCGACCACCACGTTGCTACTTCCCCCAACAATGACAGGCGTGTAACATGAGTAGCAGCTTCCGCAGGGTCCGTAGTAATTGCCGTATCCATATCCGCCACCGTATCCGTAACCACCGTAGTAGGGGCTGTTGTAACCGTAGCCGCCATAAGGATTGTTCCAAGGGTTGTAATACGGACTATCCCAACTATTGTAACCGTTTCCCCAGCCGAACATGGAGTTCGAACCCGGAGCATACCAACCGCTATACGCACCCATGCCGTAGCCGATACCTGTGCTCAGGCCTGAACCCCAGCCCGGGCCGTTCCAACCGGACTGGTAACCCATTCCAGTGTTGAATCCGAACCGCCCATAGTTATAGAAGTACGGGTCGTTGTAGGTCATGTCATAGTAACTGCGGTCAGCACCCAATTGCTCGGACGTTTTCGGGTCGTAATAGTCCTCCACAGCGGCACCATCCGGCACTTGTTCCTCTTCGGGCATTGGTGTTGTTGAGGCCAAAGCGGGACCCAAAGAGGGCACGTAGTAGACATCATCGCGTACGCCGGCAGTGGGCTGCATGGTTGCGCACGAGGTCATAAACAGGCCAAGGACCATCAGGAAGGGCAGGCAACGGGTCGGTGTGCTCATGGTGATGGTGGGGTGTCTTTGGATAACGCCGGAACGCCCCTGTTGTGTTGTTTACTTTAGCCGCTTCGTTAACAACAAAAATAATACCAAGAGAAGGGGGATGGCAGAGAATATCGCGAAACGGGCGGATGACTATGCCCAGTGGTACAATGATGTGGTCTTGAAGGCCGATCTGGCCGAGCACAGCGACGTGCGTGGCTGCATGGTCATCAAGCCGCATGGATATGCCATTTGGGAGAAAATGCAGGCCGCGTTGGACGCCATGTTCAAGGAAACAGGGCACGTGAACGCCTATTTTCCCCTATTCATACCCAAGAGCTACCTGGCCAAAGAGGCCAGCCACGTGGAGGGTTTTGCGAAAGAATTGCGGTGGTAACCCACCATCGCCTCAAAAGCGATCCAGTGCATGGCGTTGTGGTGGATCCGGATGCCAAACTGGAGGAAGAACTCATCATCCGCCCTACGAGCGAAACGATCATCTGGAACACCTATCGCGGTTGGGTGAAGAGCTACCGCGATCTGCCACTTCTCATCAACCAATGGGCGAACGTTGTGCGCTGGGAGATGCGCACGCGCTTGTTCCTGCGCACCGCCGAGTTCCTGTGGCAGGAGGGGCACACCGCGCACGCCACCAAGGCTGAAGCCGTGGAAGAGACCGAGCGCATGTTGGAGGTCTACGCCACCTTCGCCGAAGAGTGGCTGGCCATACCGCGATCAGGGGTGTAAAGACCGCCAGTGAACGTTTCGCTGGTGCCGGGGACACTTACTGCATCGAGGCTATGATGCAGGATGGCAAGGCGCTACAGGCCGGAACCAGTCATTTTCTGGGCCAGAATTTCGCAAAGGCGTTCGATGTTGTCTTTGCCAACAAGGAGAACAAGCAGGAGCACGTCTGGGCCACAAGCTGGGGCGTCAGCACCCGATTGGTCGGCGCGTTGATCATGACGCACAGTGATGATCAAGGACTCGTCATTCCGCCGAAACTCGCACCGGTGCAGGTCGTTGTCGTGCCCATCGCCAAGAACAGTGAGCAAATGGAGGCTATCCGGTCGTACATCACACCGGTGCTATCCGACCTTCGTGCCCGGGGCATCAAGGTCAAGTTCGATGATGACGATCAGAAGAAGCCGGGTTGGAAGTTCGCCGAGTACGAGTTGAAAGGATATCCTGTCCGGATCGCTGTTGGGCCGCGCGACATGGAGAACGGCACAGTGGAAGTAGCCCGCCGGGATACTTTGGAAAAGCAGGTCATGCAGACCACGGACCTTGCCGACAAGGTGGAGCACCTCTTGAGCGCTATCCAGGACAACCTCTTCCAAAAGGCCCTAGCCTTGCGCGAGCGCTACACGCGTGCGGTGGACACGTATGAAGAGTTCAAGGTCGCCATAGAGGAAGGAGGCTTCATATTGGCCCATTGGGACGGTAGTGCCGAGACCGAGGAAAAGGTGAAACAGGAGACCAAGGCCACGATCCGGTGCATCCCGTTGGCCGGTGATCGCACACCAGGGCGTTGCATGGTTACCGGTGCGCCAAGTACACGACGTGTCATATTCGCCCGAGCTTACTGATGAGCAAGAAAGCCATCCTCCCGGCCCCGGACCGACGTTCAGGCCCTGCGCTGAAATCGGCCATGAAGCAGGATGTCTTCAAGGCCACCATGGAACTGTTCGAACTGACCAAGGAATTGCTCGGGAGATCGCTGTGGATCTTGAGCAAGAGGTCACCCGGAAGGATGAACGCCTGACCATGGTCTTTACGGACAAGGGGGGCACAGCGTGTGAACTGAAGGTCGCGGGTGATACGATCATCTTCCATATGCACACCAACGTCTTCAAGCTGGACCAAAGCCACAGCCTTTGGAAGACCAGTTATTTGGAAAAGGACGAAATGCGCAGGTATTTCGGAATCATCAACATCTACAACTTCCTTAGCGATTCCTTCAAGTTCAAGCGGGAGCGTGACCTAGGGCTACCTGTCGCCAGGCTGTTCCTGAACAAGGAGAACCACTGGTGCAAGGCAAACGCCAGATGGGCTTCCTGTACAATGACCGGCTGGTAACATCATGGAACGGGTTCGGTTGAAGGAAGTGCTCTATTCAAGCGATCATATACGTGCTGGAATTCGATGCCTTCTCGCCCCACCGTACGATCAGGTGAACCAAGTGACGGTGAGCGAAATGAACGAGCTGAACGCGAATCTGCAGATCAGCACAGGCAAGCGTCTTGGTTTCCGATTCCAAGCGGATGGGGATGATCCGAGCTAGGCATTGCGCGTATTCGGAACGAGTGTTTACATTTGCGCTCCCTAAACGGGAACCCGGTTCGGGTTTTGACATCGTGGCCCGTTCGTCTAGGGGTTAGGACGCGTCCCTTTCACGGATGAAACAGGGGTTCGATTCCCCTACGGGCTACACAGGTTCCAAAGCCTCTCCATCACTGGGGAGGCTTTTTACTTGTTCGTAACCATGCCAGCGGCTCCCACGTATATTTGACCTTGTCACGTGGTCTCCAAGGCGGACAATTCGCGGCCTCTTCCGGTGTATTGAACGAAAGGCGCTGCACGGGGTATCACTGATCAAAACGCAACGGATGCGCATACGGAACGCTGTTACGGTCGGCTTGGCCATGGTCGTGTTGGTGCTTGGGGGGTGCGTAGGGCGCAAGTCGATCAACTACCTGAACGACCCTTCACTGAGCAATGGCTCCAGCAAACTCTTCGAGAACCGCAAGTTCGAGTACAGGGTGCAGGTGAACGACGTGCTCTCCATCCGGGTGATGGGTTTGGACGATGCGACGAGCAGGTTCTTCAACGTGGAGTCACAAGGCAATTCCATGAATTTGACCGATGCGGCACTTTATGTGAACGGTTACTCGGTGGACAAGAACGGCCAGGTGCAATTGCCTACGGTCGGCAAGATCAAAGTACAGGGCCTTACCGTTGGCGAGGCGCAGGAACTGGTGCAACGCAAGATCAATGAGTTCTTCACGAACGCCACGGTCATCCTCAAGATGGTGAACTGGCGATTGAGCGTGCTTGGACAGGTGGACCGTGCAGGGGCATATCAGATCTACAACAACCAGATCACGATCCTGGACGCACTGGCCATGGCCGGTGGCCCTAACGAGTATGCGGACAAATCTCACGTCACCTTGATGCGCCAGAGCGAGCGCGGTGTTCAGGCCTTGTACGTGGACCTTTCGGATACCAAGATCCTCAGCTCGGAGTACTACTACCTGCTCCCGAACGACATCGTTTATGTGCCTGCACTGAAGGCGCGCCCCAATCGCATGAACCTGGAGTTGGTCAGTATTTTGCTGGCCGCGACCACGTCCGCAGCGTTGTTGATCAATACCATCAACAACAGCAAGTAATGAGCGCATCGACATCGGATACCATTGACCTGCGTGCCGTTTTCCGCAAGGTCAGGGCCAAGTGGTGGTGGTTCCTGCTCTCCGTGCCGTTCTGCATGGCGTTGGCCCTCTTCTATCTCAAGACCACGCCCAAGCGATACGAGGTACACTCCGTGATGCTCCTTGGTGAGAAGAAGCGCAGCGGTTTCGGTAATAATGAAGAGTTCATCAAGGGACATCCTACCTGGAGCAACAGTAGTGATATGGAGGATAAGATCGCGATGCTCACCTCCAACAGGATGATGACCAGCACGCTGAAACGACT
>JADKFY010000041.1 GCA_016717305.1 Flavobacteriales bacterium
CGTGACGGATTGAAGCGGAAAGCCCGCAAGCCCTGTAATCAGGGCGCGGACTTGTAGCGGAAAGCCGGACCCCGAGGCTTTGGGAGCCGGCACGCCCAAACACACATCTTGCTTCATACATTGGCACTCGTATACCGAGCCGTTCCGGCATAACGAACGGTCAACGAATTATCTGACAACTGAACAATGCCAAGAAAGATCAAGAGCGGCCTTATCCAAATGTCCCTCCCGATGACGGAGGGCGAAGGCACCATTCCGGAGGTCGTTAACGCGATGGTGCAGAAGCACATCCACTTATCGAGAAGGCCTGCAAGGAAGGGGTGCCGGATCCTGTGTTTGCGGAGATCTTCAACACGCCGTATTTCTGCCCCGGTCAGGATAAGAAGTGGTACGAAGTGCCGAGAGCGTGCCTGGCCCACAACGGAGCTGATGCAGACCTACGCGAAGAAGTACAACATGGTCATCATCGCCGATCACGAGAAAGGAATCACCCGGCGTGCTCTACAACACGGCAGCGGTCGATGCGGACGGCACCTACTTGGGCAAATACCGAAAGAACCACATTCCACATACCACCGGTTTCTGGGAGAAGTTCTTCTTCAAACCCGGCAATCTTGGCTATCCGGTCTTCCAAACGAAGTACGCCAAGGTGGGCGTGTACATCTGCTACGACCGCCACTTCCCAGATGGCGCTCGTTGCCTCGGATTCAACGGTGCGGAGATCGTCTACAACCCCTGGCCACTGTGCCGGCCTTAGCGAGTACCTCTGGAAACTGGAACAACCCGCACACGCTGCGGCCAACGGCTACTTCATGGGCTGCATCAATCGGGTGGGCGAAGAGAAGCCTTGGAACCTCGGTAAGTTCTATGGGCAGAGCTACTTCGTGGATCCGCGCGGCCAGATCTTCGCACAAGCATCACGCGATGACGATGAATTGCTGATCGCGGAGTTCGACCTGGACATGATCGAGGAGGTGCGTAGCACTTGGCAGTTCTTCCGGGATAGGCGGCCGGAGACGTATGGTAGGTTGGTTGAGCTCTAGCGCACAAGGTCGGCGCGCGTTGTCGGTTGTTGGTTTGGACCGTCGCACAACGCCAGCGCACCCCATGAACCCGCCGAACGCGCGTGGCCTGCGCGACAGATGAACCAACAACAGACAACCGAAAACTGAGCAGCCCAATGGCAGAATACAAGAAACCAACCACCGAAGCCGAGTTCGCCAAGAACTTCCACCGAAGAAGCCGTTGATGACGGACACGGAAGCCTACTACGAGCTCCCGCTGCCTTTACTGCTACGATGCGCCGTGCATCAACGCGTGCCCCACCGGGATCGATATTCCGCAGTTCATTCGGCAGATCAACAGCGACAACAAGGACGGTGCCGCCAAGACGATCTACGACAGCAACTGGATGGGATATGCGTGCGAGCAGGTGTGCCCTACGGAAGAGCCCTGCGAAGGAGCCTGCGTGTACAACCACAGCGACGTGAAGCCGATCGAGATCGGGCGCTTGCAGGCACATGCGACTGAGAAGGTGATCCGCACGAAGAAGAAATTGTTCCGAACGGGCAAGGACACCGGAAAGAAGGTGGCGGTGATCGGGGCCGGACCGGCGGGGGTCTCGGCGGCTTGCGAGCTACGGATGCTCGGTCATGCGGTGGACGTCTTCGAAGCGAAGGCCAAGCCTAGCGGACTGTGCGTCTATGGTGTTGCACCGTACAAGCTCACCAACGACCAAGCGCTGGACGAGATCGGCTACCTACAAGATCAGTTCGGTTTCAACGTACACTACAACAAACCCGTGAGCGGCCGCGCCGACTTCGATAAGCTGGAGAAGGACAACGACGCGATCTTCATCGGTGTGGGTCTGGGTGCCACGTCATCATTGGGTATTCCTGGTGAGGACAAGAAAGGCGTGATCGGCGCACTTGAGTTCGTGGAGTACTTGCGCGAGCATCACCACGAAACGCCGATCGCGAAGCGAGTGATCGTTCTAGGTGGCGGGAACACAGCTATGGATGCAGCGAGCGAAGCCTGTCGGATGGGCGTGGAAAGCGTAACGATCGCCTACCGCCGCGGACCTGAGGAAATGGGCGCGTACAGCTTCGAATACGACCTGGCGAAGAAGAGTGGTGCCAGATGCTGTTCCATGTTTCGCCCATTGAAGTGGTCGGTGATAAGGAAGTGGAAGGCGTGAAGTTCATCCGCACCGAATTGGTGAACGGAAGCTCAGAACATTGCAGGTAGCGAATTCGTCGAGCCATGCGAAGGCGTGTTGCTCGGGACCGGCCAAGGCAAGCCAGACCACGTTCCTTGAAGCGTTGAAGGAAGTGAAGCTGGATGCGAAGGGCCGGATCACGGTGAATGAGAACTACCAGACCAGTAACCCGAAATGCTTCGCTGCCGGTGATGCAATGAATGGTGGGGTAGAAGTGGTGAACGCGGCTGCAGAAGCGAAGAGGGCCGCACACGGAATCGATCGATACTTGAAGAAATAGGCCATGGCAGATCTGAGAACGAACCTCGCCGGTATCAAAAGCCCGAACCCATTTTGGCTGGCTTCAGCTCCGCCTACGAACAGCGGCTACCAGATCATGAAAGCCTTCGATGCGGGCTGGGGAGGTGCCGTGTGGAAGACCCTCGGCGTACCCGTGGTGAACGTGAGCAGCCGCTACGGCGCATTGAACTACCGTGATAATCGCATGGTCGGCTTCAACAACATCGAGCTGATCACAGACCGCCCACTCGCAGACAACCTCCGGGAGATCTCCGAAGTGAAGAAGCGCTTCCCGGATCATGCTGTGATCGCGTCTTTGATGGTGGAGAACCGTGAGGAATGGCACAACATTGTACGGGATGTGGAGAACGCCGGCGCAGATGGAATCGAGCTGAACTTTGGTTGTCCGCATGGAATGTGCGAGCGCGGTATGGGCAGTGCCGTCGGCCAGGAACCCAAAGTGTTGCAGATGATCGTGGAATGGGTGAAGGAGGTTGCCAAGATCCCCGTGATCACGAAGCTCACGCCGAACATCTCGGATATCACCCGACCTGCACGTGCAGCGAGAGCGGGTGGTAGCGATGCGATCTCGTTGATCAACACGATCCAAAGTGTGATCGGTGTCGACCTCGATACGTTCGTGCCAATGCCGAACGTGGATGGTAAAAGCACCAACGGTGGTTATTGTGGCCCAGCCGTGAAGCCGATCGCCTTGAACATGCTCAAGAACTGCGCGCAGGATAAGCAAGTGGGCATCCCTATCAGTGGCATCGGTGGCGTGGAGAACTGGCGCGATGCAGCTGAATTCATTCTGCTCGGCGCGACCTCCGTGCAGGTGTGCACTGCCGTCATGCATTACGGCTTCGGTATCATTCGGGACCTGAAGAGCGGCCTGGAGCGGTACATGGACGAGAAGGGCTTCAAGACCATCGAGGACTTCCGTGGCAAGGCGCTGCCGAACATCGTGCATTGGGAAGACCTCAACCTGAAGTACAAGGTCGTCGCAGAGATCAACCCCGACAAGTGCATCGGCTGCCAACTCTGCTACACCGCCTGCGAGGACGGCGCGCACCAAGCCATCGGACTATCCAGCGATCCATTGATCCGCGTACCGAGCATCATTGAAGAGAACTGCGTTGGCTGCAACCTGTGTTCCATCGTTTGCCCGGTGGAAGATTGCATCACCATGGAACGTCGCGATGATGGCAAAGAGCAAGTCACATGGGCTGATCGCACCCGCGATGGGAACATCCCGAAGACCTTCGATGACGAACTCGCTGGTGGGCGTCACCATTGGGTGCCGGAACCTGCGGCGGCGTTGGTGACGAAGAAGCCGAGACATTACAGGGGATAGAAAGATCCTTCTTGGGCATGGATAAGAAAGTGATCACGGAGCAGGTCAACGATATTCTGGATGAGTGGGACCCGATCGGAGCGAACCACTTTCAGGGGATGCGAGGTAATGAGTACATCATGCATGTGCCTCGTGTCATTGGAAATTATCTTTCTGCCATTCCTACATATCACTTTACGCTCTGCAGGTGGAGTTGATCGACAACTCGAGTAAAGAGATGATCGTTGCAACTCAGCAAGCGGCTCGTGCGATTGATACTCTCATGAATAGCTGCGAGAAGGCAGAGTTGCGTAGGCTCTTTAACTGATACTGAAGCAGTCGAGGTATGATGCCATTGGACCCACATATGCAAGCCGCCATCGACGAAGCCCGCTTGGGCCGTTCACAAGGTGGCATTCCCATAGGATCGGTGCTGGTGCGCGACGGCAAGGTCATCGCCCGTGGGCACAACAAGCGTGTGCAGGAGAAGAACCCCATCCTGCACGGCGAGATGGACTGCCTGAACAACGCGGGCCGCATCGGTAGCTACAAAGGCACCACGATCTACTCCACGCTAATGCCCTGCTACATGTGCGCGGGCACCATCGTGCAGTTCAAGATCAAGAAGGTGATAGTGGGTGAGAGCCGGACCTTCCCCGGTGCCAAGGAATTCATGTTGAGCCACGGCGTGGAGGTGATCGACCTGGATCTGCCGGAGTGCGTGGAGATGATGGAGGAATTCATCGCTGCCGAGCCAGAGTTGTGGAACGAGGATATTGGGGAGTGATCAACTACCCACAAAGGGGGATAAATGGATAATTCCTTCCTCCAAATGGGTTTTCGGATCCAGGGCCGGGATATCTTCGTTACAAATCAACAGAAACCATGAAGCACAGATACAATTTCGTCCTGGCCGCAATGGTTGTAGCAAGTGTTGCGCAAGCACAGCCGGGGCCTTTCTTGCAGGCAGACCTTCAGTTCGCAACGATCGTTTGTTCTGACACATTGTATTCCTTGGCCGGACAGCAAACCGGAATGGGAGACGTGGATGATCTGGATGTGTCCAACCATGGTTGCCAAGTAGGTAACGAGCGACAATCCGCGTGGATGCACTTCTCGGCGGCTACTGGCGGAACGATCGGTTTTACGATCCAACCTACGATTACAGCAAGTGATTACGATTTTGCAGTATGGGGCCCTTTTTCCGACGTTCCACAGAGTTTGACTTCCGTTCCAGTGCGTTGCTCTTACGCAGCAGGCACCGGTGGAACTGGACTTAACTCCTCATCATCGGACTTGAGTGAAGGGGCAGGAGGCGATCGATTCGTGCGGAGCCTTGACGTTCTTTCTGGTGAGCGATATGTGCTCTTGGTCAACAACTTTTCCCAG
Source organism: Flavobacteriales bacterium (assembly GCA_016717305.1). Taxonomy (GTDB): domain Bacteria; phylum Bacteroidota; class Bacteroidia; order Flavobacteriales_F; family PHOS-HE28; genus PHOS-HE28. The sequence continues at coordinate 5,220 of JADKFY010000041.1, forward strand.
AACGGCATCGACTTCACCTTGGTCTGGGACTTGCAAGATGGCGCTACGTTGGAATGCCTGCCGCCAACTGAAGCCGCTTTTTCAATTTCCGAAAACCTCATTCAACCCGGTGGTACAGTGGATCTAGTTGACCTCTCCACGAACTTCCCTTACGCTTGGGTTTGGGACCTTCCCGGTGGTTCGCCTGCAACGAGCTACGATCAGAACCCGCAAGGTGTGATGTATGCCGATCCGGGTTGTTATGATGTCAGCCTCACTGCGTACAATGCGGCTGGAGAAAGCACATTGTCAGCGGTTTGCCTAGTTCAGGTGGAATCGACCACTGGTCTGAGAGCGAGCGATCAGGACCATTTTCAGATCACACGCCAAGGTGAGCACTGGGTGATCATCCCAACTTCGAATGCGCGATACGCAGCCCGACTGTTGGATGCTACCGGGCGCATTATTCAACAGATCCGTTCACGCGGGATCATTGAATTGGTAACCACCGATCTTCCGGTAGGAGCCTATTTGGTGGTCATCGAAGATCCATCGACCAGGATCGTTCGGCGCTTGGTAAAAGTGGAGTGAGAAGGATCTCAAATGAACGATCACCCGTACTAAGCTCGCAGAACAAGATGACGACGCGGGGAGAGTACTATTACTCCCGTTCCAGCTTCAAGATCGAGGTGTGCAGAATGGTTCCGGCTACCTCTGCACGTACTAGATAGATCCCGGAAGACAGGGCGGATAGTGGCAACACCACCGCGTTCACGCCATCGCCAACAGCCTGCCCTGTGGTGTGTACAACGCGACCTTGCACATCATGTACTGAAATGTTGACCCAACCATCCGCAACCCCGGTAACGCTGATCTTAGTGGCATCCACGAAAGGGTTTGGATATGCATGTAATGTGGCATCGGCATCCCTGAAAAAGGCCGTGATGGTACCGTTCATGGCAAACGAACGTTGAATGACTTCCGAGGTGGAGGTGAATTGCTCCTCAGCGTATTCCCAATGATCGAAGATGAATCCCTCTTCAGCGAATGCGGATAGATCGATCGCGTTGCCATTGAAGTAAGTGCCTGTAAATGGGAGTTCCGGTTGCAAGCTGTTCAAGTGGATAGTACCTGCCCCTTCCGGGAATGCCGCGAATCGAAGTTCGGCCATGTTCGGAAGATCGTACCATTCCAAAACATCTTCACGCACAAGGTCCTGTCGTACCTCAGCGAACTGCGGAATGATCGTATATGCATGTTCTTGCCAATACCACTGGTCGCAGTTCCAACGCGCATAATGGCGCTCCATCTCTGGCGCTAGGAGTGACGTTCTTGGAACAAACCTCGCTGATCATAAGCTGTGCCTTTACATCGAACACGCCGTAAACCATCACAGTGATGATCGCCTTTAGAAGCAACGCTCGGTATGGGTGTGGCTGGGACATGGATCCGTACCGCTAGACGTACAAATGTACCGGTACGCTGTCCACAGCCTGTGCGAATTGTTGTGGTTCCGAGGGACGGGGTTGATCGGCACCTTACCGGCAACAATACGCTCTAAAACCGTCTTTGGAAGAGATCGTCCAACACAGGTAGATCCCGCTTTAGATCCTCGCCTGATACGTGTACAGATCGAAATAGCGGCCTTCTTTCGCGATCAATTCATGGTGCGTGCCGCGTTCAGCGATCTTGCCATGTTCGATCACGAGGATCTCCGTGGCTTGCCGAATGGTGCTCAAACGGTGTGCGATCACAAAGGTGGTCCGGTCCTTCACTAGCTCGTTCAAACTTTTCTGGATCAAGGCTTCGCTCTCGGTGTCCAAGTTGCTGGTGGCTTCGTCCAAGATCAAGATCCGCGGATCAGCAAGCATGGCACGGGCGATCGCTACGCGCTGACGTTGGCCACCGCTCAATTTCACCCCGCGCTCGCCGATCACCGTGTCCAAGCCCAATTCGAAACGGTCCGTGAATTCATGTACATACGCTCCTTCAACCGCTTTGCGCAGTTGCTCTTCATTTGCATCCGGGCGTGGAAAGAGAATGTTCTCGCGGATCGTTCCTTCAAAAAGGAAGTCGTCCTGCAACACAACACCGAGGTGCTTTCGGTAGCTTGCTAATTGGATCTTACTAAGGTCCTGACCATCGATGGTGATCGTTCCAGTGGTAGGTGTAAGGAAGGTTGCCGCAAGACTGGCGATCGTGCTTTTGCCTGATCCCGAAGTGCCCACCAAGGCGATCACACTGCCTCTATTCGCATTGAAGCTGATGCCATGTAGTACGGGCTTGCCTTCTTCATACTCGAAGGTCACGTCCTTGAAGGCAATGTCGCCATGCATCTTCTCCAGCACCACCGGCCGTTGGTCCGGATGGTCCTCCGGATCCATGTTCATGATCTCCTCGGTACGGTCCAGCCCTGCGAAGGCCTCGGTGAATTGACTACCGATGTTGCTCATTTGCACGATCGGCGCGATCATGAAGCCAAGCAATACCGTGAATTGAAGGAAATCTCCGGTGGTCAGTTTATCGTCCACCATCATTGTAGCGCCGATCCCCATGATCCCTGCACTTGCCAAGCCGAGCAGCAAGGTGGACATACTGCTGATAAAGGAAGTGGCCGTGAGGCTTGTCTTCACATTCTCGAACAAACGTTCCACGCCCAGCTCGAAAGCCTTGTTCTCTTGTTCTTCCGCACCGAATCCCTTGATCACCCGCACACCATTCAAGGTTTCCGTTAGTCGCCCGGTCACTTCGGCATTGATCACGCCACGTGTACGGAACACGGGCCGGATCCGCGCGAATGCCTTCATGGCCAAGAATGCGAAGATGCCTACAGGTACCAAGGTGAAGAGCGTCATCCACGGACTGATATGGATCAACCAGATCAGTGATGCCACAGCCGTAAGGATGCCGCCGACCAGTTGGACCAGCCCTGTGCCAACGAGGTTCCTCACGCCTTCCACATCCGTCATGATCCGGCTCACCAGAGCACCGCTCTTCGTATTGTCGAAGAACCCGATCGGTAGTGAAAGTATCTTGCGTTGTACTTGGGTTCGAAGTTGACTGATCAAGTGTTGGGCCTCCACGCTGAGCAATTGGGTAAGTACATAGCTCGTAACACTTTGTACGATCAACGCGACCACCACCGCGATCAGCAGGATCTTGAGCATGCCCAAGTCGTGGTTCGCGACCACATCGTCCATCAAGTATTTCGTGGAACCGGGAAGTACCAGTCCCGCAGCTCTGCTCACGATGATCAGCAACAATCCGATGAACACGTGCTTGCGTCTCGGCCAAATGAACTGACGGAACGCCATGCCCCATGTCACGCGGGATCTGGCTTTGGGAAGTTCGCCAGCAGCAGCTCGCATTTTGGCTCTAGGCCCGTTCATGCTGCGTTCAGCACGCGATGTGGACAATGGTCTTGCACTCAAATCAGTTGGTTTGGATGGTGCGCTGGGCAAGAGACGGGCCACACTTGGAAGTCGGTCGGATCGTCAGTTGTAGCGGCTGAGTGTTATAGGAATTGATCTTGGTCCAGATCCGTAGCGATGCCGAACGGCTCCGATGATCTTGCTTTCCGGCTTTGTCTTCTCACAGATCCCTGTATATTTCAAATCCTGTAACTACGCAAATCCCACTCTCCAACCATGGATGCGCACTTTAAGACACCGGCCATTTTACGTATTTCCCGTTCAGGGAATTCTCATGCTCTCGTTAATGATCCAGTCATGGGTCAAGACCATAAGAGCAAGTTGATCTGTCTCGGGCTCTGCGTCTTGCTCACCGCTTGCGCTGTGGACCCAGCGACAGTGGTGAACAAGCACGCAGCAGAGGATCTGCGCCGTGCTGATCGACATTTGTTGGAAGTGGTGATGGAGGATGTCTTCAGCCCACCAGTGGCATCGCGAGTATACATGTATCCGCATATCGCGCATTATGTGACCCTTCACCAGTTCTTCCCGGATAGTTTGCCCGACCTGGCAGGTAGTTTGAAAGATTGGCCCGGTCCAGCACCCGCTGCCGAACCGAATGCGGATCCAGAGCTGGCCGCTTTGCTCGCCTTCTGCGCGGTGGGCCGATCACTCGTGTTCACTGAAGCTGCCATGGACTCACTTTCCGAAATGTTCGTTTTGGAGGCGCAGGACCGAGGACTTTCCAAGGAACGGATCCAAGCATCCCGGCGAACTGCCAGTTCTGTAGCCGCCCACATGAAACCTTGGATGGCGGAGGATGGCTATGTCCGGACACGATCTTGGATCGTTTTACGAGCAGTATTGAGCCTGGCCATTGGATCGAAACTTCACCCGATTATAGTGGAGCGCTAGAGTCGCATTGGAAGGAAATGCGTCCACTTCTGATCCCTAGTGCTTCGTTCTATGAGGTGCCGCCACTACCAACGTATTCCACCGATACGGGATCCGTGTTCCACAAAATGGTCATGGAGGTCTACAATGCTTCGAAACAACTGAGCGATAGTACCCGGAGCATGGCTTTGTACTGGGATGACAACCCGAATATCTCGACCCACCGTGGTCATTTGGTGACCATGGAACATCGGATCTCGCCTCCCGGCCATTGGTTGAACATCGTAAGCACGGTTAGCCGTGCCGAGAAAGCCGATCTATACACTACGACCAAGGCTTACACATTGGCATCGATCGCGATGTACGATGGCGGTATCGCATGTTGGCACGAAAAGTTCAGGACCGACCTCGTACGACCGATCACTTACATCCAAGAGTACGTTCAACCAGATTGGAGCACCTTGATCCAAACCCCACCTTTCCCCGAGTTCCCGAGCGGACATAGTGTTACTTCCGCAGCCGCCGCAACGGTGTTGAGCGGTATATTCGGTGAGGATCATTCGTTCGTCGATTCAACAGAAGTGCTGTTCGGTCAAGGTGTCCGCCGGTTCAATAGTTTTCAGGATGCCGCATGGGAAGTGAGCCTCAGTCGCTTCTATGGCGGGATCCATTACATGTCCAGCATAAGAGAAGGAAACTCACAGGGCAAGGCCGTGGGTCGTGTTGTTCTGGAACGGATCAACGGCACTGACCATGGGAAGTAGGAAGTGTGAATTGGTTGTTGGGATGATCCATTGGGTCCGGCTTGCCGGGTTCCTCATGATCGTCTCGTGTGCTGCCCCCAACATTTCCAACGAAGAGGGTCCGGGAACACCCGATCTTCCCTTGTTCACGCTTTTGGACAGTTCATTAACGGGAGTAGGTTTCGTGAACGTGTTGGAGGAAAGAGAGGATTGGAACATTCTGCAGTATGAATATCTTTTCAATGGAGGCGGAGTTGCTGCCGGGGATATCAATAACGACGGGCTGGTCGACTTGTATTTTGTTTCCAACAGTGGAAGTGATCATCTCTACCTTAACAAAGGTGGATTCAAGTTCGATGATGTTTCAACGGCGGCCGGAATAGATGAAGCGCGGGGCTACAAGACCGGCGTGGCCATGGCCGATATCAATGGTGACGGACTGCTCGATATACATGTCTGTCGAGATGCATTGAGTGATCCCGAACTACGGCGGAACTTGCTGTACATCAACAATGGTGATCTCACCTTCACAGAACGTGCAGAACAGGTCGGACTGGATGACCCCAGTTATTCCACTCAAGCCCATTTCTTCGACATGGACCTGGACGGAGATCTGGACATGTACCTCATTAACCACCCTGCGAGCATGGTGGAAGCGAACAACATAAAGGTCATGATGTCCCCTTCTGGAAAATTGGAGGTCGTCTTGCCTGCAGACCTGACCTACATCAGCGATCGTTTGTACCGCAATGATCGTGGCGCCTTCAAGGACGTGACGAAGTCCGCAGGTTTATTGAACGAGGCTTTTGGATTAAGTGCCTTGATCGATGACTTCAATGGAGATGGGCTTCCGGATATCCATGTCTGTAACGACTATGTGAAACCGGATCAACTCCTGATCTCTCAAGGTGATGGAACATTCAAGGATGAATACGATGCGTACTTTCCACATGGATCCTATTCTTCCATGGGTTCGGATATGGCGGATATCAACAATGATGGCTTGCCAGATCTAATGACCTTGGACATGACGGCACGTGACCATCATCGTTATCATACCCTTGGTATGGCAACCAATTTGGACAAGTACAACAAGATCCTTTCAGTGGGTCTGGGTGCGCAATTCCCAGCGAACACGTTGCAACTCAATAACGGGAATGGCTCCTTTAGCGACATCTGTTTTCTTTCCGGAATGGCTTTTACCGATTGGAGCTGGAGCCCGTTGCTAGCTGATCTGGACAATGACGGATGGAAGGATGCTTGGGTCTCGAACGGATATGTGCGCGACGTGACCAACGATGATTACCAGCGCTATGAAATGAGCAAGCTGCAACAGGAGTTGACAGCTGGCCGGTTGACCATTGTCGAATGGTTGAAGTCCATCCCCAGTGTCAAGGTCGCATCATTCTTGTTCCGCAATGAAGGTGACCTTACTTTCAGTGATCGTTCATCCCAGTGGAACAGCGGCCCTCCGGCTTTCTCCAATGGTTCGGCAAGTGTGGACCTGGACAACGATGGATACTTGGATATCGTGACGAACAACATCAACGATGTCGCCTTTGTACTTCGGAACAATGGTGCGGAACAAGTGGGTAATAATTTCGTTGATCTACGCCTTCTTCCTGTGAAGGGACACACCGCCATTGGAGCAAAGGTGGTCCTGCGTTTGGATGATGGGACTCAGCAATTGGAACAGGTGCGTACTGCCCGTGGCTTCCTGTCCAGCTCCGATGCAACTGTCCATTTTGGATTGGGCACGTCAACAAAGGCTGAGCAGGTGGAGATCACATGGCCCGATGGTTCCTTCCAAGTGGAACATGGACTTGCGATCAATACAAAGCACGATATCAAACAGCTTGTGAACCTGCCGAAAGCACCGCACGCGTCAGGATCGCAGTCCGTGTTCGTCGATAGGTCCAGTACTCTGCCCGTTGAATTAGCGCATGCCGAGAACGTCTACGATGACTTCAAACGCGAACCACTCCTCTACCATAAGCTGAGCCAAACAGGCCCTGCAGTGGCGATCGGCGATGTGGATGGCAACGGGACCGATGACATTTATCTGGGTGGTGCAATGAATGCATCTGGTAAATTGTTTCTACAAAAGCCCCCTGGTTCGTTCATTGAGACATCCGTGTCCGACTTTGTGAACGATCGCATCCACGAGGATGTTAGTGCGTTGTTATTGGATGTGGATCGGGATGGTGATCTAGACCTGTTCGTGGGTAGCGGTGGAAATGAACGCCCTGCTTCAGACGCGGCTTATGTGGACAGACTGTACATGAATGACGGGACTGGAAATTTCGCTCGGGCAAAGGATGCTTTGCCGGAAGCCAGGAACAGCAACTCCTGTGTTTCTGCATTCGACTTCGATGGCGATGGCGATCTGGACCTCTTCGTTGGGTCGCGTTCCGTGCCAGCCAAGTATCCCGTTAGCCCTGCCCAGCAATTGTTGCGCAATGATGGCGGACGCTTCGTTGATGCAACGGACCAATGGTCCAAGGACTTGAGATTTGTCGGAATGATCACCGATGCAGAGTCCGCAGATCTGGATTTGGACGGTTCGCCGGAATTGGTCTTGGCCGGCGATTGGATGCCGATCACCGTGTTCAGCAAGCGTAATGGCCGTTTAGTGAATGTTACAAAAGAACTCGGACTGAACGAGCAACTCGGCTGGTGGTGTTCCGTTGCTATTGGCGATCTGGACGGCGATGGATATCCGGAGGTCATCGCTGGAAATCGAGGCCTCAATTCGGGGCTGAAGGCTTCTGTGGAGCAGCCTATTTCATTGTATTACAAGGATTTCGATGGCAATGGAAGTATGGATGCCGTGCTTTGCGAAGTGGTGAATGGAAAGGACTCCCCGGTGCAATTACGCGATCGGCTTTTGGACCAAATGGTCATGCTCAAGAAACGGTTCCTTCGCTACGCTACCTATGCTGATGCCACCATCACCGACATGTTCACACCGGAAGAACTGCAACAGGTCGGTGTGCTGCATGCCAATACGTTTGCGCACACTCTTTTTTGGAACAAGAGGAAGGAAGGTTTCGTAGCGCAGGTGCTGCCGAACGGAGCGCAGCTTTCCATGGCCCAAGCTGTCCACATCACCGATGCCGATGGTGACGGTAACATGGATGTGATCGTAGCGGGAAACTTCTATGGCACCGATACCCAATTCGGCCGCTACGATGCCAGCATTGGTTCCTTTCAGAAAGGTGATGGACGTGGTGGTCTTATTCTGCAACCTGCCACGAAAATTGGAACGATCGCCAGTGGGAACGTCCGCCATTTGGCCCCGATCACTGTGCAAGGAAGACCTTGCCTGTTGGTGGTCCGTAACAACGATCAATGCGGGCTCACGGAACTATTGAGGCCGGAACTACAAGCCGCGAAGGAGTGACCCCGGAGCTGAACGTGCTGCTTTTTCGCCATGATCCATGTTTTCTGATGAACTTGCGCCATGAAGATGCGCATCAATAAACTGTTGGACAGGGCACAGATCCCGGACAATGGTGGCGAATTATTGTTCTACCAGCGGGACAATGACTACACGATCGAAGTGGTAGGAATTATGGGAGAACTGATGACCACTGCGCATCACGGTTCCGAAGATGCTTTGGCCGAATTGGCGTTGAAGCGGATCAAGAATTCGAAGGAAGCACATGTGGTGATCGGAGGCCTTGGCATGGGTTTCACGCTGGCTACGGTATTGAAGCTGGTCGGAGACAAAGGCAAGGTGATCGTGGCGGAGTTGGTCCCGGAAGTGATCAAATGGAACCAAGGCCCTATGGGTGAACGATCCGGTAACCCGCTGAATGATCCGCGAACTATTGTACACCAAGGCGATGTATTGGAGCTGATCCGGAGTGGAAAAGGGAAGTACGATGCGATCCTGCTCGACACCGACAACGGCCCAGAAGGGTTGACCCAAGCCCGGAACAACAGACTCTATTCACACCGAGGTCTGCGGTCCGCTTACGATGTTCTTCGCCCCAACGGCGTTCTCGCAGTCTGGTCCACGCATTCAGATGCTCCGTTCACAAGGCGTTTGGGCATGGCCGGTTTCAAGGTGCAAGAGGAGAAGGTCTATGCACATCGCGACAAAGGAACCAAACACCATCTGTGGTTCGCCCAGCGGATCGGTTGAAGGAAGATCAGTGCATCGGTACTCTCGCACCGCTCCAGATCTCACGCCGTGTTCAGTTGACTTCGGCAGAAAGGTCTTGGCAGAGCACTACTTCGGAAGTGGACTTCCAACAGCCACGGCGCAATCGTGACCCGGCTCACCATGTGGTGGGTTCATTCCGGGCGCAGTAACAGTTCCGGCTCCCGGCGCTGTAATAGTTGGCTGTATCGGCATGGCCGAAATACTTGGGTCCGCAGTGATCATGGGCCCTCCAGCTCCTGGAGCGGGTGCTGTGGAAAGCGAAGCGCCCACAGGGATCTCACAAATATGTCCGGGTTCACCATGTGCTGGATTCGGATCAGTGACCACCCCGGAAGGTCCAGTGGCATCTGTCGGCGCAGCGGAATTGGTGAATGCAGGGACCTCCGGTCCTGGGGAGCTTTTTACATCGGCCTTTTTTTCCGGTGTGGAACAATTGGCCAGAAGCATTGATCCGCCCAAGACGATGGAAAGAACGGAGAAGTGAGGAAATTTCATGTGTTGGGCTAGATGGGAATATCGGATGAAGGTACGGACTAGCTGATAGGCCATCCTTCATTTGGTTGCGATGGTGGTTTCGACCAAGGCCTGCTAATGCTTGAATCGCACGAACAACCGTCCGAAGTTGTCGCTGTCCTTGTCGATCCGGTGGTACAGCTTCTTCACATGCGATTGCTGCAGATACCGGATCACCTTCTTCTTCAATTGCCCTGAACCTTTTCCGGGGATGATCTCCAGAATAGGGATGCGACGGTCCACACAGTGTTCCATCGCTTCGTCCAAGGCCCGGTCGATCTCTTGGCCTTTGTTGAAGATGTCATGAAGGTCTATTTTATGTTTGGACATATTGCAAGGTTCAATTATTCACCTCGTAAACGTACCATTGGTCCGTGCGCTCCAACCAACCGTTGAAGTTGAAGTGCTTCACCCAAGCGGGTAGTGATGCGAATACAAGTTCGTGTTCTGGCCAGCGGTCCAACACGTCTGAAGGGTTCATGGTTGCGATCAAGATCGGCCGTTCGGAGGTGATCCGTGTGTTATCGGTGATCGTTCCGCCATGCTCAAGTCCCGGTCGGCTGTAGAAGTTGATCTGCTCTACGCGGTGGTATGGGTCTTCGCCGAAATTGTACATCGTGATCGGGTCAGGATAGTTGTCGTGGATCGTCTTGTACAAACCGATCTGTGCGTCCGCAGGCTTGACCATCACGACACCCAGTAGCACCAAATTCGCTACCCAGAGGAGTTTCACTGTCCCATTAAAGATCCGCGATCCCGTTAGCCTAGGCAACCATTTGGTTCGGACAATATCGATCGCGATGATGATCATGATCGGTAACAAACCAACGATCGGGAACAGGAACCTTAATTCCTTATGGCCGATCATACAATGCACCAACAAGAATGGAGCGAATACCCAGACCAACACACTCTTCGGCTTGAAAAGGACCAAGATCAAAGGCGCCAAAACAAAGATCAAACTGAAGGGCGGAAGGGTGACCATGACGGTATCCACGAAGTACGCGTACCATGGCTGCGTTCCGAATGCTGCGGCCTTTCCTTGCAGCATGTTCGCATCGAAATAATTCAGCACCGTGAGTGTCCATTCACCGTAGAACCACCGGTCGATGCAAATGCCGAGAGCAACCGTGATCAAGGTGCCACCTGCCATCGCAACTAGTTTGCGCCATGGTTCTCGTTGGATGATCAGCAGCCAGGCGAACAACCCGCCGGTCATCAACGCGGTTTGCATTCGGAAGGTGAATGCAAGGCCAAAGAGCAAGCCAGCGGTCAAATAGGGTCCAAGGCCATTTCGTTGCTCTTTTCTGATCACCAATGCCAAGCCGATCATGAACAAACTGCCCGACCAATTCTCCGAAGAAAAGCGGACAGCATTATAGACCGAGAACCAAAGGAAGAAGGAGAGCAAAGCGAACCACTTCCGTGATCGGGGATCATGAACTGAAGGCATAAAAGCCTGCAACATCAGTATGGTCGCCATATACCACAGTGCCGCTGAAATAGCACGCAATACGAAGGTGATCACGAACGGATCAACACTCCCGAACAAACCCATAAAATGATGCACCTGCACCACGATGAAAGGCTGGATCGCTGGGCGTATCCGTGCAGCGAACTCCCACGGGAGATCCTGCACAGGGCTTAGGCCAAGTTTCCAACCAGCAAACTCCAGCACTTGGAAATGTTCGTCCCAGTGATGGAATCCGGTGGAGAAAATGGCGGTGATCATGAACACAAGGGCCGCGACAAGTTGGATCCGCCCCAACCTATGAACACTTGCCCCTAATTCAGTACTACCTACTCTGATCGCCTGCCGCATACCGCGCGAAGGTCGGTTGTTCGCGCGGTATGCATGGCTTGTTGAACCCCCGACCTCAAGAACATATCGGATCATGATGTTGCACGTGAGCAACTCCGAGGCTCCGCCCCGACCGATCAGATCTGCTGTCGATCAATTCAGGACGATCCGTTCGGTGGTTGGGGCTCCAATACCTTCGACTTGCACCAATTTGCAGCCACGCGGACATGTACTTACATGAATTGAAATCGGGTCCATCGAATCATCGCTTAAGCGGTTCTAAAGCACACGCGATCATATCACATCCATGGCAGGTATGTCCTCGGTCGTGGCCGTGCGAATGTTCATCGAGTTCCTATCCGAGTCAAATGCAACCCAGCGATCGCCGCCACCTGCTTCGCATCCACCTCCGCCTTCTTCGCGCACTTCTTCCACGTCTTCACGCCCGCCACCACCTCGTCGATGATCGCTTCGGCCTTCTTGATGTTCATCTCCTTCGCCACCGCCAGCAGATCCGCGCGCGAGATGTCCAGCCGCTTGCCGTTGATGCTCATCTGGTGCTGCTTCAGCCACACGTTCTTCGGATCGTACGCGAAGGTGATGTCGTAGGCCGGGCTCAGGTGCCACACACCTTGCGGATCCATCAGGAACGACGTGTTCTTCGTATGGTCGTCCAGGTTGCGGGCCACCACGTTGAAACACATGCGACGGAACATCTCCACCGCATCGGGGTAGGGTAGGCCCAGCAGGCGCATCATCGCGAAGGCATCCTCGTAGCTGTAGCGCAGCGGGTCGTTGAAATCGAGGTGACCCAACCCGCAGAGCGTGGCCATGTGCAAGCGCACCTGCTCGCCGGTCTTCGCATGTTGCACGCGATCGAAACGCTGCGTCAGGAAGTGCGCACGACCATGTTCCTCCAGCAAGGTGCTCGGCATCATGCTGATCCCGCTCGCCACCGCCATCAGGTGGTACGCGTACTCGATGCGACCATAGCCTTTCGGATCGCCCAAGGCCGTGTTCGTCACGCCATCGAACTTGATCAGGCAGTAGGTAAAACCTTCCAGCCCATCGATCTGCCCGCTGCGCACCTCGCCCGTCTTCGCGTTGAACGCCACAATGGCCTTAGCCCGCGCGCCACCGGCGCTCGTGCCCACTTGGATGATGTCCAGCAGCGCTTCCTGCTCGCCCTTCTTGCGACTCGTCTTGAACGCTTCCTTCTGCGTCATCACGTCACGTGCCACGCGCACCAGCTCATCGATCTGCAACGCCTCGCTGCTCGCCTCCAGTTCGCCGTGACTGGGTTCGAACTCCAGCGCGCCCATGCCGCGATGCCCCAAGTAGCACAGCTTCTCCACAGGATTCGCCGACCCCGCATCGCGCTTCTGCCCGCGCAACCACGCGTTCAGCAGCGTATCGCCGAAACGGTCCGGCAGGCAATCGGCCAACAGGCCCGGCAGCCCCTTGAAGGTCTCATCGCGCAAATTGCCGAAGCTGAACACCTCCTCGCCGCCGCGCGCCTTCGCCAGCGGCATCATCACCGGCGCCACATCCAGCCCGCTGCGCGTGAACGAGCGGTCGAACTGGAACGTGGCCGTGTGCAGTTGGTCGTCCCACACCACCAGGCCAACCGTCTTGCCCCACAACAACACTTTCGCATGCGTTACCATGTGCTTTTGGGTTTAGGCGGAGCCACATCTGGCTGCTTACGCCCCGCGCGTTTGCGTTGCTTCTTCAGGTACTTCTCCTGCGCCTCCACCAGCATGTAGGGCGTGGGCTGCGGCTCCTGGTGGAAGGCATCGAGCAGTTCCAGCCGGTCCATGGCGCGCAGCACCTGCACCACGGTTTGCAGCGTAGCGGCGCGACCGGCCTCCAGCTTCACCACCGTGGTGCGGTCCAAGCCCGCGCGCTCGGCCACCTCGGCCTGGCTCTGGTTGCGCTCCAGCCGCATGCGCCGCAGTTCTTTTCCCAGTTGCGCCACCACAGCGGCATCGTTCATGACCTTCCAGTTGATGTTGCTTGTAGCCATCGTAAACGGTGTTTTAGTTCAATAACGCGGCTTTCACCCCACAAGTATACTCATTTTCTCCGATTCTGTTCCATCCAAATGATGCCCATGAGCATCATATAGGCAAGAAGTTGCTAACAGTGATGCCTGTGAGCAACACAATGGGTGCCGCCCTGAGCTTGCCCCGAGCGGAGCCGAAGGGTCGGAGGGCGAGGTGAGAAGGAGGCGTTCCGGCTCGAAGACTCGCCGTCGGGCCATTCGCTACAAGTCCTCGCCGAAGACGGCTCCGGGCTTTCCGCTGCTGTCCCTAACGCGAAATGCCGAGCCTGCGGTATCCAGTATCCGGAGTCAGTGTTCTGCTCGCTTCAGTTCTGTCCGGATAGCTCCGCCAGCCACGATTTTCCAAGTGACAGTGTAGACACCTGCACCATCGGAGAATCCGCCGGTGAGTATGTGCCCACCTTCACAAGGTTTGATCTCGAATTGGCCATCATGGATGGACAGGTCCCAACTCACATTGAACATGCCTGTGACATCCAAAGCTGTGCGCTTCCCACTGATCTCGATCATCAACGATCTGAAGTGATTACGCGGCATGCGGTAATCGAGGTCGGACCCGAAATAGGGTTGGCCATCAATGAGACAGATCGGGTCATCTTGCCAATCCAGCACCTTGCAGTGCGTGACCGCGTGTGCTGTGGAATCAAACGGGACAACCTCTCCAGTGAGCTTGATATCATAGCCGAGGTCAATTGTCTGCCCTGCACTGGACATGACCAGCATCAGCAGATTCATTAGGGTGACCGCACGTCGTTTCATCGCCAGTTCGATGGATTCTCCGCAATGTATTGCGCGATGCGCCCATATTCGCCGCCTTGTTGGCGGATGGCACGTTCGTAATACCCCGGTTGCCACAGGCGTTGCCCGGTGATTCCGTTCAGCCGGTTGATGCGTTTGGTCGTTTCCGATTTGAACGCCGCGATGATCGCGCCCAACGAACCGGGAACAGGTCCACGCGGTCTGGCCGGAACATCGTCCATCGCACGGTCATCGTCCAATGCACCCGTAGCGTCGACCCACTGGGTCGACCCATTGCCCACCGGCGGTACCAACGCAATGATCGCATGCAGATGATCCGGCATGACCTGCGTTTGGTCCAATCGCGCGTGCTGGAAATGACCCGGTATCGCGCGCCAGCATTCATCCACCATGCGGCCCACGTCGTTCAATTCCATCAGCGCATCCGTTCCGTCGCCTACGATACGCCCGAACAATTCCTGCCGCTGTGCGGTGCACAACGTCACGAAATACGCACCCTGCCGGTAATCGTTTCCACGCAGGCGAATGTGTTTGTGGTATTTCGGCGGTTGGCCCATCGCATCACGGGTCGACCCAGTGGGTCGACGCTACGTCGGCGTTGATCAGGATCCACGTTCCATCAATCGCCTCAATGATCCCCTTCGCCGCCACCGGGATCTTCGTCCCCGGCCCGTACACATCAAAACACCCGGCCTGCTTGAGGAAGTCGTAGTCGTTCGGCGGGATCACGCCACCGGCCACCACGAGGATGTCGGGGCGCTTGTAGGTCTCGCGCAGTTCCTTGATCACCTCGGGCACCAAGGTCTTGTGGCCACCGGCGAGGCTGCTGATGCCCAGCACGTGCACGTCGTTCTCGATGGCCTGCTTGGCCACTTCCTGCGGCGTCTGGAACAGCGGACCGATGTCCACGTCGAAGCCGATGTCGGCGAAGCTGGTGGCGATCACCTTGGCGCCGCGGTCGTGCCCGTCCTGGCCCATCTTGGCCACGAGGATGCGCGGGCGGCGGCCTTCCGCCTTGGCGAATTCATCGGCGAGGCGCATGGCCTCCTTCATCTCGGGGTCCTGCATGCTTTCCGCTGAGTAAACACCGCTGATGCTGCGGATGGTGGCGCTGTAACGGCCGAAGGCTTTTTCGAAGGCGTCGCTGATCTCCCCGAGGGTAGCTCGGTGGCGGGCGGCGATAACGGCGAGTTCCAAGAGGTTTGCCTGAGCTCGGTTGGCTTGTCGTCGCTCGTGGCTCGTGGCGTCAAGGCTCGCGGCCGCAGTCAACGCCTGCAACGCCTCCTTCACCGCACCTCATCCCGGCCCGCCTTCATCTTCTTCAACCTCGCGATCTGCGACTCCCGAACCGAACTGTTATCCACTTCGAGCAATTCCATCTTCGTCTCGTCCTCCGTCACAAAAGCGTTCACGCCGATGATCTTGTCCTTGCCGGTGTCGATGCGGGCCTGGCGTTTCGCGGCGGCTTCCTCGATGCGCATCTTCGGCAGGCCGGTCTCGATGGCCTTGCTCATGCCGCCGAGTTCTTCCACTTCCTTGATGCGCGCCCACGCCTTGTGCACCAGCTCGTGCGTGAGGCTTTCCACGTAGTAGCTGCCGCCGAGCGGATCGATCCACTTGGTGATGCCGCTGTTCTTCTGCAGGTAGAGCTGCGTGTCGCGCGCGATCTTGGCGCTGAAGTCGGTGGGCAGCGCGATGGCCTCGTCGAGCGAGTTGGTGTGGAGCGATTGCGTTCCGCCGAGCACTGCAGCGAGTGCTTCCACTGTGGTGCGCGCGATGTTGTTGAACGGATCCTGCGCCGTGAGGCTCCAGCCGCTGGTCTGGCAGTGGGTGCGCAGGGCAAGGCTCTTCGCATTGGTGGCGCCCACCTCCTTCAGCATCTTCGCCCAGAGCAGACGGCCCGCGCGCATCTTGGCCACTTCCATGAAGAGGTCCATGCCGATGCCCCAGAAGAAGCTGAGGCGGTTGGCGAACTCATCCACCTTCATGCCTGCGGCGATGCCCGTGCGCACGTACTCGATGCCGTCCGCCAGCGTGTAAGCGAGCTCCAGGTCCGCAGGCGCGCCGGCCTCGTGCATGTGGTAGCCGCTGATGCTGATGCTGTTGAACTTGGGCATCTTCTTCGCGCAGTAACTGAAGATGTCGCCCACAATGCGCATGCTCGGCCCCGGCGGATAGATGTAGGTGTTGCGCACCATGAACTCCTTCAGGATGTCGTTCTGGATGGTACCCTGCAGCAACTCCGGTGCAACGCCTTGTTCTTCCGCCGCCACGATGAAGAAGGCCATGATGGGCAGCACGGCGCCGTTCATGGTCATGCTCACGCTCATCTTGTCCAGCGGAATGCTGTCGAAGAGGATCTTCATGTCCTCCACGCTGCTGATGGCCACGCCGGCCTTGCCCACGTCGCCCTTCACGCGGGGGTGGTCGCTGTCGTAACCACGGTGCGTGGCGAGATCGAACGCGACGCTAAGTCCCATCTGCCCTGCGGCGAGGTTGCGGCGGTAGAAGGCGTTGCTCGCTTCGGCCGTGCTGAAGCCCGCGTACTGGCGGATGGTCCACGGACGGATGGCGTACATGCTGCCGTAAGGGCCGCGCAGGTAGGGCGGTATGCCAGCGGTGTAGTTCAAATGCTCCATCCCATCGAGGTCCACGCTGGTGTAGTAGGACTTGAGCGGCAATTCTTCCCTATTCGGGATCCCCTCAACAAGATCTGCATTGCTTGCTTCGACCGTTGAAGTATCTCCACTTTTCGCGGTAGACCTGGGATCCATGGATAATGCGCGGACTAAGGTGTCAGTCACGTGCTCCACAGTGAAAGAACCACCGAGCGGATCTGCAACGCGATCCAAGAAAGACTCATCGCGCAGTAGGTTGTGGATGTTGCGGACGATGCGTCTTGCGAGAAGATCACCTTCGGAGATCGTCGGTGTTGGAATGGTCAAACCATCACAACCACCGGTTATGGCGCTGATCGCTTGCAGCGTGGCACGGATCACGTTCTCGTGAGGCGATCCCACGATTTCTGGATACCCCACCACGGCTTGGATCCACGTGTTATGGGAGCAGTCATGTTCTGGTTTGAATTCATCTACGACTTTCGCCCAAGCTTC
This sequence comes from Flavobacteriales bacterium, assembly GCA_016717305.1. GTDB lineage: Bacteria > Bacteroidota > Bacteroidia > Flavobacteriales_F > PHOS-HE28 > PHOS-HE28. The sequence goes on from JADKFY010000041.1 coordinate 22,668, forward strand.
TCGGAAGGCCCGCAATCGAGCTGCTTCAAGAAAGAGATCATCACCTAAATGCAACCGGAATTGCAGTCGGGCGCAAGCGTCGTCAACAGAAAATCCTAGTACGATCAGGTGGGAGAGCAGTGCCTTTCCCTGTTCAAGTGCTTCGGAGGAATGACCGATCGCCACTTCCGAATTTCCCAGGATTCGGTCACTGATGCTGAATAATCGGATCCTTGGATACTTCGCAAGGCGGTCCTTCATGTCGCTCACATCTGCATCGTGCGGTATTCCAAGGCAAATACTCAAGTCCGCTGGTGCTACGCCTTGTTCTTCCGCACGTTCCAGCAACAAGCCCAAGGTGCCATGCTCTCCATCTACTTGCAGGTCCATGGCGCCCAAGAGGACATCGTCGAGGACGGGCGAAAGGCTTTTCATATGGCCGTAAACCTCCACGCTATCTGCTCCGCCCATGAGGCCACTCAGCAATTGGTCGTTGGCATCCGGATCAGCAGCATCAACGGCGATCGTTGCGCGCCAAGGGTTGCCGTTGCGTTTCACGCCACGACGATGTTCACCGGCAGGAACGCCATCAGAAGCAACGTGGAATGGAGCGAGCGCTATGCCGCTCATCTCCACGTTCAGCGTGGAAAATTCCTTGCCCTTCAGTTCTTTGAGGATCACGGCCTCCCACTGGGCGCGGGTCGCAGGGGGGAAGGCATCGAATAGTCGGTCTTTGGCCATTGGTGCGAAGTTCGGGGTTGGGGATGGATCACAGCATGTTCATGAAGGATCTGGCCATCTCCGAAGTGCGATAGGTAAGTGGTGAAGTGGACAGCCTCACTTGAATAGTGATGGCTTACATTCTGGCACGATAATTGAACTTCGCGCACACACGATCAACCAAAATCAAACGCAATAACATGAAGAAGTTCTTGACCATCGTTGCCCTCCTAGGCACATTCGGCATTGCCACTGCACAAACCTCCACCGAACCCGTTGCCCCTGTAAAGGAAGCCGCTGTTGACGGTGTGAAAGCTACAGAAGCTGGTACAATGGATGCCAAAGAAGCTGTAGGAACAACGAAGGAAGAAGCCGCCAAGGCGGGAGAGGCCGCTAAGTCGGAAGGTGCCAAGGACGCAAAGGCCGCTGGTTGCTGCGCAGGTAAAGGAAAGGATGCCAAGTGCGACCATGCTAAAGCTGGTGCAGGGGACGGTCACGGACATGCCGACGGACATGGACATGATCACGCAAGTGCCAAGGCACACGTTTGCACGGATGCCTGCAAAGGTGACGCACACGCATTGGCGTGTGGTGAAGAAGGGCACAAGTGCGCTGCCGATTGCCACGCGAAGAAGTAATTCGTTCCAATGGATCTGAAGCCCTGCTACCGTTCGGTAGCAGGGCTTTTCCTTTTGGAGAATAGCTCCATTCCTGATATTCCGGTCGGCTGGAATACTGCCGATCCGGTTTTGGTAATTTAGCCGACCAAACCACGGCCGCGGACCTATAACCTACAGGGTCCCCGCAATTTTGAATTTACCATGCAGATCAAGAAGAATTCCGTTGTCTCCTTCCATTACACCCTCAATGATCCAGATGGCAAATTGCTGGATACCAGCGAAGGGCGTGAGGCGTTCGCGTACATCCAAGGTCAAAGTATGATCGTACCGGGACTGGAACGCCAGCTCGAAGGCAAAAAGGCTGGCGACAGTGTAAAGGCAGTAGTACCCGCTGCCGAGGGATACGGTGATCTTGATCCGACCTTGGTGCATAAAGTCCCATCCGACCGTTTTGGTGATCAAACGATCGAGCTTGGCATGCAATTCCAAGCAGGCAATGAAGATGGCGGCGAAATGGGCGTGTTCACAGTCATCGGCGTTGAGGAAGGACTCGTGGTACTGAACGGGAACCACCCATTGGCCGGTGTTACCCTTCATTTCAATGTGGACATCAAGGATGTGCGTGATGCAACCGAAGAGGAACTGAGCCATGGCCATGTGCATGGCGAGGGTGGACACCACCATTGAGCACGTTCCTGTGGCATATTTCAGGATGATGTAATTGTGGTTGAATGAAACATCAGTTTCATTGGGTCCAGTTGCTATTGTGTGTCGGTTGGAACCTTGTTGGGGTCGGAAATGCGCTAGCCCAAGATCCAGCTCCTATCGATTCCACCAAAGCCTTGAAGAATGCGGCTGAAGTCAATGTTTCGGCTTACGTCGAAGTCTATTGCGCTTATGATTTTGGCAAGCCCACCTCCGGGGATCGACCCTTCTTGTACAATTTCAACAGGCACAACGAAGTTGCGCTCAATTTGGGCCTCGCTAGGGTGGACTACACGAACAACAGGGTGCGGCGCGTTCGCATTGATGGCCGGAACCTATCCACAAGCCAACTTGGTGCACGAACCCACCCTGTTGAGGAATGTGTTCGAGGCCCATGTGGGCATTAGGCTGAGCCGGAACAAAGCGATCTGGTTGGATGCAGGGATCTTGCCTTCGCATATCGGCATGGAGAGCGCCTTGGGCATGGACAATTGGACCTTGACCCGATCTCTGAACGCAGAGAATTCGCCGTATTACCTCAGTGGGGTGCAGGTTTCCTGGGATCCATCAGAGAAACTTAAGATCGCAGCACTTTATGTGAACGGTTGGCAACGCATGCGCCGGGTCCAGAACAATACACCGTGCTTCGGGACACAAGTTCATTGGACTCGAACAAAAGAATGAAACTGAATTGGAGCACCTTCCTCGGAAGCGATACACCGGATAGTCTTGGCTTATATCGCATCTTCAACAGTGCTTGGTGGAGCTGGGAAGGCGAGAAATGGGGTGCCAAGGTGGCCGCTGACATCGGCATACAAGAAATGGCCACGTCCACAAAATGGAATTTGTGGGCCGATGGGGTGATAGTGATCCATAGGCGACTGGGGAAGCAGCTATTCGCTACGGCGCGGGGCGAGTACTATTACGATCCGCATCAAGTTATCGTGTACATCGCTCCTCCTATTATTGGAAGTCCGAGGGGGCTTACCGCAACGGGTTATTCGCTCGGACTGGACTATCACATTACTTCCAATTCAACTGTTAGGCTGGAAGGTCGGTTGCTTCGTTCCACGTTCTATGTTTTCGAATTTCAGGATAGAGCAACACAGGACAATACCTCCGTAACCGTTTCGATCGCGGCAAAATTCTGATCGCTTTCTTTCCAAACGGATTTTCAGGGTACCCATTACTTTCGCCCCGTTCGTTCTCCGGTCCTGTCCAGTCGTAATGCTTTTCCCCTCCTTTGCGTTCCTCCTTTTTCTGCCGCTGGTATACTGGCTTTACTGGTATGTCTTTCCGAGCAGGTTGAGGGTGCAGAATGCATTCATGCTGCTTGCCAGTTTTGTGTTCTACGGTTGGTGGGATTGGCGCTTCCTAAGTTTGCTCATCTTCAGCTCCTTCGCCGATTTCTTCATCGGTTGGGCACTGGCGAACACGACTACAGCATCCAAGAGGAAAGCCTACGTGTGGCTTAGTTTGGTTATCAATCTGGGTCTGCTCGCCACCTTCAAGTACTTCAATTTCTTTGTCGATGGCCTTTCCGATATCCTGCTCACCTTCGGTATGCAACCGGACTTTCCCACCGTGGGGATCCTGCTGCCGATCGGGATCAGTTTCTACACTTTCCAGTCGTTGAGCTATTCGATCGACGTCTATCGTGGCCAGATCAAGCCCACTCACAACGGGGTTGCCTTCCTTGCTTTTGTGAGCTTCTTCCCACAGCTGGTGGCGGGCCCCATAGAACGTGCGGCGAGCCTGCTGCCCCAATTCCTGGCACCGCGAACGTTCGATGTGGAGCAAGCCAAGGATGGTCTCCGCCAAATGCTCTGGGGTTTCTTCAAGAAGATCGTGGTGGCCGATGGCTGCGCTTCCATCGTGAATGGCATCTTCGAAGGCGATGTGCAGCAAACCCCCGGTGTAACACTGTTCTTCGGTGCCTTCTTCTTCGCGTTCCAGATCTACGGCGATTTCTCGGGCTATTCTGATATCGCCATCGGTTGCGCACGTCTTTTTGGATTCAAGCTCAGTCGCAATTTCGCTTATCCCTATTTCTCGCGGAACATCACCGAGTTCTGGCGCCGGTGGCACATTTCCTTGAGCACCTGGTTCCGCGATTACGTGTATGTACCCCTTGGCGGATGGCGTACCAAGACCGGTAGGTTCCGCAATATCATGATCACATTCGGGGTAAGCGGGCTGTGGCACGGAGCCAATTGGACCTTCGTTACATGGGGTATTTTACACGGGCTCTATTACATCCCCGATATTTTCCGTAACGCCAAAGCCAGCCGTAATGAGCCCACCTTGAAGGATTGGCCCCAAATGGTCACCACGTTCCTCTTGGTGTTGGTCGCATGGGTGTTCTTCCGATCTTCTTCGGTGCATACCGCCGTGGCCTACTTGTATTATTCTGTCGCCAACATCACCATGTCACCAGGTGCAGTTCTGGTTTGGACCTTCCGGTCGGAAATGGCGTGGATCCTCTTGATGCTGGTGGTGGAATGGTTCGCCCGAAAACAAGAACATGCACTTCAAGTTATGCCGGCGGCCATGGCATTGCGTTGGGCCATCTATTTACTGATCACGATCGAGATCATGCTACACACCGATCTGCAGACCTCCCACGAATTCATCTATTTCCAGTTCTAGTGAGATGACACCTGCCACCTTCTTTTTCAGGGCAGTGGGGTTCGCATCCATCGTACTGGTGGTCCTGTTGCTTTGTGCTTGGTTCGGTCCACATGCGTCCCGAGTGGATTATCTGGAAGTATCCGGTGCTAAACAGGCGCTTTTGAGAGCCACGATCTCGCCAAAAGTGATCATTGTAGGTGGTTCCAACGCCACCTTCGGGATCGATAGTGAAGTATTGGAGAATGCGCTGTGCATGCCGGTGGTGAACATGAGCCTGCACGCCAGCCTCGGGTTCCGGTTCATGGTCGATGAAGTGAAGAATTCTCTCGGAAAGGGCGATCTTGTCATTGTTTCCCTGGAGCATTCAGGATACTCCACACCGGAAAAGGACAACGATATCCACATCCTTACAGTGGACCGTGTTCCCAGTGCCATCCAATTCATCCCTTGGTATTCTCGGCCGCGCGTGCTCATGGGCGTTATGCTCATGCGCATGCAAGCTTTGTACAAAGTCTTCACCGGGGCTTGGAAGAATGCTTCAGAGGACAAGGTCTATCGCGCAAGTGGCTTTAACGAGCGGGGAGATATCGTGAGCCACATTGGACTTCCCCACCGGGACCCTGCACGCATTGAAAAAGTGGTGTATGCGACAAAGACCGTTTCAGATGATTTCTACCCCATTGCCCAAGATCTGATCGATCATGCCAAGAACAGTGGTGCAGATGTGGTGTGGACTTGGCCAGTGATCGCGACGTCCAGTTTCAGGCAGGGCCGGAACGACACGATAGCCCAAGTACTAGCAACACACGACATAGAACTCTTGGGGAATTCCGTGGACCTCGTCTTGCCGGATACCGCGTTCTACGACACACACTACCACCTTAGGGCAGTTGGCCGGCAAATACGCACCCGCCAGTTGATCAAAGACTTGTGTGGTAAGGGAATGGTGAAGTGTTGCGGGGGGCAACCAAAGTGAATGGTCACTTTCTCTCAGGCACCAGCACGAAGATGTCTTCGTTGTCCCGCTTCATCAAATAGCGCTCGCGAGCGAATTTCTCCAGCAGTTCCTTATTGCTTGAGATCTCGTTCAGCTGCTCCTTGGTCCGCTGGATCTCTGCACCGTACCATTCCTTCTGCTCCTCCATTCGGCCCAGCTCACGGCGGTTCTTGATGGTGGTCCACGCATCGTTCTGGTCGAACAAGAGCACCCAACCAACCACTGCCAATACGGCTATGCTGTACCTGTTGCGCAAGGGTAGAGGGATCTTGGAAATGAGCTTTTTCACGGGAACGAATGTAGCGGCCTGAATGAGCGAAAATTATGGCCTTTAGGGTCGTATTCCACGATCGATCGTTGGTTGTGTCGACCCGGAAGGAACTTTTGCGCTGGGGCAAGTTCGTCCTGCGATCACCGCCCGTTTCCTTCCTCGAGGAGGGACTGATCGATCTGCCCGCGTGCTCCAAGTTCCACCACCTCCAAGTCCTTCACCGAACCTTCATTCAGCGAGAACCGGAGCAGTGTTCGCACCTTGTGCCAACCATGCCGACCCGCAGCACCCGGGTTCATGTATAGACAGTTGACCTTAGGGTCGAATTGCACCAAGCAAATGTGCGAATGTCCACAGATGAACAGGGTGGGTGGGTCACTTCGCAATTCCGCCAGAACCTCCGGTGTGTAACGGGGCGGTCTTCCTCCGATATGCGTCATCCAGACCCGTGCTCCGCCCATGGTGAAACGTTGATGTTCCGGGTGTTCCCTGCGGGAAGGACCATCGTCGATATTCCCGTACACGGCACGTAGCGGTTTCCAGCGTGCCAGCTGTTCTGTTATGGCAAGCCCGCCGATGTCGCCGGCATGCCAGATCTCGTCGCACTCCGTGAAATGGACTTCTACGCGAGGGTCCAGCCAACCATGCGTGTCGCTGATCAATCCAATGCGGGGCATGCCGCAAAGAAAAGTCGAAATGCGTGGCCCCGTGCGGCCTTTACCTTTGCGCGCTTTCCCGGTGAATGGAGATCATGCCTCGTTACTTCCTCGAACTCGCCTATGATGGTTCGCCTTATCGCGGTTGGCAGCGCCAGCTGAAGGACCCCAGTGTGCAAGAAGTTGTGGAGCGCGCCCTGCGCACCGCTCTTCAGTTGCCGGAACTGTACGTGGTGGGCTGCGGAAGAACCGATACTGGTGTGCACGCTACGGAGTATTTCCTGCATTTTGATGCCCCGCCCGATCGCCGTGTTGATGAACGCTTCGCCTTCAGCATAAGTGCTATGCTTCCCGATAGCATCGCGGTGAAACGCGTGATCTCCGTGGCCGATGATGCGCATGCCCGTTTCAGTGCAACAGAACGCGGCTACAAATATTTGATCCACCGCCGCAAGGATCCATTCCTCACCGGTCGTTCGCATTTGCTTTACCCACCCTTGGATGTGGATGCCATGAACGAGGCTTGCAAAGCCCTGATCGGAAAACAGGATTTTTCAAGTTTCTGCAAAACAGGAAGTGATCAACGCACCATGATCTGCGATGTGCGCCACGCCGAATGGGAGCACATCGAGAACGGATACCGCTTCCGGATCCTTGCGGATCGCTATCTGCGTAACATGGTGCGCGCGATCGTGGGTACGTGCATGCGTATCGGTAAGGGTGATGCATCCGCCGCATCCATGCTCGAAGTGATCGCCGCCAAAGACCGCAGCAAAGCCGGGAAAAGCGCACCTGCCCGTGGCCTCTACTTGGAACGCGTGGTGTACCCGTTCATTCCAACTAACTATACCCCGTTGGAGCGCCCATGACGACGGCGACCCCAGCACCTCCAGTGGCAAAGGCCGAAGAAAAGTCCAAGAAGACCGTTCAAGGAAAAGCCTTCGACAGAAAGCTCTTCGCGCGTGTGTTCGCCTTTACTGGCCCGTATCGCGGGATCTTCCGGTGGACGGTCTTCCTAACGATCGTCCTCAGCATCGTGGGTGTGGTACGTCCGATCATGCTCGGCTGGCTCATTGACGTTGCCGCCACGGATTACACCGCCTTATTCCACCTCGATGCCAACTCCAACTGGAACGCGAGGAGCATTGCATGGATCGCCAACGTGGTGCAAAACCTCGTGGGTGTCGGCACAATGACCTTGGTCTGGTCGATCACCATTTCAGTTGCAGTGCTTCTTTTGGTGGAGACCGTGGTGCAGTATTTCCAGTCCTATTGGACAAGTTGGTTGGGGCAAGCCGTCACCTTCGATCTGCGACAGAAGTTGTATTCAAAGATCCTCGGCTTCAAGCTTCGTTATTTCGACAAGACACCTATTGGAACACTGGTCACCCGTGCGATCAGCGATATCGAGACCATCGACGACATCTTCTCACAGGGGCTGCTCTCGATCATGGGCGATATTCTCAAACTTGTCGTGGTGGTCGTGGTCATGTTCGTCTACAACTGGAAATTGGCATTGCTCAGTATGGTGCCGATCCCGCTCTTGCTTTGGAGCACCAACATCTTCAAGAACAGCATCCAGAAGAGCTTTCAGGATGTGCGCACACAGGTTTCCCGGTTGAACGCATTCGTACAGGAACACATCCAAGGCATGGCCGTGGTGCAGCTCTTCGGACGGGAAAAGCAGGAATACAACAAGTTCCAAGCGATCAATAGGGAACATCGGAAAGCACACGTCCGTAGCATTCTTGCTTACAGCATTTTCTTCCCGGTGGTGGAGATCCTGAGCGCGGTCTCCTTGGCGTTCCTCGTTTGGTGGGGCGTGAAGGATGTACTTGAAGGAGTGGCCACCCTCGGAGACATTTTTGCCTACATCCTGTTCATCAACATGCTGTATAGACCGATACGCCAACTCGCGGATCGTTTCAATGTCCTGCAGATGGGCATGGTGGGCAGTGAACGGGTGTTCGCGGTTTTGGACACGGATGCGGACCTGAAGGACACAGGATCGCGCACAACCGAAAACCTTCGCGGCGATATCGTGTTCAAGAACGTGTGGTTCGCTTATGGTGATCTTGAACCTGGAGAGGAACCGGACTGGGTGCTTCGCGATATCAGTTTCCAAGCGAAGGCAGGGGAGATGATCGCCTTGGTAGGGGCCACCGGTTCCGGGAAGAGCACAACGATCAATATCCTGAGCAGGGCTTACGAATTCCAACGCGGTGAGGTGCTCTTGGACGGACATGATATTCGCACGTACACACTTTCTGATCTTCGGAAAAGCATCTCGGTGGTCCTACAGGATGTATTCCTCTTCAGTGATTCGATCCACAACAACATCACGCTTGGAGATCCGACGATCTCACGCGATGCAGTGATCGCGGCTGCAAAAACCGTTGGTGCGCACGACTTCATCATGCGCTTGCCCGATGGATACGATATGTCAGTGCGCGAACGAGGTAGTATACTGAGCTTAGGCCAACGGCAATTGATCGCATTCATCCGCGCAGCTGTTCACCAACCGCGCGTCCTCATACTGGACGAAGCCACCAGCAGTGTGGACAGCATGAGCGAGCAGTTGATCCAGCAAGCAACGGAACGCATCACAAAGGACCGCACCAGCATCGTGATCGCACACCGCTTAAGTACCATCCAGAAGGCCGATCGTATCATCGTCCTTGGCAAGGGCCGGATCCTGGAGCAGGGAAACCATCAGGAGCTGCTAGCATACAATGGGGCGTATCGGAAGTTGTATGACCTGCAATTCAGGTGATTGATTATTTAGTCGCTTACGAGCGTCTGGGATCTTGTGTTGAAGGGTCGCAATGGATAGCATGGTCACCGATCGTGCAGGCAACGACCGTAGCCAACATTGCGTCTATTCCATACTCTAAGTTATTCTGGGACATGGCATCAGCGCGTACACTTTTTTCGGGGTTGTTTTTCACATTGTCTGCAATGTCCGCTGTGGCTGCGGTGACCAATGAACCGGATGCCCACGATCACGGACCAGTGAAGGTTCGGTTCACCCAGAATAAGGGCCAATGGGATGCCAACGTTCTGTTCCGCACGGGGGTGAATGGAGCCACTGTATTCATGGAGCGGAACGGCTCTTCATGGGTGAAGTTTGCGGACGATGTGGATGGCGCGATGCACGACGCCATGGAAATGTCGAAAGAGGAACGCGCCGCCACGATACTTCGCGGGCATGCGTGGCGCTTACGCTTCCACGAACCGCAAGGCGATCTCACCATTCAGGCAAAGTCGGTGTTACCAGGTTACGAGAACTTCTTCTTTGGCAACGACCCTTCAAAATGGAATGGTCATGTGCAAGGCTATGGGGAGCTGGTGTATAAAGGCGTTTGGGAGGGCATTGATGTTCGCTATCATGCCACCAATGGGAATTTGAAGTACGATGTATTGTTGGCCGCTGGCGCCGATGCGGAGAATGTTGCTTTCCGTTACGAAGGGATCGACGGTTCATCGATCTCCAAGGATGGTCGTTTGGTGCTGTCGACCTCGGTCGGTGAAGTCATCGAGCTTCAGCCTGTTGCGTTCTATTCCGATGGAGGCCAAGAGCCTTTGGCGTGCTCATACCAGCTACGGAATGGCGTGTTACGGTTCGTGCTCCCCGTCAATTATGATCATTCACGTCCTGTAACCATTGACCCCATTTTGATCGCCAGTACACTGAGCGGGGCAACGGGTGCAAGCAACTACGGACACTGTGCTACTTATGATAGCAATGGGAACATTTATTCCGGTGCCCGCAATTTCGGACCCACCTACCCGGCAACAACAGGCGCATTCCAAGTTGCCATGGGCGGGGGATATACCGATATGTCATTCAGTAAATACAACCCGGATGGAAGTGATCTGATCTGGGCCAGCTACTTAGGTGGGGATGATGGAGAGAATCCGCACAGCATGATCGTCAATAGCCTAGGGGAACTTTGCGTTCTTGGCTCCACTAGTTCGGCCAATTTTCCGACCACAGTTGGTGCGATCGACAACACGTTGGGTGGTGAAGCGGACATAACGGTAACACACATCAGTGCTGATGGGACCACGCTGTTGGGTTCTACGTTCTTGGGTGGAGCCGCAAGTGATGGGCTGAACGACATGTACGCGAACTATGGAGAACAATATCGCGGAGAGATCTTCTTGGACGGAGCCAACAATATCCTCATCAGCACGTGCTCATCGTCTTCTGATTTTCCAGTTACCCCTGGTTGTTTCCAGACCACGTTGGGAGGCGGCCAGGACGGGATCGTTGCTTCTATTTTACCGGATTGTTCAGGCTTGGTGTATAGCACCTACATCGGTGGTACATCGGATGATAATGCCTTGGGGATCAGGCTTGCATTGAACGGTGATATACTTGTGACCGGTGGTACCGAGAGCACGGACTTCCCGGTCACAGCGAGTGGAAATGTGAGTGCATCCATTGGAGGGCGCGATGGATATGTGGTAAGGCTTACGCCGAATGCGAGCAATATGGTGGTTGGTACGTACTTCGGAACTACGGATGATGATGGTTCATACTTCTTGGATACCGACTTCAATGACGATGTTTGGATCTACGGTCAATCGGATGGCACCATCCCCATTCTTCCGGCCTCTACGTATGGCCAAGCGACTGGGCCTGTTTTCATAGCCAAGTTGTCCTCGGACCTCAGTACCGTTCTTCTCACCACAACGATTGGTCCCAGCGGAGGCGGCTTCGGTGGTGCTGTACCCGTCGCGTTCCTCGTGGACGTGTGTGACAATATCTACATCTCCAGTTACAATTCCACGCCAGGCCTACCTACTACACCGGACGCGTTGTATACCAATGGCTCATTTTACTTGGCAGCGTTCGAACCTGACATGACCAATATCCTTTTCGGAACCTACTACGGAGGTAGTCACGTTGATGGTGGGACCAGTCGATTCGATAAGAACGGTATCGTTTATCAAGGCGTTTGCAGCGGGACCGGTAGCTTGCAGACCACCGCATGGGCATGGGCCACCGATCAATCCATTGGATGGGATATCGGTGTGTTCAAGATCGATTTTGGCGTGGCTGGCGTTAATGCCGCAGGTGCCTCCGCGATAAACACGGGTTGTGCCCCTATTCAAGTTGATTTCTCGAATGAAAGCTCCGGTGACACCTGGAGGTGGGATTTCGGTGACGGATCCCCACAAGTGGAAGCATTCGAGCCAAGCCACTTATACTCTGAACCAGGTGATTATCTGGTTCGGCTTATCGCACAGGATTCGTTGGCCTGCAACTTGGCCGATACCGTTTATTTTCCGATCCAGATCGGCGCGCAACAACCCATCCAGGCCGGTTTGGATTGGGAACAGGTGCAGGATTGTACCGAATTGCGGATAACAGCAGTGAACACCAGCATAGGTGCACCGTTGGATCATACGTGGGTGCTTAGCGATGGCACAGAGTACACCACGGATTCCATTTCCCATGTGTTCAGCGACGAAGGGACCTATGATGTGTCCTTGATCGCCACTGATCCTACCGGTTGTTCCCAAAGTGATACGATCACGACCTTGGTCACCGTTGCGCCCATTGTGTTCAACTTTGACTTGCTCGATCGTATGCTGTGCGCAGATGTATCATCTGTACCATTGGACGCGAGTGTCGTAGTTGGCGACTATACGTGGAGTACCGGCGAAACAACCGCCACCATTCAAGCCTACGAGGTCGGAACGTATTGGGTCACTGTTACCAATCAAGCAGGTTGCATTGGCACGGATACGGTCCAGGTCATTGAACCGAACATTTTGGAACTCGCATTCGAAGTGGAAACATGCCCTGGCATCGACGCCGCGTTGCGCATACCCCTTGACAATGCAACATCATATCTATGGGACAATGGTTCCACATCCCGAAACCGCGAGGTGGAAGGCATAGAGGGCTTTTATGCCTTTACTGTGATCGATGCTAATGGATGTGCTCATGTGGACAGCGCATCGGTAACACTTTACGATAGTGACACACAGCTCTTTGCACCCAATGCATTCACTCCCAATGGTGATGGCATAAATGACACGTTCCAATTCACAGGATACGGTGATCGTACACTTGACATGACCATTTTCGATCGATGGGGTGAGCAATTGTACCAGACCGGGTCCATGGCCACGCCGTGGGATGGTTCCTATAAAGGAAAACCTGTCGCCAACGATGTTTACGTGTATGTGTTGAAGTATACCGGCCTTTGCACTGGCCAAGAAGAATTCCAACACACTGGCCACGTTACCGTGGTGCGTTGATCTCCAACTCATCTTACTCGATCCACAGTTTACCGATGAATCAAGCTCTTTCAATTGCTCTTGCACTCTTTGTCGCTACTCCGGTCATCGCGCATACGCACAGCGAAGGGGAAGCTCATCCCCAGACGAAGAACAGTTATTCCTTCGTGGAGAACCTAGGCCAGTGGCCCTCAGCCGTTCTCTTTCGCACCCATGTGAATGGTGCTGCCCTGTTCGTGGAAGAGAATTCATGGACATGGTCCAAATTGGAAGGATCCTCGGTGGACCAGATGCACGACATCGCAATGCTTTCCAACACCGAGCGGGACTCACTTCGGTTCAATGGTCATGCGTGGCGGATGCAATTCGTTGGAGCATCAAAGGAACGACCAAAGGGGATGATCAAGTCCGACCACTACGAGAATTACTTCATGGGCAACGATCGCTCACGTTGGCGCGGCCATGTGGGTGCATACGGTGCATTGGAACAGAAAGAAGTATGGCCGGGCATCGATGTGTTGATGAAGACCATTGATGGCAACTTCAAATACGATGTGGTGCTTCATCCTGGAGCCAATAGGAATTTGGTCGCAATGGCCTATGAGGGATTGGAGGGCATGTCCATTGGGGAACAAGGCGAATTGCGCTTGAAGACAAGCGTTGGGGATGTGATGGAGCTGGCGCCGTTGGCCTTCTACGCCGATCAGGAAGGTGAGCGCATTCCATGCTTCTTCGTTTTGGAAGGCAGTACGGTACGTTTCGATTTTCCGAAGGGTTATGATGCCAAGCGTACGGTGGTGATCGATCCCGTCCTTATTGCAGCAACCTATTCCGGAGCCACAGGATCGAGCAACTACGGACATTGCGCGACTTACGATGATGCCGGTAATATCTACACCGGTGCCCGCAACTTCGGGCCTACCTATCCGGCTACGTTGGGCGCTTTCCAGACCACGCCGGGTGGCGGCGGAACGGACATCTCACTAAGCAAGTACAACCCCGATGGCAGCGACTTGATATGGGCAGCGTATCTCGGTGGAAGCAGTGGGGAGAACCCGCACAGCCTTATCGTGAACGCATTGGGAGAACTCGTTGTTCTTGGTTCCACGGATTCCGATGATTTTCCCGTAACGGTCGGGGCGTTCGATGAGGAACACAATGGAGATACTGATATCGCCTTGGTACATATCGCTGCCGATGGTTCATCGTTGATCGGCTCTACCTACATCGGAAGCACTGGATCGGATGGCATCAACGACATGTATGCGAACTATGGGGAAGCATACAGAGGTGAAGTGTATTTGGATACGGAGGGCAATATCCTCGTCGCATCATTCACAAGTTCGGCGGCTTTCCCGATGACTTCCGGTGCGTGGCAGCCCGAATTGGCAGGAGAGCAGGATGGCGTGTTGTTGAAAATGGATCCAACCTGTTCCCAAATGCTGGCCGCCACGTTCGTAGGAGGCTCCATGTCGGACAATGCAATGGGATTGAGGATCGCCCAGAATGGCGATATCTACGTGATCGGCATTACCGAAAGCACGGATTTGATCTTCCCAAGCGGTGGGCTCATGAGCACGTATCAAGGTGGAGGTCGTGACGGTTATGCCATACGCCTTACAAGTGATCTTTCGACCATTGTCGCCGGTACCTACTTCGGGACACCGGATTCCGACGGGGCGTATTTCATCGATACGGATACGGACGACAACGTGTGGATCTTCGGGCAAAGTGATGGCGATGTTCCGATCTACCCAGTTGGAACCTATGGTTCCGCAGGTGAGATCTTCTTGGTGAAGCTCGCACCACAGCTGAATGAAGCGTTGATCACCACGATGATCCCCGGTAATATGGCGCCAGTGGCCTTCTTGGTTGATGTGTGTAACCACGTCTATATATCAGGGTACAATACAGGAGGAAGTTTGCCTACCACAGCAGATGCCCTTTATACCACCGGGGGGTTCTACCTCGCTGCATTTGATGTGGATATGACCAGTATCCTCTTCGGCAGTTTCTATGGTGGAAGCCACGTGGATGGCGGTACGAGCCGCTTCGACAAGAATGGGATCATTTATCAAGGTGTGTGTAGTGGAGGCAATAGCATGCAAAGCACCGATTGGGCTTGGCGGACCACCAACGCCATTTCATGGGATATCTCGGTGTTCAAGATCGATTTTGCCGTTGCCGGAGTGCAAGCGAATATCTATTCCACCTCCACGACCGGCTGCGTTCCAGCGACGTTCACATTGAACGCGGTCGGCCAGGCCACATTGTTCACCTGGAACTTCAATGACGGATCACCATTGGCCACTGGGAACGAGGTGTCAATTACCTACGAAACACCTGGTGCTTATCTGGTAACATTGATCGGCACCGATCCCAATTCATGCAACCTTGCCGATACGACCTACATCACGCTGAACGTTTATGACCCCAGCGAACTACTGGCCCAATTCAGGCCAACACCAGTGAGTAGTTGTGACGGTTACTTCCTTGAAGTGGAGAATAGCTCTGTGGGTGGCACGCAGTACAATTGGAACTTCGGTGACGGGTCCAGCTCGGTCGCCTTCGAGCCTGTGCACGAGTACGCAGGTCCAGGTACCTATACGGTCTCCTTGGAAGTGCGCAATACGGTGTGCGCTGACACTGCCATGGTCGATCTTCCGATCACCTTCGTGGTTCCGCAGTTGCCTTTCGATCCACCAACCCCGATCCCGCTATGTCCAGGAAGCAGTGCGGTCCTGTCGGCAGGTACAGGTTTCGATTCCTATGCATGGTCCACCGGAGGAAGTGGCAGTTCAATTACCGTGGATGAGCCCGGATATTATCTGATAACGGTAACTGACGGTGCATGTGAGGCGCTGGATAGCATTCAAGCAATTGTGGCCCCGCTACACCCTCCAACGCCCGATGTTTACAAGTGTGCTGGATCAAGTGTTGCGATATCGCCCGGCTTCACTGTTTCTTCCATTCTGTGGTCCAACTCACAGACCGTACCCATTATCAACGTCGAGGAGAACGGTCTCTACAGCTTCACGGGGGTGGATGGCGTAGGGTGCAATGTTACCGGCACCGTTCTGGTGATAGAAATACCCGTTACTCGCGGCGACAATTTCATTCCGAACGTGTTCACACCGAATAATGATCAGATGAACGACCAGTTCCAGATCGTGGGAGAAGGGTTGCAAGACTTCAGTATGGAGATCTATGACCGTTGGGGGTTGAAGATGTTCGAGACCATATCCCAGACCAACGGATGGAATGGAGGACTCGATAACACCCTTGCCTCTGCAGTGCCGGATGGTACGTATTACTACATCATCACGTTCAAGGACCTCTGCAGTACGGAACCCATTACCACACATACCGGTCACGTGACCGTGCTGCGTTGAGCTTCTGCTGGTATTGTCCAAGCTCAGGACCGAAGGGCGTTTGAACCTATTACCGAACACCCAGGTGGTGTCCAGTATAGCTCGTCGCGATCTGTTCGATCCCCTCTGGAGGACCTTCATAGAGCACGTTACCACCACCTTCACCGCCTTCCGGGCCAAGGTCGATCAGATGGTCCGCACATTTGATCACCTCCGTATTGTGTTCGATCACCAACACACTGTGGCCGTTCGCCAGCAACATGTCGAAGGCCTTCAACAGCTTTGCGATGTCGTGGAAGTGTAGTCCCGTGGTCGGTTCGTCGAAGATGAAGAGGGTTGGCTTTTCATCCTGGCCTTTCGTTAGGAAACTCGCCAGTTTGATGCGTTGCGCCTCCCCGCCGGACAGCGTGCTACTGCTTTGGCCCAATTTCACATAACCCAAACCGGTTTCCTGGAGCGGTAACAGTTTATTCACGATGCGTTGAAGGATCGGCTTATCCTTCATTTCTGCTTGGAAGAACGCGATGCCATCATCCACCGTCATGTCCAAGAGATCGGAAACATCCTTGCCGGCGAATTTCACCTCCAGGATCTCCTCCTTGAACCGTTTGCCATGGCACTCCTCGCAGGTGAGGTTGATGTTGGCCATGAATTGCATTTCGATGTGTACTTCACCTTCGCCTTGGCATACTTCGCAACGGCCTCCATCCACGTTAAAGCTGAAGAACGCCGGTTTGTAGCCACGCGCTTTGCTCAACGGCAGTTCGCTGTAGAACGAGCGGATCTCATCCCATGCCTTCACATAGGTGACCGGATTGCTGCGCGAACTGCGGCCGATCGGGTTCTGGTCCACCAATTCCACCGCACGAATGCGATGCAGGTCGCCCGTCAAGGAACTGAAGTCGCCAGGCCGCTCGCTAAAGCCGTCCAGTTCGCGCTTCAAAGCAGGGTAGAGGATGCGCTTCACCAAGGTGGTCTTGCCACTACCGCTTACTCCGGTCACGACCGTAAGGATGTGAAGCGGAAAGGCCACATCGATATTTTTCAAATTGTGTTCTCGCGCTCCGTGCAACACCAGCTTATCCTTGACCGGTCGGCGTTTTTCCGGTACCGGGATCTGTTCACGGCCGGTTAGGTAACGCGCTGTGAGGCTGTCACTCTTCACCAGATCGGCATGGGTTCCACTGAAGACCACTTCGCCTCCGTGGCTACCCGCCATGGGGCCCATGTCGATGATGTGGTCCGCCGCGCGCATCACCTCTTCATCGTGCTCTACAACGATGACCGTGTTACCTAGGTCGCGCAATTGTTTCAAAACCTCGATCAAGGCCAAGGTGTCACGTGGGTGAAGACCGATGCTGGGCTCATCAAGAATGTACATACTGCCCACCAAACTGCTGCCCAACGAGGTGGCCAGATCGATCCGCTGCGTTTCTCCACCGCTCAAAGTGTTGCTCCTGCGCTCCAGAGTTAGATAGCCAACGCCCACATCATGGAGATAGCGTAGCCTGTTCCGGATCTCCTTCAACAAACGCGATGCGATCCGTTCATCCTGTGCGTCAAGTTCCAGTTCATTGAAGAACGTTAGGCACTTTGTGATCGGTAATGCGGCGAGCTCCGTGATGTCCTTGCCCGCTATTTTCACATAACGTGCTTCGGGTCTTAATCGCGTGCCATTGCACACAGGACATTTGGTCTTGCCACGGTAGCGGCTGGCCAACACCCTGTATTGGATCTTGTAGCTCTTCTCTTCTACGTATTTGAAGAAGCGGTCGATCCCCGAAACGCCTTTCGTTCCTTTCCAAAGCAGGTCCTTTTGCTCTTCCGAAAGTTCGTTGTATGGCCTGTGTAAAGGGAAATCAAGTCTAGCGGTGTGTTGGATGAAGTCGTTCTTCCATTCGCTCAACTTCTCTCCTCGCCAAGGTGCAACGGCATCGTCATACACGCTCAAGCCCTTGTTCGGGATCACCAGGTCGCGGTCTATACCGATCACATTGCCGTGACCTTCACATTTGGGACAAGCACCCAACGGGTCGTTGAAGCTGAAGAGATTTGGGCTTGGTTCTTCGAACGTGATCCCGTCCAGTTCGAACCGATCACTGAAGCCCATTTGGAGCTCTTTCCCGCTGGCGTCCTCGCCCAACAGGATCAATTCACCCTGCCCCTCGAAGAAACCGGTTTCGGCACTATCGGCTGCACGACTCTCGTTCTCCTCGTCCCCTGGGGTCACAGAAAGTCGATCCAGAACGAGGAACCACGTGCCTTTGCGCGCTTTCTTCTCCGCCAAGAGATCTTCCAACCGGTGGACATCCGTGCCATCGTGCACGCGTGCAAATCCTTGTTGGTGCAACACATCAAAATGCTGCTGCAAGGTGCGCCCCGTTGGAACCTTCAAAGGCGCAAGCATGAGCACCTTACTTCCTTCCGGATAGCTGTTCACTCCGGCCACCACGTCTTCGATGCCGTCGCGCTTCACCTCTTGGCCACTTACCGGTGAAAGGGTGTGTCCAGCACGAGCGAACAACAATTTCAAATGGTCGTAGACCTCCGTACTCGTACCAACCGTGCTACGCGGATTGCTGGTTAGTACTTTTTGCTCGATGGCGATCGCTGGGCTGATCCCGATGATCTTGTCCACATCCGGTTTCTCTAGTCTCCCCAAGAACTGACGTGCATAGCTGCTCAAGCTTTCCACATAACGGCGCTGACCCTCGGCATACAACGTATCAAAGGCCAAGCTGCTTTTGCCACTACCGCTCAACCCTGTGATCACCACCAGTTTACCGCGAGGTATGTCCACACTGATGTTCTTCAGGTTGTGGACACGCGCACCCAGCACACGGATAAAGCCCTTTGCGGCCTTACTTGGTGATGGGGACTGGCCGCGTTGGCCAGTAGAGGTGGGGATTATGGTACGGGAGTTCGCCAAGGGGGCGCAAATTTAGCCTTAAGCAGAGCAGGAATGAAGATCCTTATTGACCTCCCGATCGGGGTGCGGTGCTTTTGGGCCAAGCACCGGTCCGTTCACCTTGGACCGGTTTCCTATCTTTGCAATGTCGCCATGGAAAAGTTTGGAGAGGGCGCACAATGATCCGGGTCAAGGCAACGTTTGCACTCCGGATAGCGTCTACCTCCCAATAGCCACCTTGGCATTCATCTCACCGAGCACCTAAAACACTACGGCATAGCTAGGACCATTACCCGTTTGTTTCGATCCGTTAAGGACCTAAAACCGGAATGTCCATGCTTACCAAAGTGCTCAACGACCAAGAACTTGTGCGTCAATACCTCGAAGGCAATGAAAAGGCCTTTGAACTATTGCTGGCCCGCCATAAGCGGAAAGTCTGGTCCCACATCTATCTGCTCGTTCGCGATCGCGAGTTGACCGAGGACTTGTTCCAGGACACGTTCATCAAGGTGGTCCATACCTTGAAGAGCACCAATAAATACAACGAGGAAGGCAAATTCCTTCCTTGGGTCATGCGGATCGCCCACAACTTGGTGATCGACCATTTCCGCCGCGTAAAGAAGATGCCTTTGACGCGGAGTAAGGACGACCACGATGTGTTCGCCACACTTTGCCAAACCGATAAGAACGTGGAACAGCGCATGGTGAACGTGCAGATCGATGCGGATGTGCGCAAGCTGATCGATACGCTACCACCTGAACAACGAGATGTGGTCATGATGCGGACCTACCTGAGCATGAGCTTCAAGGAGATCGCGGACCATACCGATGTGAGCATCAACACCGCATTGGGCCGTATGCGCTACGCCTTGATCAATATGCGCCGCATGATCAAAGAGAACGAGATGGTATTGGAAAGAGCATAGGTGATCGATAATTTGGGAAATGTGGAAGTGCGGCGATGCTGCATCTCCACATTTTCTCATTTCCGCACTTGCTCAATAGGGTCGATTTTTCCGCACCCACACAATACGGGGTATAAGGGCCGCGTTGACCAGACATTGATAACAACCTTACCCTCCATTAATGGCAAATTCTACCCTTCGCAAGAAGAACACGCGTAACACCGGAAAACCCATGATCACCAAACCTTCCATGGGTCCGCGCGAAGCCTCGATCCAGTTCATTCTCGGTTACTCCCGAGCATTGCGTGTTGTGGATGCCCCGCCGATCGGGCAAGTGGATATCATCCTGAATTAGGTTTTAACGGGTAAAGAGTACAGGGTATGGAGTACCTAGTATCGCTCCGTGCGTACTAGGTACTCCATACCCTGTACCGATACTACAACTACCCCTTCCAACCCATCTCCCGGAACCCGATCATCTTGCCCTTAACGGGATCCCAGACCTTCAAACGGAGGCAACGGATCATTTCACCGGGCATCAAGGAGGTGGTCTTCGCCATCTGTAATTCGGGTATGGAACGCAATACCTCCGGCAAGCGGTAGAACGGAATTCGCGCATTCAGGTGGTGGATATGGTGGTAGCCGATGTTGCCAGTGAACCAATGCATCAAACGGCTCATACGCATGTAGCTACTGCTTCCCAATGCCGCGTTCACATAGCTCCATCCTTCCTTTTCTGCGAAGGTGGCCGAAGGGAAGTTATGCTGGGCATAGAACAGGTAGGCACCCAATCCCAAGGAGATCATCGCTGGGGCAATAAAGCCGAGCCAAAACGCCGTCCAGCCAAGCAGCCAGATGATCAGAATTCCCATCCCGATATGTATCCCGATGGCGAGCAGTGAATCCCAATGTTTGCTACGGTTGTTCATGAATGATCGGACGCACATGCCATAGAAGAAAACGAACACGTATCCGAATGCGATCGTAAGCGGGTGTCGGATGAACAGGTAGACCGCCCGCTCCTTTTTGGTGAATGTATTGAACTTCTCGACCGTTACGATCGGGTAACTTCCGATACTACTGGTGTACAGCTTACTGTTATGGGTATGATGATGGTCGTGGCTGCGCTTCCAAATGCTGGACGGGGCCAGGATGAAAATGCCCCAAATGGTCATCAGGACATCCGCCAATTTGGAGTTCTGTAGGATCGCCTTGTGCTGGTGATCGTGGTAGATGATGAACATCCGGGCGATGGTCAAGCCGGCCAGTATGCTGAAGATGATCTTCAACCAAAGTGGAGTGGTAGGCCAGAATATGCCAAAATACCAACCGGCCAGCAGCACACCGGTGGATACCAAGTGCCACCAACTCTTCCAACGCACTTCTTTTGCGTAGGGCTTGGTGGCCAGGATCAGTTCTTTCTCAGTTCTCGCGTCCATGTATCTACTTCAGGGCTTTCGATGCTTCCAGCGCCGATGGGTCCAGAGCCAAAGGTCGGGATAGTTCCTTATATCTCGCTCCAAACGTTTCGTATGGATCTCGGTTATCTCTCCAATGGCAGTATCCATAGGGGTTTCTACCAAGGTCTCCACCTCCATCCGGTAATGCCCACGACGTGGCCGGGTGATGGCAATGTACACAATGGGCCTTCTCAGCTTCCGTGCAAGGGTTTCGGTGCCTTGGAATACCGGTGTTTCTTGGTTGAGGAACGTGGTCCAATAAGCCCGTTCCGGAGCAGGCGTCTGATCCGCTATGAACGCGGTTGCAGTTAGTTCGTCCTTGTCACGGATCATCGCCCTGCTCGTTTCCCGCATCGTATACAATCCGGTGCCATGTCTTGTTCGCATCCGTGTCATCAATCGATCAAAATGTTCGTTCACCAAAGGGTGGTAGATCACGATAAGAGGTGGTACACCCCTCTCTGCACTGTATCGCGCCCCTGCAAGTTCCCAATTGCCGAAATGGCCTAGGACTATGATGATGCTCTGTCCTTTAGCGGCATACCCACGAAGTATTTCCGCGCCTTCCAACGATACCCGCTCACGCACTTTGTCCGGCGAGATCGTCAACGTCTTGATCGTTTCCAGCGCGAGGTCGCAGAACCACTGTTGGAACTTTCTGGCTATCGCCTGGATCTCGTGTTCGCTCTTTTCCGGAAAACTCTTGCGAAGGTTGGTCAATACCACGTCCTTTCTATAGCCGATCACCCTGAACACGATAATGTACATGAGATCGGAAAGCAAGTACAGCAGCGGGAACGGCAACAAGGAAACACCGTAGATGAAAGGTAGCGCTATGTAGTAACCAAGGGTGCCCATGGAAGGGGCGCAAAATTACGGCCGATGGAAGGCATAGTCACCGGAACAAGTCCTTCCGCCCGATCACACTGCAGATCGGACATTTTAATGGATCATGCCGCTGGGCTGGGCAGTGTTCCCTTCCGAAGTAAATGATGCGCAAATGCAACGCGTTCCACATGTCCTCTGGAAAAAGGCGCTTCAGATCTGCTTCTGTGCGCTCTACATTTTTGCCTGTGCTAAGTGTCCAGCGGTAAGCCAAACGATGAATGTGCGTATCCACCGGAAAAGCTGGCACACCAAAAGCTTGGGACATCACAACGCTCGCCGTCTTGTGGCCTACGCTCGGCATGCGTTCCAAAGCGGCCATGTCCTCGGGCACCACACCGCCATGTTCTTCAACAATAAGTTTCGAGAGCCCATGGATCCCTTTGGATTTCATCGGCGACAGACCACAGGGCCGAATGATGTCCCGGATCTCTTCCACGCTCAACTTCATCATCTGCTGCGGCGTACGTGCCTTCGCGAAGAGCAACGGCGTGATCTCGTTCACCTTCTTGTCCGTGCACTGCGCGCTTAGCAACACAGCCACCAACAAGGTGAACGGATCCTGATGGTCCAGCGGGATCGTGATGCGCGGGTACAACTCGGCTAGTTTGGTGGCTGCGAAGGCTGCTTTCTGTTTCTTGGTCATCGTGGCAACCAGTGTTGTTGGATGAGTTGGGGAAAACGGGTTACTCCCAAACGCCCATTCGCATCGAAAAGGAATTTCTCTACATCGGTGGCCATGGCTTCCATATCAAGTTGTCCGCATCGGTCCAGAAGGGTCTTGGCAAGTTCCTCTGTGGTTGTGATCCCCATTTTCTGCTCGGTGTACTTGAGGTCCGGTTCCGTGTTCATGCCGAGTAGGAAGGACACGTCAAAAAAGTCTCGACCCTTGGCTCGTTTCCGGTCCATGATCGCATGGCATTTCTGCGCGAGCAATAGCGGTCGTGGACAGCAACGAATGTCTTGCCGCACATCCCAACGGGAAATGAACCAAGGCTCTGGATCATACGCGTACCGCTGCGGCTCGGTGTCCAGTTGAATGAGGATGGTCTGTTCCTTATTGCCTGTGAGGCCGTGGTGGAATAGCAAGCCAGGCAGACGTACGAGACAACGGAACGCGTTGATCCCGGCCATTTCGACTTTTACCTCGTAGCCCTCACGTTCCAGTTCTCGCTTTACCAAAGCACCTATTTCTGCGAATTCAGGTTTGGTGAGTCCTAGGTTGTCGAAATCCAGATCCTCACTGAAGCGTCGGTTGCCGTGTACGATCCGCAAGCAAGTGCCACCCAAGAACACCAATCGTGTTGCATATGGGGAGGTGAAAATGATGCCCAAGATCCTGTATTGAAGGTATTCCCGTAGTAAGAATCCTTCATGCTCATGGAGCATTTCGGGATAGACTTTCTTGATCTCAGCGAGCGTGATCATTGAGCCAGCGTTGGAAGGCTTTTGCACGGGTATGCAATGCCTTGTTGTTGGAAAGCGTCAATTGGTCGTTCCACACGTTCTGTTGAATGGCTTTTCGAATTCCGACCCGGTCCAATCGAAGGCTTTCGAAATCGTCCGGCCCGGCCAGTTCCCGGTCAAGGTGAAGTAGATCCAGCAATGCTTTCTCTGGAGTTGCCATCCGGACCGGGATCCCACCGTTCTGATCAATGGTGTACCCTAGGAACCATGCAGGTTTGACCTGCCTGTAGAAGTATCGCACTCCATCCATCTCAAAAGTCTGTGCATGGCGCGTGGTGATGCTGGTTACATGGAATACACCTTCAGGAATGAAACCGTAGTGACCGAGTGCCGATTGCAACGAAATATAGGATGGGGCATAAACAGTATTCGCTACTGCATGGCGCTCCGGTAAATTCCAAGGACGATCTGCGACCCGGTAATATGGGCGGCGCAAAGATCGGACCCATCCCCTTTGTTGCCAGTAGTGCAATTGTCGGTCGTCGAATGCAGGGAATCTCAGTGTGACATCCCGAACAGTGAAACATGGCCGTTCCGAAAAGACTGAATGAAAGTCCTTGAAGCGCATATTTGCGTCGTAAAGGGGATAAAAATATCCCTTTCCTGACGCAAATGCAAGTCCGTATGCAAGGTTGTGAAGGTCCGGTCAGCCAATTTCGGGACTCTGATCAACTCACTTTGACTTGAAATCAAAATGCATACACCGCCCGTGCGATTTCTCAATGTGCTGGTAGTCTTGCGGCTTCGGCCAGCGGCCACCCCACGACCAACCGCGCCGTTCCAAATGCTTCAGGATGTTCGCATGCGTCAATGTGCCGGAACGACCTTTCTCGTATCGACCAGCCGCAGGTAATACGGTCGTATTCCCGCCTTCTCGCCTCATCATTGGGTTGAACAACGGATTGAAATCTATGGCCAAACCCATGGCGTGCTTGGAAGGGTCGGTTGAAACGCTCTTGCTCCGGTAGTTGAAGGCAGAGGTATTATTGTCCGCCATGGAGGCCATGTCATCCCAACCAGTGGTATCCGCATTCAGTCCGTAACGGTTGATGGGGATCACTTTCGCGATTGGAAAAGTGTCCCGGCGCAGTCCATCGAATATCGCTTGAACATCAGCGACCACGCAGGCATGAACGATCAAGATCCCGGAGTAGAGCGTCTTCGTGTCCACCTGTGTGTATGCCGGATCGGCGAAGGAATAGTACTGCACTTCGATCGCCTTCAACTGGTCGCAAGCCTTCAATGGTCCCAGCTTCGTCTCGATCCACCGCAGATCTTTTGCAAATCCTATCGTATCAGCCAAGGTGCTCTTCGCGATCTGAGCATTCGCTGTTGAAACAACGTTGATCAACATCATTCCCGCTAAAAACCTGCCGTAACAATTCGCGGCATGGAACAAGGAATGCGTCATTCAATATCGAATTCGCGCATCCCAACGCCTCGCAGGAAATGATGCGTTATCACCCTTCCTCCGCTTTCCAAATGAACGATGTTGTCCTGTTCCATGAACACATCCTGCAACAAGCTATTGGAAACGGAGATCCCACCGGAATCCTTCACGCTATCCACCTCTAAATAGCAGAACATATTCTCACCTTCCATTTCGCGGCCGACCCAACGCCAGTTCAACGGCTTGTCCTCTATGGAAAGATGCAGATGATCCACGAAATAGGCGTTGATCAAACTATCGGCTTTGGGGTGCTCATGGACCGAATTCAATTTCAATTCGGCAATGTTCGAGAGCGCGTGTTCCAAGTCGTGCGCGGTGATCTGCCAGGTAAGGTCCAAGGTCTGCTGCACGGCATTGTGCCGAATGGTCAGGATGGAAATAAAGAAGTCGTGTGGTACCAGCACCGCCGATAGCAACAGCACGAAAAGCGAAAACTTCATGCTGCAAAGTTCACCGATCCGATCTTCTCGGCGCTTTTTAGCGCAACACCGTGATGGAACCCGTGTGTTCCTGATCGATCACTGCACCGCATGAGGCACGATAGGCCACCGTGTAATAGTACGTGCCGGCTGCGGCATCCCGCGCATTCCACGAGCGCTCACCTGCACCTTCGGCCTCATGCATCAATTGTCCCCAACGGTTATAGACCGTAAGTGAGTAGGCCTCGAACAAGTTGGTGATATCCAATTCCGGGTCACTGAGAAGGAATGGGCGCCAAACATCGTTCTTGCCGTCACCATTAGGGGAGATCACCGTGGGAAGTAGTATCGAGCTCAGGTCCACAGTGGGGACGGACGTGGGTGCGATCACCACGGATGCTTCGTCCGTGCAACCACTGATCGGTTCGGTCACCAACACGGTGTAAAGCCCTGACTGACCCACTTCGGGTGCAGGACTTGTGCTGAAAGTAGGGTTGGTGCCGGACTCCGTAACGGCCGTCCATGAATAGGAGACCGTCTGTGCAGGAACCACCTCCAGCCCTTCGATCGTGATAGATGACTGCGAACATGAGAGGCTGTCCTGATCCTGCGGAAGCTGCACTTGGAGCAAATGATCCGGAATGATGACCTGTTGGAAGACCTGGCAACCGATCGAGTCCACTACGTTCAGGAAGTAGGTTCCAGGGGTCAGTTCCTCCGCAGTTCCCGTCGGTAGAACTGTTCCCGCGAGTGTGTAGGTTATTGGTTCTGCGCCACCCCTATGTGCAGCCACAAGACCACCTCCAGCGCCGTTGCACGCCGTGTTCACGTCCACACTGAAATTGAGAGGTTCGACCACATTGAATTGCAAAGTGGTGTCCACGACGATGTTCCCGCACGGGTCTTCCACATTATCTGAGACCAACGTGACCACCAGGGTATACATCCCCGTTTCCAACAAGGGGGTCGGGAGCACGAGATCGAATCCGATCTGGGCAAATGCAGTGGGTTGATCGGGACTTACGGATGCCACAACAACGGAGCCCCCGGAAGGAGTGGTGATACTGAAGTCGGTCGCCTGAACGGTGCTTGTCACGATATTCTCACTGAAGGTCAATTGCAACGTTTCGTTGGTACAGTCCGCTACAACGGAGATCGGTACGGGTGGGGTCTGGTCATAGAGCGATGCGGAACTCTGCGTGAAATCGATCGTGTAACCGTCCAAGCTGCCGGACCAGTTCATCACCACCAGGGCATAGGTCTGTCCAACTTCTACAGGAAGGTCGGCATTGAACACAGGACCGTTGAGATCGCCCGGCCCATTGGATGTGCCCGTTCCTCCGTTCGTTGAAGAGATCCCGGTCGGTCCGTTCTGCACTAACGACCCGTACGAATTGCAGTTCACTTCCGGCGAAGTCCCATCCTGCGCAGTGATCCCCGGGCAACCGCCATTGGTGATATCGAACAAGCCCCAGTCGTAGTCATCGGCATCGTTGGCCGGGTCCAGTACAAAGCTCAGATCACCCGCTTCCTGCACGGTAAAGGTGTACCACAAGCTCGCCGTTTCGTTATTCTGGTTGCACGTGCCTGTGAATTCATAGACCGAACCCGTACCAAGCGGAGCGGTCGTTTCCGTAAAAATGCCACCGCAGAGTTCGATCGCGCCCGCACAATCACTGGTGCTGGTTTGCGCGTAAGAGTTGGCCGTGCATGCCACGCCGAGTATTACGAGGGAACGAAGGTTCATCATCAAGACAAGTTGCTTTACGGAACAAGGACGGTTCAACGGCGATGGGCGGTGCCTGAGGAATGGGCAGGGGTCAAGGTGGGCCAAGATAAGTGCAGTAGGAACTCAGGGCTTCGACAAGGTACTTCGAAGTTCAGCTATTTGGACTGGAACTTGCGTTGCATCATCACTTCTTATCGGAAGTGGCTTTCCAAATGCAATCACTTTCGGTTACCGGTCCCGATCTGAAGAGTACCGATCGCCGTTCGAATATCGACTAGTGGCTGGAACATCCTCCGAATTCCAGCATGTGACGAACCGCGCTCCTTCTCCGTATTTTCGCCTCCATGTCCCGTTCCCTTTTTACCGGTGTTGTGCTGCTACTTGCGTTGGTGGCAACCGCACAAGACTCCCAGCGCTACGGCCGCGATAAGTTCCGCCAGTTGGACCAAGAACTGCCAACGCCCAATGAACAACGTACGGCAAGCGGTGCTCCAGGCCATGCCTATTGGCAAATGAAGGCCGATTACGATATCAAAGTCGAGATCGATGATGCGACCCAGAAATTAACGGGGACGGAAACCATTACGTACCACAATCAAAGCCCTGACAAGTTGCAGTACCTCTGGTTGCAGTTGGATGGCAACATCTTCGAACCCGGGAGCGATGCCAATTTGATCCGCACCGGAACGATAGGCGATAGCGTTTCAATGAAGCAGTTGAAAAATTGGGTGGAGCCCTTTGACGGTGGCTTCCGAATTACCAGTGTTACCGATGCGAGTGGCAGTGATCTGAAGCACACTATCAACAAGACCATGATGCGCATTGACCTGCCCAAACCATTGGTGCCGGGTGCGGTCTACAGTTTCAAGATCGGTTGGTGGTTCCCGATCAATGATCGCATGAAGGTGGGTGGCCGCAGCGGCTATGAGTATTTCGAAGAGGAGGACAATTACCTCTACACCATCGCACAGTTCTACCCACGCCTGTGCGCCTACATGGATTACTCCGGCTGGATGCACAAGCAATTCCTAGGGCAAGGCGAATTCACATTGGACTTCGGGGATTATAACGTGAGCATTACGGTGCCAAGCGATCATATCGTTGGTGCGACCGGCGTGCTTCAGAATGAAAGTGCCGTGCTTTCCACCGACCAACGCAGCCGCTTGGCCAAGGCCCGCAAAGCCGATATGCCCGTGATGATCGTAACTCCCGAAGAAGCGGCTAAAGCAGAGAAGACCAAGGCAACAGGTAAGAAGACATGGGTGTTCAAAAGCCAGAACGTGCGTGATGTGGCCTTTGCCAGCAGCCGTAAATTCATTTGGGATGGGCAGAACCAACCGGTCGGTACCCCGGGCTCTTCGGCCGGGGTGACGAACGTTCTATGTATGAGCTATTACCCCAAGGAAGGAAATCCACTGTGGGAGCAGTACAGCACCAAAGTGGTGGCGCATACGATCAAGACGTACAGCAAGTATACCTGCGATTACACGTATCCAGTGGCCATCAGTGTACACACGGATCGTATCGGCATGGAGTATCCCATGATCTGTTTCAACGGTGGAAGGCCCGAGAAGGACGGCACCTATAGCGAGCGGACCAAATATGGCATGATCGGCGTGATCATCCACGAGGTGGGCCACAATTTCTTCCCCATGATCATCAACAGTGACGAGCGCCAATGGACGTGGATGGATGAAGGACTGAACACCTTCACACAATTCCTCACCGAGCAGGAATGGGATAAGGATTATCCGAGCTGGCGCGGCAAACCACGCAATATCGTGGGCTACATGAAAGGCGATGTATCCGGATCAAAGGAGGGTGTCGAGCCGATCATGACCAACAGCGAGAGCATTACGCAATTCGGCAATAACGCGTATGGAAAACCGTGTACGGCACTGAACATCCTTCGTGAAACCGTCATGGGTCGTGAACTCTTCGACCATGCCTTCAAGACCTACGCCGACCGCTGGAAGTTCAAACACCCGACACCGGCCGATTTCTTCCGCACCATGGAAGATGCCAGCGGCGTGGATCTGGACTGGTTCTGGCGCGGCTGGTTCTATACCACGGACCATGTAGACCTTGAAATTGCGGACATGATGTACAAACGGATCGATCCAAAGGACCCAGCTCTTGCCGAACAGTTGAAGCGACAGGACAAGGACCGCGAAGTCGCCGACCTGAGCCGACAGCGCAATGTGGACATGAACATTCCGTTCGTGGTGGATCGTGACCCGAGCACCAAGGATTTCTACAACAGCTACGACCCGCTAACTGCAACAGCGCGTGAGAAAGCGCGGTTCGAAAAATGGAAGTCCACAATTGGGCCGGATGAGCTGGCTTTGCTGGATGCCGACCTGCACGTTTACGAGTTGCAGATGAAGAATATCGGAGGCTTGGTGATGCCGGTGATCCTGCAGTGGGAATACCTTGATGGGACCAAAGAGGTGGACCGCATTCCAGCCGAGATCTGGAAGATCAGCGATGAGGTATCGAAGGTCTTCGTGAAAAGAAAAGAAGTGAAGTCCGTAACTCTGGATCCATTCCTTGAAACAGCGGATTGCGACTTGAACAACAACAGTTGGCCACCGCGGTTGGTACCGACTAGATTCGATGTGTTCAAGGAAAAGGATCGGGAGCGTCCGAATCCCATGCAGATCGAACGGAAGCAAATGGAAGGTGGAGAGTTGAAAGGGGAGTAGGATGATCCGCGTTAGCTTGGGGACTCTTTTCCTATTGCTCCTGCTACTAGCTTCGGCATGTAACGATTTCGAGAATGAGGCATTCAACCGAAATAAGTGGGCGAAAGGTGACTACCATGTTCGAGGTCGGATGTATTACGACTTCTTGATCAATCATCAATTGAACGGGATGACAAGAGAAGAAGTTGCGTATTGGTTAACGATCCCCAGCGACACTTTGAAGTGCTTGTGGACTTACCACCTTGATCTTGGTTGGACCGCTCTTTTCCACATGGAGGTTCAGTATGACAGTCTTTCGCAACGTGTTGATTCGGTGAGGGTATGGGACTGATCACAGAACTGTTCGTGATTACTCTTTATGGATCCAATTTTCAGTGAAGAACCCTCAATTTCGCGACAAGTCGGCCTTATCTTTGAATATCACTTGAACACAATGAGCACCTCCGAACTCAAACTCAACCTTCTGGAACGTCTAGCCCTTGTTCAGGATGCTGGCTTACTGCAGCGTTTGAAGCAAGTCTTCGACCAGGAGCTTGCCGAGTCTGATGATTTCACGGATGATGAATTGGCCGAGCTGAATGAGATCGATCGGCGACGGAAGGCTGGTTTGGATACCTACCTCTCTATGGAAGATGCCATGCGCATGATCCGAGAAGGCCGTGCTGCATGAGCTATTCGGTGTTAGTTCGTGCTGCCGCTCAAGTCGAAGCCGCAAAAGCGTTCTTGTGGTATGAACAACGAAGCAGAGGTCTTGGTGACCAATTCGCCGATTCGTTGAGGATATGCTTGGATCAATTGGCGAAGAACCCTAAATTACAGGTCCAAAAGAACGATTTCGCTACGATCTCCTAGAGAAGTTCCCCTATCGTGTTGTCTTCGTGATCGAGGGCACTACGGTTTATGTTTACCAGATCCGTCACACAAACCGCAAGCCCAGCAAGCGATTCGGACCCTAGTTATAGCTTACTTAACTTTCGGTCCGAACCCAATGCGAATGGAACTGAAGCAGGTGGTGGGTGGTCGGTCAGAATAGTACACCAGTACAGATCACTCCCTGACAGATGCAAGAGATCACCGATCAGATCAAAGCTTGGCTGGATGCCGAACCGGATGCACCTTTCAGCAACTTCAGCCATGCCGCGCATGCCTTGTTGACCGATGGCGCCAAGGTGAGATCACTGAATGATCTTGTGCGGAGCCAAAACACGGAGTGGCTGCTTGGCATTGTTGGCTGGCCCGAAGATGAATGGGTGATCGGTGAAGATGGAAGAGGAGCATACTATTTGGTTTCCGCTTCAAAGAAATACGACGGGGTCGCTTACTACGATCATGAGACCAAGACCATCGAACCCTTCCAGCCCAGTCTGCGGGCGTTCTACGAGTATTGCATACACGTCGATGGATCCAGCAAAAGGGTACATGCCCAGTTCCGAGAAAGTCTGTTGACCTACGTAGCGGAACAGCTGCACTTCAAACCGACGTTGAAGACCAAATTCTTCCGGGATATGAAGGTCGCCCAAGCGGATGCTGAACAATTCATGCGCGACTTTGCAAAGGAATTCGAGGTGGACCTTTCCGCTTTCGACGGCAAGCTCTATGGCATTGGTGAAGGTGCCCAGCCGAGCGGATTGCGAGGGTTTATCGATAAACTCACCGGCAATCACCCGAACCAGGGCTATTTCACGATCGACCATCTAGTGGACGTGCTCCATACAAAGAATTGGTTCGATCCGGTGCGGTGATCGACTTGGATTTTCCAGATCACACCACCACCCATAGCCGCTCCTTTTCCAAGCGGAAGCGAACGACATTTCCCACTTCAACCGGTTCGCCATCCAAATGGGCCAGCGTTCCTGATTGTTGAATGGTGGCTTCCGTGGCGACCAAGTTCCGGATGTACTCGCTTTTGTCGGCCTTGTGCGTGTAGATCTGGATGAATGCCTTGATCAACGGGAAAAAGGACGGCTTACGGACCACACGTATTTCCGCCAGCCCATCATCCGGTCTGGAGCCCGGACTGATCACAGCACCATTGCCGAATTCGCGTGTGTTACAGAAGACCACCATCAGCACATCGTCGTCGATCCGTTCGCTATGTACTTCACCTGTAACGTGCATGGGTGGCGTTCCAAGGATCTCTTGGAAAATGATCTTTGCGTAGCCAAGCATGCCTCGGCTTTTGCTCTTGTCGAAACGATACGCTACCCGTGCATCGAACCCGATACCGGCGGTTCCCAAGAACGGCATGTCGTTCAAAAAGCAGATGTCCATCCTCTTCTTTTCACCGGTGAAGGCACGGTGCAATGCCGCTTCCGCATCCAAAGGCAAACAAAGAGATCGGGCGTATCCGTTCCCACTGCCCATGGCAACAATACCCAATGCCACATCACTACCCAAGAGGCCACTTGCAATTGAATTCAATGTGCCATCGCCACCAGCTA
This sequence comes from Flavobacteriales bacterium, assembly GCA_016717305.1. Taxonomy (GTDB): domain Bacteria; phylum Bacteroidota; class Bacteroidia; order Flavobacteriales_F; family PHOS-HE28; genus PHOS-HE28. Next base: position 55,242 of record JADKFY010000041.1, read on the forward strand.
CGATCACCAAGGAAATGCCGTTCCGAACGGCTTCCATTGCGAGTTCCTTGCCATGGCCGTGACCCTCGATCGACCGCGTTTCCAGATCGTAGCCATGAGTTGGTGCAATGCGTTGCGCGATCTGCACAACGGACGGGGCGCGGCCTTTTCCCGATCGTGGATTGATCACCAACAAGGCGCGCTTCATTACTTCGCCACAAGTTCGCCACGGACCAAGTGGCCATTGAATTGCTGGATCGCGGCTTGGAAGCTGCGGAACATATCGTCCGTGCCAAGGTCGGATGTTCCGATCTGCGCAGCGGCGAACGTGCTGTCCAACGGCAAAGCTTGGAACTTATTCGTGCCATCGTATTGCATGTGCCATTGCGTACTGATGGCTTGGTAGATCCCATTGCTGGACATGATCGCAAGGTCCGCGGCCTCTTTCCGCAGAGCGCTATGCCCAAAACTGAAGAACTCCTTGTCGTATCCCAGCAAGTCCAGTATTGTGGGCAAAATATCGATCTGTTGTGTTACACGGACTTGATCCAGGGGTTCGATCGCGCCTGGTGCGAAGTAGAAGAGCGGCACCCAATAGTCCGTGGCCCTGTTGTAGGCTTGGCCGGTCCGGTCGATGTCAGCCGTATGGTCCGCCGTGATAACGAAAAGTGTGTTCGTATACCAGGACATGCCGCGCGCAGTTTCGAAGAATTGCCGAAGGGCATCGTCGGTGTATCGCAACGTCGGGTGAATGTCCTGCGTGCCGCCCGCGAACTTTTCCTTCTCCTCCGGTGGTAATTCGTAGGGATGATGCGAACTCAAGGTGAACACCGTACTGAAGAAGGGAGCTGGTTCTTTGGCCAGTTCATTCGCCCAGTAGTGCAGGTAGGGCCTGTCCCGCACCCCCCAATGGCCGTCCTGGTCCGCGGCCGGTCCCGTGTATTCATTCAGCCCAACATAGCGTTGGAACCCTGCGGAACGCGTGAATCCATCGAAACCCATGGTGCCGTTCCTTCCGCCGTGGTAAAAGCTCGTGCTGTATCCTTCACCTGCAAGGACATTGGCCAAGGAAGTAAATGGCAAGCTGGCGTAAGGTGATGTGATGAAGGCCTCGTCCATGAGCTCCGGAATACTGGCAAGGATCGCGGGGATCCCATCGATGCTGCGCCGACCGTTCGCGTAGGCCCTGGTCATGTTCAAGCTGGCACCCATCAACGAATCGAGAAAGGGCATGTAGCCGACATCTCCGGAGAGCTTGGCGCTATAGGCTGCTGAAAAGCTTTCCAAGATCACGAGTACCACGTTGGTTCGCGGCTTCAGGTTGAAGGTGTCCGCGTATTGGTGATGGACGGGCCAGAGTGCATCGGCCTCGGCTTCGGTCATGTAGTGCTTTTCGCTCAAGGTCGGTTTGCCAACACTGGTCATGATAGTGTAAGGCGTGTTCAGCGTTACCGGAAGGTTCTCCGCTCCACCATAACGAGCTGCATCCAACACTTGCAAAGGGATCAACTGCACGCCACCACGCGATGCGATCAACAGTCCTGCAATTGCTATAAACCGCCAACCGATCCGCCAAGGCCACTTCTGCAAAGGATCTCCTGAAACGCGTTCCGCCAAGCGATATGCTTTCGCCAGAACGAAAAGTGCGATGAGGTAAAGAACCAATATGTACCAGTAGTCACGAATGAAAACAGGAGCAAGGTTTGCGGTGTCGTTCCCGGTGGTCATGATCCGGAAGAGGTCCGCAGTGCTTCGTTTCAGCGTGAATGTGTAGTACTCCATATCCACGAACTGGAAAAAGAGCGCGATCGCATTCACGACAAGAAAGACCCCTAGTTGGATGCGGCGGAAGACGCTATTCGTAGGGCTCGGATGGATCAGGACCAGGAGGATCCAGGGCAAATTCGTCCATGCGATCGCGAAGGCATCGAAGCGCATTCCGCCAAGGAACGAGGAGGGGGGAACAGCAGGGAAAAGATCAGCGTTGAACCACGTGAACAGCACACGCGTGAGCGTGTAGATCACGCCAACAGCGCCCAAGCGAAGCAATAGAACGGTGAGCGGCCCGCGGATCATGGGCGCGAAGATGGGGATCCCGTCACATTCATTCGTCGCGGGCCAGGATCGTACGGCCAGCAACTGATCGAACCGGGACCCAACCGGTGTAGGTGCTGTCCAAGAATGTTATCGGATATTCCGGATGATCGGTGACCACGAATCGAACGGTCCCATCGCGCATGGCCTTGTGAAATGCGGCATAGTCGTACAACCTGTCGGTGCTGAATTTGACGATGTCGTGCTGTTTCATCACGCTCTGTTGCACTAGAAAATGGTCCAAGTAGTCGCGGTAGGTAACGAAGATGTGCTCGTTCGGTTCCAGGTCCAATTCGTTCAACAGCACATCGCGCACGGCTATGTCAGCTTGGTATTCGGCCACGCGAGCAGAATCGGGATCGTCGAAATGTGCCCAGTTTTCCGTGCTCTTGGTGCGGAATGCCATGAAGATCAACCCGTAGCATGCAAAAGCCCAACCCGTAAAGTTCTTCCAGCGGAACGGCTTACCGGTACCCAGAAGGATCGCAGTGCCCACGAACGTGAGCGTTAACCCTTCATGCAAATAGTTCAGCCGGCTACCGGATTTCAGACCTGTGAGTAGACCAAATGCGACCGCCAACGGAACGGCCAATGCGAAGAAATGGAGCACGGGTCCATTCCCCCGAAAGCCTTGCACCAAAAGAACGAGTGCGAGTATGTGCCAGCCAATGAAGTATTTGTAGGTGGCCGGTTCGAAGAGTTCACCCCACATCATGGTGCTGTACCCATTGGCCAAACCTTGCACCGTGTTTTGCCAAAGTGCCCATGGCGTGGTGCCCAAGAGGATGAGCACAAAACCAATGAGAAGGAAGAACAGGGTAGCCGCAGAATAGAGACCGAATGCCTTCCAGTTCCCCGTTAGAACTAGGTACAGCGCGGGCACTCCGATCATCAGCGCCCCGGACTGTTTTGCGAAGAAGCCGAACACTGCGAAGCTTGCACAGAGAGTCAAGATCCTCCAATTCGGAGCGCGAAGCCAACGGGTGAAGAACAGAACTGCCGTGAGCGATGCGAAGGATTGAAGCGCATCGGGACGCGCGTAGAAGTGCTCCGTGTAACTGCAAAATACCAGTCCAGTGGCCAACGCGGCGGACCAGGTCTCTGCTCCATTCTCCTTGCAGATCCGATAGACCACCCAGCAGGTCAACAAGGTCAACGACAATGCAATTATCCGGCTGAGCAGGAATACTGATCGAGCGTCTTCCCCGGAGATGCCGACGACTTTACCAACTGTTGCGCACGCTATGAAATACGCCGGCGTGTATTGGATCACATCAAAGGGAACCTGTTCCGGGTCTTGGTAAAGGGGTATGTCCAGGAGTAGTTTCTGGATGGCATGCACGGAGTTGTGCTCTACCCCGCCCAGTTCGGTGCGGTACTGCGGAACCATGTATAACCGCAAGGCCAAATGCACCAACGCGATCAGGAGCACAGCGAGCGTTACCCACGATCGTGCGGGTAAGCCAATGACCTTGGTGGTCCCAAGCGCGGGCAGCATGGCGGTGAAGGTAGGCGTGGTGCATATGTACGCCTGAGAGTCGGAGTTCTGCTTCCCGCACTTTTACCCACTTTCGATGGTGTGCATTCCACACCTGATCGGGTGTCCCGGAACCATACCGCCACAATACCTTTGACCCACCTGTTCGGCCTCCCGGATAGCTATTTCATTACTTCCACATGCCCACGCTGACCACCGAAGACCGTCAACTCCATTTCGAACGCGGTACCCATTCCAATGATTTCCTGATCGGTGCCTACGTACGGTTGGTGCGGCCACGGATCATCGAGGAAAAGATGTTGAGCCTATTGCGTCAAGGTAAGATCAGCAAATGGTTCAGCGGGATCGGTCAGGAAGCGATCAGTGTAGGTGCCGCCATGGCCCTGCATCCGGATGAGTACATCCTGCCCATGCACCGCAACTTGGGTGTTTTCACCACGCGCGATATGCCTTTCCGGAAACTATTCGCCCAATGGCAAGGCAAGGCGACGGGTTACAGCAAAGGACGTGAACGCAGTTTCCATTTCGGGAGCCAAGAGCACAAGATCGTGGGCATGATCAGCCATTTGGGTCCCCAGTTGGGTATCGCGGATGGCATTGCCTTGGCCCATAAACTGAAGAAGGAGAACCGCTGCACGATCGTCTTTACCGGCGATGGTGCCACCAGTGAAGGGGATTTCCATGAAAGCCTTAACGTGGCGGCGGTGTGGGAACTGCCCGTCCTCTTTATCATTGAGAACAACGGCTACGGATTGAGCACGCCTAGTCGCGAACAGTTCCGCATGGAACATTTCACCGACAAGGCCATTGGTTACGGCATGGAGACGGTGCAGATCGCAGGCAACAACATCTTGGAGGTGTACAACAACATTGCGCGCTTGGCCGATAGTGTTCGCGAGAACCCGCGCCCGATCCTAGTGGAATGCATCACCTTCCGCATGCGTGGCCATGAAGAAGCCAGTGGCACCAAGTATGTGCCCAAGGAACTGTTCGAAGTGTGGGGCAAGAAGGACCCCGTAGCCAATTACGAAGCCTGGCTGATCAAGCAGGGGATCCTTTCCATTGAAGAACGCGATGCTATTCGTCATGGGATCAAGGACGGGATCGAAGAGGACATCAAGCACGCCTTCGAAGAACCCGAACCGGAACCGGTGCAGGAGATCGAAATGGGGGATGTATATGCAGTAGCGCCGAATTCCACCTTTGGCACCGGTAGCGTCGACCCACTGGGTCGACCTACGGAGAACAGTGGCGCACAACCCGAAAAGCGATTCATCGATGCCATCCAAGAAGCCATGTTCCAAAGCATGGAACGCTACCCGCAATTGGTGTTGATGGGGCAGGACATTGCCGAGTATGGCGGTGCGTTCAAGATCACCGAAGGATTCGTGGAACGCTTCGGAAAGGACCGCGTTCGCAATACGCCACTGTGCGAAAGTGCGATCGTGGGCGCAGCATATGGACTTAGTGTGAAGGGCATGAAGGCCATGATGGAAATGCAGTTCGCCGATTTCGTGAGCGAAGGCATGACGCAGATCTGCAATGTGCTTGCGAAGAGCCACTACCGCTGGGGCCAGAACGCCGATGTGGTGATCCGGATGCCTACAGGTGCTGGAGTAGGAGCAGGACCCTTCCACAGCCAGAGCAACGAAATGTGGTTCGTGAAAACCGCAGGATTGAAAGTGGTGTACCCGAGCAACCCGTTTGATGCGAAGGGCTTGCTCATGACCGCTTTCGAAGACCCCAATCCAGTGATGTTCTTCGAGCACAAAGCGATGTACCGAAGTGTGACCGGTCCTGTGCCAACGGAGCCGTACAGCATTCCTTTCGGCAAGGCACGTGTGGTGCGCGAAGCAGAAGCGACCCGTCACGACAGCCCTGTTTCCCTAAGCGTGATCACCTACGGCATGGGTGTACATTGGGCCACGGAATTGGCAGCTTCACTGGCGGATCGTTCGGTGGAAGACGGAGGACCGATCGATATGGAGATCATCGACCTGCGCACCTTGGTACCGTTGGATCTGGATACGATCATTGCGAGCGTGAAAAAGACCGGCAAGGCATTGGTGTTACACGAGGACACCTTGACCGGCGGTTTCGGAGGTGAATTAAGTGCGCTGATCAACGAACATTGCTTCGATCATTTGGATGCACCTATCGTTCGTGTGGCGAGTTGGGATACGCCTGTGCCATTTGCCATTCCGTTGGAGAAAGGATTTCTGCCGAAGACGCGGTTTTGGGAAGCGGTGGAACGGTTGGCTGGGTTTTGAACAGCTATGTGACCAATCGAGTCTCCCGTACCTTCGTCGACAGTTTTGCGCCTAAAGCAACGTTCCTCCACCCTCAGCCGTCCACTTATCACCAACTTTTGGACACTGCTTGTTCTGTGTGTAGTGTTCCGATCGTCTACTTTGTCACCACTTAACCAGTCAGCTCCATCATCATGAAACGAATTCTACCCATTGCTGCCCTTGCTCTTGCTCCAATTGCCGCGAGTGCACAGAGCAGTTGTTACACGGCACAGTTGGTCTCGGAAGGGATCTACACCACCGGCGTGGTGAACGGAACGGCCCCAGCGACACCGTGCATCGGCGCAAATGTTGCTACCAACGGCTTGTGGTACCGTTTCACTTCGGCGGTTGATACCACCATTCTCGTATCCACACATGTTGACGGGTACACGGATCGAGACACCCGTGTGCATGTTTACACAGGGATCTGCAACTCCTTGGTATGCTATGCTGGTGATGACGATTCGGGTCCAGGAAATACATCACAAGTTTCGTTCCCGGTTACGGCCGGTGCTTACTACACCATAGCATTCGACAACCAATGGAACAGTGAGGCCTTTACCTTCCAGATCTCTGCCTTGTACGTTCCACCTCCTCCCGAAGGGATCGTGAACTTTATCAGCACGGGTCTTCCAGGTGGGAATGCCATGGGCATTGTGGACATGAACGATGACGGACTGGATGATGCGGTGTATCCGGGTTCCAGTAGCTTCAACATTTCCTACCAATTGCCGGGCGGTGGATTCAATCAGGTCAACTTTCCTACGACCCCGGCCCAGAATACGGCATCTTGGAGTTTCGCGATCGGGGATTGGGACAGCAATGGTTTCAGGGACCTGCTCTACGGTGGTGGTCAAGGAGCAACCTTCATGAACGCCGATGCCACCGGAGCGAACTACTCGCAGGTGACATTCCCACAGTACATCTTCTGCCAGCGCACGAATTTCGTGGATGTCAACAATGATGGTCTTCTCGATGCATTCAGTTGCCACGACGTGGATGCCAACGTGGCGTTCATCAATGATGGCAATGGGAACCTCGTTTTCACACAAGGTGGCTACGGCACTACCTGCGGGAACTATGGCAGCATTTGGACCGATATTGATAACGATGGCTCGATGGATCTTTTCGTTGCGAAGTGCGGGTGCGATCCAACGGACCTGCTCATGCTGAACGATGGATCCGGGGTCTTTAACAACGTAGCCCCTTCCTTGGGTTTGAACGATAGCCACCAAAGTTGGAGCAGTGCTTGGGGCGATTTCGACAACGATGGCGATATGGACGTTTTGATCGGTGCAAGCAGCAGCGGATACCATAAGCTCATGCGGAATGAAGGGGATGGAACATTCACCAACGTCACTCCGAACAGTGGCATGGATACGTTCAATGGCCAAAGCATTGAATGGACCGCGCACGATTTCAATAACGACGGCTACGTCGATATCATGGGTGGTGGTGCGATCCATTACAACAATGGCAACATGACCTTCAGCCATGACCCTACGGCACCAGGCAACAGTGCGATCGGTGACCTGAACAACGATGGTTTCCTCGATGTGATCGGCGGTGGTGGTTATATGCGCAACAGTGGCAATAACAACAACTGGATCAAGATCAAACCAGTTGGGGTAACAAGCAACAGGGATGCGATAGGAGCACGGGTGTACGTGACCAGCGCTTTGGGTACGCAGATCCGGGAAGTGCGCAGCGGAGATGGATTCCGTTACATGAGCTACATCGGAGCGTATTTCGGACTTGGACAAGATGCTGAAGTGACCGAGGTGCGGGTCGTTTGGCCGAATGGGAACGAAGACATCATCGAAGGTCCAGCGATCAACGGGTCCATCGAAGTAGTGGAAGGTGTATCAACAGGTGTTGCTGCACTCAACACTTCGGACTTCGGCGTGTATCCCAATCCGGCAGTGGACCAGATCACTGTTACAGGAGCAGCATTGAATGCACAGCTCGAGGTGTTCGATGCCACTGGAAAACTCGTGTTGGCGGATCGTATGCAAGGTGGTCGTCTTTCTGTGGCCAGTCTGATCCCCGGTGTTTACCAAGTTCGGGTGATCGAAGCCGGTGAAGTACGTCAGTTGCGCTTTAACAAGCAGTAACGGTCAGTGAATGATCTCCTGAAGGGGCTGCCTCAACCGAGGTGGCCCCTTTTCGTTTGTCGCGGCGGAGAATGATCTTCTCCCTACTGGTGCGATGGACCTTGGAACAGATAGTTGAGCTTAGGTTCGAACGCACGTTCTTGTTGCTCTCTTGCGTGCAGGAATTTCACGGTATTGAAGAACTTGTAGTACATGCTGCGGAAGAACTCGGTGCGCTCCACGCCACCGGCCTTCAGGGCTTTTTGGTGCCCGAACCAGATCGCGTGGATGGTGCCGAAGAATAGAACGGAGTAGAGGAGGAGTGAAAGCGCTTTGTTGTAAAAGCCCTTCTCTTGGAAGATCATCCACAGCCGCTCGTTCTGGAACTTGATATGGTGCGCCTCATCGATCAGGATGTCCTTGCAAATGGATCGTAACAATGGACATTCCGTCGCATCGTGCAGCGCTTGGTAGAAGACCTGTGCTGCACTTTCAACAATGATCACGGCGATGGTCCAGAGTTCCATGCTTGTATTCAGGTACCTCACTTTTCTGAACAGTGTGTCACCCCAATCCTTTTGTACACGTTGTTCATTGATCCGGTCGATGTAGGCACCTAGATTCCGTCCGTGCTTCTGTTCTTCCTTAATGAAGAGCTTCACCGCTTCCACGTAGTCAGGATCACCGATCCGGGTGGCGTACCTGCGGGCTGCAGCCAACAGATGGTGTCCATCACTGGTCTCACCCAATTGCCATGCCTTGAGCGAATAAAGGATGGCTGCCCTTTCCGGTGAGGTGAGTCGCGGTTCCACATCATGGTCTACGCGTTGTATCTTAAGGTTGTGCTGGAAATGCTGCTTCCAGAATGCCGAGGAATGGATCATGTGGTCGGGTGGTTTGTTCAATGACGATCAACTCGCCCATCGATAGCTGTATTGTACCTCGAGCCGAAGCTTTAACCTTCTTTCACGCGTCTATCCTTAGCGTATTCCTTCATGTCCGGTGGATCTTTCCGAACTTCGACCAGAACAACGATGGCCCAATTCCCAATCCTCGAAGAACGGATCAACAAGGCGCTCCTCGTCGAAGAAATTGTTGCCGAGCCCAAGAAGATGTTCGGTGGCGTGGCCTTTATGGTGAATGGTCACATGTGCGTTGGTATCACCAACAAAGACGATTTCATGGTACGTGCAGCACCCGGTCGATATGATGCGTTGTTGGAAGAACCCGGCGTGCGCGTGATGGAGTTCACCGGAAGACCGATGAAAGGGTTCCTATTCGTGGAACCCGAAGTGGTGAATGATCAGAAGGGCCTGGCCAAATGGGTCCGGATGTCCTTGGATCATGTGCGAACCCTTCCCCCAAAAGTGGCCAAAAAGGCTGCCGCAAGGAAGAAGAAGGGTTGAGTCCATCGTACTTTGCAGGACCGCATGGAGCAGTTCGAAGTTGAGATCAAGAGCACCGCATTTGTCACTCCGGACGTGAAACGATTCGAACTCACGCGGCCCAAAGGATTCCGTTTCAAACCTGGCCAAGCGGCCATGGTAGCGATCGATAAGGATGGTTGGCGCGATAAATGGCGACCACTGACCTTCACCTCCTTGACCACCGCGCGATCCTTGGAACTTGTGGTAAAGATCTATGATGCACACGGCGGAGTTACCCAACAAATGGGCCTGCTCCATAAAGGGGACAAGCTGTTGCTGAAGGATGTTTTCGGAACCATCGCCTACAAGGGACCCGGAGTTTTCTTCGCTGCGGGGTCTGGTATTACTCCCTTCCTTTCCATCTTCAGGGATCTCGGAAAGCAGCAGAAGATCAGCGGGAACATGTTGATCTACACGAACAAGACCCCTTCGGATGTGATCATGGACGAGGAGCTGATCAAGCTGCTCGGTAAGAATTACCTGAAACTCTTCACCCGCCAACACGTGATCGGTTTCCGCGATCGGCACATAGATCGTGAAATGTTGATCACCCTAGTGCAGGACTTTGATCAATACTTCTACCTCTGTGGACCGGAAAAATTCGTGCGTGATCTTGAGGCGATGTTGATCGGTCTTGGTGCGAAGGTGGATTCGCTGATCTTCGAATCGTGAACCGTTAGTTCAACTCTTCGTACAGGGACTTGAACTCCGGGTTCTCAATGAAATGGTCCTTGCCCATGGCGATCGTTGTTCGTGCGGAATCGATCATGCCCTTATTCTGAAGTCTTTCGGTGTAACGCACCATGCCTTCGCGCAATAGTCGCTGCTGGTCCTTTGGGAGCCGCTCCACGTCCCCTATTTGAGCAAAGGCTTTGCGGTATTCCGTCATGCTTTCCGCGGCATCGCGGGCAGCGTTCATTTTCAATTGGGTAAGTGCAAGCATCTGCCACGCCCCTGCATTTTCCGGGTAGTAGGTCACCATCCGCTGGAATTGGCGCTTCGCTTTGCTGTATGAACCTTCATCGAAGAGCAAGAATCCCATATCCATGGCCCTAGTGTTCAGCTCTGCCCAGTAGTCCCCGTAGTTCTTGAAGTACTCCAACTCCTTGTCCTTCTTCCTGTACTTGGCCGCATACTTCAGCGCATCCCGTCCGACATACTTGAACTCGGGTTTCGAAGTGTATTTGTCCAACTTGCTCATCTCATGACTGCACATGCTTTGGTATAAGTAAGGCAATGCATCGCGCCGTGTCTCCTCTTTGTCCGAATAACGTTCGGCCTTGGAAATGCACTTCTCATACTCTTCATCCACATAGAGGATCAAGAGGTCATCATACACGTGGTTCTGCGCAGGGGATATGGATTGGAACAAAAGGAAGGGTAGGAGTAGGGCTAGGGATCTCATCATAACGTGGTCCAACCACACAAGAATGATGCCGTTATTGGAATTCTGTCTTCGAAGATCGTAGCATCCATGAGCATTGTACGATGTTCCATGACTGAGAGGTGTTGATATTGCTGCATGGTATTGGTTGAGCCTTTGAATATCATTGGATCCATAGGGTATTCCTTATTGCAGCGCTGCTGCTGAACGCTCGTCAAGAAGCCGGTCTTGTGATACTAAGAGCGCGTTGTGCGTGTGCGCACTTGTAGCACAGAACGGCGGTCGTCCAAGTTGCCGCTCAGGCGGGTATATTCGTGGCAAACAAAACACAAGAGAATGCGTTCACTGCTATTGGGGCTACTCGTACTCCCCACCGCCATGTTCGGCCAAATTGTGATCAACGAGGTGGATTACGATCAACCGGATACCGATAATGCAGAATTCCTTGAACTCAAGAACGTAGGGACCGTCCCGTACGATCTGTCCCAACTCGCCGTGATCCTATACAACGGCTCTTCAGGAAACGCCGTTCAGTATCGGTCTTTTGCCGATGCCACTTGGCCCATGTTGCAGCCGGGTGCTTATTTCGTGATCTGCGGGAATACTTCCCTCACCTTGAACTGTGATCATCCGGGAGGAGTACTAACCAACCTGATCCAGAACGGACCCATGGATGCCATCGCATTGATCTCATTGCCGGATTCCGTCGTTCTCGACGTCCTCAGCTATGGAGGCACTTTGGCTGGCCATGTGGAAGGGACCGGAACTTCCGCGATCGACCTGAACACCGAAGGAACGCTGAGCCTTTGCCGCTGGCCGGATGGTAATGACTCGAACGATAACGATGCAGATTTCGTGCAAGGGTGCCCAACACCGGGAGTGGCCAACGATGTGGATCTGAGCAATTGTGGGATCAGCATCGGTATCCAAGAGCGCGCGGGTGCGGAGCCATTCACTATTATCGCCACTTCTGGGCAAGTATTGGTCCAACTCAAAAGTCCTTCCAATGGACCAATGCAGATCAACGTGCATAATTCCACCGGTTCCTTGGTTGCGCAACACATGGCCCCGAATGAAGGGAGCTGGGCATTTCCCACTACCGGGCTGCGCGGAAGCATGCTCTTGGTGACCTGCATTTCCCCAACAAGCAGCGCTACCCGAAAGGTGGTTGTGGAATAATGACATGGATCGATCCGGAATGCAAGAGTTCGAGCCGGTAACGATCGACCACGTATTGTTGATAGTTTATCTACCCTCCAAGACCGCAGTCTGATCTGCTGGAATGTGAGGAAACCCTTTACTGACGGGCTTTATCCATAGCCATGAAAAGGCCCTTGTTGGTAACCGGTCCGGTTCCACCCCGATCACCATCCGTTGATCGCCGGACCTTGGCACCATGTCCGCACAGGTATTCGAAGCCCGTTGGCACCGCATTCAGCGGTCGCGGGAGCAGGGGTATGAGGAACTGTCCGATTTCCTCGGTCGTTTCAACTCAATGGGCCCAATGGTCCGCTGTGGGCTTTTGCGCCGTAGGGAGGAATGGAGCGAATTCCAACGCTACCACGGCTATGTTCCTACAGAGCTGGGCAACGACTACCTGCTTTATATCCCCGACAAGGAATTGATCCTCGTCCGTCAAGGAAAGAGCGCTCCGTTGATCCTCGCCCTGCAAAATGATCCTGCCCCAACGGCGGTGTTCAAGGAGATCTACGCCGAGCCCATCCGCGAACAGATCAACCTAGCGGACGAAATGCGCGTGAATGCAGGCCGTGACGTATGGCGCATTCAACGTTCAGAGCAACTGCGGACACACATTTTGGCCGGTTACTTGGATTTTCGCTCATTCACAAAGCGGACCGGTCTGGGTGAAAGTGCGCTCCTGCGTTTGGAGCTGTGCAAACCCGTGGCCGAACGCGCACACGATCATGCCCTCGCTCTGGAATTAACCGAGCTGGGAGCAAATTACCTGACCGTGTTGGACCCTTGGGAATTGCTCATGGTGAAACCGGGTATGGAGTTGCCATTGTTCGAAGCAATGGATCCGGAGAAGAGCGAGTACTGGTGCGTACTGCCGTAGGGTCGGCCAACATCTTGAATTTCCCCGCCTTGGGGGATCCGCTCCTCGTATTGTTGCATTTCTCGTGCTCAAATTTCATGGCTTAGGGTTTGCGGTCATAGTTCAAACTATTGAACATGCGTCCCGCCCTGAAAATTTGCATTGCATTTGTAGCTCTGGTATCGATGCCAGCTCTGGCACAGGTCGATCCGTTGCCACCCAACAATATCTCACCGGTGAATGGTGAACAGCCTCCGGTGCAGTCTCCGGCCAGCACCATGGAAGAGCAGTTGGATCAACAAGTGAATGACCCGCGCTTTCAACACTACGATGCCAAGGTGCACGCGCCCTTACGCCTCACACCTGATCAGGTGGAGCGATTAACGGAGTTGGAAAAGCGATATGATCAAGAGTATGATCGCGTAAATAGAACTGCCACACCTGACCTTAATTCTGTGGATCAGCAGCGCAAGAGCGACCTACAATTGATCTTGAACCCTGAACAGTTCAGTCACTGGCAGCAGATGGATCGTGGCCGGTTGCAGGATCTTCCGTTGAATGATGCCCAACCTGATCTTCCGGATCCACCTACGCCACCAAATCCTTGAAACGAGCCGGTCTTTGGGGATTGATCACTTCTTTGTCCACGTATCAAGGTCTTCGAGCCGTCTGTTTTCGCATTCTCCGTGTCCTCTGTGGTTACAAGCCTTCACTTCCACCATGTGATCAACGGCCGCGTCATCTCCAGCCCGAACCTCCGCGCTTCCTCCAGCTTGAACGGCCCGTGCATCTTCAGGTAGAGGTCGAAGGTGATCGGCCCTTCCTGGTCGGCCTTGAAGTTGGTGTGCCAGTAGTTGTTGAGGGCGTAGAGGTAGATGGTGCTGCTGCTCTTCGCCTCGGTCTTCCAGGCTTTGTATAGCTCCGGGTTCGAACCGCGACCGGGGTTCACCTTGCGCTCGTCCACCATCTCGCCGACCTCCCAGATCGCGCCTTGCGGGCACACGATGGTGACGCCCATGCTGTCGTTGCTCACGTCGATCCAGCGCTGGGCGCAGAAGAAGTCGTTGTTGCTGCCTGGAATGCGGCCGCTCTCGGGCGTCACGCAGGTATCGCTGATGCCGATGCGGACGGTGGCGTTGGGGATGTTGAGGGGAGGGCGAGGTGGACCGCCGAACGCTGTCAAGTGTTATCTGTTCTGGATGGTCACCGAAGAGTTCACCACAGTGGTTTAACCGTCCGTCGAGTCGATCGTTCCTGACTGGGCTCTTGTAGGTCAATAACATCAGTTGTGGTCAATGCTCTCCATCCGGTTGGAATGTCGATTGATCGGAAGCCAGGTTCGCCTAACAGATGAAAACAGGAGCCAGCCTGTCAGTGGTGAGTTCCGATTGATGGGGTTCAGGTGCACCTGTTACCTGCCGATTTATTCAATCGAACTGCTAGCGCCTGGCGAGCAATCTTGACGAACTGGCAGTGAGGAACGTTGTATCTCTGAGCGAGCTATGCCCAGATGGGGGTAGATAATCTCACCAGTGGGATTGGACTGAACGAAGGTCTTATCGCTCCCATGGAGGGTATTAGTATTGCCAAGTTTCCACCCAGGATGCCGTCGCAGATTGGAAGGCGCATTTCTCGAGCCGTCTCACATACCACCCCGCACTATCCGCAAACGCCTTCTTCACCCGCCACTGGTCCGTGGTGAAGTGCGCATCCGGATCGCTGATGCTGCACCACGCGCCCCAGGTATGCTCGTGCCACATCACGATGCTGCGCTTGGCGCGGTAGAGCAGGTGCGGGTCGATGGGCTTGTCCAGGATCTTGGCCGCGTCGATCAGGTTGGTGAGCCGCGCGCTGAGCACGCGCACATCGCCTTCCTCCTTCGCCGTGCTGTAGGCGCCATCCTCCCAATAGGGCGTGAAGTCGCCGCTCCAGGTGGGAATGCTCTTGCCGTACCTCTCCTCGAACTTCTGCATCATCTCGCCCGCGTTGGCGATGATCAAGCGCGGCGAGGCGTACTTCTCGTTCCAATCGCGCACGAAGTCGCTGAGGGTGCTGTCCACCGGCCCGTTGTCGCTCACGATGTTGTAGCGCCACTGCACCATGTCGTAAGGATAGCCCTTCGCCGCGAGATCGTTCATGTACGCGGCGATGCTTTCCGTGTGCCGCGTTCACGATCGCACCGGCCGTGTAGCCATGCCAGCCGCCGTAGCCCTGTCCGGCTGTCCCACACGAGGATGCTGTCCTTGCCGGTCGTGCCCTTCCACCAGTAGGGTTTGTCGCCCTGTTCGCGCAGGGTGCTGCCGATGCGATCGCCGCCGTCGGGCAGGTCGGGGATGTAGTTGGGGCCCTGGCTCAGGTAGCGGATCCCGTGCGCGGTGTAGGCGTCCACCATGCTCCAGCTCATGCCGGGGATGTCCGTCTGCATCGCGCTGTTGATCGGCAGATCATACCACGCGCGCAGTGAATCGGCGTACTCCACGATCAGTGCATCTCCTCCGGGCGTGCAGAGGCCGGTGAGGATGTTCGCGTAGTTCGCGCTGAGGG